>NZ_VBTN01000008.1:0-215546 GCF_013277805.1 Pseudomonas sp. MS15a(2019)
TACAAGGTTGGGCTGAGACAGCTCCACCGTCGCAGCCCAACAGGGCGGGCTAGACCTGGGCAGCGTTGGGCTTCGCTGCGCTCAGCGCCAACCTACTGAAGTTCGTGATGTAGGTTGGGCTGAGACAGCTCCAGCGTCGCAGCCCAACAGGGCGGGCTCGATTTGGGCAGCGTTGGGCTTCGCTGCGCTCAGCGCCAACCTACTAGAGTTTCGTGTCGTAGGTTGGGCTGAGACAGCTCCACCGTCGCAGCCCAACAGGGCGGGCTCGATCTGGGCAGCGTTGGGCTTCGCTCAGGTTCAGCCCAACCGCCCTTCTCCTCAGAACTCGATCTGCACATCCCCCTGCGGAATACTGCAGCAGGACAGAATGTAGCCTTCGGCCTCGTCTTCCTCGGTGATGCCGCCGTTGTGGTCCATGACCACCTCGCCGCTTTTCTTGAGCACCTTGCAGGTGCCGCAGATGCCCATACCGCAGGCCTTGGGAATGTGCAGGCCGAGCTTGGCCGCGGCGCCGTGGATGGTCTCGCCGGGGCCGATGCTGACGCTCTTGTCGCTCTCGGTGAAGGAGATCAGGCACTGGGCTTCCAGGGGAATCGGCGGCAGGTCGGCGGCGGCTTCGGCCTGTTCGGCGGCCTCGACCTTGGCTTCCGGCGGCGTCGCGCCAAAGGATTCCTCGTGGTAGTGGGTCATGTCGAAGTCCAGCTCGCGGAGCATGGCCTTGACGGCGTTCATGTAGGGCGTGGGGCCGCAGCAGAAGATCTCGCGTTCACGGAAGTCCGGCGCCATCAGCTCCAGCATGCGGCGATCGAAGTAGCCGCGGAAACCGGCCCAGGACTCACCGTGCTCGGTGCGCTCGCACACCAGGTTCAGGGCGAAGTTGTCGATCCGCGCGGCCATGTGCTCCAGCTCACCCTGGTAGATGATGTCGCGCGGGGTGCGGGCGCTGTGCACGAAGACCATGTCGACGCTGGCGTTGGTGTCGTAGAACCAGCGCGCCATGGACATCACCGGGGTGATGCCCACGCCGCCGGAGAGGTAGAGCACCTTGTCGGCCGGATAATCGATGGCGTTGAACAGGCCGACCGGGCCATGCACGGCCAGGTTTTCACCGACCTTGAGGTTGTCGTGCAGCCAGTTGGATACCAGGCCGCCCGGCACGCGCTTGACGGTGATGGAGAAGCTGTAGGGCACCGAAGGCGAGCTGGAGATGGTGTAGGAGCGCATCACCTGCCGGCCATCGATCTCCAGTTCCAGGGTCACGAACTGGCCCGGCTTGAAGAAATACATCAGCGGAATTTCGGCCGTGAAGCAGAAGGTGCGCACGTCCCAGGTTTCCTGGATGACCTTGACGCAGCGCACGGGGTGGCGGCCATTGGTCCAGGTCTGGGTGGTTACGGGGTTGAGGAAGGTATTCATGACGCACCTCGACTGCCACTGGGGCTATTGGCGGCGATTCTGGGAGGGCCCCACGACCGCCACTTTCCCAATCGCGACATCCACATGCCGATGGCGACCGGCCCAGCAGTGGCAAGGGCTGGGGCGTCGTGAACAGCGTCGGCCATGTCGCCCATGAGCAAGGCCCCCTCCCGGCTCCGGCCCCACACTCCGCCCCAAGCCGAACCTGAACAGCGCGCGACGGGCGAAGCACGGGGTCATTCGGCGGCCCTGTCCTGTCGGCCAATAGCCTTGCAATACCGTGACCAACCACTTTCGCCACCCGCCGCGGTGGCCACGAGGATGTACGATGGACGTCAGCACCTTGAGTTTGGGCGACCCTCTCGATCCGGCCCGCAAGGCCACGGCCGAGATGCTGCGCACCCGCGAGCGCACCTATTCCCTGCCCCAGCCGTTCTACAACGACGAGCGCCTGTTCCAGATCGACATGCAGGAGATCTTCGGCAAGGAATGGCTGATCGCCGGCATGACCTGCGAGATCCCCACCAAGGGCAACTTCATCACCCTGCAGCTGGGTGACAATCCCATCCTGGTGGTCCGCGGTGCCGAGGGCAAGGTCCACGCCTTCCACAACGTCTGCCGTCACCGCGGTTCGCGCCTCTGCGTGAGCGACAAGGGCAAGGTCGCCAAGCTGGTCTGCCCCTACCACCAGTGGACCTACGAGCTGGACGGCCGTCTGCTGTTCGCCGGCACCGAGATGGGCGCCGACTTCAACATGGCCGACTTCAACCTCAAGCCGATCCACGTCAAGACCGCCGGCGGCTACATCTTCATCTCCCTGGCCGACGAACCGCCGGCCATCGACGACTTCCTGCGTACGCTCGAGCACTACATGGAGCCGTACGACATGGAGAACGCCAAGGTCGCGGTACGCACCGACCTGGTCGAGCAGGCCAACTGGAAGCTGGTGCTGGAAAACAACCGCGAGTGCTATCACTGCAGCGGCTCCCACCCCGAGTTGCTGAACACCCTGCTGGAATGGGACGACGTCACCGATCCGCGTGCCTCCCAGGCATTCAAGGACCAGGTCGCCGCCTGCACCACGCGCTGGGACGCCGACAACATCCCCTACGCCCATGCCAGCTTCGGCTTGCGCAACCGCATCGTGCGCATGCCACTGCTCGCCGGCACCGTGTCCATGACCCTGGACGGCAAGCCCGGCTGCCAGAAACTCATGGGTCGCATCAAGGACCCGGACCTGGGCTCCATGCGCATCCTGCACCTGCCGCACTCCTGGAACCACTGCATGGGCGATCACATGATCGTCTTCACCGTCTGGCCGCTGGGTCCGACCGAGACCGTGGTGACCACCAAGTGGCTGGTGCACAAGGACGCCGTGGAAGGCGTCGACTACGATCCGGTCAACCTGCGCAAGGTCTGGGATGCCACCAATGACCAGGATCGTCGCCTGGCCGAGGAAAACCAGCGTGGTATCAACTCCAAGGCTTACCAGCCGGGTCCCTACTCAAAGACTTACGAATTCGGCGTGATCAACTTCATCGACTGGTACAGCGAGCGGCTGCTCAACAACCTCGGCGAAGAGGCGCCAGCCGCGCATCTACGACAGGTCGGCGGTGACTGAGGAACGCGAATTCCAAGCCGCCCATGGAGCTGCAAGGGCTCCATGGGCATGCCAATAAACTGTCTTTATGTTAATGCGGTTTTTTGACGCACCCCTTTTAGCGTCTTTAATTTAAAACATCACATAAAGTTGTGAGCCTGTTCACGTTTTGAATCGTCTTTCACGGGCTCATCATGACTCTTCGCTCGCTGTCCATCGCTACTCGCAATCTGCTGTGTTTTGGCATTCTCGCGACACTCGTTGCTGCCCTCGGCTTGTTCGGTTGGTTTCAGTTGGCGCAAATCCGCCAGTTGGGTCATCAGGTAGAACAGCGCCATATCCCCACGCTCGTCGCCGCCAATGACTTGGGGATGCTGCTGGCACGAACCCGCATCGAAACCCTGCGTCTGCTGGCCATGCCCGATGCCGAAACCCTGACCAACACCCGCAAGAAGCTGGACGACCTGAGTACCGAGGTCCAGGCCGCCTTCGGGCGCTATCAGCAAGGCGCGCTGTCGCCACAGAGCCGACAGGCGCTGGACGATCTGCGCCAGGTGCACCGGGAATACATGCAGGGCGTACGGCAGCTGGCCGACCTGGCCGGTGCCGGCCAGATGGCCGAGGCGCGCCAGGTGGTCCAGCAGAACATGGCGCAACTGGGTCTCCGGATGAACGCCAGCATCGAGACGCTACGCAACGTGGTCCAGCAGGATATCCATACGGCCAGTAACGAGGCCGATACCGCCTATGCGCGCTCCACCACCGTGACCTGGCTGATGATCCTGCTGGCGCTGGCCCTCACCGCCCTGCTCGCCTGGCGGCTGACCCGCAGCATCGCGGGGCCCATCGCCCAGGCCGTTGCGGCGGCGCGTACCATCGCCACCGGCGACCTGACCCAGCCGCTGGACGCTCGCGGGCGCGACGAGGCGGCCCAGCTGCTGCAGGCCATGCAGCAGATGCAGGGCCAGTTGCGCGAGACCCTCGCGCACATCGGCGATTCGGCCACCCAGTTGGCTTCGGCCGCCGAGGAGATGACCGCGGTGACTCAGGAAAGCGCCCACGGCCTGCGCCAGCAGAACAACGAGATCGAAATGGCCGCCACGGCGGTCACCGAGATGAGCCAGGCGGTCGAAGAGGTCGCCGGCAATGCCGGCTCGACCTCCACCGCGTCGCGCCAGGCTGCCCAGACCGCGGCCCAGGGCCAGCGCCAGCTGGGCGAGACCCTCGGCGCCATCGAAGCCCTCACCGAGCAGGTCCTCGGCGCCAGCGCCCAGGCCCGTGAGCTGGAAAGCCAGACCCGCGACATCAGCCAGGTGCTGGACGTGATCCGCGCGGTGGCCGAGCAGACCAATCTGCTGGCGCTCAACGCCGCCATCGAGGCCGCCCGGGCCGGTGAGGCAGGCCGCGGCTTTGCCGTGGTGGCCGACGAGGTACGGGCCCTGGCCAAGCGTACCGGGGACTCGACCAGCGAGATCGAGAAGATGATCGGCAATATCCAGCAGGGCACTGGCCAGACCGTCGATGCGCTGCTGAGCAGTGCCGATCAGGCACGACTGACCCGGGAACAGGCCCAGGCGGCCAATGCCGGCCTCGCTGCCATCGCGGATGCGGTATCCGGCATCGACGAACGCAACCTGCTGATCGCCAGCGCCGCCGAGCAGCAGGCCCAGGTGGCCCGCGAGGTGGATCGCAATCTGGTACGCATCCGCGATCTGTCGGTGCAGACCGCCGCCGGTGCCGAGCAGACCCGGGGCGCCAGCCAGCAACTGGCGGATCTGGCAGCGACCTTGAGTGGTCAGGTACGCCGCTTCCAGTTCTGAGCGAGTGTCAGCACCTAGGCTAGAAGCCGTCGGGTCGTCAACAGTCAGCTTTAAGACGAATGACCATAAAGTCGCGGCGCCTCTAGCCGTTAAAGGAGACCTCACTCTTCACCGGGGCTGCCGCCGTGACCTTTCGTTCCTTCTCCCTCGCCATTCGCAGTGTGTTGTGTTTCGGCCTGCTGGCCATCCTCGTCGCCAGTCTGGGCCTGTTCGGCCTGCTGCAACTGTCGCAGATCCGGGCCCAGGGCCAGGTGATCGAGACCAACAATGTGCCCAGCATCGTCGAAGCCGACAACCTTGCCCTGCAACTGGCCCGCACCCGGGTCGAGGTGCTGCGCCTGCTGGCCATCCCGGACGCCGCTACCGTCGCCAACACGCGCAAGAAGATCGACAGCATCAATGCCGACATCGGCGCCGCTTTCGGTCGCTATGACAAGCTCGTCAGCAGCGACCGCGAGCGCCAGGCCTTCGAGGCCCTGCGCCAGATCCATGGCGACTATGTCCGCTACACCGCGCAACTCGCCGACCTCATCGGGGCCGGCAAGGTCGACGAGGCCCGCAGCCTGATCCAGACCAGCATGGCCCAGCTCGGCGTGCAGATGAACGAGCGCACCGAAGCCCTGCGCAAGATCAACCAGGAAGACATCAAGGCCGCCTCCCAGCACTCCGGCGACACCTATGCCCAGGCCACCTCCATCACCTGGATGGTCATCGCCCTGGCCCTGGGTCTGACCGTGCTGCTGGCCTGGCGCCTGACCCTGAGCATGACCCGGCCCATCGCCGAGGCCGTGGCCGCCGCCCGGACCATCGCCAGCGGCGATCTGACCCAGACCCTGGATACCCGCGGTCACGACGAAGCCGCCCAGCTGCTGCAAGCCATGCAGCAGATGCAGACCAATCTGCGCGACACTCTGGGGCACCTGGGCCATTCCGCTACCCAGCTGGCCTCCGCCGCCGAGGAAATGACCGCGGTCATGCAGGAGAGCGCCAACGGCCTGCAACAGCAGAACAGCGAGATTGAGATGGCGGCCACCGCGGTCACCGAGATGAGCCAGGCGGTGGACGAAGTGGCCGGCAATGCCACCTCCACCTCGTCCGAATCGCGCCAGGCCGCCGATACCGCGCGCCAGGGCCAGCGGCAGCTGGGCGATACCCTGGGCGCAATCGAGGTGCTCACCGAAAACGTGCTGGGTGCCAGCGAACAGGCCCGCCAGCTGGCTGAACAGACCCGCAACATCAGCCAGGTGCTGGACGTGATCCGCTCGGTCGCCGAACAGACCAACCTGCTGGCGCTCAACGCCGCCATCGAAGCCGCGCGTGCCGGTGATGCCGGTCGCGGCTTCGCCGTGGTCGCCGACGAGGTGCGCGCCCTGGCCCATCGCACCGGTGAATCCACCCGCGAGATCGAAGGCATGATCGGCAGCATCCAGCAGGGTACCGGGCAGACCGTCGATGCCTTGCTGACCAGCGCCGACCAGGCGCGCCAGACCCGCGAGCAGGCGCAGTCGGCCAACGCCGCCCTGGCCGCCATCGCCCAGTCGGTGTCGGGCATCGACGAGCGCAACCTGGTGATCGCCAGCGCCGCCGAAGAGCAGGCCCAGGTGGCCCGCGAGGTGGATCGCAATCTGGTACGCATCCGCGATCTGTCGGTGCAGACCGCCGCCGGTGCCGAGCAGACCCGCGCCGCCAGCCAGCAACTCTCCGAACTGGCGGTGGAGCTCAACGGCCAGATCCGCCGCTTCCGCGTGTGACCTGTCCGGCAGGGACACCCCTGCCGGACCCCGTCGCGGTGGCAAAACCGGGAGGCGACCGCTACGCTGGCGCCTTCGCCCACCGCGCCTCTCTCGCATGAGCTATCGCTACGTCATCTTCGACTTCGACGGCACCCTGGCGGACAGCCTGCCCTTTCTGCTGAGCTGCCTGGGCGAGCTGGCGCGAACCCATGGCTTTCGGCAGCCGGCTGCCGACGAGTGGCCCCGGCTGCGCGCCGCCTCCCTGACCGGCCTGCTCGACAGCCTGGGCATCCCGCTGTGGCAGGTACCGCGCATCGCCCGCCACTATCGCCGCCTGCTGGTCCAGCGCGGCGACCAGGTGGCGCCCTTCGCCGAGATTCCCGCCACCCTCGACCGCTTGCAGGCCAGCGGCCTGCAGCTGGGCCTGGCGACCTCCAATTCCGCCGCGGCCGTCCACCAGGTACTGCCCCAGGCCGGACGTCTGTTCCCCGCTGGCGAATTCGACATCCTCCTGCTGGGCAAGGCCCGACGCCTGACCCGCCTGCTGAGCCGCCAGGGTGTCGCGCCGGCCGATGCGCTCTATGTGGGCGACGAGCTACGCGACCTCCAGGCCGCGCGCCGCGCCGGTCTGGGCTGCGCGGCCGTGGCCTGGGGCTATGGCTGCCCAGCGACGCTGCGTGCGCAGCAGCCCGATCTTTTCTTCGAACACCCGGTCGAGCTGTTGCGGCTGCGGCCCTCCCCCTGCTGAAGGAATGTCCATGAAGTCTCTGTTGCTGGTCGCTGGTCTTTGTCTGAGTGGTGTGCTGCACGCCGCCGAGCTGCAGGTGCGGGTGGAGACGGTCGATGCCTCGGGGGGCCAGTTGCTGCTGGCGGTATTCGATAGCGAAGAGGCCTGGAAGGCGCACAAGACGCCGGTGGCCCAGGCACATCTCGCTGCACAGGCAGGTGCCCAGGAACAGCGCTTCGACCTGCCGCCCGGACGCTACGCCGTGTCGGTCATCCACGACAGCAACAGCAACAGCCAGCTGGATACCAATTTCATCGGCATGCCCACCGAACAATACGGCTACAGCAACAATCCGCCGCTGCGCATGCGCATGGCCACCTTCGAGGAATGTGCCTTCACCCTGCCAGCCGCAGGTCTGCGCCAACAGGTGACGCTGCGCTAGGACGCAGGCTTAGTGCACAGGCTTCCAAACAGAAAATCAACAGAGTTATCCACATGACTCTTAGCGTCGATCGCTGAACCCCGAGCTGAACAGGCGTGGATAACTCCTTGGGCTGGCAAAAGAAATCCCTTGACTCGGGCATATCCCGAAAAACTGGTCGTTATTTGATCGATCCTCTGGAGGCCGCGCCAGCTCTGGTCTCTGACACTGGACGAACAACCTATCCACAGCCCTATGCAACGCTATTGTGGGTTGTGGAAAACGCCTGAAACAGTATTGATCATTTTTTGTACGATCCTCTACAAGCCTTGCCAGCCCTGGCGTACAGATCAGGTCCCACATCTTTTCCACAGGCACGCACACAGCAGATGTGGGCAAACTAGCCAGGAGAAACGTCTTCTGGCGTCACGCATAGCCAGAGCGGAATTGGTTATTTATTGAGCAATTTTCCTTGGACAGTTGCCCCAACGGTTGCTGACAACTTGCCCAGGGCTTATCCACAGCCTTTACCTGTCAAGCAATGACGGCACGACAGGCAATCGTCCGCAGCCTGACCGGTTTGATCTGGCCGTCGCCAATTCGATCAACAAGGTCAGTATCCCCGCAGCCCCTCTGGTACGCGGCTTTGCGCCGGTAGCGAACAGACTGCCCACAACCTTATGCACAGTTTGCAAAGCATTCAGGCATAAAAAAGACCGCTTTAGGCGGTCTTTTCAAGCACTGGCAAGTGCTCAGCGCGCGGTGCGTACGCTGTCCGACAGCTGCTTGCAGAGGCCGAGCACGCCATCGATGGCAGCGCCCGAGGATTCGGCCTTGGCGATCTGGTCGACGAATGCCGAACCCACCACCACGCCATCGGCGATCCGGGCGATCACGCGGGCCTGCTCCGGGGTACGGATGCCGAAGCCGACGGCTAGCGGCAGGTCGGTGAAACGACGCAGGCGCGCCACGGCGGCCTCGACGTGCTCGGTGGTGGCCGAGCCGGCACCGGTCACGCCCGCGACGGATACGTAATAGACGAAGCCGGAGCTGGTGTTGAGTACGCGCGGCAGGCGGGCGTCATCGGTGGTCGGGGTGGTCAGACGGATGAAGTCGATACCGGCGGCCTGGGCCGGCAGCGCCAGCTCGGCGTCGTGCTCGGGCGGCAGGTCGACCACGATCAAGCCATCCACGCCCGCTTCGGCGGCTTCCGCCAGGAAGCGCTCCACGCCATAGCGATGGATGGGGTTGTAGTAGCCCATAAGCACCAGTGGCGTCTCCCCTTCCCCACGGCGGAAGTCGCGCACCATCTCCAGGGTCTTGGCCAGATTCTGGCCCGCCTGCAGGGCCCGCAGGGCAGCGGCCTGGATGGCCGGGCCGTCAGCCATGGGATCGGTGAAGGGCATGCCCAGCTCGATGACGTCGGCACCGGCCGCCGGCAGGCCCTTGAGGATGGCCAGGGCAGTGTCGTAGTCCGGATCGCCGGCGGTGGTGTAGGTGACCAGGGCGGCGCGGCCCTCGGCCTTCAGCGCAGCGAAGCGGGTTTCCAGGCGGCTCATAGCTTGTCTCCCAGGTGACTCATCACGGTCTGCATGTCCTTGTCGCCGCGGCCCGAGAGGCAGATCACCATCAGGTGGTCCTTGGGCAGGTGTGGCGCGCGCTTGTAGGCCTCGGCCAGGGCGTGAGCCGTTTCCAGCGCCGGGATGATGCCTTCCAGGCGGCAGGTCTGGTGGAAGGCCTTGAGCGCCTCGTCGTCGTTGATCGGTACGTATTCCACGCGCTTCACGTCGTGCAGGTGGGCGTGCTCCGGGCCGATGCCGGGATAGTCCAGGCCAGCGGAAATGGAATGGGCGTCGATGATCTGGCCATCATCGTCCTGCAGCAGGAAGGTACGGTTACCGTGCAGCACCCCGGGCACCCCGCCGTTGAGGCTGGAGGCATGCTTGTCGGTGTCGACGCCGTGGCCGCCGGCCTCGACGCCGATGATGGCGACGTCCTGGTCATCGAGAAATTCGTGGAACAGGCCCATGGCATTGGAGCCGCCGCCGACGCAGGCGATCAGGCTGTCGGGCAGGCGTCCTTCCTTCTCCAGGATCTGCGCGCGGGTCTCGCGACCGATCACCGCCTGGAAATCGCGGACCATGGCCGGATAGGGGTGCGGACCGGCCACGGTGCCGATCAGGTAGAAGGTGTCGGCGACATTGGTCACCCAGTCGCGCAGCGCCTCGTTCATGGCGTCCTTGAGGGTGCCGGTACCGGACGTGACCGGAATCACCTCGGCGCCCAGCAGCTTCATGCGGAAGACGTTGGCCTGCTGGCGGTCGATGTCGGTGCTGCCCATGTAGATGACGCAGGGCAGGCCAAAGCGTGCGGCGACGGTAGCGGTGGCCACGCCGTGCATGCCGGCACCGGTCTCGGCGATGATGCGGGTCTTGCCCATGCGCTTGGCCAGCAGGATCTGGCCAATGCAGTTGTTGATCTTGTGCGCGCCGGTGTGATTCAGCTCTTCGCGCTTGAGATAGATCTTGGCGCCGCCGAAGTGCTCGGTCAGGCGCTCGGCGAAGTACAGCGGATTGGGCCGACCGACGTAGTCGCGCTGGAAGTAGGCCAGCTGCTCGAGAAACGCCGGATCCTCCATGGCGGTCTCGTATTCGCGCTGCAGATCGAGGATCAGCGGCATCAGGGTTTCGGCGACATAGCGGCCACCGAACTGGCCGAACATGCCTTGAGCGTCGGGGCCCTGGCGATAAGCGAACTGGGTCATGGGATTCTCCTGCGAAGATGGATCTACCTTACCTGCTTGAGTGCCGGTGATAAATCGATAAGATCGCCATGACCCGTCAGGAAATCTCACAGATGAGCGATGCCCGCGACCTGCCTCCCCTGAATGCCCTACGTGCCTTCGAAGCCACCGCTCGTCTGGGCGGTATGAGTCGCGCCGGAGACGAACTGCATGTGACCCATGGCGCCGTGAGTCGCCAGATCCGTGCCCTGGAGGAACAGCTCGGGGTGGCGCTGTTTCGCCGTGAAGGTCGGGGGCTGGCGCTGACCGAGGCCGGGCTGCGCCTGCGCGAGGTGAGCGGTGAGGTTTTCGAACGGTTACGCGAGGTGTGCGCTGAACTCAAGGCTGGCAGTCGCCAAGGACCCTTCGTGCTGGGCTGCCCGGGCAGCCTGGTGGCCCGCTGGTTCATTCCGCGACTGGATCGCCTCAATCGCGATCTGCCGGAGTTGCGCCTGCACCTTTCGACCCGTACCGACGATACCCCGCTGGCCGCTGCCGGTCTGGACGCCAGCCTGTTGTTCACCGAGACGGCGCCGCCCCAGGACGTGATGCCCTATCACCTGGCGCCCGAGCGGATCGGGCCGGTGCTGAGTCCCTACTGTCCGGCCTATCTGCGGCTCAGGGACGGTGATCTGCAGGCCTTGCTGGCGGAGCGACTGCTGCACACCCTGTCGCGGCCCCAGGCCTGGCCACAGTGGTTCGCCACCCAGGGCCTGGCGGCACCGGTGCTGGAGTACGGGCAGGGCTTCGAGCACCTCTATTACCTGCTGGAGGCGGCGCTTTCGGGATTGGGGGTGGCGATCGCCCCGGAACCACTGGTGGCGGCAGATCTGAAGGCGGGCAGGCTGGTCGCACCTTGGGGCTTCGCGACGACCGGTGCGGAGTTGGCGCTATGGGCGCCGGGTCGGTTGGCGGATGAGCGGGTGGAGCGGTTGGCGGCTTGGCTCAGACAGGAGCTGGCCGAGCGCTAGCGCCCGAGGCATCCCGTGGGATGCCTCGAACTGCCACGATCAGTGGTCGCCGCGCAGCAGCGCCCAGCCGACCAGAACGGTCACGCCAGCGGCGATGCCGACGGTGGCCCAGGGATGTTCGCGCGCCACGCCACTGGCGGCACGGCCGTACTGACGGGTCAGGCGACGCACGTCGTCATAGACTTCTTCCAGCGAATCGCCCGAATGATGCAGGGCTTCGCGAGCGGTGCTCTTGAAGGAGTTCAGGCTGCTGCGGGATTCGCGCGCCGCGTTCTTCTTCAGCGATGCCAGCGAGTCGAGCAGGCTGTTGATTTCGTTCTCGATGCTGGCGATGGACGCCTGGTAGTCGGTGTTACGGGCCATGACAACCTCCTGAGATGGACGGATTCAGGAAATGTGACTACCGAGCCGTTGGAAAGTGCTGCATAGCCGTATCCGAGAGCCTGGGCAGTGAACTTATCGGGACCTTTCGCAGCCTCAAATGGCAGAGGCACCCTTCCCGGCGAGTCGACCGCGACACCGGTCAACGCGTTGCCGGCTATCCGCTGCAGCGCCCGTCATTGCTGACCCAGGAGATTTTCATGTCCGATCATCACACCTACAAGAAGCTGGAAATCGTTGGCTCTTCCACCACCAGCGTCGAGGACGCCATCAATAATGCCCTCGCCGAGACTTCCAAGTCGGTGAAGAACCTGGAATGGTTCGAAGTGGGTGAAATCCGCGGTCATATCCAGGACGCCAAGGTGGCGCACTATCAGGTCACCTTGAAGATCGGCTTCCGTATCGAAGCCAGCTGAGCAGCTATTCAAGACCTCCCTCCCCTCGCAAAAGGACAGGCAAGATGCGTAGAGTCGTGATTACCCTCGGTTTGTTGGCCCTGAGCAGCGGAGCTTTCGCCGCTGGCACCTCGTGCGACACGGTCAAGGCCGATATCGATGCCAAGCTGCAGGCCAAGCAGGTAGCGCACTACAGTCTTGAGGTGGTGGACAAGGGCAGCGCCAGCGCCTCCGCCAAGGTGGTGGGCAACTGCGAAGGCGGTAGCAAGGAAATCGTCTACCAGCGTCGCTAGGTCTCCGGCTGCCGGGTGCTGCCCCAGGTAGCGCCGGCCGCTGCCGATGCAACGCCCGCAACCGAGAGGTGGCGGGCGTTGTTGCATCTAAAGGTCCGTAGCAGGTCCGAAGAACTCGTGACGGATCTGCTGCTCCGGCACCCCCAGCTCCAGCAGATCCCGTCGCACCTGGGCCATGAAGGGCTGCGGGCCGAGAAGGTAGGCGTCCAGATCGCGATCCTTGGGCAACCAGCGCTGCAGGCGCGTCCGGTCCAATCGCGAGGCATAGGCCTCTTCCGCCACCGGCTCGCTGTAGCAGAAGTACAGCTGCAATTGCGGATGATGGGCGGCCTGCTCTTCCAGCCAGTGCCCGAAGGCCTGCACCCCGACATGGCGGGTGCAGTGGATCAGCTGGATCGGCCGGCCGCTGGGCAGGGCCGCCGATACCATGGGCAACAGCGGCGTGATGCCGACGCCGCCAGCGATCAGCAGCAGCGGTTTGGTCGATTCCTGCAGGACGAATTCGCCGGCTGGCGCGAAGACCTGCAACACGCCGCCTTCATGGGCATCGGTGTGCAAGTAACGCGAAACCACCCCACCTGGCTGATGCTTGACGCTGATGCGATAGCCCTGGCCATCGCTGGCCGCCGAGATCGAATAGTTGCGCCGGTATTCGACCCCGTCCAGGGTCAGGCTCAGACCCAGGTACTGGCCGGGCTGGGCGATGCTGGTGGGCAGGCCGTCCACCGGCTCCAGGTAGAAGGAGCTGATCTCTTCGCTTTCCGGTTCGATCCGGGCGATGCGGAACGGCCGCCCGCCACGCCAGCCACCGGGCGCCTCGGCCTGGGCCGCATAGCGCTGTTCCTCGGCACCGATCAGCAGGTTGGCCAGCTGACCATAGGCGGCAGCCCAGGCATCGATCACCGCATCGGTGGCGACCTCGGCTCCCAGCACCTCGCGAATGCTCTGCAGCAGGGCGATACCCACCAGCGGATAGTGATCCGGCTGGACCTGCAGGGAGACGTGCTTGTTGACGATCTGCTCCACCAGCGGCCCCAGGGTATCCAGGCGATCGATGTAGCGGGCGTACATCAGCACCGCCCGGGCCAGCGCCCGGGCCTGGGCGCCACTAGCCTGGTGGGCGCCATTGAACAGCGGGCGGATCTCGGGATTGTCGCCCAGCAACTTGGTGTAGAAATGCCGGGTGAGGGCCTCACCCCCGGTTTCCAGCAGGGGGACGGTAGCCGTGATGATGGCTTTTTGGTCGGATGACAGCATGGCAAGGATCTCCAAACAGGACTGCCCTGTCCCTATCACGAGTCGTGCCAGCCTAAAACTTGCCCTGGATCAGGCTTTTAGCCAGTGCGCAGGTCATAATGACCAGGTCCCTATGACTCGCCGAGGTCAAATTGACCCGCCCCACTCTGCTCGATGTGATGGTACCGCTGGTGGCGGATCTGGCCCGCGACCTGCCCGATCAACAACGCTACGCCAGTCTGCTCGATGCCCTGCGCCAGGTCCTGCCCTTCGATGCGGTGGCCCTGCTGCGCCTGGATGGCGAGGTGCTGGTGCCCCTGGCGGTGCGCGGGCTGGCAGCCGACACCCTGGGACGCCGCTTCAAGGTCGGTGAGCACCCGCGCCTGGCCCTGCTGCTGGCGAGTCGCGCGCCCACTCGCTTCGCCCTCGATTGCGACCTGCCCGATCCCTACGATGGCCTGGTGGAAGGCGTGCAGGGGCACCTGGAGGTCCATGACTGCCTGGGCTGTCCGCTCTATGTGCAGGACCAGCTCTGGGGCCTGCTGACCCTGGATTCGCTGCAGGCGCAGAATGCCCGACCCGAGGATCTCACCACCCTCGCCGCCTTCGCCGGCCTGGCCGCCGCCACCGTGGCCGCCGCCGAGCGCATCGGTCAGCTCTCCGCCCGCATCGTCAGCGAGCACGAATTGACCGTGGCCTATCAGCAATCGGTGGGGCACCAGCGGCCTCGCGAACTCATCGGCCAGAGTCCGGCCAGCCTGCGGCTGCGCCAGGAGATCGACACCGTGGCGGCCAGCGATCTGACGGTGCTGATCACCGGTGAGACCGGAGTCGGCAAGGAACTGGTGGCCGAAGCCGTGCATGCCCGCTCCCTGCGCCAGCAGCGGCCGCTGATCAGTCTCAACTGCGCGGCGCTGCCCGAGGCGCTGGTGGAAAGCGAACTCTTCGGCCATGTGCGCGGCGCCTTTTCCGGTGCCGTCAGCGAACGCCGCGGGCGCTTCGAACTGGCCGATGGCGGCACCCTGTTTCTCGACGAGGTCGGCGAATTGCCGCTGACGGTGCAGGCCAAGCTCCTGCGGGTGCTGCAGAGCGGCCAACTGCAGCGGCTGGGCTCGGATCGCGATCTCAAGGTGGACGTGCGCATCATCGCCGCCACCAACCGCGACCTGGCCGACTGCGTGCGCGCCGGACGCTTTCGCGCCGATCTATACCACCGCCTGAGCGTCTATCCGCTGGCGGTACCGGCCCTGCGCGAGCGTGGCCGGGATGTCCTGCTGCTGGCCGGTTTCTACCTGGAGCAGAATCGCGCCCGCCTGGGCCTGCGCGGCCTCCGGCTGACACCCGCGGCGCAGCGCACCCTGCTGGCCTACGCCTGGCCGGGCAACGTGCGCGAACTGTCGCACCTCATCAGCCGGGCGGCGCTCAAGGCCCATGCCGGCAGCGAGGAACGCGGCGGCATCCTGACCCTGGACAGCGATCAGCTCGGCCTGCCACTGGGCAGCACGGCCCTGCCCGACGAGGATCCCGCCCCGCCCGCCGCCTCCCTGCGCGAAGCCACGGAGGCCTTCCAGCGGCAGACCATCACCCTGGCCCTGGAACAGCATGGGCAGAACTGGACCCTGGCCGCCGCCGCCCTGGGGCTGGACCGCGCCAACCTCGCCCGCCTGGCGCGGCGGCTCGGGCTCAAGTAGCGCTTGGAGAATTAGCGGTCAGAGCGCTTTCTGTACCGCCGGCAGACCGGGCTGGCCGTCGCGGGTGGTGACGCCCTGCAGCCAGGGCTCCAGCACCTGGGGATGGGCCTTGAGCCAGGCCTTGGCGGCGGCATCGTAGCTGCCGCCCTTGTCCCGTGCGGCGCTCATGACGGCGTTTTCCATGTCCAGGGTGAATTTCATGTTGGTCAGCAACCGGGCCGGATTGGGGCACTGCTCGGCGTAGCCGTTGCGTGTCAGGGTGTTCACCGTACCGGCGGTACCAAAGTACTTGTCACCCCCGGTCAGGTACTTGATCGGGTAGTCGACGTTCATGGGGTGCGGCGTCCAGCCGAGAAAGACCACCCACTTGTCACGCTTCACCGCGCGCCCTACCTGGGACAGCATGGCCTGCTCGCTGGATTCCACCAGCTGCCAGCCGCCCAGGCCGAATTCGTTGTCCTGGATGATCTTCTGCAGCGACTGGTTGGCCGGCGCGCCGGCCCCGATGCCGTAGATCTTCTTGCCGAACTGGTCGGCATGCTTGGCCAGATCGTCGAAGCTCTTCACCCCGCCCTCCCAGACATAGGTGGGTACGGCCAGGGTGAATTCGGTTCCGACCAGGTTCTGCGCCAGCTCGGTGACCTGGCCGGTCTTCACGAACTGGTCATAGTGCGCCTGCTGCGCCGGCATCCAGTTGCCGAGGAAGGCGTCCACCTGCCCGTTGCGCATGCCACCGTAGATGATCGGCACCGCCAGGGTCTCGACCTTGCTGGTGTAGCCCAGCGCGCCCAGGACCGCGCCGGTGAGGGCGTTGGTGGCGGCGATGTCGCTCCAGCCCGGATCGGCCAGGCGAACCGTTCCACAGGCCTGATCCTCGGCCTGGGCCGACAGGCTGACCAGGGCCAGCGTGAACGTAGCGATGATTCCGTGTTTCATGGCCGTGCTCCGGTTAGCGGTTCAGGGTTGAGGGTTGAGGGTAGCGGGCGCGCCGCTCCAGGTCGTCGAGATCGATGTGATTGCGCATGTATTGCTGGCTGGCATCGACGAAAGGCTGATGATCCCAGCTGGTCCGCTCGCCCTGCTCCAGGGCCGCCGCGACGAAGCGCCGCCGCCGCTGGCTGGCCAGTACCTCGCCATGCAGGCGCGGCAGGTCCCAGCGCTGGCGGACCTCGGCCTGGAAGCTGGCGAGCAGCTCGGCATAGTCGGGGCTGGCGGCCAGGTTTTCGCGTTCCAGCGGATCGTTCCGCAGATCGAACAGCAGCGGCGGATCCAGTTCGCAATGGATGTACTTGTAAGCGCCGCGACGGATCATCAGCAGCGGGCTGACGGTGCCCTCGGCCAGGTATTCGCCGATGACCTCGTCGTGCCCTGCCCGGCCTTCCAGGTGCGGCAATAGCGAACGACCATCCAGCGGCAACTCCGCCGGCAGCCTGCCGCCGGCCAGCTCGACGAAGGTCGGCAGCAGGTCCATGGTCGACACCGAGGCCTGCACCCGCGCCGGGGCGAAGCGGCCGGGCGCATGGATCAGCAGCGGTACCCGGGCGGCCATCTCGAACCAGTGCATCTTGTACCAGAGTCCGCGCTCCCCGAGCATGTCGCCATGGTCGCCGGAAAAGACGATCACGGTATCGTCGGCCAGACCGCATTCTTCCAGGGTCTTGAGCAGGTGGCCGACCTGGGCGTCGACGTAGCTGCAGGCACCGTAGTAGGCCTGGCGGGCGTCACGGATCTTGGCCTCGGGCAGCGGCTTGTCCCAGAGGTCGATCACCTTGAGCAGGCGCTGGCTGTGGGGGTCCTGCTCGGCCTGGGGAATGGTGCCTTCCGGCAGGGGGATGTCGACGTCGTCGTACAGGTCCCAGAATTCGCGGGGAATGGTGTAGGGGTCGTGGGGGTGGGTCAGGGACACGGTCAGGCAGAACGGCTGGTCGTCCCCGCGGCGCACGTGATCGTAGAGATACTGGCGTGCCTTGAAGACCACCTCTTCGTCGAAATCCAGCTGGTTGGTGCGCACGCAGGGCCCGGCCTGCAGCACCGAGGACATGTTGTGGTACCAGCTCGGGCGCACGTCCGCCGCGTCCCAGTTCACCGCCCAGCCATAGTCAGCTGGATAGATGTCGCTGGTCAGGCGCTCTTCGTAGCCGTGCAGCTGATCCGGTCCGCAGAAGTGCATCTTGCCCGACAGCGCGGTGCGATAGCCGAGGCGGCGCAGGTGGTGGGCATAGGTGGGGATGTCAGCAGCGAAGTCGGCGGCGTTGTCGTAGGCGCCGATCTTCGACGGCAGCTGGCCGCTCACCAGGGTGAAGCGCGAGGGCGCGCACAGCGGGCTGTTGCAGTAGGCGGAGTCGAACACCACGGCGCGCTCGGCCAGGCGTTGCAGATTCGGCAGCTTGATCGGCGAGGCGGCGTCGTACAGCGGCAGGATGGGCGCCGCCATCTGGTCGGCCATGAGAAAGAGGATGTTCATCGGCTTGGACAAGAGGGCCTCCGCTTCGAATCAGGGTTGCTTATGGATAACCCATCATCCGACGCCAGGAAAATCACGTGAAGGGCATGGAAGATGATGTTTCGGATAAGCTGGGCTTATGTCTGACCCTCACAGGATTTTCACCTTGGACGCCACGACGCCTGCCGACCGCCCTGCCCTGGCACTGGACAGCCTGCGCACCTTCGAAGTGGTGGCGCGCCGCCTGAGCTTTACCGCGGCGGCCAGCGAACTGGGCACCACCCAGCCGGCCATCAGCCAGCAGATCAAGCGCCTGGAAGCCCAGTTGCAGGTGCGGCTGTTCGATCGGGTCCATCGCGGCATCCTGCTCACCGAAGCCGGACGGCTGCTGCAGGAATACGTCGAGGCCGGCCTCGCCACCCTGGACGAAGGGGTACGCCTGGTCACCGCCCGGCCTGCCCATGAAGTCCTGCAGGTGGCCACCGACTTCGCCTTCGCCGCCTATTGGCTGCTGCCGCGCCTGCCGCGCTTTCATGCCCGCCATCCGGAGCTGGACGTCAGCCTGGTCACCAGCGATAGAGTGCCCCTGCCCGGCCCGGAGATCGACATCACCCTGGGCTTCGGCGACGGCCGCTTCAAGCATGGCGAGGCCTGGCCGCTGTTTCGCGAAGAGGTCTTTCCGGTGTGCAGTCCGCGGCTGCTCCAGGGCCGGCAACCGCCGCTGCCCGCCACGGGGCTGGGGCGCTGGCCGCTGCTGCACCTCAAGGCGGCGCCCAACAGTCGCTGGTACGACTGGAAGACCCTGTTGCCGGCGCTGGACCTGGCGCCCCTGCCCGCGGCACCGTCCGGCGCGGTGCTGAGCTTCGACAACTACACCCTGGTGATCCAGGCCGCCATTGCCGGCCAGGGTCTGGCGATCGGCTGGCGCCACCTGGTGGACGACCTGCTGCAGCAGGAGCTGCTCTGTCGCCCCTTCGCCGGACTGGCCACCTCGCGCTACGGCTATTACGCCATCCTGCCCGAGCGCAAGCGGCGCCAGCGGCTGGTGCAGCGCTTTCTCGACTGGCTGCTCGAAGAGCTGGAAATGCCGCGCGAGTCCCTGGCCGGCGCACGGCTGGCGACCTGAGCTGAACTCAGCGCTCGTAGACTTCCAGCGGCAGATCGTCCGGGTCGGCGAAGAAGGTGAATCTCTTGCCGGTCAACTCGTCGGTGCGGATCGGCTCGGTGACCACGCCATGGCCGTGCAGGTGGGCGACGGTGGCGTCCAGGTCGGCCACGGCGAAAGCCAGGTGGCGCAGGCCCTGGGCCTCCGGGCGCGACGGCCTGGGCGGGGCATCGGGAAAGGAGAACAGCTCCAGCTGGGCATGCGTGCCTACCGCCAGATCCAGCTTCCAGGAGCGCCGGGCCTCGCGATAGGTCTCGGCGATCACCGACAGCCCGAGGATCTCGGTGTAGAAGTGCCGGGAGCGTTCATAGTCGGCGCAGATCAGCGCCACGTGGTGCAGACGGTCGAAGTGGGTCATCAGGGTACCGCGACGAATTTGAGGTCCGCCGGGGCGCCCACATCCAGGCTCTGCAGTTCATCGCCGAGCGTGCCGCTGTCGGGATCCCGAGCGAAAACCTTGAGCTGGTTGGATTTTTGGTTGGCCACCAGCAGGTACCGCCCGGACGGGTCGATGGCGAACTCCCGTGGCGACAGGCCATTGACCGGATGGCGCTGGACAAAGGTCAGGGTGCCGTCGGGATTGACCGCGAACACCGCCAGCTGGTTGTCCGTGCCGCGACTGGCGACATAGAGGAAGCGCCCGTCGCCGGACAGGTGCAGGGCCCCGGCATCCCGCTCGCCCATGAATTCCTGGGGCGTCAGGCTGTAGCTCTGCAACTGCCGCAGCATGCCGTCCTGATGGGCGAAGGCCATGACCTGGCCGGCCAGCTCCAGGGTCAGGTAGGCATAGCGGCCATCGGCGCTGAACACCAGATGGCGTGGACCGCTGCCTTCCGGCACCGGGACGAAGGGCGTCTCGGCGGCCACCAGCGGCCGCTCCGGCTGCTGCGGCAGATAGCGATAGACGAACACCTTGTCGGCGCCCAGATCCGGGGCGAAGACGAAGCGGCCATCCGGGGTGGTCACCGCCGCGTGCACATGGCTGGATTGCTGGCGTGGGTGCTGTTCGCTGGGCTGATGGAATTCGATCTGGGCCACCGGGCTGAGCACGCCGCCGTCCTGGATCGGCAGCACCGCCAGGGAGCCTTCCGGCAGACTGGAGTAGTTGGCCACGAACAGGAACTTGCCATCGGTGCTGAGGCTGGAGTGAGTCGGCTCGTCGCCCAGGCTCTTGACCTGGCTGATCTGCTGCAGACGGCCATTGCCCGGTTCGAAGCGATAGGAGGTGACCCGGCCGATGCTGTCGCTACTCGAACCGCGGCCGTTCTCGTTGACGGCGAACAGGGTCCGGCCATCGCGGGACAGGGTCAGGAACGACGGATTGGAGGCCTTGACGATCCGTAGCGGGCCATCGATCTGGCCATTACGACTGTTGAAGCGGTAGACATACAGTCCCTGGCTGCTGCCCGCGGTGTAACTGCCCACCAGCAGATTGAACAGACCGGGTTCGGCGCGGGCTGGGGCGTTATGCCCCACGAGCAGGGCGAACAGGGCCAGCGGCAGCAGACGGGGCAGAGCTCTCATGGGAAATCCTTGGCGAGCGATGGGCGTTGAGACCGATACGAAGCGGCCCGGTTTCCCTACCGTCTGAAGGCGGAGGGCGGCCGCGCGCGGCGGTTATTCTACTGAAATCCGGGCTGGCACTGTGCCAGAGGTCTTTCTCCATTTATCGCCTGCGATGGCGCGCCGGCCAGTTCCGCCGGGCCGGCAGGCCCAAGGAGTCTGTGCCAGAGCCTGCGGTGAGCTCGGCACTACTCCTTGGCTACCGCTAAAAGAATCGTCCCGGTCAGTCCAGTACGCCTTGCAGGATGGCGTAGACGATCCCGGTGCCCACGGCGACCAGTACCATGTCGGCTCCCAGACGCCGCCATTCGTAGCCCGGGTAGTCCGGCAACTGGCGGGCGATACCCGGCGGCAGCGGCCGGCCATAACCAGGTGGGAGAGGGCGTCCGCGCTCCAGACGCAGCCCCGGCGGCAGGTCGCCCCCGCGACCGATCTGGCCGCGCAGCGCCTGGATACGCTCCCGCGCCGGTCCCAGATCCGGCGGGCCGCCGGCACCCGGTCCGGCACCCGGGCGACCCTGGCCACGCGACTCGGGACCCGGTCCCTTGCCATGCGGACCGCCCTGGTCCTGCCAGCCCGGGCCATGCGGCCCCTTGGGTCCTCCCGGTCCATGTTCCGGCGGCGCGGCCAGGGCCAGGTTGCCTATCAGACAGAGGACTGCAGCAGAAAGGACGGTACGCATGGGATTTCCTCGTCAGGGACGATGGCGTCGGCTATCCACTTGGAGTCTGATTGCAGGAAAAGACTCCCAAGTCATTCCAGGACTCTTCAGCCTGTGGATAAATCGGGGATAAAATCGGTATAACTTCAGGAGAAAACCCTGACGCCAATCAGAGACTCAATAAAATCCCTTTATTATCAATAGATTAAAAAGATGATCGGCTGGCTATCGAATCCGCTTTTTGTGGATAAAGCCTGGGACCCCCCTGCGCTGACGCTCGTTTTCGCCTGCACTCAAGCCGTGCGCGGATCGATTTTCCCCAGCCTGGAAACGGAAAAGCCGCGCCTGGATGACCGGGCGCGGCTTTTCTGAAGGTCGCCTTTCGCTATTCCGGCTTTTTCAGCTTGGGATTGGGAAAGAACTGCACGGCCTGCACCTTGGGATCAGGCTTCTTGGGTTTCAGCGCACTGATATTGACCCGCGTCGGCAATTCCTTGGGGACCGAATTGCCACGCTCGTCCAGGGTGTCGCTGTAGCCGCAGGAGAGGCACTCGCGGTGGGGCGTACCGTCCTGGGTCCACATCTTCAGGGTGTCCTGCGCCTGGCACGCCGGGCAGACCGCCCCGGCGATGAACCTCTTGCGGATCGGCTCGCTCACGCCGCCTCCTCGCTCAGCCCGGAATGGCGGAGCAGGGCGTCGATGCTGGGCTCGCGACCGCGGAAGTCGACGAACAGCACCATGGGCGCCTGGGAGCCGCCGCGGGCCAGGATGGCCTCGCGGAAGGCGCGCCCGGTCTCGGGGTTGAAGACGCCTTCTTCCTCGAACTTGGCGAAGGCATCGGCGGACAGCACCTCGGCCCACTTGTAGCTGTAGTAGCCCGCCGCATAACCGCCGGCGAAGATGTGGGCAAAGCTGTTGGGGAAGCGGTTGTAGGCCGGCGGCCGTACGACGGAGATCTCGTCGCGGATGCCTTCCAGCACCTCGCGCACGCTGCGACCGTCGCCATGGGTAGCGTGCAATTCGAAGTCGAACAGCGAGAATTCCAGCTGGCGCAGCATCATCAGGCCGGACTGGAAGTTCTTGGCCGCCAGCATCTTGTCCAGCAGTTCCTGGGGCAGCGGCTCGCCGGTCTCGTAGTGACCGGAGATCAGCGCCAGGCCCTCGGGCTCCCAGCACCAGTTCTCCATGAACTGGCTGGGCAGCTCCACCGCGTCCCAGGCCACGCCGTTGATGCCGGAGACGCTGGCGTGCTCGACGCGGGTCAGCAGGTGGTGCAGGCCATGGCCGAATTCGTGGAAGAGGGTGGTCACCTCGTCATGGGTCAGCAGCGCCGGCTTGCCGGGGCTGGCCGGGGTGAAGTTGCAGACCAGGTAGGCCACCGGATCGATCAGCCGGCCCTGGGCATCACGGCGCTTGTCGCGGGCACCGTCCATCCAGGCGCCACCACGCTTGTTGGCGCGAGCATAGAGATCGAAGTAGAAGCGGCCGATGGCGGTGCCGTTCTCCTTGATCTCGAACAGGCGCACGTCGGGATGCCACTTCTCGAAGTCGCGCAGCTCGGCGATCTCGATGCCATAGAGCTTCTGCACCGTGGCGAACAGGCCGGAGAGCACCTTGTCCACCGGGAACCAGGCGCGGACCTCTTCCTGGGACAGCGCGTAGCGCTGCTGGCGCAGCTTCTCGGCAAAGTAGCCGGTGTCCCAGCTCTGCAGATCCTGCACGCCCTGTTCGGCGGCGAAGGCGCGCAATTCTTCCAGGTCGCGCTGGGCGAAGGGCTTGGAGCGCACCGCCAAGTCGCGCAGGAAACCCAGCACCTGATCACTGCTCTCGGCCATCTTGGTGGCCAGCGACAGCTCGGCGTAGTTGGCGTAGCCCAGCAGACGCGCCAGTTCCTGGCGCAGGTCGAGCAGTTCTTCCATCACCGGGCCGTTGTCGAACTGACCGGCGTTGGGGCCCTGCTCGGAGGCGCGAGTGGCATAGGCGGCATAGACTTCCTCGCGCAGGGCACGGTCGTCGGCGTAGGTCATCACCGCGTAGTAGCTGGGGAATTCCAGGGTCACCAGCCAGCCGTCCAGCTCCTTGGCCTGGGCGGCGGCCTGCAGCTGGGCCTTGGCCGATTCAGGCAGGCCGGCAAGGGCGGCTTCATCGGTGAGGTGCTTGGTCCAGGCCTGCGTCGCGTCGAGCAACTGGTTGGAAAACTTGCTGCCCAGCTCGGACTTGCGCGCCTGGATGGCGGCATAGCGCTGCTGCTCGGCCGGCGGCAGGTCGATGCCGGACAGGCGGAAGTCACGCAGGGCGTGTTCCAGGGTGGTCTTCTGGCCGGCGTCGAAGCCCTTGGCTTCTTCGCTTTCAGCCAGGCGGCTGTAGGCCTGGAAGAGATCCTTGTTCTGGCCGATCTCGGTGGAGTAGGCCGACAGCTTGGGCAGACAGGCCTCGTAGGCGGCGCGCAGCTCGGCGCTGTTGCACACGGCGTTGAGGTGGCCGATGGGGCTCCAGGCCTGACCCAGCCGATCGTTCAGCTCGTCCATCGCCAGCACCAGGCCGGCCCAGGTGGGGTGTTCCTTCTGGGTGTCCAACAACTTGGCCAGGGCGGCACGGTTCTCGGCCAGGACGGTGTCGATGGCCGGCTCGACGTGCTCGGGCTTGATGGCGGAAAAGGGCGGCAGGTCGTAGGACTGAAGCAGCGGATTGCTGGCGCTCACGGCGTTCCCCTCGGGGCGATGGCTTTGACAGTTATATATGGAGCCCATCCTAATAGGTCTCAAGACCCTTCCGACGAGAAAAGGTATCTATCGTGACCATAAGGACCTTTCAAGGTAAGACCCCGCACCTGGGCGAACGCGCCTTCGTCGATGCCACCGCGGTGGTGATCGGCGACGTGAGCCTTGGCGCAGACAGCTCGGTGTGGCCGCTGACGGTGATCCGTGGCGACATGCACTGTATCCGGATCGGCGCCCGCACCAGCATCCAGGACGGCAGCGTGCTGCACATCACCCACGCCGGCCCCTTCAATCCGGACGGCTATCCCTTGCTGATCGGCGCCGACGTCACCGTCGGCCACCAGGTGACGCTGCACGGCTGCACGATTGGCGACCGGGTGCTGGTGGGTATGGGCAGCATCGTCATGGACGGCGCGGTGGTGGAGGATGACGTGATGATCGGCGCCGGCAGCCTGGTTCCGCCGGGCAAGCGGCTGGAAGGCGGCCACCTCTACGTCGGCCGCCCGGTCAAGCAGATCCGCCCGCTGGAGGAAAAGGAGCTCGCCTTCTTCAGCTACAGCGCCGGCAACTACGTGAAGCTCAAGGACCAGCATCTGGCTGAAGGCTACGGGGAGGAGGGGGCCTAGCAGGCCTGGTCCTGTTGGGCTTCGGCGATGGAGCCGCCTCAACCCAACCTACAACTGATCGCGGCCATGGTGGTCCGCTGATGCGGCCGCTCCTACAGGCTCCAACGCAATGGTAGGAGCGGCCCATGGCCGCTCACGGCCGTAGGTTGGGTCGAGCGCAGCGAAGCCCAACGCTCAGCTACGTCCGCAGCGGACAGGCTTCACCCAGGCGCGAATACAGCACCCCACGCAACGCCTGCAATTCGTCGATACGCGCCTCGATGACCCTGAGCTTGTCGCGCAGCAGTTCCTGCAGATAGGCGTCGGGATCGGCAGCGCGCTCGACGTCCTCCAGGTTGGCGGCGATTTCCTGCAGGCTGAAACCCAGTCGCTGGGCGGTACGGATGTAGCCCAGCCATTCCACGGCTTCGGGCGGATAGTCACGATAGCCGTTGGCCCGCCGCGGCGCCTTGAGCAGCCCCTGGCGCTCGTAGAATCTCAGGGTGTCGCGACTCAGGCCGGTGGCCTGGGCGAGGGTGCCGATACGCATCCGTTCTCCTTGACCCTGGACCTAGCTCCAGGGTCGACACTGGACTTCCTCTCGTTCAAGGAAGTCCGTCCATGTGGAAGCTTGCGCCTTATGTGCGACTGGTCCGTGCCAGCGCCCTCTATGATCTGCTGGTCACCGCGCCCTTCGCCACCCCCTGGAGTCTCGCCTGGCTGCTGCGACAGCTCGACGCCCAGGGGCAGTGGCTGGGATTCGCGCCTCTGGCGACCTTCAGCCCGGAAGCCCTACTGCTGGGCAACCTGCTCGGCTCCGTGGTATGCGTCTGGGCGGCGCTGCGGCTGGCCAGCCCCTCGGTGACGCTGGGGCGCTACGACGCCGTGGCCAGGGGCCTATTCGCCCTCTGGCAGACCTGGGCGCTGTACCAGGGTGCCAGTCCCCTGTTGGCAATGTTCCTGATGATCGAAATCGGCTTCGGCATCGCCCAGGCGTGGCCGGTGTCTCTGGCCTCGCGCAGGCGCCAGCCCCAGCTGGCGGGCTGACCGCGGCCCGTTGGGCTTCGGCAATGGAGCCGCCTCAACCCAACCTACAATGGAGTTCCGTAGGTTGGCGCTGAGCGCAGCGAAGCCCAACAGCATCCCGGAACTAACCCAGTTGCCGCCGCAACTCCGCCAGCACCGGCGCACCGTCGGGGCGCACGCCGCGCCAGAGTTCGAAGGCCTCGGCGGCCTGTTCCACCAGCATGCCCAGGCCGTCCAGGGTGTGGAAGGCGCCTTCATCCTGCGCCCAGCGATTGAAGGCGGTCAGGTCCTTGCCGTACATCATGTCGTAGGTCACGGTCTGGGGGCCGATCACCGCTTCCGAGAGCGGTGGGCGACCGCCGCCGAGGCTGGCGGAAGTGCCGTTGATGATGACGTCGAAGGGCTCGCGCAGGGTGGAGAAGGCGGCCACCTCGATGGCCCCCAGCTCGGCGAATTCCCGCGCCAGCTGCACCGCCTTGAGTTCGGTGCGGTTGGCCAGCACCAGTTGCCCGGGCTGGCAGGCCAGCAGCGGCTCCAGCACGCCGCGTACCGCGCCCCCGGCGCCCAGCACCAGGACGCGCTGGCCAGCCAGCTGCAGACCGGCGTTGACGGTGAGGTCCCGCACCAGCCCGGCGCCATCGGTGTTGTCGCCCAGCAGGCGACCGTCAGGCTGGCGCTTGAGGGTGTTGACCGCCCCGGCGCGCCGGGCGCGCGGGGTGAGGTCGTCGCACAGCTGGT
The DNA here is from genome assembly GCF_013277805.1 of Pseudomonas sp. MS15a(2019). Classification (NCBI taxonomy): domain Bacteria; kingdom Pseudomonadati; phylum Pseudomonadota; class Gammaproteobacteria; order Pseudomonadales; family Pseudomonadaceae; genus Pseudomonas; species Pseudomonas sp. MS15a(2019). The sequence goes on from NZ_VBTN01000008.1 coordinate 26,389, forward strand.
AGGCCTCTTCCTTGAAGGGCACCGTGACGTTGGCGCCCAGGCCGCTCTGGAAGAAGCTGCGGGCGCTTTCGGTGAAGCCGTCCAGCGGTGCCAGCAGCGGCCCGTAGTGCAGGCGCTGACCGGTCTGGTCGGCGAACAGGCTGTGGATCAGCGGCGACTTGCTGTGGGCGATGGGGTTGCCGAAGACGGCGTAGCGATCCATGGGGCTATCCTGCAGGCGTCGGGGCGAGCGCGAGCCAGTCGCGGTCGGTGAGAAAGAAATCGGTCAGTCGCGCTTCCGGCGAGCCGGGTACGGGTTTCCAGTCATAACCCCAGCGCACCTCGGGCGGCAGCGACATGAGGATGGACTCGGTGCGGCCGCCGGATTGCAGGCCGAACAGGGTGCCACGGTCGTAGACCAGGTTGAACTCCACGTAGCGCCCACGACGATAGGCCTGGAATTCCCGCTCAGCCTGGCCATAAGGCTGGTCACGGCGGCGTTGGACGATGGGCAGGTAGGCGTCGACGAAGGCATCGCCGATGGCGCGCTGGAAGGCGAAACAGGTGTCGAAATCCCAGTCGTTCAGGTCATCGAAGAACAGGCCGCCGATACCACGTGGCTCGCCGCGGTGCTTGAGGTGAAAATAGCGGTCGCACCAGGCCTTGTAGCGCGGATAGACGTCGGCGCCGAAAGGTGCGCAGGCGTCATGGCAGACCTGGTGCCAGTGCACGCAGTCGGCCTCGTTGCCGTAGTAGGGGGTGAGGTCGAGACCGCCACCGAACCACCAGACCGGCGCTTCGCCAGGCTTTTCGGCGAGAAAGAAGCGCACATTGGCGTGGGCGGTGGGGATATACGGATTACGCGGGTGCATGACCAGCGACACGCCCATGGCCTCGAAGCTGCGCCCGGCCAGTTCCGGACGATGGGCGCTGGCCGAGGGCGGCAGGCTGTCGCCATGCACATGGGAGAAGTTCACACCGCCCTTTTCCAGCAGGGTGCCCTCGGCGATGACCCGGGTACGGCCACCACCGCCGGTCGGCCGGGTCCAGGCGTCTTCGACAAAATGCGCAGCGCCATCCTCGGCTTCCAGTGCGGCGCAGATGCGCTCCTGCAGATCGAGCAGATAGGCCTTGACGGCCTCCAGGGAGGGATTCATCGCAAGGATTTCCACAACAGGCGGGGAGGGCGGAGAGCATAACACCCGTATCCGACCGGTTGACGTGGCCCGCGGTTGCGGCTTGGATGAAGGCTCACGTCAATAAGGAACCGACAGCATGGCCCAGCGCATCCAGTTCAGCCGCACCGGTGGTCCCGAAGTACTCGAACTTGTGGATTTCGAACCCGCCGCGCCCGGCCCCGACGAGGTGCGGGTGCGCAACCACGCCATCGGCCTCAACTTCATCGAGACCTACTACCGCAGCGGCCTCTATCCGCCGCCGTCGCTGCCCTCGGGCCTGGGCACCGAGGGTGCCGGAGTGGTGGAGGCGGTGGGCAACGCCGTCACCCGCTTCAAGGCCGGCGACCGCGTCGCCTACGCTACCGGTCCGCTGGGCGCCTATGCCGAAGTCCATGTGCTGCCCGAGCGGCACCTGGTGCACCTGCCGGAAGCGGTGTCCTTCGAGCAGGGCGCCGCGGTCATGCTCAAGGGGCTGACGGTGCAGTACCTCCTGCGCCAGACCTATCCGCTGCAGGCCGGTGACACCGTGCTGTTCCATGCCGCGGCGGGTGGCGTCGGCTCCCTGGCCTGCCAATGGGCCAAGGCCCTGGGCGTACGCCTGATCGGCACCGCCGGCTCGCCGGAAAAACTGGAAAAGGCCAAGGCTCTGGGCGCCTGGGCGGTGATCGACTATCGCCAGGAAGACGTCCCGGCGCGGGTCCGCGAGCTGACCGAGGGTGCCAAGGTGCCGGTGGTCTACGACGGCGTCGGCAAGGACACCTGGGAGATGTCGTTGGACTGCCTGGCCCCGCGCGGCCTGATGGTCAGCTTTGGCAACGCCTCGGGCGCGGTCACCGGGGTCAACCTGGGCATCCTCTCGCAGAAGGGTTCGCTCTATGTAACCCGGCCGACCCTGGCTACCTACGCCGCCTCACCCGAAGCGCTGCAGGACATGGCCGATCAGCTGTTCGAGCTGATCACCGATGGCCGTATCCAGGTGGACATCGGTCGCCGCTATCCGTTGGCCGAGGTGCAGGAGGCGCACCGCGCCCTGTCAGGCCGCGAGACCAGCGGCTCGACCATCCTGCTGCCCTGAGGCTAGACGTTCGCGCGCCTGGCCGGGTAAATCGTGACGGCCATTAAGTTTCCCGTAACCAGGCGGCACGACGGGGGTAAACGCCGGTCTATCTCGGACAGTCAGGCCGCCAAGGTCTCGACGCTCTTTCCAGAATCGGCCGGATCGCTGCCCTCGTCATGCCCATCTCCAGCCCCCTCGCCAACCTGCTCGACACCGCCACGGACACGGCACTGATCACCCTGACCGCCGAAGGGTGCATCGGGCAGTGGTGCCCGGCCGTCGCCCGGCTGCTGGGCTGGAGCGCGCAGGACAAGGTCGGCGAGTCCATCGTCGGCCTGTTGCTCCCGGAACCCCCGGCGGACGGCTGGCTGACCGCCCTCGAACGCTGCCAAACCCGGGGCCTGCGCCATCGCGATGGTCATCTGGTACGCCTCGACCTGCACCTGGTGCCGCTGCGCCGGGCGGATGTCGCCGTGGGTTGGCTGCTGCACGTCTGGCAGGCCCCAGCGAGCCGGGCCCGCTTCGCCGCCCGGCGCAGCGCCGAGCGGGATCTGCCACAACGCCTGCAGGCGCTTGGCGAATGGTCGCGGCGCCTCAGCGGCACGGCGGATCTTGCCGCCCTGCGCCTGTGCGCCACCCAGGCCCTGCGTGACCTCGCCGACGATCCCCAGGCGCGGCTGCTGTCCGTGGCCGAAGCCGGCAGCCTGCCGGCGGGTCAGTCGCTCCTCCCGTTCGGCGCTGCGGCGCAGCCCCTGGGCTATCTGCAGCTGAGCAACGCCGTCGAGGCGGACACCCGGCTGTTGCTGGACCAGTTGGCCCTGCTGCTGGGCGCTCTGCTGGTGCGGCAGCAGACCCAAGACCAGGTCCGGCACCTGGAACGGCGGTTGTCGCTGGAACAGGGGCTCCTGGCCAGCGTGCTGCAGCAGGCGCCCCTGGGCATCTCCATCACCGAGGCCGGCAGCGAAGAAGCGGTGATGCTCAATGACCGCGTCGATCTCCTCCTGGGCAAGCGCCCGGCCGGTGAGACGCTGGACGAACGCTATGGCGCCATCGGCGCCCTGCATGCCAATGGCCAGCCCTATGCGGTGGACGACTATCCCACGGTCCGGGTGCTGCGCAGTGGCCAGGCGGTATCGCCCGAATTGATGCGCTATCGACGGCCCGACGGCAGCATCCGGCTGCTGGAAGTGTCCAGCGCGCCCGTTCGCTCGGCCACTGGCGAGGTGATCGCCTCGGTCACCCTGTTCGACGACGTTCAGCAACGGGTTGATGCGGAAAATGCCCTGCGCGAACACAGCGCGCGGCTGGCCAGCCTGATCAACCAGGCGGCGGTCGGCATCTGCCAGACCGACGCCCGCGGGCGCATCCTGCTCGCCAATCGCCGCTACTGCGAATTGCTCGATCGCAACGAGGTCGGGGTGCTGGAACAGACCCTGCAGGCCCAGACCCATCCCGAGGACCGGGCCATCCTGGAGCGCCATCTCGACACCCTGCGCGAGCGCGGCGACAGCTTCAAGCTGGACCAGCGCTTCCTGCGCCCGGATGGCTCGGTGGTCTGGGTCAGCCTGCATGGCTCGCCGCTGCAGTCGGAAATCGGCCAGGAGCTGTCGGTGAGTCTGGTGGTGGTGGATCTCACCCAGCGCAAGCAGGCCGAAGCCGCGCTGCACCTGTCCAACCAGCGTTTCCGCAACGCCGTGGAAGCGGTGCAGGGGGTGGTCTGGACCAGCAATGCCCAGGGGCATCTGCTCGGCGAACAACTCGCCTGGAGCACCCTGACCGGGCAGAGCTATGCCCAGTATCAGCAGGACGGCTGGGCCGCTGCCCTGCATCCCGAGGATGCCCCTCGCACCCTGCGCCGCTGGCGACTGGCGGTGCAGCAACAGGTGGACTTCCACGACGAACACCGGCTGCGCTGCCGCGACGGTCAGTGGCGCACCTTCAGCGTGCGCGCCCTGCCGGTGCGGGAAAACGGCGTGGTCTGCGAATGGGTGGGCGTGCACACCGACGTCAGCGAGATCCGCATGGCCGAACACCGCCTGCGGCGCCTGGCCGAACTGCTGGAACAGCGCGTCCATGAGCGCACCGTCGAGCGTGACCGCATGTGGCGGGTGGCCGACGACCTGCTCGGTGTCATCCAGGGGCAACGCTGGCTCAGTCGCAATCCGGCCTGGGGCCGCACCCTGGGTTGGGACGACGAGGAATTGCGCCACCAGCCGCCGACCTCGCTGGAGCACCCGGACGATCCGCCGGTGTTCCCGCGCCTGGCCGCCCTGCGCCATGGCGAGGTGCTCAGCGATCTGCCGGGCCGCCTGCGCACTCGCGACGGCCACTGGCGCCACATGATGTGGAAGGCCACCGCCGATCACGATGGCCGCATCTATGTCTTCGGCCGCGACGTCACCGTCGAGCACGACGCCGCCCTGGCTCTGCAGAACGCCGAGGCCGCGTTGCGCCAGGCACAGAAGATGGAAGCCATCGGCCATCTCACCGGCGGCATCGCCCACGACTTCAACAACCTGCTCACCGGCATCAGCGGCTCCCTGGAATTGCTGCGTCGGCGCCTGGACCAGGGCCGCCACGACAACCTGCAGCGCTACCTCGACACCGCCGAGCAATCCGCCACCCGCGCCGCCGCCCTGACCCATCGCCTGCTGGCCTTCGCGCGTCGGCAGACCCTCGACCCGCGGCCGGTGGATGTCAATGACCTGATCCTGTCCCTGGAAGAACTCTTCCAGCGCACCCTGGGCGAACGCATCAGCCTGCGCAGCAGCCTCGCGTTGCAATTGCCGCCGGCACGCACCGACACCAACCAGCTAGAGAACGCCCTGCTGAATCTGGTGATCAACGCCCGCGACGCCATGCCCGAGGGGGGTCAGCTGACCCTCGAAACCGCCCTCGATCACCTCACTGACCTGGCCGCCGAGCATGACCTGCCGCCGGGTGACTATGTGCGCCTGACCATCGCCGACACCGGCAGCGGCATGCCGGTCGAGGTGGTGGATCGCGCCTTCGATCCCTTCTTCACCACCAAGCCCATCGGCCAGGGCACCGGTCTGGGCCTGTCGATGCTCTATGGCTTCATCAAGCAGTCGGGTGGCCACGTGACCCTGGAGAGCGAACTGGGCAGCGGCACCCGGGTCAGCCTCTGGCTGCCCTGTGCCCAGCCCGAGCGACCGGCAGCGAGCGATACACCTCAGGCGGCCATCGCCCAGAGCCGGGGCGAACGCCTGCTGCTGGTAGAAGACGATGTTTCGGTGCGGCTGTTGCTGCGCGAGATGCTCACCGAGCTGGGCTATCGCGTGCGCACCGCGGCCAGTGCCTCGGCGGCGCTCACCCTGGTCGACGGCGACCTGCCCTGTGATCTGCTGATCACCGATCTCGGCCTGCCGGATCTCGACGGCGCCGACTTGGCCGGGCGCCTGCGCGAGCGCTGGCCGGAGTTGCCGGTGCTGTTCGTCAGCGGTCACGCCGAACGGCCGACCCCGAACGGTGAGCTCTCGCTGGCCAAGCCGTTCCAGATCGATGCGCTGGCGCGGCTGCTGCGCCAGTTGCTGGACTGACCTAGGGCCGGAAGACCTTGCCGGTCACCAGATCGCGAATCACGCTGGGATTCTTGCGCCCACCCAGTTCGCCCATGAGGATGCCATCCAGGTTATCGGGGAAGTACTGCTGAACCCGCAGCCGGGTGCGCGCGGCCGGGCGGCCGGCGGGATTGGCCGAGGTGGAGATCAGCGGACCGGTGAGGGCGCAGAGTTCGCCCACCAGCGGATGCTCGGAGACCCGTAGCGCCACGGTGGCGTGGGCGCCGGTCACCCAGCCGGGCAGGCGATTGTGGTGCGGCACCAGCCAGGTGTTGGGGCCGGGCCAGGTGCTGGCCAGCTTGGCCAGGGACTCTTCCGGCAGATCGTGGAGCAGGAAGTCGAACTGGCGGATGGTGTCGGCCACCAGGATCAAGCCCTTTTCCATGGGCCGCCGCTTGAGCGTCAGCAGGCGATAGACCGCGGCCTGATCCCAGGGATCGCAGCCCAGGCCCCAGACGGCCTCGGTGGGGTAGGCCAGCACGCCCCCCTCGCGCACGATTCGCGCCGCCTGCCGCACTCGCCAGCTGTTGTGCATCGCCTTGCCTCCGCCAAATCCCTGAAGTCTACCCGAGCGCGCCGCCGATGGTAGCCATCCACCGCTAGCCGAGACGCGTCCAGCTGCCCTGCTGCGCCACCACCCGGCCCTCCAGCTCCAACTCGGTCAGCTGGACCAGCACCTCCGGCAACGACAGGCGGCAGAGCCGCGCCAACTCTTCGCTGTTGAGCGGTCCGGCGGCCAGCTGCCGCAGCAGGGGGTGATCCTCGACCACCGCGCCCGTGGCGACCGGGGTCAGGCTGCGCCAGCCCTGCAGGGCTTCGAGGATATGCTCCACGCCCTCCACCAGTTGCGCCCCTTCACGGATTAGCTGATGACAGCCTCGCGCCCCGGGATGATGGATGGAGCCGGGCAGGGCGAACACCTCGCGGCCCTGCTCGGCGGCCAGCCGCGCGGTGATCAGCGAACCGCTGGAGGGGCTGGCCTCCACCACCAGAGTACCCAGGCTAAGGCCGCTGATGATCCGGTTGCGCCGCGGAAAGTTGGCGGCCTGGGGCGTGCAGTCCAGCGGCAATTCCGAAACCAGCGCCCCACCCTCGGCCAGCAGGCGCCGGGCGAGGCCCAGATGACGGCGGGGATAGAGCTGCCGGAGGCCGGTGCCCAGCACGGCCACCGTACCGCCGCCGGCGTCCAGCGCACCCTGGTGCGCCGCGCCATCGATGCCCAGCGCCAGGCCACTGGTGATGCAGAAGCCGGCCGCGGCCAGGCTGTGGGCGAAGCGCCGGGCATTGTCGAGTCCCTGGGCACTGGCCTGGCGGCTGCCGACCAGGGCCAGTTGCGGTCGTTCGAGCAACTCGACCCGTCCTTCGACGAACAGCAGCGGCGGTGGATCGGCGATCTCGGCGAGCAGCGCCGGATAGCACTCGTCGCCCAGGCAGAGCAGATGGCGCTCGGGGTCCTCCAGCCAAGCCAGGGCCTGGTCGACCCGTTCGCGGGTCGCGGGGCTGCGGCGGGCGTCCGCGGCCACCGCCGGCAGGCGCAGGGCGCGCCAGGCCGAGGCGGGGGCACTGAGGGCGGCGCTGGCACTGCCAAAGGCATCCAGCAGCAGGCGCTGGCGCACGGCACCGAGCTCCGGCAGGGCATGCAGGCGAAGCCGAGCGTCCAGCTCGGCAGGGGAGAGGCTGGCCATGCTGTCATCCTTGAGGGTGGCCGGTCGCCGTCCTGGCGACCCGGAAGAGGTTAGGGGTTGCGCACCTTGTCCATGATCGCCAGCTGGCGGGTGGCGGTCAGGACCAGGCCGTAGCTGATCTTGTCGTAGGTGCGAAAGACCATCAGCAGCCCGGCGCGCTCGTCGGGGATCTTCACCAGCTCGCCGGTGATGCGATCACGTACCGTCTCGCCGGTCTTGTTGACCGCCAGCACATTGCCCTCGGCCAGACCGTCCCGGGCGCCCTTGTTGAGGGTCACCACATCGAACTGGCCGATCTGGGTGACGCCGCGCGGCACGTCGAGGATCAGGCCATTGATGTCGCGGGCGGGGGCGCTGGGCATGAAGGTGGAATTCACCAGCCGCTCCTCGGTAGGGAACAGCCGGTCGCCCAGGCGTACCTCCTGGGTGGTGCGGGTCAGGCGCAGGGTGGCGATGTCGCCCTCCTGGGTGACCAGATCGGCGCTGCCGATGAAGTCACCATTGATGCCGAGAAAGGCACCGGTCTTGGGATCGACATAGGTCTTGCCCTGGCGGTAGATGCCATAGGCCGAGACACCCGGCTGCAGCTTGCCGCGCACATAGATGCGATCGCCGGCGCCGCTCACCACGCGCTCGGCGTTGCCGGCCACCACATAGGGCGCCGCCTGGAACTGCTCGGCCGAATCGATGGCGCGATTCTGCAAGAGGAAGCTGTTGACCGCTTCCAGCGGAATGGCCGGGATGGCTTCGGCGATGGGCGTGCTGCGCACCGTAGGTGACAGCTTGACCGTGCCACGCGAGGCGCCGCGGTTGAGCTGCAGCCGCGGCTGGCCGTCGACGTAGCTCAGCACCAGGGTATCGCCGGGATAGATGAGATGGGGATTCTTGACCTGCGGATTGGCCTGCCAGATCTCTGGCCATTCCCAGGGCTTGCTGAGGAATCTGGCGGAGATGTCCCAGAGGGTATCGCCGCGGACCACGGTATAGCTCTCCGGGTGATCCTGACGCAGGGTGACCGCTGCGTACGCCGACTGCAGGGCGCCCCCGGCGACCAGCAGCAGGGCGAACAAAGATTTCCTCATGCGTCGAATCCCTTTACACTTAGCTTTGAAGAACCGTCTTCACGCAAACGTCGGGGAATCGCCCCAGTCGTGCCCTGATCGCCACCTTCGTCGGCACCGGGCAGCGCAGGCGCTCATCCCCGTCGACCGACGTCATCCACCTTCCGGGGCCTACCCGAAGCGGGTGGAAACAACGCTGCGGCATCTTAGCAGCGCCCCTTGACTGTATTCCACAAGTGCCCTCAACGCCATGGCGATCCTAGACATCCTCGAATTTCCCGATCCCCGCCTGCGCACCGTCGCCAAGCCCATCGACGTGGTCGACGACGCCCTGCGCCAGACCATCGACGACATGTTCGAGACCATGTACGAAGCGCCCGGCATCGGTCTGGCCGCCACCCAGGTCAACGTCCATCGCCGCCTGGTGGTGATCGACGTCAGCGAAGACAAGAGCGAACCGCTGGTCTTCATCAACCCGGAAGCCGAGCCGCTCACCCAGGAACTGGGCGAGTACCAGGAAGGCTGCCTGTCGATCCCCGGGTTCTACGAAAAGGTCTGCCGTCCCGAGCGCGTCCGGGTCAAGGCCCTGGATCGCGACGGCAAGCCCTTCGAGCTGGAATGCGACGGCCTCTTGGCGGTATGCATCCAGCACGAGATCGATCACCTCGACGGCAAGCTGTTCGTCGACTATCTGTCGCCGCTCAAGCGCGATCGCATCAAGAAGAAGCTCGAAAAGCAGCAGCGCCACAAGGCCTGATCGCCCTGGCGGACGGCGTCATCGGCGTCCGCCGCTCGCCCTTTCCGCCAGGTCCGCCATGTCCAGATCCCTTCGCCTCGTCTTCGCCGGAACCCCGGAATTCGCCGCCGTGCACCTGCAGGCGCTGATCGACGCCGGTTATCCCATTGCCGCCGTCTATACCCAGCCGGACCGTCCCGCTGGGCGGGGCCAGAAACTGGCCATGAGCCCGGTCAAGCAGCTGGCACTGAGCCACGGCATTCCCGTGCAGCAGCCGCCGACCCTGCGCGATCCCGCGGCCCAGGCCACCCTGGCGGCCCTGGAACCCGACCTGCTGGTGGTAGTGGCCTACGGTCTGATCCTGCCCCAGGCGGTGCTGGATATCCCGCGCCTGGGTTGCATCAACAGCCATGCCTCGCTGCTGCCGCGCTGGCGCGGCGCCGCGCCCATCCAGCGCGCCTTGGAAGCCGGCGATGCCGAGTCCGGGGTCACCGTGATGCGCATGGAAGCCGGTCTGGATACCGGCCCCATGCTGAGCAAGGTGACCACGCCGCTGACCGCCACGGACACCGGTGGCAGCCTGCACGATCGCCTGGCCGCCTTGGGCGCCGCCGCCGTGGTCCAGGCCCTGCCGGGTCTGGCCGACGGCAGTCTGCAGGGCGAGGTACAGGACGACAACCTGGCCACCTACGCCCACAAGCTCAACAAGGACGAGGCCCGCTTGGACTGGGGTCGGCCGGCGGTGGAACTGGAGCGCCGTATCCGCGCCTTCGATCCCTGGCCGCTGTGCCACACCGCCCTGGCCGGTGAACCGCTCAAGGTTTGGGCCGCCGAACTGGCGGAAGGGCAGGGCGTTCCCGGCATGGTGCTCGACGCCGATCGCGCAGGCCTGCTGGTGGCCTGTGGCGAGGGCGCCCTGCGTCTGACCCGGCTGCAACTGCCCGGTGGCAAGCCGCTGGGCTTCGCCGATCTCTACAACGCCCGTCGCGAGCGCTTCGCTCCCGGGCAGGTGCTGGATCTATGAATCCGCGGCTGGCAGCTACCCGCGCCCTGGCGGCGGTCCTCGCCGGCCGCGCCTCCCTGGGCAGCAGCCTGCCCGAGCAACTGGCCAAGGTCGATCCGCGTGACCGCGCCCTGGCCCAGGATCTGGCCTTCGGCACCGCCCGCTGGCAGCCGCGCCTGTCGCTGCTGGCGGAAAAGCTCATGCAGAAACCCTTCAAGGCCGGCGACCGCGATCTCGAAGCCCTGTTGCTGATCGGGCTCTACCAGCTGTTCCACACCCGCATCCCGGCCCACGCCGCCATCGGCGAGACGGTGGGCTGCGTCGACAAGCTGAAGAAGTCCTCGGCCAAGGGCCTGCTCAACGCCGTGCTGCGCCGTGCCCAGCGTGAATACGACAGCCTGCTGCCGGCCCTGGAGCATGACCCCGCCGCGCGCCTGGCCCATCCGCGCTGGTTACAGAAGACGCTCAAGGCGCGCTGGCCGGCGCACTGGGAAGCCATCGCCACGGCCAACAACCTGCACCCGCCGTTGATCCTCAGGGTCAATCGCCGCCAGGGCAGTCGCGACAGCTATCTGGCCGAGCTGGCCGCCGCCGGCATCGAGGCCGTGCCCTGCGCCTTCAGCGCCGACGGCATCCGCTTGCTGCAACCCCAGGACGTCACCGCCCTGCCGGGCTTTGCCGCGGGGCGTCTCAGCGTGCAGGACGAAGCCGCGCAGTTGGCCGCCGAGCTGCTGGAGCTGGCGCCCGGACAACGGGTGCTGGACGCTTGCGCCGCGCCCGGTGGCAAGACCTGCCACCTGCTGGAACGCGAACCGGCGCTGGCTGAGGTGGTGGCGCTGGACGCCGATGCCGGTCGCCTGGAGCGCGTCGAGCAGAATCTGGCACGGCTGGGCCTCACCGCCCGCACCCTGGCCGCCGACGGCCGCGCCGTAACCGACTGGTGGGACGGCACGCCCTTCCAGCGCATCCTGCTGGACGCTCCCTGCAGCGCCACCGGGGTGATCCGCCGCCATCCGGACATCAAGCTGACCCGTCAGGCCAGCGATATCGCGCCCCTGGTGCAGTTGCAGGGCGAATTGCTGGACGCCCTCTGGCCGACGCTGGACGTCGGCGGCATCCTGGTCTACGCCACCTGCTCGGTGTTGCCGGAAGAAAACAGCAGCAACCTCGCCGCCTTTCTCGCCCGCACCCCCGGCGCCCGCGAACTGGACATCCCCGCCTCCTGGGGCCTCGCCCAGCCCCACGGCCGCCAGCTCCTGCCGCAGCCCGACGGCCATGACGGCTTCTATTATTGCAAGCTGATCAAGATCGCCAAGTAGGAGACCTCGCCATGCTCGAATCCCTGGAGAAGATGCTCGCTCGCGGCCAGGACAACGCCCTGCTCAGATTCGGTCTGGGCAAGGGCTATCTGGATGCCGGGGAGCCCGCGCGGGCGATCGAGCACCTGGCGCGCTGCGTCGAATTCGATCCGGCCTATTCGGCGGCCTGGAAACTGCTGGGCAAGGCCCATGAGGGGAGCGGCGACCCGGCCAGCGCCGAGGCGGCCTGGACCCAGGGCCTGCAGGCGGCGCAAGCCAAGGGCGACAAGCAGGCGGAAAAGGAGATGACGGTGTTTCTCAAGCGCCTGGCGCGCCGCGCTCAGTCCTGATCGCGCAGGAACCTGAGGCCCGCGCCGTCGGCGTCGGTGCGCATGACTTCCATGGTCACCTTGGGCGCTTCGATCGGCAGATCGAGTACCTGGCCGACCACGCGGGTGCCCTGCGGTAGCCGGGTCAGCTCGGGATGCACCACATAGACGCCACCATCGGACAGGTCGCGGGTCTCACCGACGATCTCGCCATTCGGATAGGCGATCCACAGCCGGCACTTGAGTGGGGTACGGGTATGTTGGCGCTGATCGCGCGAATTCATCGCCTGACTCCCTGGCTTGGGCGTTCCCTAGAGGTCCGGGCAGCTTCCGGCAAAGCCCAGCGGCTGTCAGCCGCGCGCCGACCGAACGGTCCTGGCGAAGCACCGAGCGATAGGTCATGGGACCACCGCCTGCCCCTCAGCGCCCGGGCAGGACCCGGGCGAAAGACCTCAGTACCACTTCTCCTCGCCATCCGGGCGATTCTTGAACCTCTTCATGCTCCACATGTACTGGGTCGGATAGCGCCGTACGTAGCCGGCCAGCACCTCGCTCATGGCGGCCACCGAGACCTCCGGATCCGGGTCGTACATGGCTGCGGGCGCGGCTTCCAGGATCACCTTGTAACCACTGCCGTCTGCCAGGCGCACGGCATGGAAGAACACCCCGCGGGCCTTGCCGCGCGCCAGCAGCGAGGGCACGAACTTGCTGGTCAGGGCAGTGGTGCCGAGGAAGGGCACGAAGAGGCCGGCGCTGCGACTTGGCTCGGGATCGGCCGGAATCCCCACGGCGCCGCCGCGGCGGACTTCCTTGATCACGCTGATGATGCCTTCCGGAGTGGAGGGCGCCACGCGGTTGCCCAGCTGGACCCGCTGGCGCTTGAGCAGGTCGTCCACCGCCTTCAGCTTGGGCGGCCGATAGAAGATGATCGGCTTGGCATGGGAGCAGTAGAAGTGGTTGAGCAACTCCCAGTTGCCCAGATGGCTGGTGATGCCCACCACGCCATCGCCGGAGGCCAGGGCCTCCTGCAGGACGTCCATGCCTTCCACCTCGCGCACCAGGCGTAGGGAACGCTGGGGCGACCAGATCCAGGCGCAGGCGCTCTCGGTCAGGGTCTTGCCGATGCCGCGCAGGCACTCGCGCGACAGCCGTTCCAGGCCGGCGGCATCGAGTTCGGGAAAACAATGGGCGAGGTTGATGCGGGTAACCTTGCTGGCGCGGGTCGGCAGCTTCCACATGCACCAGCCGATGAATCCACCCAGGCGCTGCACCAGCGGCCAGGGCAGCAGGGCGAAAAGGCGCAGGAAGGCGATCATCAGCGCGCCTTTGAATCTTTCCAAAAGAGGGACTCCTGTCTGAATGCGCCGACAGTTTAGCGTCTACAAGCCCCGGAAACGTTAAGAAAGCGTAAGGTTCGCGCCAACTGACGCCTATACATTCGACTTTTCCTGCGGTTCTGCCGACAAAGACGTCAGCTCGGCATGGCGGTCGCAATCGAGGGTGTGGTCCATCACCAGCCCCATGGCCTGCATGAAGGCATAGCAAATGGTCGGGCCGACAAAGGTGAAACCGGCTTTCTTGAGCGCCTTGCTCATGGCCTCGGCTTCCGGGGTGATCGCCGGTACCTCATGGCGGTCGCGAAAATGGTTGATCTTCGGCGCACCGCCGACGAAGGACCATAGCCAGCCGGCCGGGTCTTCGAGCCTGAGCCAGGCCTGGGCATTCTGACGGGCGGCGCGCAGCTTGGCGCCGTTGCGGATGATGCCCGGATCCTGCATCAGCGCCTCGATCTCGGCATCGCTCAGCTGCGCCAGGCGCCGGGGATCGAAGCCGTGCAGCACCTGGCGATAGCGCTCGCGCTTCTTCAGCACGGTGATCCACGACAGCCCGGCCTGAAAGCCTTCCAGCAAGAGAAATTCGAAGAGCACCGCCGGATCGCGCTGGGGCACGCCCCATTCGTGGTCGTGATACTCGATGTACAGCGGATCGGCGGTGCACCAGAAGCAACGCGGCATGGCGAAGACTCGGACGGCGAGGGGAGATGTCACCTTAGCGCAGTTGAGCGCCAGCGGAGGCGAGTCATAACGGCCTCTGGAATGGGTAGCACGGCGAACGCGCTGAACGCACGTTTCTAACAGACTGCAGGCGCTGCTACCGTAGTAGCAGCTACCTATATCGCGGCCATGGGCCGCTCCTACAGGCCAACCCGTACCTGTAGGAGCGGCCCATGGCCGCGATAAAGCGCGCAGCCGGTCATATCTGCCCAATACCGCCAGGCAGCCCTAATCCGCCAATGCGGCCACCTCCGGCTTTCAGCTATACTCCCCGGCTTTTCGTCGCAGCCGAACGGGTATCTTTCGTGAGCCAGTCCAAGCCCACCGTGCGCACCTTCCAAGACTTGATCCTGGCCTTGCAGCAATACTGGGCCGAGCAGGGCTGCGTGGTACTTCAGCCCTATGACATGGAAGTTGGCGCCGGTACCTTCCACACCGCCACTTTCCTGCGCGCCATCGGTCCCGAGACCTGGAACGCCGCCTATGTGCAGCCCAGCCGCCGCCCCACCGACGGCCGTTATGGCGAGAACCCCAACCGCCTGCAGCACTACTACCAGTTCCAGGTGGTCCTCAAGCCCAACCCGGACAACTTCCAGGAGCTCTACCTGGGCTCCCTGGCCGCCATCGGTCTGGATCCGCTGGTGCACGACGTGCGCTTCGTCGAGGACAACTGGGAATCTCCCACCCTGGGCGCCTGGGGTCTGGGCTGGGAAGTCTGGCTCAACGGCATGGAAGTCACCCAGTTCACCTACTTCCAGCAGGCCGGCGGTATCGAATGCTACCCGGTGACCGGCGAGATCACCTATGGCCTCGAACGCCTGGCCATGTACCTGCAGGGCGTGGACTCGGTCTATGACCTGATCTGGGCCGACGGCCCCTTCGGCACCGTGACCTACGGCGACGTCTTCCACCAGAACGAGGTGGAGCAGAGCACCTACAACTTCGAGCACGCCAATGTGCCCAAGCTGTTCGAGCTGTTCGACTTCTACGAGTCCGAGGCCAATCGCCTGATCGCCCTGGACCTGCCGCTGCCCACCTACGAGATGGTGCTCAAGGCTTCCCACACCTTCAACCTGCTGGACGCCCGCCGCGCCATCTCGGTGACCGAGCGCCAGCGTTACATCCTGCGCGTGCGCACCCTGGCGCGCAGCGTCGCCCAGGGCTACTTCAAGGCCCGTGCCCGCCTGGGCTTCCCCCTGGCCACCCCGGCGCTGCGTGACGAGGTCCTGGGTCGCGGCGATGTCCAGGCGCTGCTCAAGGAGGGCGAATGATGAGCACCACTCTGGATTTCCTGGTCGAACTGGGTACCGAAGAACTGCCGCCCAAGGCGCTCAAGACCCTCGGCGACAGCTTTCTCGCCGGCATCGAGAAGGGCCTCAAACAGGCCGGCCTTGGCTACACCAGCGCCCGCGCCTATGCCGCGCCGCGCCGCCTGGCCGTGCTGGTCGAAGCCCTGCAGACCCAGCAGCCCGAGCGTAGCGTCAACCTGGACGGCCCGCCGCTCCAGGCCGCCTTTGGCGCCGATGGCCAGCCGACCCAGGCCGCCCTGGGCTTCGCCCGCAAGTGTGGCGTCGACATCAGCGCCATCGATCGCAGCGGTCCCAAGCTGAGATTCTCCCAGAGCATCCCCGGTCAGCCCGCTGCCGCGCTGCTGCCCGGCATCGTCGAAGCCTCCCTGGCCGAGCTGCCGATTCCCAAGCGCATGCGCTGGGCCGCTCGCCGCGAGGAGTTCGTCCGGCCGACCCAGTGGCTGGTGATGCTGCTCGGTGACGAGGTCATCGACTGCGAGATCCTCACCCGCCGTGCCGGTCGTGAGTCCCGCGGCCATCGTTTCCACCATCCCGATGCCGTGCGTATCAGCGCCCCGGCCCACTACGCCGCCGACCTGCGCGCCGCCCATGTGCTGGCCGACTTCGCCGAACGCCGCCAGCTCATCGAGTCCCGCGTGGCCGAACTGGCTGCGGCGGAGCAGGGCAGTGCCGTGGTGCCGCCCGCGCTGCTGGACGAGGTGACCGCCCTGGTGGAATGGCCGGTGCCCCTGGTCTGCGCCTTCGAGGAACGCTTCCTCGAAGTACCCCAGGAAGCGCTCATCACCACCATGCAGGACAACCAGAAGTACTTCTGCTTGCTGGACGCCCAGGGCAAGCTGCTGCCGCGCTTCATCACCGTGGCCAACCTGGAGAGCAAGGATCCGGCGCAGATCGTCAGCGGCAACGAGAAGGTAGTCCGCCCCCGTCTCACCGACGCCGAGTTCTTCTTCAAGCAGGACCAGAAGCAGCCGCTGGAAAGCTTCAACGAGCGTCTCAAGAACGTGGTCTTTCAGGCCCAGCTCGGTACGGTCTACGACAAGGCCCAGCGAGTCGCTGCCCTGGCCGCGTTCATCGCCGAACGCATCGGCGGTGATGCCGAGCGCGCCCACCGCGCCGGCGTGCTCGCCAAGTGCGACCTGGCCACCGAGATGGTCGGCGAATTCCCCGAGATGCAGGGTATCGCCGGCTACTACTACGCCAGGAAGGGCGGCGAGGCGGAAGACGTGGCCCTGGCCCTCAACGAGCAGTACATGCCGCGTGGCGCTGGCGCCGAACTGCCGCAGACCCTGACCGGTGCGGCCGTGGCCCTGGCCGACAAGCTCGACACCCTGGTCGGCATCTTCGGCATCGGCATGCTGCCCACCGGCAGCAAGGATCCTTTCGCCCTGCGCCGTCAGGCCCTGGGCGTGCTGCGCATCCTCATCGAGAAGGGCCTGGAGCTGGATCTGCCGGCCGCCGTTGCCTTCGCCATCGCCGGCTACGGCGAGCGGGTCAAGGCTGCCGGCCTGCAGGAGCAGGTGCTGGACTTCGTCTTCGACCGGCTGCGCGCCCGCTACGAGGACGAAGGCATCGACACCGCCGCCTACCTGGCCGTGCGCGCCCTGCGCCCGGCCTCGGCGCTGGACTTCGACCAGCGCGTCCAGGCCGTGCAGGCCTTCCGTCGCCTCCCGGAGGCTGAAGCCCTGGCCGCCGCCAACAAGCGCGTCTCCAACCTGCTCGGCAAGTTCGAGGGCAAGGTCGCGGCCCAGGCCGATGCCGCTCTGTTCGAGACCGACGCCGAGCGCACCCTGGCCGCCGCCATCGCCGACGCCGAGCGGGATGCCGCGCCCCTGGCCGAAGCCCGCCGTTACCGCGAAGCCCTGGAACGCCTGGCCAGTCTGCGCGCCCCGGTGGATGCCTTCTTCGACGAGGTACTGGTCAACGCCGAGGACGAGCGCGTCCGCGCCAATCGCTATGCGCTGCTCGCCCACCTGCGCGGCCTGTTCCTCGGCATCGCCGACATCTCGGTGCTGGGCTAGGCATGAAGCTGATCGTGCTGGACCGCGACGGCGTCATCAATGTCGATTCCGATGACTACGTGCGCAGCGCCGAGCAGTGGCAACCGCTGCCCGGCAGCCTCGCCGCCATCGCCCGGCTGAACCGGGCCGGCTGGCAGGTGGCCGTGGCCACCAAC
Organism: Pseudomonas sp. MS15a(2019); assembly: GCF_013277805.1. Classification (NCBI taxonomy): domain Bacteria; kingdom Pseudomonadati; phylum Pseudomonadota; class Gammaproteobacteria; order Pseudomonadales; family Pseudomonadaceae; genus Pseudomonas; species Pseudomonas sp. MS15a(2019). Next base: position 43,833 of record NZ_VBTN01000008.1, read on the forward strand.
CAGTCAGGTCTGGCCCGAAGCTATTTCACGGAAGATGACCTGGCGGCCATGCACGAGAAGCTGCAACGCCTGCTGGCGGAGGAGGGCGGCCGGGTCGACCTGATCCTGCACTGCCCCCATGGCCCGGAAGCAGGCTGTAGCTGCCGCAAGCCGCTACCCGGCCTGTTCCGCGCCATCGCCACCCATTACGGGCGCCCTGATCTCGCGGGAGTCCCCGTGGTCGGCGACAGCCTGCGCGACCTGGAAGCGGGCGTGGCCCTTGGCTGTACGCCCTACCTGGTGCGTACCGGCAAGGGCGAGCGCACCCTGGCCAAGCCCTTGCCATCCGGTACCCAGGTCTTCGCCGACCTGGCCGCGGTGGTTGATCACCTGCTTGAGGAAACGCGCTGATGCGGCTCTTGCGTACCCTGTTGTTCTACGTGCTGCTGGGGACCAGCGGCATCCTCTGGTCCTGCGTCAGCCTGCTGATCGCGCCCTTCCTGGCCTATCGCGCCCGCTATCGGCTGGTGGTCAAGGCCTGGACCGGCTTTGCCGTCTGGCTGGCCAAGGTCATCTGCGGCATTCGTTACGAAATCGAAGGGCTGGAAAACGTCCCGGCGCAGCCCTGCGTGATCGTGGCCAACCACCAGAGCACCTGGGAAACCTTCTTCCTGTCCGCCCAGTTCGAACCCACCTCCCAGGTGATCAAGCGCGAGTTGCTGCGGATTCCCTTCTTTGGCTGGGCCTTCTCGCTGCTCAAGCCCATCGCCATCGATCGCGACAACGGCAAGCTGGCTCTCCAGCAGCTGACCGAGCAGGGCGGCCGCTACCTGGCCCAAGGCTGCTGGGTACTGATCTTTCCCCAGGGCACGCGCATCGATTACGGTCAGCTGGGCAAGTTCTCCCGCGGTGGCGCCGCCCTGGCCTGCAGCCTGAACGTGCCCATCCTGCCCATCGCCCACGATGCCGGCGCCTACTGGCCCAATCGTTCCTGGATCAAGTCGCCGGGAACCATAAAGGTCAGCATCGGCCCCTTGCTCTATCCCCAGGGCCAGGATCCCCGCGCCATTGTCGATCTCAATGCCCGCTGCTTCGCCTTCATCGAACAGGCTCTCGCCCCCAAGCCCGACGCCAGCCCGGTCGAGCGCTGCGTCGCCTGATCGCCAGGCCGCAAGGCCTGGCTGTTTCCGGCAGTTTTCCTTGTGTTTCCCACAGACTTATCCACAGGAAATCCTAAGGTTTTCCTGCGTCCTGATCGTGGGCCGCTACCGCGAATCCCCTGTCATCCACAAGTACCGATAGGCTTATTCCCAGGCTTATCCACAGGATCGTCCGTTATAGCCTGTGTCTCTATGCCGCATGGCACGGCCTCTTTGTGCTGCTTTACAGGCTTTGCGAAAAGCAACTGAGGAAAACTATCCACAAAACCTCTGGCTATAAGATGAGCGGCAATCCTTCCCAGGGAACGAAACGGCATCTCCGTCTAGCCAGAATGTTTTCCACAAAAAAGCCCCGCATGGCGGGGCTTGTGCATAACCGCTGGAATCAGACGTCGAGGTTCGATACCGCCAGGGCATTGCTCTCGATGAAATCGCGACGCGGCTCCACATGATCGCCCATCAGGGTGTTGAAGATCTGGTCGGCCGCCACGGCGTCCTCGATGGTCACCTGCAACATGCGACGCACGTTCGGGTCCATGGTGGTTTCCCACAGCTGATCCGGATTCATCTCGCCCAGGCCCTTGTAGCGCTGGATGTTGAATCTCTTGCTGGTCTCGACCATCAGCCACTCCCAGGCTTCCTTGAAGGTGCTGACCGGGCGACGGCGCTCGCCGCGCTTGGCATAGGCGCCTTCTTCCAGCAGGTTGTCCAGCTGGGCAGCCAGCTCGGTCACCAGGCGGTAATCGTTGCTGCCGAAGAAATCCCGGTTGAAGGTCACGTAGCTGGACAGGCCATGGGCCCGGGTCTCGACCTCCGGCAGCCACAGGCTGCGCTCGCGATCTTCGCGCAGGCTCAAGGTGTAGGTGGTGCCATTGCGCTCGGCGGCCTTCAGGCGCGTCTCGAGAGTGGCTAGCCACTCGCGCATGGCCGCCTCGTCACCCAGCTGCTCCACGCCCACGCGGGGCAGGTACAGCAGGTGTTCGCTGACGTCGGCCGGATACAGCCGCGACAGGCGCTTGAAGGTCTTCATCACCTGGCGATAGCTGTTCACCAGCTTTTCAAGTTCCACACCGGACAGACCCGGGGCGTTCTCGTTGACGTGCAGGCTGGCTTCCTCCAGGGCGGTCTGGGTCAGGTATTCCTCCATCGCCTCGTCGTCCTTGATGTACTGCTCCTGCTTGCCACGCTTCACCTTGTACAGCGGCGGCTGGGCGATGTAGATGTAGCCCCGTTCGATCAACAGCGGCATCTGGCGGAAGAAGAAGGTCAGCAGCAGGGTACGGATGTGCGAACCGTCGACATCGGCATCGGTCATGATGATGATGTTGTGATAGCGCAGCTTGTCGATGTTGAATTCTTCGCGACCGATGCCGCAGCCCAGCGCGGTGATCAGGGTGCCCACCTCCTGGGAGGAGAGCATCTTGTCGAAGCGCGCCTTCTCGACGTTGAGGATCTTGCCCTTGAGCGGCAGGATCGCCTGGGTGCGCCGATTGCGGCCCTGCTTGGCCGAACCACCGGCGGAGTCACCCTCCACGATGTAGAGTTCGGACAGCGCCGGATCCTTTTCCTGACAGTCCGCCAGCTTGCCGGGCAGCCCGGCGATGTCCAGCGCGCCCTTGCGGCGGGTCATCTCCCGCGCCTTGCGCGCCGCTTCCCGGGCCCGGGCCGCGTCGATCATCTTACCGACCACCGCCTTGGCCTCGTTGGGATTCTCCAGCAGGAAGTCGGAGAAGTGCTTGCCCATCTCCTGTTCCACCGCGGTCTTCACCTCGGAGGAGACCAGCTTGTCCTTGGTCTGGGAGGAGAACTTGGGATCCGGCACCTTGACCGAGATGATGGCGGTCAGGCCTTCGCGGGCGTCGTCACCGGTGGTGGCCACCTTGAACTTCTTGGCCAGGCCCTCGGCCTCGATGTAGCTGTTCAGGTTGCGCGTCAGCGCCGAACGGAAGCCCGCCAGGTGGGTGCCGCCGTCGCGCTGGGGAATGTTGTTGGTGAAGCAGAGGATGTTCTCGTTGAAGCTGTCGTTCCACTGCAGGGCCACCTCCACGCCGACGCCATCGTCGTCGCGCTGCACCTGGAAGTGGAATACCTCGTTCACCGCGGTCTTGTTGGTGTTCAGGTAATCGACGAAGGCGCGCAGGCCGCCTTCGTACTTGAACAGCTCTTCCTTGCCGCTGCGCTCGTCGCGCAGGACGATGCCAACGCCGGAGTTGAGGAAGGACAGCTCGCGAATCCGCTTGGCCAGGATGTCCCAGCTGAACTGGATGTTGTTGAAGGTCTCGGCCGAAGGCTTGAAGTGCACCTGGGTACCGGTGGTGTCGGTCTCGCCGATCACCGCCAGCGGCGCCTGGGGTACGCCGTGGACATAGACCTGCTCCCACACCTGGCCGGCACGGCGAATGGTCAGCCGCAGCTCCTCGGACAGGGCGTTCACCACCGAGACGCCCACGCCGTGCAGGCCGCCGGACACCTTGTAAGTGTTGTCGTCGAACTTACCGCCGGCGTGCAGCACGGTCATGATGACCTCGGCCGCCGAGACGCCTTCTTCCTTGTGGATGTCCACCGGGATGCCGCGACCGTTGTCGCGCACGGTGATGGACTCGTCCATGTGGATGGTGATGCTGATCTCGCTGCAGAAGCCGGCCAGGGCCTCGTCGATGGAGTTGTCCACCACCTCGAAGACCATGTGGTGCAGGCCGGTGCCGTCATCGGTATCGCCGATGTACATGCCGGGGCGCTTGCGCACGGCATCCAGTCCCTTCAGCACCTTGATGCTGGAAGAGTCGTAGGTATTGGTCTCGCTCATGCTTGGCTCCCGCTAGTGTGGGTCTGCTTGATATGGCCGTGTTCCACGTGAAACACGCTGACCTCTGTCTCCGGCCGCCAGGCGGCCTGTAGCGTCTCGCGCTCGACACAGGTGATGAAGACTTGGCACTCCAGTGCCTCCAGCAGCCGGCACAAGGCCAGCCGGTGTCCCTCGTCCAGTTCCGAAGGCAGGTCGTCGATGAGATAGACGCACTGGCCCCGCTTGACCTGGTTGACCAGCCGCCCCTGGGCGATGCGCAGTGCGCACACCACCAGCTTCTGCTGGCCGCGCGACAGGATGTCCGCCGCGTTGTGGTTGCCGATGCGGATCCGCAGGTCGGCGCGCTGGGGACCGGCCTGGGTATGCCCCAGCTGCAGATCCCGTGGCAGACTGTCTGCCAGCACCTCGCGCAAATCGCGCTCGCGGTCCCAGCCGCGGTAGTAACTCAGGGTCAGGCCATCGAGCTGGATCAGCTCGGCCAGCACCGCGGTGAACTCCGGCTTCAGACGCTGGATATAGGCCTGGCGAAAGCCATCGATCTCGCCGCTGGCCAGGGCCAGTTCCTGATCCCAGGCGGCCTGCGCCGCAGGGTCGATTTTACCACGTCTGAGCCAGTGATTTCGCTGCCTGAGCGCCTTTTGCAAGCGTTGCCACAGGGGCAGGAAACGCTGTTCCTCGTGGAACACGCCCCAGTCGAGAAACTGCCGTCGGATCTTGGGGCTGCCTTCGAGCAGCCGGAAGCCATCGGGGTTGATCAGCTGCAGCGGCAGCACCTCGGCCAGCTGCGCCGCACTACGGGCATTCTCGCCGTTGATGCGGATCTGGTAGTCGCCACCGCGCTCGCGCTGGATGCCCAGGTTGCAGTCCTGGCCACCGGGCAGCCGCACCTGGCCAAACACCGTGCAGCTGGCCTGCTCATGCTGGATGACCGGCGCCAGCTTGGTACTGCGAAAGGAGCGGGCCAGCCCCAGCAGGTGGATGGCTTCCAGCAGGCTGGTCTTGCCGCTGCCGTTGGCGCCGTGCAGCAGATTGACCCGTGGCGAGGGCTGAAGCGTGACCGCCTGCAGATTGCGCAGGCGGTCGGCGTTGAAGCGGATCAGCGTCATCGAGCGGCGATCAGAGGCGCATCGGCATCACGACATAGGAGGAATCGTCGTTGCCCGCCTCCTGCAACAGCGCACTGCTGCTGGAATCGGACAGGGTGATGCGCACCTGGTCGGTGGTCATCACGCCCAGCACGTCAAGCAGGTAGCTGACGTTGAAACCGATCTCCAGGCTGCCGCCGTCATAGTCGACCTGCAGCTCTTCCTCGGCTTCTTCCTGCTCCGGGTTGTTGGCCTGGATTTTCATGAAGCCGTTTTCCAGCTGCAGGCGGATGCCTCGGTATTTCTCGTTGGAGAGAATGGCAGTGCGGCTGAAGGCCTCGCGCAGGTGCTGACGCTCGCCCAGTACCAGCTTGTCGCCATGCCGTGGCAGGACGCGCTCGTAATCGGGGAACTTGCCGTCCACCAGCTTGGAGGTAAAGGTGAAGTCGCCGGTGGTGGCGCGGATATGGTGCTGGCCCAGGACCACGTTGACCGGCTCTTCCGGTTCGGTGAGCAGGCGCGACAGCTCCAGGATGCCCTTGCGCGGCACGATGACCTGGTGCTTCTCGGCCTGGTCGACATCGGCCTCCAGCATGCACATGGCCAGGCGGTGACCGTCGGTGGCCACGGCGCGCAGGCGTCCGGTGCTGGCTTCCAGCAGCATGCCGTTGAGGTAGTAGCGCACGTCCTGCTGGGCCATGGCGAAGCCGGTGCGCTCGATCAGACGGCGCAGGCGACCCTGGGGAATGCTGAACTTCAGCGAGCCCGGACCTTCCTCCACGGTGGGAAAGTCGTTGGCCGGCAGGGTGGACAGGGTGAAACGGCTGCGTCCGGCACGGATCAGCAGCTTCTGTTCCTCGGTGCGGATGTCGATCAGCGCATCGGGCTGCAGGCTCTTACAGATGTCCATGAGCTTGCGCGCCGGCACGGTGATCTCACCGGCTTCGGCGGCTTCTTCCAGATCGACCCGGCCAACCAGCTCGACTTCCAGGTCGGTACCGGTCAGCGATAGCCGCTGGCCTTCCACGACCAGGAGTACGTTGGACAGCACCGGCAGCGTTTGCCGACGTTCCACGACACCGGCCACCAGCTGCAGCGGTTTCAACAGGGCTTCGCGTTGAATGGTGAAATGCATGGTCAGGTCCTTGCCAGGGCCGCGTCCGTCAAGTGGTCAGGGTACGCAGCAGGTTCTTGTAATCCTCGCGAATATCCGCGTCGGATTCCCGAAGTTCGGCGATCTTGCGACAGGCATGCAACACCGTCGTGTGATCGCGTCCGCCAAAGGCGTCGCCGATTTCCGGCAGGCTGTGGTTGGTCAGCTCCTTGGACAGCGCCATGGCGACCTGCCGCGGCCGGGCGACCGAACGCGAGCGGCGTTTGGACAGCAGATCGGCGATCTTGATCTTGTAGTACTCGGCCGCGGTGCGCTGGATGTTGTCGATGCTGACCAGCTTGTCCTGCAGCGCCAGCAGATCCTTGAGCGATTCGCGGATCAGCTCGATGGTGATGTCCCGGCCCATGAAGTGGGCATGGGCGATCACCCGCTTGAGCGCGCCTTCCAGTTCCCGCACGTTGGAGCGGATGCGCTGGGCGATGAAGAAGGCGGCGTCGTGGGGCAGGTCGACCTTGGCCTGGTCGGCCTTCTTCATCAGAATCGCCACCCGCGTCTCCAGCTCCGGCGGCTCCACGGCCACGGTGAGACCCCAGCCGAAGCGCGACTTGAGCCGCTCTTCCAGGCCGTCGATCTCCTTGGGATAGCGGTCGCTGGTGAGGATCACCTGTTGTCCACCTTCGAGCAGGGCGTTGAAGGTGTGGAAAAACTCTTCCTGCGAACGCTCCTTGCGGGCGAAGAACTGGATGTCGTCGATCAGCAGCGCATCCACCGAACGGTAGAAACGCTTGAATTCGTTGATGGCGTTGAGCTGCAGTGCCTTGACCATGTCGGCGACGAAGCGCTCCGAATGCAGATAGACGATCTTGGCGTTCGGATTGCGCTTGAGCAGGTGGTTGCCCACTGCGTGCATCAGGTGGGTCTTACCCAGACCCACGCCCCCATAAAGGAAGAGCGGGTTGTAGCCGTGCTTGGGATTGTCCGCCACCTGCCAGGCCGCGGCACGAGCCAGCTGGTTGGACTTGCCCTCGACGAAGTTCTCGAAGGTGAAGGTCCGGTTCAGATAGCTGGTGTGCTTGAGCGCACCCTCCACCTGCACGGTACGCTCGGTCTTGACCGCCGGCTCGTCGGCCTCGGCCAGTTCCGCGGTCACGTCTTCCAGGGCGACGCCCGCGGTGACGATATCCGACTGGATCGGTTGCGGCGCCTGCACCGGGGGTGGCAGCGGACTGCTCTGGCTGCTGGGCGTCTGGGCCGGGCGCGGCTTGTTGCTGCGCTTGCTGCCGATCAGCAGCGAAAGCACCGGCGCGATGCCGTCGTCGGCATGTTCCTCGAGCAATTCGAGGATACGGCTCAGGTACTTCTCGTTGACCCAGTCGAGCACGAAGCGGTTGGGCGCGAACACCCGCAGCTCATCCCCTTCCGCTTCCACCTGCAGTGGCCGGATCCAGGTATTGAATTGTTGCGAAGGCAGCTCGTCGCGCAGCACATCCACGCAACGTTGCCAGAGTTCGACCGACACAGCGTCTCCCAAGAACTGGAGCGGCCCGGACGGGCCATGAGCAAACGCCCATTGTATCCCTCCCCACCCGGGTTATCCACATGACCGCGCAGTTTCCCGGTAGATAGCCGTTACGGCCATCAGGGGCGGACCCATGACCGTCAGCTCTGTGGATAACGCCGTCTGACCTCTCTGGACATCCCGGGGCTTTTTGTTGTGGATAATCGTGCTGTGCGTAACAGGTCTGCTTATCCACAGCCTCTCAGCAGGCAGAGCACCCGAATTGCACCTGTTGAAAACAGACTTTCCGTTCCCGCTCAGCGCAGAGGCCATCTGCCCTGGCACGATCTATCCACAGAAATCCGCTGCACCATACATATTCACTTCAACAGTCTTTTAAAACCTTCTGACCTGTTGATTTTATTTGCCTGGTCTCCTGTCAGCCGGTGCTGGTTGGAAATTGACCTGCATCGAGGCTTTCTCTAGAATCGCCGGTCTCTTTGCGCGGGGCACTCATGCCTTGCCGCTTTCACCTAGGTAAAAGTCCATGAAACGCACCTTCCAACCCAGCACCCTGAAGCGCGCCCGTGTCCACGGTTTCCGTGCTCGTATGGCAACCAAGAACGGCCGTCAGGTTCTCGCCCGTCGCCGTGCCAAAGGCCGCAAGCGTCTGGCGATCTGATTGCCCGGTCAGGTGGTGAGTCAGGGTTTCGGTCGGGACAGGCGCTTACTGAGCTCCCAACAGTTCCAAGCGGTCTTTGACTCTCCCACCCACAAGGCATCCGGCAAGCACCTGCTGCTGCTCGCCCATGCCAATGGGCTCGACCATTCCCGTCTGGGGTTGGTCATCGGCAAGAAGAGCGTCAAGCTTTCTGTCGAGCGCAATCGCATCAAGCGGGTCATCCGAGATTCCTTCCGTCTGAATCAGGACCGCCTGGGCAGCTTCGATCTGGTCTTCGTCGCCCGCAAGGGACTTGGCGAAGTCGACAATCCCGAATTGCACGATCAGCTGCTGCAACTGTGGAAACGTCTCAATCGCCAGGCGAGCAAGACCGTTGCCCACCCAACCGACAGTCCCGACGGTGCTCATGCGTAAACCGGCCCTGCTGCTGATTCGCTTCTACCGTTATGCCATCAGCCCCATGATGGCCAGTCACTGTCGTTTCTATCCGACCTGTTCCGGTTACGCCCTCGAAGCCATCGAGCGCCACGGGCTGCTGCGTGGTGGCTGGCTGACCACACGGCGACTGTGCCGGTGCCATCCCTGGCACTCAGGCGGATATGATCCCGTTCCTCCCGCAAAGACCCCAGCCCCGACCTCTTCGATGGCCGAGTAAACATGGATATCAAGCGCCCGCTACTTATTGCCGCCTTGGCGATCGTGTCCTACACCCTGGTTTTCCAGTGGAACAAGGATTACGGCCAGGCCGATCTGCCCACGGCCAAGACGCAGACCAGCGTCCTGCCGGGTGACACTCCCAACGTGCCCACCGATGTTCCCGCTGACGCCAAGGCTGCGGCGCCGGTGGACAACTCGACCGCTCAGGCAAGCACTGCGCTCATCAAGGTACGTACCGACGTCCTGGATCTGGCCATCGATCCCCGCGGCGGCGACATCGTCCAGCTCGGTCTGGTGCAGTATCCCCGCCGTCAGGATCATCCCGACGTGCCCTTTATGCTGTTCGACAACGGCAACGAGCGTCTCTACCTGGCCCAGAGCGGCCTGACCGGTGCCAACGGTCCCGACGCCAACAGCGCCGGGCGTCCGCTGTACACCTCGGCCCAGTCCAGCTACGTGCTCGCCGATGGCCAACAGCAGTTGGTGGTGGATCTCAAGTACCAGGCCAACGGCGTCGACTACACCAAGAGATTCACCTTCCACCGGGGCCTGAAGGTCGATTGCTCGGACGCCGAGAAGGCGCAGAAGAAGATCACCTGCATCAACCCGAACGCCTACCAGATCCAGGTCAGCTACCTGATCGACAACCAGAGCGCCAACGCCTGGAACGGCGTGCTCTACGCCCAGCTCAAGCGGGACAAGAGCGGCGATCCCTCGGCGACCACCGCCACCGGCGTGTCCACCTACCTGGGCGCCGCCGTCGGTACCCCGGCCGAGCCCTATCGCAAGGTGTCCATGAGCGACATGGACAAGAATCGCCTGCAGGAAGCCGTGCAGGGTGGTTGGGTCGGCTGGCTGCAGCACTACTTCGTCACCGCCTGGGTGCCGAACAAGGACGAGCAGCACCAGATCACCACCCGCAAGGATGCCCAGGGCAACTACATCGTCGGCTTCACCGGTCCGCAGTTCAGCGTGCCGGCGGGTGGCAAGGGCGAGACCTCGCTGACCCTCTATGCCGGTCCGAAGATCCAGGAGCACCTCAAGACCCTGTCCCACGGTCTGGAGCTGACCGTCGACTACGGTTTCCTGTGGTTCATCGCTCAGCCGATCTTCTGGTTGCTGCAGCATATCCACAGCATCCTGGGTAACTGGGGCTGGTCGATCATCGTCCTGACCATCATCATCAAGCTGCTGTTCTTCCCGCTGTCCGCCGCCAGCTACCGCTCCATGGCGCGCATGCGCGCCGTCGGTCCGCGACTGCAGGCGCTCAAGGAGCAGCATGGCGACGATCGCCAGAAGATGTCCCAGGCGATGATGGAGCTGTACCGCAAGGAGAAGATCAATCCCCTGGGTGGCTGCTTGCCCATCGTGGTGCAGATGCCGGTGTTCCTGGCGCTGTACTGGGTGCTGCTGGAAAGCGTCGAGATGCGCCAGTCGCCCTGGATGTTCTGGATCACCGACCTGTCGGCCAAGGATCCCTTCTTCATCCTGCCGATCATCATGGGCGCCACCATGCTGGTGCAGCAGATGCTCAACCCGGCACCGCCGGATCCCATGCAGGCCAAGGTCATGAAGATGATGCCCATCGTCTTCACCTTCTTCTTCCTGTGGTTCCCGGCCGGTCTGGTGCTGTACTGGATCGTCAACAACTGCCTGTCGATCCTGCAGCAGTGGTACATTACCCGGAAGATCGAGGCGGCCAGCAAGAAGGCCTGACCTCGCTCACCCTGTCCACACGACGCCCCTTGATTGGGGCGTCGTGCTTTCTGGAGGATCGTCATGTCCCTGCCTTCCGACAGCATCGCCGCCATCGCCACCGCCACCGGGCGCGGCGGGGTCGGCATCGTCCGCGTCTCCGGTCCCCTGGCCGCCCCCTTGGCGCGGGCGATCTGCGGCCGTGAGCTGCCGCCTCGGCATGCCCACTACGGCAACTTCCTCGCCGCCGACGGCAGCGTGCTGGACGCCGGCATCGCCCTGTTCTTTCCCGGCCCCAACTCCTTCACCGGCGAAGACGTGCTGGAACTCCAGGGCCACGGCGGTCCGGTGATCCTCGACCTGCTCCTGCGCCGCACCCTGGAAGAGGGCGCACGCCTGGCCCGCCCGGGGGAATTCAGCGAACGCGCCTTTCTCAACGACAAGCTCGACCTGGCCCAGGCCGAGGCCATCGCCGACCTCATCGAGGCCAGCACCGAACAGGCGGCGCGCAATGCCCTGCGCTCGCTGCAGGGCGAATTCTCGCGCCGGGTGGAAAGCCTGGTCGAACAGCTGATCCGCCTGCGCATCTATGTCGAGGCCGCCATCGACTTTCCCGAGGAGGAGATCGACTTCCTCGCCGACGGTCGGGTGCAGGGCCTGCTGGAGGACGTCCAGGCCGAGCTGCACGAGGTCCAGCGCGAAGCCAATCGCGGCGCCCTGCTGCGCGATGGCATGACTGTGGTGATCGCCGGCCGTCCCAATGCCGGCAAGTCCAGCCTGCTCAATGCCCTGGCCGGTCGCGAAGCCGCCATCGTCACCGACATCGCCGGCACTACCCGGGATGTCCTGCGCGAACATATTCACATCGACGGCATGCCGCTGCATGTGGTCGATACCGCCGGCCTGCGCGACACCACCGACCGGGTCGAGCAGATTGGCGTCCAGCGCGCCCTGGACGCCATCGCCGGCGCCGATCGGGTGCTGCTGGTGGTGGATGCCAGCGCGCCGGAAGCCCGGGATCCCCAGGCGCTCTGGCCGGAGCTGCTGAGCACCCGGCCGCCGCTGGACAAGCTGACGGTGATCCGCAACAAGGCCGATCTCACCGGCGAGGTTACCGGCCTGCTGGCCACCAGCGAACCGGTCGAGATCGCCCTCAGCGCCACCGATGGCGGCGGTGTCGAAGCCTTGCGCGAGCACCTCAAGGCCTGCATGGGCTTCGAGCAGACCACCGAGGGCGGCTTCAGCGCCCGGCGGCGTCACCTGGATGCCCTGCAAAGAGCCGCCAGTGCCCTGGACCATGGCTATCGTCAGCTCACCCTGGCCGGCTCCGGCGAGCTGCTGGCCGAAGACCTGCGCCAGGCCCAGCAGGTGCTCGGCGAGATCACCGGCGCTTTCAGCTCCGACGACCTGCTCGGCCGCATCTTCTCCAGCTTCTGTATCGGCAAGTAATTTCCCGCCCGCCGTTCCAGGCCTGTGCAAGGCAGGCCTTGACTGTCCTCATCTCTCCCTTCCAGAGCCCTGTTGATAACCCTGCCTGAGGTCTGCCCATAAATCGGTGCATGAGTTGTCCATGACTGCGCATGTGGATAAACAGGCAAAGGCTCCACAGGATGCTGAGAGCTTGTATCCATCCACAGCACAAGACATGCACGGGGCTCAGGTTTTCCCCAGCCCAGTGCTGACGAGGGCTGGATAACCTTATCCACAGCGAAGTGCCTGCATATACATAAGCTCTATATCAGTCCTTTTAAAACTTTCTTCCCTATTGTTTATATTGGAGGTCTCTCTTGACGGCTGGTCATTTTTTGGCCAGAACCCCTTCTGCAAGAGCCGCTCAGGCCTTATACTTGCCGGCTTTCCTTTGAATTCCTGCCAACAGGCACGAGGTGCGTGGTGGACTTTCCTTCCCGTTTCGACGTCATCGTGATCGGTGGCGGCCATGCCGGTACCGAAGCGGCCCTGGCGGCCGCTCGCATGGGTGTGCGCACCCTGCTGCTCACGCATAATGTGGAAACTCTCGGCCAGATGAGCTGCAACCCCGCCATTGGCGGCATCGGCAAGAGCCATCTGGTCAAGGAGATCGATGCCTTGGGCGGCGCCATGGCCGCGGCCACGGACCTCGCCGGCATTCAGTTCCGCATTCTCAACAGCCGCAAGGGACCTGCCGTGCGCGCCACTCGCGCCCAGGCCGACCGCGTGCTGTACAAGGCGGCCATCCGCCATACGCTGGAAAACCAGCCGAACCTGTGGATATTCCAGCAGGCCTGTGACGACCTCATCGTCGAAGGCGATCGCGTCGCCGGCGTGGTCACCCAGATGGGCCTGAAATTCCATGCCGACAACGTGGTGCTGACCGCCGGGACCTTCCTCGGTGGTCTTATCCACATCGGCCTGCAGAACCACAGCGGTGGACGAGCGGGCGATCCGCCGGCCATCGCCCTGGCTCAGCGCCTGCGGGAACTGCCGCTGCGGGTATCGCGGCTGAAGACCGGTACGCCACCGCGCATCGACGGCCGCTCGGTGGATTTCTCGGTGATGACCGAGCAGCCCGGAGATACCCCCCTGCCGGTGATGTCCTTTCTCGGCAATCGCGAGCAGCATCCGGCGCAGGTCAGCTGCTGGATCACCCATACCAACGCCCGCACCCACGACATCATCCGCGCCAACCTGGATCGTTCGCCCATGTACTCGGGCGTGATCGAAGGGGTAGGGCCGCGCTACTGCCCGTCCATCGAAGACAAGATCCATCGCTTCGCCGACAAGGACAGCCATCAGGTCTTTCTCGAACCCGAGGGCCTGACCACCCACGAGCTCTACCCCAACGGCATCTCCACCTCGCTGCCCTTCGATGTGCAGCTCGAGGTGGTGCGTTCCATGCGTGGCATGGAGAACGCCCACATCCTGCGGCCCGGCTACGCCATCGAATACGACTTCTTCGATCCGCGGGATCTCAAGTACAGCCTGGAAACCAAGGTCATCGCCGGCCTGTTCTTCGCCGGCCAGATCAATGGCACCACCGGTTACGAAGAAGCCGGCGCCCAGGGTCTGCTCGCCGGGGCCAACGCCGCGCTGCGCGCTCAGGGCCGTGAAGCCTGGTGTCCGCGCCGCGACGAGGCCTACCTCGGCGTCCTGGTGGATGACCTCATCACCCTGGGCACCCAGGAGCCCTACCGGATGTTCACCTCGCGCGCCGAGTACCGGCTGATCCTGCGCGAAGACAACGCCGACCTGCGCCTGACCGAAAAGGGCCGCGAGCTGGGCCTGGTGGACGACCAGCGCTGGGCGCTGTTCGAAGCCAAGCGCGAGGGCATCGTCCTGGAAGAGCAGCGTCTCAAGGCCACCTGGATCCGTCCGGGAACGCCCCAGGGCACGGCGGTCGCCGAGCGTTTCGGCACGCCGCTCAATCACGAATACAACCTGCAGAACCTGCTGGCCCGGCCGGAGATCGACTATGCCGGCCTGATGGCCGCGGTGGGCGAGACGCCGGCCGAGACCCAGGTCGCCGAGCAGATCGAGATCAAGACCAAGTACGCCGGCTACATCGATCGCCAGCAGGACGAGATCCAGCGACTGCGCGCCAGCGATGCCGTGGCGCTGCCCGCGGAGCTCGACTACGCCAGCATTTCCGGACTGTCCAAGGAGATCCAGCACAAGCTGGCCCAGGCCCGTCCCGAGACCCTGGGGCAGGCCTCGCGCATTCCCGGCGTCACGCCAGCGGCGGTCTCGCTGCTGCTGATCCACCTCAAGAAGCGCAGCGCCGGTCGCAGCCTGGAGCACAGCGCCTGATGGCCAGCGCGATCCAAGCCAACGAACTGCGTCAGGGCGCCGAGACCCTCGGCGTGGCCCTGACCGCCGCCGTGGAAGAGCGGTTGCTGGGCTACCTGGACCTGCTGGTCAAGTGGAACAAGGCCTACAACCTCACCGCGGTGCGCGATCCCAACGAGATGGTCTCGCGGCACCTGCTGGACAGCCTCAGCATCGTCCCCTACGTAGGCGCGGGGCAGTGGCTGGATGTCGGCAGCGGCGGCGGCATGCCGGGCATTCCCCTGGCGATCCTCTTTCCCGAATCACGCTTCACCTTGCTCGACAGCAACGGCAAGAAGACCCGCTTCCTGACCCAGGCCAGGATCGAACTGGGCCTGGCCAATCTCGACGTGGTCCACGCCCGCGTCGAGGCCTACCAGCCTGCCGCGCCCTTCACCGGCATCGTCTCGCGGGCGTTCAGCGCCATCGACGACTTCGCCACCTGGACGCGCCACCTGGGCGACAACCAAACACAGTGGCTGGCGATGAAGGGGCTGCACCCCGACGACGAACTGGCCAAGCTACCAGCGGATTTCCAAGTTGCGGCGGCGCACGTCCTCGCGGTTCCCGGTTGCCAAGGCCAGCGGCACTTGCTGATACTGCGCCGCACGAACGGAGAGGGGTAAGGCGGTACATGGCCAAGGTTTACGCGATAGCCAACCAGAAGGGCGGGGTGGGCAAGACCACCACGTGCATCAATCTCGCCGCTTCTCTGGCCGCCACCAACCGGCGCAAGGTGCTGCTGATCGACCTCGATCCCCAGGGTAACGCCACCATGGGCAGTGGGGTGGACAAGCATGCCCTGGAGCATTCGGTGCTGGACGTCCTCACCGGCGCCTGCGGTCTGCTCGACGCCATGCACTTCTCCGAGCACGGCGGCTACCAGCTGCTGCCCTCGAACCGCGACGTCACCGCCGCGGAAGTTGAGCTGCTGGAGATGAGCGGGCGCGAGAGTCGCCTACGCGACGCTCTGGCCCCCGTGCGGGACAACTACGACTACGTGCTCATCGACTGCCCGCCGTCGCTGTCCATGCTGACCATCAACGGGCTGGTGGCCGCCGACGGCGTGATCATCCCCATGCAGTGCGAATACTTCGCCCTGGAAGGCCTGACCGATCTGATCGGCAGCATCCAGCACATCGCCCAGCGGTTGAATCCGCAGCTCAAGATCGAAGGCCTGCTGCGCACCATGTTCGATCCGCGCATCGGCCTGGCCAACGACGTCGCCGCCCAGCTCAAGCAGCACTTCGGCGACGAGCTCTACGAAACCATCATTCCGCGCAACGTCCGCCTGGCCGAAGCCCCCAGCTACGGCATGCCCGCGCTGGTCTACGACAAGAGCTCCAAGGGGGCCGCGGCCTATCTGGAGCTGGCCAGCGAGCTGGTCAAACGTCAGCGCAAGGCGGCTCGCGTCGCCAAGACTGCCTAAGGAATCCCCATGGCTGTGAAGAAACGAGGTCTGGGCCGCGGTCTCGACGCCCTGCTCGGCGGTGCCAGCGTCAAGGTTCTGCAGGAGCAGGCCGCCGCTACCCCGGTCAGCGAACTGCAATCGCTGCCGGTGGACATCATCCAGCGCGGCAAGTACCAGCCGCGCCGGCACATGGATCCGACCGCTCTGGAAGAGCTGGCCAACTCCATTCGCGTCCAAGGGCTGATGCAGCCCATCGTGGTGCGTGCCATCGGCGAAGGCCGTTACGAGATCATCGCCGGTGAACGCCGCTGGCGTGCCAGCCAGCAGGCCGGCCTGGACCGCATCCCCGCCCTGGTGCGCGACGTCCCCGACCAGGTGGCCATCGCCCTGGCGCTGATCGAGAACATCCAGCGGCAGAATCTCAATCCGCTGGAAGAGGCCATGGCCCTGCAGCGGTTGCAGGACGAATTCGAGCTGACCCAGGCCCAGGTGGCCGAAGCCGTCGGCAAGTCGCGCTCGGGCGTGACCAATCTGCTGCGCCTGCTGGCGCTGGCCGAGGACGCCAAGGACCTGCTGGCCAAGGGCGAGCTGGAAATGGGCCATGCCCGGGCGCTGCTCGGTCTGCCCAAGGCCCGCCAGGCCGAAGGGGCGCGGCACGTTGTCGCACGGGGTCTCACCGTCCGCCAGACCGAGGCCCTGGTGCGCCAGTGGCTCAGCGGAACGGAGCCGGTTGAGAAGGCACCAGCCGTGGATCCGGACATCAGCCGTCTGGAGCAGCGTCTGGCCGAGCGTTTGGGCGCCAACGTGCAGATCCGCCATGGCGAGAAAGGCAAGGGTCAACTGGTGATCCGCTATACCTCTTTGGACGAACTTCAAGGCGTACTGGCGCACATTCGCTGACACAAATGCCTTCCGGCAATAAAGGCAATCTGTCCGGGGTGGCTTGAACCACCCCTGGCGCGCCCCTATACTTTGCCCGCTTTTTGTCGGCACAAAGCATGCCAGTGAAAACAACTATTAAGCCGACACCAGAGGACTTCGAGCCGATGGACCGCCGCACGCCCAAACGCCTGCCCTTCCATCATCAGCCTGCCTTTCGCCTGCTGCTCGTCCAACTGGCTGTCGCGTCGTGTGCCGCCGTTGTCTTGTATTGCTTCGTCGGTAAGGTCGCCGGTTATTCCGGATTGTTGGGTGGGCTGATTGCCTGGCTGCCCAATCTGTATTTTTCGTTCAAGGCGTTCCGCTATCGCGGCGCCCATGCCGCCCGAGACATCGTCCGTTCTTTCTACTCGGGCGAGGCGGGCAAACTGATTCTCACGGCAGTGCTCTTTGCACTGACGTTTGCCGGGGTAAAACCGCTTTCGGCTCCTGCACTGTTCGGCGTCTATCTGTTGACGCTGATGGTCAATGCTGGCGCGCCCTTGCTACTGAAAAAACCGACTAGACCTTAAGGCATTCGAGGCACACATGGCAGCAGACTCCGCTTCGGGCTACATCCAGCACCACCTGCAGAACCTGACCTATGGTATGCATCCGGTGAACGGCTGGAGCTTCGCCCACACCCCCGCTGAAGCTAAGGAAATGGGCTTCTGGGCCTTCCACGTGGACACCCTCGGCTGGTCGGTCGCCCTCGGCCTGATCTTCCTGGTGCTGTTCCGCAGCATCGCCAAGAAGGCCACCAGCGGTCAGCCCGGCGGCCTGCAGAACTTCGTCGAAGTGCTGGTGGAATTCGTCGACGGCAGCGTCCGTGACACCTTCCATGGCAAGAACGCCCTGATCGCGCCCCTGGCCCTGACCATCTTCGTCTGGATCTTCCTGATGAACCTGATGGACCTGGTGCCGGTGGACTGGCTGCCGTCCGTGGCCGGCATGCTGTTCGGCGAGCACACCTACTTCCGCGTGGTGCCCACCACCGACCCGAACGCCACCCTGGGCATGGCCCTGTCGGTGTTTGGCCTGATCATCTTCTACAGCATCAAGATGAAGGGTCTCGGCGGTTTCTTCGGCGAGCTGACCCTGCACCCCTTCAGCAGCAAGAATCCGCTGCTGCAGATCATCCTGATTCCGATCAACTTCCTGCTCGAATTCGTCACCCTGATCGCCAAGCCGATCTCGCTGGCACTGCGACTGTTCGGCAACATGTATGCGGGCGAGCTGATCTTCATCCTGATTGCCATCATGTTCGCCAACGGTCTGGCACTGGGCGGTCTGGGTATCGTGCTGCAGTGGGCGTGGGCGGTGTTCCACATCCTCATCATCACCCTGCAGGCCTTCATCTTCATGATGCTGACCATCGTCTACCTGTCGATGGCGCACGAAGAAAGTCACTAAGGAATGGCTTCCGGACGCTGCTGACGGCGTCCGGGGGCGGTTCTGCCGTGAGTCCCGGAGGACCTCGTCCGCCGGGTAACTTGGGAAAACTTTTTCGCTTCAACCTTAACCAAGACGACTAAAAAAGTCGGGAGGAAAGATGGAAACTGTAGTTGGTTTGACCGCGATCGCCGTTGCTCTGCTGATTGGCCTGGGCGCTCTGGGTACCGCCATTGGCTTCGGTCTGCTGGGTGGCAAGTTCCTCGAAGGCGCCGCTCGTCAGCCGGAAATGGTTCCGATGCTGCAAGTCAAGATGTTCATCGTCGCCGGTCTGCTCGACGCCGTGACCATGATCGGTGTTGGTATCGCCCTGTTCTTCACCTTCGCTAACCCCTTCGTTGGTCAGATCGCCGGCTGATCACCCTCGCGGGTGTAGGCAGGACTGATGGACAACGAACGAGCGAGGTGTTGGCGTGAACATTAATGCAACCCTGATAGGCCAGTCCGTTGCCTTCTTCATCTTCGTGCTCTTCTGCATGAAGTACGTGTGGCCGCCGATCATCTCGGCGCTGCGTGAGCGTGAGAAGAAGATTGCCGATGGCCTTGACGCTGCCAACCGCGCGGCTCGTGATCTGGAAGTGGCACAGCAGCAAGCCAACCAGAAAGTGAACGAAGCCAAGGGCCAAGCAGCCGAGATCATCGAGCAAGCCAACAAGCGTGCCGCTCAGATCGTCGAGGACGCACAGGCCAAGGCCCGTGCCGAAGGCGACCGGATCAAGGCGCAGGCTCAGGCGGAAATCGAGCAGGAAATCAACACCGCGAAGGACGCTCTGCGTGCTCGCGTCGGCGTGCTGGCCGTGGCCGGCGCCGAGAAGATCCTCGGATCGACCGTTGATGCCAATGCTCATGCCCAGTTGGTCGACCGACTGGCAGCGGAAATCTAAGCGAGGCCACCAATGGCAGAACTGAACACGCTGGCCCGGCCCTATGCCAAGGCGGCTTTCGAGTTCGCACAGTCCCAGCAGCAGCTGACCCAATGGTCGGCCGCGCTCGGGCTGCTCGCCGCGGTATCCCAAGATGGGACCGTGCGCCAGCTGCTTCAGCAGCCGCAGTTGACTGCGGACGCCAAGGCCGGATTGCTCATCGACGTATGTGGCGATCAGCTGGATGCACAGTCCCAGAACTTCGTTCGGACCGTGGCAGAAAACAACCGGATCGACCTGTTCCCGGCCATCGCCGAGATCTACGAGGCGTACAAGGCCGAGCAGGAAAAATCCATCGAGGCGGAAGTCACCAGTGCTTTCGCCCTGAGCGAAGAACAGCAAGACAAACTCGCCAAGGCTCTCAGCGCAAGGCTAGGTCGACACGTGCGACTTAATGCATCCGAGGATGCGAGCCTGATCGGTGGTGTGGTTATCCGCGCCGGCGACTTGGTAATCGATGGCTCCGTTCGCGGCAAGCTCGCGCAACTGGCCGAAGCGTTGAAACCTTGAGTTTGAAGGGGCAGTAGCATGCAGCAACTCAATCCTTCCGAAATTAGTGAAATCATCAAGGGTCGCATCGACAAGCTCGACGTGACCTCGCAAGCCCGCAACGAAGGCACCATCGTCAGCGTGTCCGACGGTATCGTGCGGATCTTCGGTCTGGCCGACGTCATGTACGGCGAAATGATCGAATTCCCGGGCGGCATCTACGGTATGGCGCTGAACCTGGAGCAAGACTCCGTCGGCGCCGTGGTCCTGGGTAGCTACCTGGGTCTGGCCGAAGGCATGAGCGCCAAGTGCACCGGCCGCATCCTGGAAGTCCCGGTCGGTCCGGAACTGCTGGGTCGCGTCGTCGACGCCCTGGGCAACCCCATCGATGGCAAGGGTCCGCTGAACGCCAGCGCCACCGACGCCGTCGAGAAGGTCGCGCCGGGCGTGATCTGGCGTCAGTCGGTCGACCAGCCGGTGCAGACCGGCTACAAGGCCGTCGATGCCATGATCCCGGTTGGTCGTGGTCAGCGTGAGCTGATCATCGGTGACCGTCAGATCGGCAAGACCGCCATGGCGATCGATGCCATCATCAACCAGAAGAACAGCGGCATCCGCTGCGTCTACGTCGCCATTGGTCAGAAGCAGTCGACCATCGCCAACGTGGTACGCAAGCTGGAAGAGAACGGCGCTCTGCACAACACCATCGTGGTGGCAGCCAGTGCGTCCGAATCGGCTGCCCTGCAGTTCCTGGCGCCCTACTCGGGTTGCACCATGGGCGAATACTTCCGCGACCGCGGTGAAGACGCCCTGATCGTCTATGACGATCTGTCCAAGCAGGCCGTGGCCTATCGCCAGATCTCCCTGCTGCTGCGTCGTCCGCCGGGCCGTGAAGCCTATCCCGGCGACGTGTTCTATCTCCACAGCCGTCTGCTCGAGCGCGCGTCCCGCGTCTCCGCCGACTACGTCGAGAAGTTCACCAACGGCGCCGTGACCGGCAAGACCGGCTCGCTGACCGCGCTGCCGATCATCGAG
The DNA here is from genome assembly GCF_013277805.1 of Pseudomonas sp. MS15a(2019). Classification (NCBI taxonomy): domain Bacteria; kingdom Pseudomonadati; phylum Pseudomonadota; class Gammaproteobacteria; order Pseudomonadales; family Pseudomonadaceae; genus Pseudomonas; species Pseudomonas sp. MS15a(2019). Next base: position 64,541 of record NZ_VBTN01000008.1, read on the forward strand.
ACCCAGGCCGGCGACGTGTCCGCCTTCGTTCCGACCAACGTGATCTCCATCACCGACGGCCAGATCTTCCTGGAAGCCGGCCTGTTCAACTCGGGCATCCGCCCGGCGGTCAACGCCGGTGTCTCGGTATCCCGTGTGGGTGGTGCGGCCCAGACCAAGATCATCAAGAAGCTGTCCGGCGGTATCCGTACCGCGCTGGCCCAGTACCGTGAACTGGCGGCCTTCGCCCAGTTCGCCTCGGACCTGGACGAAGCCACCCGCAAGCAGCTCGAGCATGGTCAGCGCGTCACCGAGCTGATGAAGCAGAAGCAGTACGCGCCCATGTCCATCGCCGAGATGTCCCTGAGCCTGTACGCCGCCGAGCGTGGTTTCCTGAGCGATGTGTCCCTGGACAAGATCGGTAGCTTCGAGCAGGCCCTGATCGCCTACTTCAACCGCGATCACGCCGACCTGATGGCCAAGATCAACGTGAAGGGCGACTTCAACGACGAGATCGACGCCGGCATCAAGGCGGGAATCGAGAAGTTCAAGGCCACGCAAACCTGGTAAGCCGCGACGGGGGCGCCAGCCCCCGTTTGCCAACCCGATAGGTGTCACATGGCAGGCGCAAAAGAGATTCGCGGCAAGATCGCGAGCATCAAAAGCACACAGAAGATCACCAGCGCCATGGAAAAGGTTGCGGTCAGCAAGATGCGTAAGGCTCAGGCCCGCATGGCTGCCAGCAAGCCTTATGCCGAGCGCATCCGCGCTGTGATCGGCCACCTGGCCAACGCCAACCCCGAGTACCGCCATGCCTTCATGGTGGAACGCGAGGTCAAGCGCGTCGGTTACATCGTGGTCAGCTCCGATCGGGGTCTGGCCGGTGGTCTGAACACCAACCTGTTCAAGGCTCTGGTCCGCGACATGAGCGACCAGCGCGGCAAGGGTGTGGAAATCGATCTGGCGGTGATCGGGGCCAAGGGTGCCTCCTTCTTCCGCAGCTTCGGCGGCAACGTGGTCGCGGCCATCAGCCACCTCGGCGAAGCCCCGGCGATCGGCGATCTGATCGGCAGCATCAAGGTGATGCTGGATGCCTACCTGAACGGCCGTATCGACCGTCTGTACGTGGTGTCCAACGTCTTCGTCAACACCATGACCCAAAAGCCGACCATCCAGCAGCTGGTGCCCCTGGTGCCGGCCGAGGGCGGTGAGCTGCAAGGCAAGCATTGGGACTATCTCTACGAGCCCGACGCCAAGACCCTGCTCGACGGTCTGCTGGTGCGCTACGTGGAATCCCAGGTGTACCAGGCCGTGGTCGAGAACGCTGCCAGCGAACAGGCCGCGCGGATGATCGCGATGAAGAACGCCACCGACAACGCCGGCGATCTCATCAAGGAGCTGCAGCTGGTCTACAACAAGGCTCGCCAGGCTGCGATCACCCAAGAAATTTCGGAAATCGTCGGCGGCGCCGCCGCGGTCTGACGGACAGCTTAAACATTCGAGGAACGCGAAATGAGTAGCGGACGTATCGTACAAATCATCGGCGCCGTGATCGACGTGGAATTCCCGCGCGACGCGGTACCGCGCGTCTTTGACGCCCTCAAGGTGCAGGGTGCCGAAACCACTCTGGAAGTCCAGCAGCAGCTGGGTGACGGCGTGGTCCGTACCATCGCCATGGGTAGCACCGAAGGCCTCAAGCGCGGCCTGAACGTCGGCAACACCGGCGAGGCCATCAAGGTCCCGGTCGGCGTCAAGACCCTCGGCCGCATCATGGACGTGCTGGGCAACCCCATCGACGAAGCCGGCCCCATCGGCGAGGAAGAGCGTTGGGAAATCCACCGCAAGGCCCCGTCCTATGCCGAGCAGGCAGGTGGTAACGACCTGCTGGAAACCGGCATCAAGGTCATCGACCTGGTCTGCCCCTTCGCCAAGGGCGGCAAGGTCGGCCTGTTCGGCGGCGCCGGCGTGGGCAAGACCGTCAACATGATGGAACTCATCCGTAACATCGCCATCGAGCACAGCGGTTATTCCGTGTTCGCCGGCGTGGGCGAGCGTACCCGTGAAGGGAACGACTTCTACCACGAGATGAAGGACTCCAACGTTCTGGACAAGGTCGCCCTGGTCTATGGCCAGATGAACGAGCCGCCGGGCAACCGTCTGCGCGTGGCCCTGACCGGTCTGACCATGGCCGAGAAATTCCGTGACGAAGGCCGTGACGTCCTGCTGTTCGTCGACAACATCTACCGCTACACCCTGGCCGGTACCGAAGTGTCCGCGCTGCTGGGTCGTATGCCGTCCGCGGTGGGCTACCAGCCGACCCTGGCCGAAGAGATGGGTGTCCTGCAGGAGCGCATCACCTCCACCAAGCTGGGTTCGATCACCTCCGTACAGGCCGTTTACGTCCCGGCGGATGACTTGACCGACCCGTCCCCGGCGACCACCTTCGCCCACCTGGACGCCACCGTGGTTCTGTCCCGTGACATCGCCTCCCTGGGTATCTACCCGGCGGTCGATCCCCTGGACTCCACCTCGCGCCAGCTGGACCCGAACGTGATCGGCCAGGAGCACTACGACACCGCTCGCGGCGTCCAGTACGTGCTGCAGCGCTACAAGGAGCTGAAGGACATCATCGCGATCCTGGGCATGGACGAACTGTCCGAGTCCGACAAGCAGCTGGTATCCCGCGCGCGTAAGATCCAGCGCTTCCTGTCCCAGCCGTTCTTCGTGGCCGAAGTCTTCACCGGTTCGCCCGGCAAGTACGTGTCCCTCAAGGACACCATCGCCGGCTTCTCCGGGATCCTGCGTGGCGACTACGATCACCTGCCCGAGCAGGCGTTCTACATGGTCGGCGGCATCGACGAAGCCATCGAGAAAGCCAAGAAACTGTAACTGCCGCGCCCGGCAACGGGCGCTCTTAGAGGCACGCTATGGCCAAGACAGTCCAATGCGACATCGTCAGCGCGGAAGGGGAAATCTTCTCCGGCGCGGTGGAGATGATCATCGCCCACGGCCACCTGGGTGATCTGGGTATCGCCCCGGGCCATGCGCCGCTGCTCACCGATCTGAAACCGGGCCCCATCCGCCTGGTCAAGGCCGGGGGCGCCGAGGAGGTGTTCTACATCTCCGGCGGTTTTCTGGAAGTGCAGCCGAATGTCGTCGAAGTGCTGGCCGATACCGCCAGCCGCGCCGGTGACATCGACGAAGCTGCCGCTCTGGAAGCCAAGCAGCGCGCCGAGGCAGCCCTGAGCGACAAGGGCACGGAGTTCGACTACACCGCTGCCGCCACTCAGCTCGCCGAAGCCGCCGCCCAGCTGCGCACCATCCAGCAGCTCAAGCGGCAAGCCAAGCGCTAAGCGCAAGGTCAGGCTGTAACGACAAGGGTAGCTTCGGCTACCCTTTTCTTTTGTCGCCCAAAAAGTGGGCGAGAAATTTCGCGTGGTCGGACTCGGAAGGCGCCTGTCGCCTTCGGTTACCGGCCCGTCTCTTCCCTCTGTCTCCGAGGTTCCGATGTCCCTGGAAATCGTCATCCTGGCTGCTGGCCAGGGCACCCGCATGAGATCCGCTCTACCCAAGGTGCTGCACCCCGTGGCCGGTCGCAGCATGCTGGGGCATGTCCTCGACCGCGCCCGCGAACTGCAGCCGGCGGGCATCCACGTCGTCATCGGCCATGGCGCCGACCAGGTTCGCAGCCAGCTGGCCGCCGACGACGTGAGCTTCGTGGTCCAGGCCGAGCAGCTCGGTACCGGCCATGCCGTGGCCCAGGCGGCGCCGGCGCTGACGGCGGAGCGGGTACTGATCCTCTATGGCGATGTCCCCCTGATCCAGACCGAGACCCTGCAACGCCTGCTGCAGCAGGTGGATGACCAGCACCTGGCGCTTTTGACCGTGGAGCTGGACGATCCCACCGGCTATGGCCGCATCCTGCGCGATGACCAGGGGCGGGTAACCGCCATCGTCGAGCACAAGGATGCCAGCGACGCCCAGCGTGCTATTCGCGAAGGCAATACCGGCATCCTCGCGGTGCCGGGTCGGCGGCTGGCGGACTGGTTGGGCCGCCTGTCCAACAGCAACGCTCAGGGCGAGTATTACCTGACCGACGTCATCGCCCTGGCAGTGGCGGATGGCCTGACCATCGCCACCAGCCAGCCGGCGGACGCCATGGAGGTCCAGGGCGCCAATGATCGCCGGCAACTGGCGCAGCTGGAGCGGCACTTCCAGCAGCGTGCCGCCGAGCGCCTGATGCTGCAGGGCGTGACCCTGCTGGATCCCCTGCGCTTCGATCAGCGCGGCGAGGTCGAGGCCGGCCGCGACGTCTCCATCGATGTCAACGTCATCCTCGAAGGTCGGGTAGTGCTGGAAGATGGCGTGAGCATCGGCCCGAATTGCGTGATCAAGGACAGCGTCCTCAAACGCGGCGCCATCATCAAGGCCAACAGTCATCTGGATGGTGCCGTGGTAGGGGAGGGCGCCGACGTCGGTCCCTTCGCTCGCCTGCGACCCGGCAGCGAACTGGGCAGCAAGGCCCATGTGGGTAACTTCGTCGAACTGAAGAACGCCCATTTGCAGGCCGGCGCCAAGGCCGGGCACCTGAGCTACCTGGGTGATGCCAGCATAGGTCCAGACAGCAACATAGGGGCAGGCACTATCACCTGCAACTACGATGGCGCCAACAAGTTTCGAACCGAAATCGGCGCGGACGTCTTCGTGGGTTCCAACAGTTCCCTGGTAGCGCCGGTTACCCTGGGTGCGGGGGCAACTACCGCTGCAGGTTCGGTCATCACTGCGGATGTACCAGAGGATACCCTGGCGCTGGGGCGGGCCCGCCAAGTCAACAAGACCGGCTGGCAGCGACCGAAGAAGGCCCCCAAGACTTGACGGCCGCTCGCTATTAGGTTTTGATTCGATCCATTATCTTTCGAATCGAAATTTATGACCCGTCGCAATACCGCACAGCGCCGTCATGCCATCCTCGCCCAGCTTCAGGAGCAGGGCGAGGTCAGCGTGGACGGGCTGGCCCGTCAGCTGGAGACCTCCGAGGTCACCATCCGCAAGGACCTGGCCGCCCTCGAGCGCAATGGCCTGCTCCTGCGTCGTTACGGCGGCGCGGTGGCCATGCCCCAGGAACTGCTGGCCGAGGCACCGCCTCAGGCGTCGCCCTTCAAGCAGGCCATCGCCCGGGCCGCGGCCCAGCGCCTGCGCGAACATGCACGGATCATCATCGACTGCGGCAGCACCACGGCGGCGCTGATTCCCCAGCTCGATCGCCGCCCCGGGCTGGTGGTCATGACCAATTCCCTGCAGGTGGCCATGGCGCTGCGCGAGCTGGAGCAGGAGCCCATGCTGCTGATGACCGGTGGCACCTGGGATCCGCATTCGGAATCCTTCCAGGGCCAGGTCGCCGAGCAGGTGCTCAGATCCTACGATTTCGACCAGCTGTTCATCGGCGCCGACGGCCTCGATCCGGAGCGGGGCACCACCACCTTCAACGAGCACCTGTCGCTGTCGCGGGTGATGGCCGAGGTGGCGCGGGAGGTAGTGGTCATGGCCGAAGCGAGCAAGCTGGGCAGGCGAATTCCCAATCTGGAACTACCTTGGGAAAGAGTGGATGTGCTCATCACCGATGAGCGACTGCCCGCCGAAGCGGCCCGGGCGATCGAAACTCGCGGGGTGCAGGTCATCTGCGCCCCGGTGGACAACTAGACAATCAGGTCATCCACAGCCGGCCCAGTCGGGTCGCTGTGGATAAGACCGGCAACGGGAGGTAAGCATGTGTGGAATCGTCGGCGCCATTGCCGAGCGTAACATCACCGCCATTCTGGTCGAGGGTCTCAAGCGCCTGGAATACCGCGGTTACGACAGTGCCGGCCTGGCGTTGCTGGATGCCCAGGGCGAGTTGCAGCGCCTGCGCCGTATCGGCAAGGTCAGCGAACTGGAAGCGGCCCTGCTGGCCGACCCCCTGGCCGGTCGCCTGGGCATCGCCCACACCCGCTGGGCTACCCACGGTGCACCCACCGAAGCCAATGCCCACCCGCATTTCTCCCAGGGTGACGTGGCGGTGGTGCACAACGGCATCATCGAGAACCACGAAACCCTGCGCGCCCAGCTCAAGGCTCAGGGGTATGTCTTCACCTCCCAGACCGATACCGAGGTCATCGTTCACCTGCTGCACCTCAAGCTGCAGGACAGTGGCGACCTGACCATGGCGCTCAAGGCAGCGGTCAAGGAGCTGCACGGTGCCTACGGCCTGGCGGCGGTCTGGCGCCAGCAGCCGGATCGCCTGGTGGCGACCCGCAGCGGCAGTCCCCTGGTGATCGGCCTCGGCCTTGGCGAGAACTACCTGGCCTCCGACCAACTGGCGCTGCGCCAGGTGACCGACCGCTTCGTCTACCTGGAAGAGGGCGACGTAGCCGAGATCCACCTGGATCAGGTCAATCTCTGGAATGTGGATGGCGAGCCGGTACAGCGCGAGACGGTGCAGTACCACGAAGGCAGCGAGGCCGCCGACAAGGGCGCCTATCGCCACTTTATGCTCAAGGAGATCCACGAGCAGCCCAGCGTGGTCCAGCGCACCCTGGAAGGGCGCCTCGGCGAAGGTCAGGTGCTGCCCGAAGCCTTTGGTCCGGCGGCCTCCGAGTTGTTCGCCAAGGTCCGTCAGGTCCAGATCGTCGCCTGCGGCACCAGCTTCCATGCCGGTTCGGTCGCGCGCTACTGGATCGAGGAATACGTGGGCATTCCCTGCCAGGTGGAGGTGGCCAGCGAATTCCGCTATCGCCGCGTCGCCGTCAGCCCGGACACCCTGTTCGTCACCATCTCTCAGTCCGGCGAGACCGCCGATACCCTGGCGGCCCTTCGCATGGCCAAGCAATCCGGCTATCTGAGCAGCCTGGCGATCTGCAACGTGGCGACCAGCTCGCTGGTGCGCGAATCCCAGTTGAGCTTTTTGACCCAGGCCGGTCCCGAGATCGGCGTGGCTTCGACCAAGGCCTTCACCACCCAGCTGGTTTCGCTGCTCCTGCTGACCCTGAGCTTGGGCCGCTGCCAGCAACGCCTGGATGCCGGCATCGAAGCCGAACTGGTGGCCGAGTTGCGCCGCCTGCCGGCGCGCCTGGACGAAGCCCTGGCCATGGACAAGACCGTGGAAAAGCTGGCGGAATCCTTTGCTGAAAAGCACCACACCCTGTTCCTCGGACGTGGCGAGCAGTACCCGGTGGCCATGGAGGGGGCGCTCAAGCTCAAGGAGATCTCCTACATCCACGCTGAGGCCTATCCGGCCGGTGAGCTCAAGCATGGTCCCCTGGCCCTGGTCGACGCCGATATGCCGGTGGTGACGGTTGCGCCCAACAACGAGTTGCTGGAAAAGCTCAAGTCCAACCTGCAGGAGGTACGGGCGCGGGGTGGCCAGTTGATCGTCTTCGCCGACGAGCGCGCGGCCTTCGAGGAAGGCGAAGGCACCCGCATCGTGCCCATGCCGCATATCCACGATGCCCTGTCGCCGATCCTCTACACCATACCGCTGCAGCTGCTGTCCTATCACGTAGCCGTGTTCAAGGGCACCGACGTGGACCAGCCGCGTAACCTGGCCAAGTCGGTGACCGTGGAATAAACGGTTCCACGTGGAACCTCAGGGCACGCGCCAGTTGCCCTGATTCTGCTGCCGGCAGGCGACGGCCAGGAAGCGGCCGTCGCCAGGTTCGCCGTAGTAGTGGATATTCTGTCGGTAGGGCACGCCCGGGCTGCGTGCGCCCTGACAGATGCCGATCTCACCGACCGGGCAGCGGTCGACGAAGTGGACCTCGGTCTGCTGGTCCTTGAGTTGCGGATGGCAGAAGCCGTCGCGGAACAGCTGGGCGGGGATGTCGATATTGCTCTGGCAGACCTGCACGTCCACACTGCCCTGGCGACTGCGGATCACGCAGGCATCGGCGAGCGCCAACGACGGCAACAGCAGCAGAGTCATCAGCAATCGCCACATTCCAGCCCATCTCCCTGATGAAATCGCCACTCTAGCATCCGACCTCTCGCCATGCGCCTCGCCGATATCAAGACCCATGTGATCGCCGGTCCCCTGGGCGCCGGCAAGACCACCCTGATCCGCCAGCTGTTCGCCCAGCGTCCCGCCAATGAGCGTTGGGCGATCCTGGTCAACGAATTCGGCCAGGTCGGTCTCGACGCTGCGCTCATGACTCGCGATGATGCGGGCCTGAGTATCGCCGAGGTCCCGGGTGGTTGCCTGTGCTGCGTCCAAGGCGTGCCCCTGCAGGTAGCCCTCACCCGGTTGCTCCGGCGCGCGCGACCGCAGCGGCTGTTCATCGAGCCTTCCGGCCTGGGCCATCCCGCCAGCCTCTATCGGCAACTCCAGGCGCCGCCCTGGACCGGGGTACTGACTCTGCAACCCCTGATCTGGGTGGTGGATGCCGGACAACTACTGGCAGGCCAGGCCCTGCCTGAGGCCCAACAACAGGCACTGGAGCAGGCTGGTCTGATCGTGCTCAACAAGAGCGCCGGCCTGGATCGGACGGGCTTGCCTGCGCGACTGGGCGACCGGCCACTGTATTGGACCGAAGGCGGGCGGATCACCCTGGCCGAACTGCCTTTGGTTGACGGTGAGGCGTCGGCTGACCATGAGGTACCCCAGCTCGGAGTGGCTTCCAGTCCCCAGGCACTGTTGCTACCCGGGCGCCCGCTGCGCTTTAGCCATACCCAGGAAGGACACCATGCCGTCGGTTGGCGCTGGCATCCCAGCCACCGCTTCGATGGCCCGGCGTTGCTGGCCCTGCTGGGTGGTCTCCCCGGGCTGCTCAGGCTGAAGGCGGTCCTGCAGTTGGCGGATGGTTGGCAGGCCTACAATGGTGTAGCTGAGCAGGGCGATTGGGAGTCGACCCTGTGGCGCCGCGACAATCGGCTGGAGTTGATCCTGGATGAGATGCCGGACCTAGAGGCGCTCGAAAAAGGCCTGCGCGGCACCATTCGCGACATTTGAGGTTGCCAAATCTTTTCAGTTAATGATAATGATTATTAAATTTACTTCCTCTGCGTATAGCTCCCATGGCTCCAACGTCCCTTGCCAAGCCTGAACCTCTCGTAGTTGCTGCGCGTTCCGACGGTGATGAGGTGGAATCCGTTCAGGGTCCCGTCAGGGCCGCCCTGGCAGGTGACGTGGAGCCCGTGGCGGGGGTCAATGCCAAGCGTAGCGAACCCTCGGCCACCATCCTGTCGTTCCGCATGCCCGAGCGTAACGAAGAGATCGTGACGCCGGTGCTGACCCCGGTTGGTGCGGCCGAGCCGGGCGAGCAGCTACCGCGCGGCCGCGGCTGGGGCACTGCCTCGGCGCTGTCGTTGATCATGCACGCCAGCATGGCGGTGGCCTTGTTCATGGTGGTTCAGGCGCCGCCAGAGTTGAAGATCGCCAAGGGCGATGAGCCCATGCAGGTCAGCTTCATCCAATTGCCCAAGCCGGTTCCCGAGCCGCCTGCGCCAACCCCGGCACCGCCCGCGCCGCCGCCACCGCAACCCGAACCGCCGCCACCGGAGCCGCCCAAGCCCGTGGAACCGCCGAAACCGGTGGAGCCACCCAAGCCGGTGGTGGAGAAGCCCAAACCCAAGCCGAAGCCCAAGCCGGTCGAGCACAGCCAGCAGAAGCCGCTGCCGAAAAAGGTCGAACCGGCCCCGGAGCCCGTGGCCCAGGCGACGCCGTCACCAGCACCGGCGGCAACAGCTGCGCCCAGTCAGCCGGCACCGGCCGTCGCGCCTTCCGGTCCGCCAAAGACCGCCGGCCTGCCCACTGGCAGTATCGACGACGCCGACATCCGGCCGATCAAGATGACACCGCCGGAGTATCCGGAAATGCTGCGTCGCCGCGGCGTGGGCGGCGAAGTAAGGGTGATGTTCACCGTGACCGCCGACGGTCGACTGGCTGACATCCAGGTACTGGAAGCCTCCAACAAGCAACTGGAGCGCGCCGTGCTCGACGTGCTGGGCGAATGGCGCTTCGCCCCCCGGGTTTCCGGCGGTCAGATCGTGCCGCGCAAGGCCACCAAGACCTTCAACTTCAAGATCCAGCGCCGCTAGGTCGCTAGGTCGCTAAGCGGCGGAGCCCCTGGGCGCCGCCTCATGTTCCCCGGGCCGCTCCAGGCCCAGATAGCGGAACATGCCATGGGCGATCTCGCGTTCGCCCATGATCACCTCATCCACGCCATGATTCTCCAGATGCCGGATCTCGTCATCGTGATGGGCACGGGCGAGGATATGCAGGTCCGGCGCCAGCTCGCGAGCGCGGCGGGCGATCTCGGCGGCCTCGAAGCCGTTGGGAATCGCCAGCAGCAGGGCGCGTGCCTCCTTGAGCTTGGCCCGCGCCAGCACCTTGTCCTGGGTCGCGTTGCCCAGGATCGCGGTGAAGCCCTGCTGGCGTAGCGCCGTGACGTGTTCCGGCTCGTCCGCGATCACGATCAGCGGCGGTCCCTGGCGATCCAGGCGATCGCAGATGTAGCGACCCACCCGTCCATAGCCCACCAGCACCAGGTGGCCGCTCTGCTCGATCTGCTCGGGTTCGTCGTCCAGTTCCGGTGCGTGCTTGCCCTTGGCATTGATCAGCCGACGACCTTCGCGGCGCTCCATCCACGGCTGCAGGCGATCGATACCGTGGAACAGCAGGGGATTGAGGATGATGGAGATGATGGCGGCGGCCAGGATGAGGTCGTGGGCGCCCTGGTCGATCAGTTTCAGCGATAGGCCGAGGCTGGCCAGGATGAAAGAGAACTCGCCAATCTGCGCCAGGCTGGCGGCGATGGTCAGGGCCACGCTCAGGGGGCGGCGATAGGCCAGGACGATCAGAGTCGCGGCGATGGACTTGCCGAGGACGATCACCGCCACCGTCGCCAGCACCGCCAGGGGTTGCTCCAGCAGGATCTCCGGATCGAACAGGCAACCTACGGAAAAGAAGAACAGCACGGCGAAGGCTTCGCGCAGGGGCAGCGAATTTTCCGCAGCGTCATGGCTGAGTTCCGATTCGTTGAGCACCACGCCGGCAAAGAAGGCGCCCAGGGCGAAGGACACCCCGAACAGCGAGGCCGAGCCATAGGCGATGCCCATGGCGATGGCCAGGGTCGCCAGGGTGAAGAGTTCGCGTGAACCGGTACGGACCACCCGGGCCAGCAGCCAGGGAATGACCCGCCGGCCCACCAGCAGCATCAGGGCGATGAAGGCACTCACCTTGAGCGCGGTGAGGCCCAGTTCCAGCCCCAGGCTCTGGCCCGGCTCTTCGCCGCTATCGCCACCCAGGGGCCCGGCCAGCGCCGGCAGGATCACCAGGGCCAACACCATCAGCAGGTCTTCCACGATCAGCCAGCCGACGGCGATCCGTCCGCGCCGGCTTTCCACCATCTGGCGTTCTTCCAGGGCCCGCAGCAGCACCACGGTACTGGCCACCGACAGCGACAGGCCAAAGACCAGGCCACTGCCCAGGCCCCAGCCCAGGAAGTGGCTCACCCCCATGCCCATGAGAGTGGCGGCGGCGATCTGCACGATGGCACCGGGAATGGCGATGCGTTTGACCGCCAGTAGATCCTTGATGGAAAAGTGCAGGCCCACACCGAACATCAGCAGGATGACGCCGATTTCGGTCAGTTCCTTGGACAGCTCGGGATCGGCGACGAAGCCGGGGGTGAAGGGGCCGGCGGCCACGCCGGCAAGCAGATAGCCGGCGATGGGCGGCAGGCGCAGGCGGGTGGCCAGGGTGCCGAAGGCGAAGGCCAGGACCAGGCCGATGGCCAGGGTGGATATCAGAGGGGTGTCATGGGACATGCTGGCTCCAAGGATTTGGATTGCCAGATCCTGGAGCCGCTGCCGTCGAACGACGGCGACCTAGCCGGCAAAACTCAAAAGGTTTCCTTGAGTGCCTGATAGCGCTCTTGAAGTTCCCGACGGATCTGCCGGCGCTGCTGGGCCTGCACACAGCGTCGCTTCTCGTCCGCGGTCACCGGTTCCAGCTGCGGGACCGGGCAGGACTTGCCGTTCTCGTCCACCGCCACCATGGTGAAGAAACAGCTGTTGGTGTGGCGCACCGAACGCTGCTGGATGTTCTCGGTGATCACCTTGACGCCGATTTCCATCGAGGTGGTCCCGGTGTAGTTCACCGAGGCGAGAAAGGTCACCAATTCGCCGACATGCACCGGCTCGCGAAAGATCACCTGATCCACCGAGAGGGTCACCACATAGCGTCCGGCATAGCGGCTGGCACAGGCGTAGGCCACTTCGTCGAGGTGCTTGAGCAGGGCGCCGCCGTGGACATTGCCGGAAAAGTTGGCCAGGTCCGGGGTCATCAGGATGGTCATGCTCAACTGGTGGTTGCCGGCTTCCATGGGCGAATCCTCGAGGGGGGAAAATCCTGTAGACGGCGCAACGGCGCCGTCTGTCACAGCCATCAACGGCCGGCGGAGAGCCCGAAGTCGATGGGCAGGTCGGCACCGGAAATGGCCGCCGCCTGGGGCTGACAGAGGAAATAGACAAACTCAGCCACTTCCTCCGGCTGGATGAAGCGAGCGGTATCGCCCTGGGGGTAGCGATTGAGCAGATTGCGACGATAACCGGCCGGGTCGCCGCTGCCATAGTGGGCGGCCTGAAAGTCCAGCATGGGCGTATCGATGTCGCCCGGCGAGACGGCATTGACCCGCACGCCATCGCGCGCCAGCTCTACCGCCAGATTCTGGCTGAAGAAACGCACTGCCGCCTTGGCGGCGCCATAGGCCGCGGCGCCCGCGATGGGCTGGCGCCCGGCCCCGCTGGCGACGTTGATGATGACGCCGCGATTTTCCTTGAGGAAGGGGATGGCCGCCGAGCACATGAAGAAGGTGGCCTTGAGATTGACCGCCATCACCAGGTCGTAGTCGTCCTCGGTAAAGGTCTCCACCTCGCCTTCGCGCCAGATGCCGGCCGCGTTGATCAGGGCGTCCAGGCGCCCGGTGCGGGCCATGACCTTGCTGACCAGGGAGCGGCAGCCTTCGGCGCTGGAGATATCGGCGGTCACGCTGGAATCCAGGCCGACGATGCCGTTGAGTCCGTGTAGGCCCTCGGCATCGCGGTCGGCGGCGGCGACGCGCCAGCGACTCTGGGCGAAGCGTTGCGCCAGGGCGCGGCCGAGGCCGCCCGCGGCACCGGTGATCAGGACGACGGGAGTGCTCATGACGCTTCCTCCGGAGTGATGGCCTTATCCAGACCCGTGTCAGGCAAGGTCGTTCAGTACCGGCTCGGTCAGCTTTCCAACCAGACGTCGCGAGCCCAGATCCAGACCGAATCCCAGGACTCGTCGGTCAGGTCACCGTCTTCCCACAACAGTACCTCGCCTTCCTGGCTGACGCAGTAGTAACCATCGTCGCTGGCGCAGAGAGGGATGTACTCCCGCGGCAGGCCTTCGTCCCAGGCGGTGGCAGCCACTTCCGGCAGATAGGTATGGGACTGGGGATCGGTGACGGTCACCGGTTCGATACGGCCATAGACCACGTCGCTGACGGTCAGCAGGAATTCGCGGAATTCCGGTGGCAGGCTGATGAGCAGTTCTTCCTCGATCTCGACCAGCAGGTCTTCGTCGGGCAGCTCCAGGGGTACGGGAACGGGTTCGTTTTCTTCACGCAGGCGTTCGATGACGTCTTCCATAGCAGGCCTCTCTCGGAATGCGCGCCGGATAAAGGGAAAGAGGCGCGCAAGGTTAGCAGTTCAGTCCGGGATAACGGCAGCTTCCGTACGGACTTGATAGCGGTTTCGAGAGATGTTCGGCAGGCGACGCCCATGAAAAAGCCCGGCGTAGAGCCGGGCTTTCGGGTAAAGCGCCGTTATCAGGCGTTCTGGCGGATACCGGCCAGCAGCCAAGGCTGGTTCTCGCCGGCCATGCGCTCCATGCGCCAGCTTTCGCTGAACGGCTGGCCCTGGTCGAAACGCGATTCCTTGGACACACCGTTGAAGGTGATGGTGGCGATGGTCTTGCCCTGCAGATCCTCGACACCGTCCAGGGTGGCGTTCAGGTTCTCGATGTAGGTGGACTGGAAGCCTTCGCCCAGCGCGGCGCGCTCGTCACGCAGCCATTGCAGCATCTGCGGGGTGACGAATTCGGAGATCTTGTCCATCTCGTTGGCGTCCCAGTGCTGCTGCAGGCTCATGAAGTGATCACGACCGGCGGCCACGAAGCGCTCGGCATTGAACCAGCTCGGCGCGTTGATCACCGGCGCGGCGCCAGCAGTGGCACCCCCGAACAGACCGCCATTGGTGGGCTGGTTGGGCATCTCACGCTGCATGGGCGCATGACCGGCCACGGCAGGCTGCGGACCGGCCTGCTGCTTGCGACGGGCGATCAGGCGGAAGATCACGAAGGCGATGAGCGCGAGGATCAGGAAGTCGAAGAACTGGAAGCCTTCGAAGCCGTCACCCATGAACATGGAGGCCAGCAGGCCACCGGCGGCGATACCGGCCAGCGGGCCGAGCCAGCGCGAGGCGCCACTGGGACGGGCGGCAGCGGCGGCGCCAGCACCAGCAGCGGGCGCGGCCATGCCCGGCTGCTGCGGCGGCGCGGCCTGGCGGGTCTGGTGAATGGGCGCGGCGCCAGCGGACTTGCCGCCGCCCATGCGCTTGGCGTTGGCGTCCAGGCTGAGCGTGAGGCCCAGGCACAGGATCATGAAGAAGCTCATCAGGCGTTGCATGTGGTGTTCTCTCTGTGAAGAGTCTGGTGTTGGATACATCTTGCGCTGCCCGGTCAAGTACAGCCAGCGTGAATTGTTTCGGTATTTTGCCCTTTGCGCTCGCCGCCTGGGCCACCAACGTCGCCCCCGCGGACAGCGCAAAATCTCTAGCCACATCAATCTATTACAGATTTTTGCAAAATCCGTCACAAGAGTTTGCAGATGCTAGTCTTGGACTCCAGTCAGCGCAGGTGTCGGGAGATAACCCGGCCCGTCATAGGAGGGCCCGGCCGATGCATGCTCTAGCTTTTATCCAGGACATGGCCGTCATCATGCTGGTGGCCGGCGTGGTGACCATCCTCTTCCACCGCCTCAAGCAACCCGTCGTCCTGGGCTACATCCTCGCCGGCTTCATCATCGGACCCCATACACCGCCATTCGGTCTGATCCACGACGAAGAAAGCATCAAGACCCTCGCCGAGGTGGGGGTGATCTTCCTGATGTTCAGCCTCGGCCTGGAATTCTCGTTGCGCAAGCTGTTCCGCGTAGGCGCCACGGCCTTCATCGCCGCCTTCCTGGAGATCAGCCTGATGCTCTGGCTGGGTTACCAAGTGGGGCAGATGTTCGGCTGGTCGCACATGGATTCGCTGTTCCTCGGCGCCATCCTGGCCATCTCCTCGACCACCATCATCGTCAAGGCGCTCAACGAACTGAAGATGAAGCACGAGCGCTTCGCCCAGCAGATCTTCGGCGTGCTGATCGTCGAGGACATCCTCGGCATCGGCATCATCGCCCTGCTGTCGGGCCTGGCGGTGAGCGGCTCGGTGGAGCCGGGCGCAGTGGCCTCGACCCTCGGCAAACTGAGTCTGTTCATGATCGTGGCGCTGGTGGTCGGCATCCTGCTGGTACCGCGCCTGCTGGCCTACGTGGCCACCTTCGAAAGCAACGAGATGCTGCTGATCACGGTGCTGGGGCTGTGCTTCGGTTTCTGCCTGCTGGTGGCCAAGCTGGAATACAGCGTGGTGCTGGGCGCCTTCCTGATCGGCGCCATCATGGCCGAGTCGCGCCAGCTGCTGCAGATCGAGAAGCTGGTGGAGCCGCTGCGCGACATGTTCAGCGCCATCTTCTTCGTCGCCATCGGCCTGCTGCTCGATCCCAAGGTGTTGGTGGAATACGCCTGGCCGATCACCGTGATCAGTGTCGTCGTGGTGCTGGGCAAGATCCTTGCCTGCAGCCTGGGAACCCTGATCGCCGGCAACGACGGTCGGACCTCGCTGCGGGTCGGCATGGGCCTGGCGCAGATCGGCGAGTTCTCCTTCATCATCGCCACCCTGGGAATCACCCTGGGCGTCACCAGTCACTTCCTCTATCCGGTGGCGGTGGCCGTCTCGGCGGTCACCACGCTGCTCACCCCCTATCTGATCAAGGCCGCCGATCCACTGGCGCTGTGGATCGGGCGTTGGCTGCCGCAGCCCATGCAACGGGTGCTGGGTATCTATGGCGAATGGCTGCGCAGTATCCAGCCCCAGGGCGAGAAGGCGGTCCTGGCCGGCATGATGAGGCGCATCCTGCTGCAGGTCGGCATCAACCTGTCGCTGGTCATCGCCATCTTCCTGGGCGGCGCCTATTTCGCCGGCGGGCTGGCGGGCTGGCTCAGCACCTGGATCGCCGATCCCGATCTGCAGAAGGCCTGCATCTGGGGTGGGGCGCTGCTGCTCTCACTGCCTTGCCTGATCGCCGCCTATCGCAAGCTCAAGGCGCTGGCCATGCTGATGGCCGAACTCAGCGTGCGACAGAACCAGGCCGGGCGCTATACCCAGCCGGTACGGCGACTGGTCAGCGAATTCATCCCGCTACTGTCGCTGGCCGGCATCCTGGTGCTACTCGCGGCCTTGAGTAGCAGCATCCTGCCGCGCGGCGAGCTGCTGCTGCTGATCGGCCTGGTCGCGGTGGTGGTGATCGCGGTGCTGTGGCGCTGGTTCATTCGCGTCCACTCGCGGCTGCAGATCGCCTTCATCGAAACCCTGGAGCAGGACAAGGGCGGACATCATTAGGCCGCTTTTGCGCAATCCAGCCATTGCCGGCTGGGGATCGACGCGGCAGAATCGCTCTAAGTCGCTCGTTTGAATAAGCGGGTCGATGGCAAAGGAATGCGCAATGCAGGAAATGGGCTTGGCCGCTTTCTGCCTTCCGGCAATCTCCCACCGGCGGTCAGGCCCTTTTCCTGCGCCCCTTCAAGGTCGCCAGGCAAGCAGCAGTACGCCCCCGCCAATGGCGGCGATGCCGCACCACTGGCGCAGGTCCAGGCGCTCGCCCAGCAGCGCCACACCAAAGATCGCCACCAGCACCACGCTCAACTTGTCCACCGGCGCCACCAGCGAGGCCGGGCCCAGCTTGAGCGCGCGGTAGTAGCACAGCCAGGACAAGCCGGTGGCCACGCCCGAGAGCAGCAGGAACAGATAGCTACGGCCGGCGATGCTGGCCAGGGGTTGCGCCTGCCCGGTAGCCAGGACGATGGCCGCTAGGACCACCACGACCACCAGGGTGCGTAACAGGGTGGCGAAGTCGGCGTTGACCTGTTCCACGCCGAGCTTGCCGAAGATGGCCGTGAGCGCGGCGAAGGCCGCTGCCAGGAGCGCCCAGAACAGCCAGGAACTGGTCATCGCCTAGAGCGGTTCGAGCTTGGCGTAGCTCACCATCAGCCACTTGCTGCCTTCGGACTTGAAGTTCACCTGCACCCGGGCATGGGCGCCGGAGCCCTCGTAGTTGAGGATGACACCGTCGCCGAACAGGGCATGACGCACCGGCTGGCCGAGGCTGAAGGTGGTTTCCGGCACCGGTGCCTGGGCGAAGAGGTTGGGACGGCTGCCGGCGAAGGGCTGCTTGACCGCATTGGACAGCCGCACCTCCTGGATCAGCCCGTCCGGTACCTCGCGGACGAAGCGCGAGACCTTGTTGTAGGTCTCGCTGCCATAGAGCCGGCGGGTTTCCGCATAGCTCATCACCAGCCGGTGCATGGCGCGGGTGATGCCGACATAGGCCAGGCGGCGTTCCTCTTCCAGCCGGCCAGGCTCTTCCAGGCTCATCTTGTGCGGGAACAGCCCTTCCTCCATGCCAGCCAGGAACACCAGGGGGAATTCCAGGCCCTTGGCGCTGTGCAGGGTCATCAACTGGACGCTGTCTTCATGGCTGTCGGCCTGGGTATCGCCGGACTCCAGCGCCGCGTGGTCGAGGAAGGCCGCCAGGGGCGTCATCTCCTCGTCGCCGCTGAAGTCGAAGGAGCGGGCGGCGCTGACCAGTTCTTCCAGGTTTTCCACCCGAGCCTGCCCCTTTTCGCCCTTTTCTTCCTTGTGGAAGGTGACCAGGCCGGTCTGTTCGATGATCTGCTGCACCAGATTGTGCAGGGACAGGTCCTCGGCCTTGAGCGCCAGGGTATCGACCAGCTCGACGAAGACGTTGAGCGCCGAGGCGGCGCGACCGGACACGGCGCGGGCGCCGACCAGGTCGTGCAGCGCCTGCCATAGCGAGGTGTTCTGGGCACGCGCGGCGGTGCGCAGCGCTTCCACGGTCTTTTCACCGATGCCCCGCGGCGGCACGTTGATCACTCGCTCCAGAGCTGCGTCGTCATGGCGATGCTGGATCAGCCGCAGGTAGGCCATGGCGTTCTTGATTTCGGCACGCTCGAAGAACCTCAGGCCGCCATAGATGCGATAGGGGATCTTCTCGCGCAGCAGTGCCTCTTCCAGCACCCGCGACTGGGCGTTGGAACGGTAGAGGATGGCCATCTCGCTGCGCCGGGTGCCCTTCTTGAACTCGCTCTCGATGGTCTCGACGATGTAGCGCGCCTCGTCGTGCTCGTTGAAGCCGGCATAGAGGGTGATGGCCTCGCCTTCGCCGGTATCGGTCCACAATTCCTTGCCGAGCCGGCCGAAGTTGTGGGCGATCAGACCGTTGGCGGCCTTGAGGATGGTGTCGGTGGAGCGGTAGTTCTGCTCCAGGCGGATGATCTCCGCCGAGAAGTCCTCGTTGAATTGCTGGATGTTCTCGATCTTGGCACCGCGCCAGCCATAGATGGACTGGTCGTCGTCGCCCACCACCATGAGACTGGCACCATTCTGGGCGAGGTGCTTGAGCCAGGCGTACTGGACGGCGTTGGTATCCTGGAATTCGTCCACCAAGAGATGCTGGAAGCGCCGCTGGTAGTGTTCCAGCAGGCTGGGATTGTTGCGCCAGAGATCCAGGGCGCGCAGCAACAGCTCGGAGAAGTCGATCACCCCGGCACGGGCGCAGGCCGCCTCGTAGGCTTCGTAGATGCTGCGCATGGTGCTGAGGAAGAGGTCACCGGCGGCCTGGATGTGCTGCGGCCGCAGGCCCTCGTCCTTCTGGCCATTGATGAACCACTGCGCCTGGCGCGCTGGCCAGCGCTGCTCGTCGAGGCCCAGTTCGCGGATCACCCGCTTGACGATGCGCTGCTGGTCATCGCTGTCGAGGATCTGGAAATTCTGCGACAGCCCCGCTTCCTGCCAGTGGGCACGCAGCAGACGGTGGGCCAGGCCGTGGAAGGTGCCGACCCACATGCCCTGCGGACTCATGCCCAGCAATTGCTCGATGCGGTGGCGCATCTCGGCGGCGGCCTTGTTGGTGAAGGTCACCGAGAGGATGGAGTGCGGCGAGGCGCGCTCGACCTGGATCAGCCAGGCGATGCGGTGCACCAGCACCCGGGTCTTGCCCGAGCCGGCACCGGCCAGGACCAGTTGGCGACCCAGGGGCGCGGCCACGGCCTGGCGCTGGGCATCGTTGAGGGAATTGAGCAGCAGGGAGATGTCGTCGTTCATCGCCGCATTCTACCGATGCGGTGAAAGGAGCGCCAAACCGGACGGATGGGAGGCGAAGCGGGTAGGGCAGGACAGCCGAACCCCGGCCAGCGGGTCTGGCCGGGGTTCGAAAGGACGCCTGTGATCGATGCGTCAGGCGGCGATCGGCGAGCGCCAGTCGTCGGAGCCGGAGGTGCCGGAGACCTCATGGGTCCAGACGATCTTGCGGTAGGTGAAGTAGACGTCTTCGAGGTGGGTGAAGTGCGCCATGCTCGGGTCCTGGCAGTTGGGCATGCGCGACTGGACGTCGACGATGATGGCGTCCTCCAGCTCGATGGTGAAGTAGTGCTCCTGGGTACCGGTGGCCGAGGTGCGGTACCACTCCAGGCGGCACTTGCCGAGGCGTTCGCCGGAGGTGAGGGCGTTGAAGATCAGCGGCGAGGCCTTGTCGAAGACCTTGGTGATCATCAGCGGCTTGTGCACGCGCTGGCCGGTGGGCTGACCGGACTGGGGATCGCGGGGAATGATCACCTGATGGTTGAAGGCCTGGACCAGGATCTGGTCTTCGTGGCCTTCCTGGAAGATGTTGCCGACCGAGTCCTCGGTAAAGGTGCCAGCGGTGATCAGGCCTTGCTTGGTGCCTTCGAGGGACAGGTACGCGGGGGTTGGCATGGTGCTCTCCTTGCCTGGTGATAGGGCTTCATGGCCCGGGTACCAAGACCTAACAAGGGTTGTGCCAGAACTGAAAAATCCTTTCTGATCAGTAGGTTGAAAAAAGACTACAGAGCACGGGCGGAGCGACTGTGCGCTCCTGCGCGGAAATCTGCGCAAGGCCTTGCGCAGAGCGGTTCAAAAGCTGCCCAGTTTCCGGTAGTGGCTTGTTCAGGCGACTACCTGGTGCCGGTACGACCGTGAGAAGGGCCCTGCTGAATCGTAATGACCAAGAGCCTTGGCGACCGTTATGTAGTATAAGTACGGCGCACTACATCCGCCCGCTAGACGAGACACGCCTGTGAACCTCATGCAACACATTGCTCAATCCCGCCACCTGCTGCGCAAGTCGGAGCTCAAGGTCGCCGAGCAGGTCATGGTGGATCCGGCTGCCGTCATGCACAGCTCCATGGCCGACCTCGCCCACAACGTTGGCGTCAGCGAGCCCACCATCGTGCGTTTCTGCCGGGCCATCGGCTGCGATGGATTCCAGGATCTCAAGCTGCGCCTGGCCCAGAGCCTGGCGGCGGGGGCCAGTTTCGGCCAGTTCGCCATCCACGAGAACGATGCGGTGGAGGACTTCAGCCTGAAGATCTTCGACACCACCTTGCACACCCTCATGGACGTGCGCGAGCGCCTGGACATGCGCGCCCTGGAAACGGCCATCGAGGCGATCGCCAAGGCCCAGCGGGTGATGTTCTACGGCTTTGGCGCCTCGGGTTCGGTGGCCAACGACGCCCAGCACAAGTTCTTTCGCCTGCAGCTCAGCGCCACCGCCTATTCCGATCCGCACATGCAGGCGATGTCGGCGGCGACCCTGACGCCTTCCGATGCGGCCATCTGCATCTCCCAGTCGGGGCGTTCCAAGGATCTGCTGATCACCGCCAATCTGGTGCGCGACAACGGCGCCGCGCTGATCACCATCTGCCCGGGGCAGACGCCGCTGGCCGATCTGTCCACGGTCAACATCGCCATCGACGTGCACGAGGACACCGACATCTATGTGCCCCTGACCTCGCGCATCGCCCACCTGGTGGTGATCGATGTGCTGGCCATGGGCGTGGCCATGTCCCGTGGTCCGGCGCTGGTCGAGCATCTCAAGAGCGTGAAGCGCAGCCTGCGCAGCTTGCGACTGTCGTCAAAGTCGACCAAGCACAGCGACACCCAATAGTCGTCTCGCTGTCGCCAAACCGTCACCTGTTAGGGTGAAGCTGCCCATTCCGATCCCAGCCCGGAGGAATTGGCATGACCGCTCTCATCCAGCAATCCAGCGTTCGTCTCGACAGCAAGACTCGCAGAAAGCTACAGGATCAACGGCGGATGAAATTCCGCCGTGCCATCGAGGCCCGAGCCGAAGAACAGCGGCTTGCCGTGGAGCTCGATGAACTGCTGTTTCTCAATCAGCTGCTGGACGAACGCCAGGCCCAGCGCCGACAGCAGGCTCCAGGGCAATACCTAACGCATTGATCAGGCTGCGCTGGCCGCGCAGATAGTCGACGAAGGCCTGGGCCACTGGCGACAGCGGCTTGCCACGGACCTGGACCACGCACCAGGAACGTCGCAGCGGCAATTCGGCGACGTCCAGCTCAACCAGGCTGCCGGCGGCGAGATCGCTGCGAATGGCCTGGCGCGGCAACAGGGCCAGCCCGAGGCCGGCGCGGACCGCTTCGCGTTGTGCCTCGAAGGCGCCGATCTCCAGTTGTTCGGCGAAGTGGGCGCGCTTCTGCTTGAGATAGTCCTCGCAGGCCTGGCGCGTGCCGGAGCCGACTTCGCGCACCAGCAGCGGATAGGTCGTCAGGTCGCGCAGGCTCAGCCCGCGGCGCCCGGCCAACGCATGGCCCGGGCGCGCCACGGCGACGATGGCGTTGTCCAGCAGCGGCAGGAACTCCAGATCCGTGCCGCTCGGCACGCCGGACATCAGCGCCACGTCTTCGCGATTCTCCGTCAGCCTTCGTAGCACCCGGGCATGGTTGCCCACGGTCAGCGCCAGATCGACCTGGGGATGGCTGCTACGAAACTGGCTGAACAGGTGCGGTGCCAGGTACTGGGCGCTGCTCTCCACCCCCAGGCGTAGCTGGCCGTGCAGTGCACCGCGCAGATTCGACAGCTGCATGTCCAGGCTGCCCAGCCGGGCGAAGAGATCGCGACCGGTCTGACGCAAGGCCTCGCCGGCCTCGGTGAGATAGAGGGTGCGATTGACGTAGTTGAACAGCGGCGCGCCCACCACCTCTTCGAGCTGGCGCACCTGCAGGCTCACCGCCGGCTGGGTGAGCGCCATGATGTCGGCCGCGCGGCTGTAGGAGCGGGCCTCGCAGACGGCCTCGAACACCTGCAGCTGGCGGAAGGTAAGTCGCATCAAGGGCTTGCGCATGGGCATCGGCGAGATCCATAAGGGATGACTTATGGAGTATCCAACAATTATTTATTTTCCATAAGAGAGGCCCTGGCGTAGCTTCGGATCACCGGCAATAACAAGCGGCTGCAGGTTGCAGCAGACAAGGAGCCAGGTGTGATCAAGAAGATACTTATCGCCAATCGGGGCGAGATCGCCGTGCGCATCGTGCGTGCCTGTGCCGAGATGGGCATCCGCTCGGTAGCGGTCTATTCCGACGCCGATCGCCAAGCGCTCCACGTGAAACGTGCCGACGAAGCCCATGGGATCGGCAGCGATCCGCTGGAGGGCTATCTCAACCCGCGCAAGCTGGTGAACCTGGCCGTGGAGACCGGCTGCGATGCCCTGCATCCCGGCTATGGCTTCCTTTCCGAAAACGCCGAACTGGCGGAAATCTGTGCCCAGCGCGGTATCCGCTTCATCGGGCCGTGCGCCGAGGTCATTCGCCGCATGGGCGACAAGACCGAAGCGCGGCGCAGCATGATCGCCGCCGGCGTGCCTTGCACCCCGGGCACCGAAGGCAACGTGGCGGACATCGCCGAGGCCCTGCGCGAAGGCGATCGTATCGGTTACCCGGTGATGCTCAAGGCTACCTCCGGCGGCGGCGGGCGCGGTATCCGCCGCTGCAACTCGCGTGAGGAGCTGGAGCAGGCCTATCCGCGGGTGATTTCCGAGGCGACCAAGGCCTTCGGCTCGGCCGAGGTGTTTCTCGAGAAGTGCATCGTCAATCCCAAGCACATCGAGGCGCAGATCCTCGCCGACAGCCACGGCAACACCGTGCATCTGTTCGAGCGCGACTGCTCCATCCAGCGGCGCAACCAGAAGCTGATCGAGATCGCCCCCAGCCCCCAGCTGACCCCCGAGCAGCGCGCCTACATCGGTGATCTCGCCGTGCGCGCCGCCAAGGCGGTGGGCTACGAGAACGCCGGTACCGTAGAATTCCTGCTCGCCGAGGGCGAGGTGTATTTCATGGAGATGAACACCCGGGTGCAGGTGGAGCACACCATCACCGAGGAAATCACCGGCATCGACATCGTCCGCGAGCAGATCCGCATCGCTTCCGGGCTGCCGCTGTCCTTTGCCCAGGAAGACGTCCAGCACCGCGGCTTCGCCCTGCAGTTCCGCATCAACGCCGAGGATCCCAAGAACAACTTCCTGCCGAGCTTCGGCAAGATCACCCGCTACTACGCGCCGGGCGGCCCGGGGGTGCGTACCGACACCGCCATCTACACCGGCTACGTAATACCGCCGTACTACGATTCCATGTGCCTCAAGCTGATCGTCTGGGCGCTGACCTGGGAAGAGGCCATGGACCGTGGCCTGCGCGCCCTGGACGACATGCGCGTGCAGGGGGTGAAGACCACCGCGCCCTATTACGAGGCCATCCTGCGCGATCCCGAATTCCGCAGCGGGCGCTTCAACACCAGCTTCGTGGAAAGCCATCCGGAGCTGACCCAGTACTCGATCAAGCGCAACCCGACGCACCTGGCCATCGCCATCGCCGCCGCCATCGCCGCCCATGCCGGTCTGTAAGGACAGAACAATGAAAACCATCCAGATCACCGACACCATCCTGCGCGACGCCCACCAATCGCTCCTGGCGACCCGCATGCGCACCGAAGACATGCTGCCGATCTGCGCCAAGCTTGACCAGGTCGGCTACTGGTCGCTGGAAGTCTGGGGTGGCGCGACCTTCGACGCCTGCGTGCGCTTCCTCAAGGAAGACCCCTGGGAGCGCCTGCGCCAGCTACGCCAGGCGCTGCCCAATACCCGGCTGCAGATGCTCCTGCGCGGGCAGAACCTGCTGGGCTACCGGCACTACAGCGACGACGTGGTCGAGGCCTTCGTCGAGCGCGCCGCGGCCAATGGCATCGACGTCTTCCGCATCTTCGACGCCATGAACGATGTGCGTAACCTGGAAACCGCTATCCGCGCGGTCAAGGCCAGCGGCAAGCACGCCCAGGGTACCCTCTGCTACACCACCAGCCCGGTGCACACCGTGAGCGCCTTCGTCGATCAGGCACGGCGCATGGCCGACCTGGGCGTGGATTCCATCGCCATCAAGGACATGGCCGGTCTGCTCACCCCCTATGCCACCGGCGAGCTGGTCAAGGCGCTCAAGGAGGCCCTGACGCTGGATGTGGTGGTGCACTCCCACGACACCGCCGGGGTGGCCGCCATGTGCCAGCTCAAGGCGGTGGAAAATGGCGCCGATCGCATCGACACGGCGATTTCCAGCCTGGCATGGGGCACCAGCCACCCGGGTACGGAATCCATGGTTGCGGCGCTGCGCGGCACGCCCTACGACACTGGTCTGAATCTGGAGCTGCTGCAGGAGATCGGCCTGTACTTCCATGCGGTGCGCAAGAAGTACCACCAGTTCGAGAGTGAATTCACCGGGGTCGACACTCGGGTGCAGGTCTACCAGGTGCCCGGCGGCATGATCTCCAACCTGGCCAACCAGCTGCGCGAGCAGGGCGCCCTCAATCGCATGAACGAGGTGCTGCAGGAGATCCCGCGGGTACGCCAGGACCTGGGCTATCCGCCCCTGGTGACCCCGACCTCACAGATCGTCGGCACCCAGGCCTTCTTCAACGTGTTGGCGGGTGAGCGCTACAAGACCATCACCAACGAGGTGAAGCTCTACCTGCAGGGCCGCTACGGCAAGGCGCCCGGAGCTATCTGCGAGCAGCTGCGCAAGCAGGCTATCGGCCAGGAAGAGGTCATCGAGGTACGCCCGGCCGATCTGCTCAGCCCCGAGTTGGCACGGTTGCGCGGCGAGATCGGCGACCTGGCCAAGAGCGAAGAGGACGTGATGACCTTCGCCATGTTCCCCGACATCGGACGCAAGTTCCTCGAGGAGCGTGCGGCCGGCACCCTGGTACCGGAAGCCCTGCTGCCCATGCCGTCGGCCGATGGCGTGGCGGCGGTCGGTGGTCAGGGTGTACCGACCGCCTTCAGTGTCGACGTACACGGTGAGACCTACCAGGTGGACATCACCGGTATCGGCCTCAAGAGCGAGGGCAAGCGGCACTTCTACCTGTCCATCGACGGCGTGCCGGAAGAGGTGGTGTTCGAAGCCAGCGGCGATTTCGTCGCCGAAGGCGGCCAGCGGCGGCGCCAGGCGGAGCGTCCGGGCGATGTCAGCACCACCATGCCGGGCAACATCGTCGAGGTGCTGGTCAAGGAAGGCGATCAGGTCAAGGCCGGGCAGGGCGTGCTGGTCACCGAAGCCATGAAGATGGAGACCGAGATCCAGGCGCCCATCGCCGGCACCGTCACCGCGGTGCGGGTGGCCAAGGGCGACCGGGTCAATCCGGGTGAAGTCTTGATTGAAATCGAAGGCTGAGATCACTTCGATTTCCCTCGGGGGCCACTAGGCCCCCTTTTTTATGGGCGGTTTCTATCCATTCGATTGAGAAAAAGCACTAACGCCTCTCGATAGGGTCTGCTATTTAATATAGCCAAGGCTATAACGATCCCGGGAGGATTCGCGATGCTGAAAGATCTCAAGAGACGTGCCTTGCGTGGTCTGCTGGACAAGCTGCTCGATCAGCCTGCCGAACGTCGTCCGCTGGAGCCCCAGCCCGAGCGGTCGCGCGTTGCCCTGGCGCACACCGCGCACTGACCTTCTACCTAGCAGGCAGGGCCGCTTGGTCCTGCCGCGCTGCCTCGCGTGCGTTCCTGCCGAGGCGCCTTTCCCTGCTCGTATCCCTGTCGAGCGTTCTCATCCCAGGTTACAAAGTCTCCCTGCACCTCTGATAGGTTGTGCTATCTAATTTAGCCAAGGCTATAACTACCGAGGGGCTGGCCGGATGCTGGAGAAGACGAAACGCTGGACCCTGATGGGTTTGTTGGGACTGCTGCTGGGCAACCCTGTCCAGGCGGCGGAGCCGTTCAAGGTGGTCACCACCTTCACGGTGATCGCCGACATGGCGCGCAACGTGACGGGCGACGCCGCCCAGGTGGAGTCCATCACCAAGCCCGGTGCCGAGATCCACAATTACCAGCCCACCCCGGGCGATCTGCTCAAGGCGCACGATGCCCAGCTGGTGCTGTGGAACGGCCTGAATCTGGAGCTCTGGTTCGAGCGTTTCTTCAGCCGCATGAAGGACGTGCCCAGCGCGGTGGTCTCCCAGGGCGTCGCGCCCATCGCCATCGCCCAGGGCCCCTATGCCGGCAAGCCCAATCCCCATGCCTGGATGTCGCCGCAGGCGGCGCTGGTCTACGTCGACAACATCCGCGATGCGCTGGTGCAGCACGATCCGGCCAATGCCGAGACCTACCGCCGTAACGCCGAGGCCTACAAGACGCGCATCACCGCCACCCTCGATCCCCTGCGCCAGCAGCTGCAGGGGATTCCCGAGCAGCGCCGCTGGCTGGTCTCCAGCGAGGGTGCCTTCAGCTATCTGGCGCGCGATCTGGGCCTCAAGGAGCTCTATCTCTGGCCAATCAACGCCGATGCCCAGGGCACCCCGCAGCAGGTGCGTCGGGTGATCGAGACAGTGCGCGCCGAGCGGATTCCGGCGGTGTTCAGCGAGAGCACCGTGTCCGCCGCAGCGGCCGAGCAGGTGGCGCGGGAGAGCGGTGCCCGCTACGGCGGGGTGCTCTATGTGGATTCCCTGAGCGCCGCCGACGGTCCGGTGCCCACCTATCTCGACCTGCTGCGGGTCACCACCGAAACCCTGGTCAAGGGGCTGGCGCCATGATCGCTCTCGACGGGGTCGGCGTGACCTATCGCAATGGCCATACCGCCCTGCGCGACGCCAGCCTGGTGGTGCCCGGCGGGTCCATCACCGCCCTGGTGGGCGTCAATGGCAGCGGCAAGTCCACCCTGTTCAAGGCGATCATGGGCTTCGTGCCCCTGCGCACCGGTCAGGTGCGGGTCGATGACCTGCCGGTGGCCCAGGCCCTGAAGCGTAATCTGGTCGCCTATGTGCCCCAGAGCGAAGACGTCGACTGGGACTTTCCGGTGCGGGTGGAAGACGTGGTGCTCATGGGGCGCTATGGCCGGATGAATTTCCTGCGCCTGGCGCGCGCCGCCGATCACCAGGCGGTGGCCGCCGCCCTGGCCCGGGTAGGGCTGACCGACTTGCGCAAACGGCAGATCGGTGAACTCTCCGGTGGCCAGAAGAAGCGCGTCTTCCTCGCCCGCGCCCTGGCCCAGGACAGCCGGGTGATCCTGCTGGACGAACCCTTCACCGGGGTGGACGCCACCTCCGAGCGCGCCATCATCGAATTGCTCCAGGCCCTGCGCGCCGAGGGTCGCTCGATGCTGGTCTCGACCCATGACCTGGCCAGCATCGAGCGCTTCTGCGACCGCACCGTGCTGCTCGATCGCACCGTGCTGGCCCAGGGGCCGACGGCCGAGGTCTTTACCCGGGAGAATCTGGAGCGGACCTTCGGTGGCGCCCTGCGCCTGTTCGAGGGGGGACGCCAGGCGTCGCAACCGCCCCAGTGGCGAGAGCGTGCCTGATGGAGTGGCTGCTGGAACCCCTGGCCTACGGCTACATGAAAAACGCCCTGGGCGCGGCGGCCCTGGTGGGTGGGCTATGCGCCTTTCTCTCCGCCTATCTGATGCTCAAGGGCTGGTCGCTGATCGGCGATGCCCTGTCCCATGCCGTGGTACCGGGGGTGGCCGGCGCCTATCTGCTCGGGCTGCCGCTGGCCCTGGGCGCCTTTCTCGCCGGCGGCGCGGCGGCTGGCGCCATGCTCGGGCTGCGGCACTACACCCGACTCAAGGAAGACGTCATCATCGGCCTGATCTTCAGCGCCTTCTTTGGTGGCGGGCTGTTCCTGGTCTCGCTGGCGCCGGTCGCGGTGGACATCCAGACCATCGTCTTCGGCAACATCCTGGCCATTACCCCCGAGGCCAGTCGCCAGTTGCTGACTATCGCCGCCGTCTCGCTGCTGGTGCTGCTGCTCAAGTGGCGCGACCTGCTGCTGGTGTTTTTCGACGAGGGCCAGGCGCGCGCCTGCGGTCTCAATCCCACCCTGTACCGGCTGCTGTTCTTTACCCTGCTGGCGCTGAGCACCGTGGCGGCGATGCAGACGGTGGGCGCCTTCCTGGTCATCGCCCTGGTGGTGACGCCGGGGGCGACGGCTTATCTGCTCAGTGATCGCTTCTCGCGGGTGGTGCTGATCAGCGTCGCCATCGGCGTTGGCAGCGGGCTCTTGGGCACCTATCTCAGCTATTTCCTCGACGGCGCCACTGGGGGCTGCGTAGTGGTCTTGCAGACCCTGATCTTTCTGCTGGCCTTCGTCCTGGCGCCGCGTCACGGCCTGCTGGCCAACCGGCGCCGGGCGCGGCAGACGGCGGAGGCGGGCTGATGGACTGGCTGCTGCTGACCCTCGAAGTCGACTTCCTGCGCCAGGCATTGCTGATGGCCGTGCTGGTGGCGGTGCCCACGGCGCTGCTGTCCTGTTTCCTGGTGCTCAAGGGCTGGGCGCTGCTGGGCGATGCCATCGCCCACGCGGTCTTTCCCGGCCTGGTGCTGGCCTCGGCGCTGGGGGCACCGCTGGTGGCGGGCGCCTTCGTCGCGGGGCTGGGTTGCGCCCTGGCCACCGGCTATCTCAAGCGCCACAGCCGGGTAAAGCAGGACACCCTCATGGGCGTGGTCTTTTCCGGCATGTTCGGCCTGGGCCTGGTGCTGCACGCCAGGCTGCCCACCGAGCTGCACCTGGACCACATCCTGCTCGGCGACCTGCTGGGGGTGTCCCCGGCGGCCTTCTGGCAGATGGCGGTGATCGCCGGCCTGGTAGTGCTGGCGCTGGCCTGCCGCTGGCGCGACCTGCTGGTGTTGGCCTTCGACGCGGCCCAGGCCCGGGCCCTGGGCCTACGGGTAGGGCTGCTGCACTACGGCCTGCTCGGCCTGATCGCCCTGACCGTGGTCGGCGCCCTGCAGGCGGTGGGCATGGTGCCGGTGGTGGCGCTGCTGATCGCCCCCGGTGCCACCGCCTTTCTGCTGACCCGTTCCTTTGGCTGGATGCTGCTGCTGGCCACCACCCTGGCCGTGACGGCGGCCCTGGGCGGGGTGCTGCTGAGCCTGGTCTGGGACAGCGCCCCGGCGCCCACCCTGGTG
Organism: Pseudomonas sp. MS15a(2019); assembly: GCF_013277805.1. Lineage (NCBI taxonomy): Bacteria > Pseudomonadati > Pseudomonadota > Gammaproteobacteria > Pseudomonadales > Pseudomonadaceae > Pseudomonas > Pseudomonas sp. MS15a(2019). The sequence goes on from NZ_VBTN01000008.1 coordinate 94,182, forward strand.
ATGCTGCTGACGGCCGGTTTCCTGCTGGCCCTGGCATGGCGCCTGTGGCGGGATCGACGTCGTTCGGGCGACAAGGGCGTTCAGGTGGCCTGATGTAATCGGCTGACCGGCCCTGCCAGGCACCTCCGGTCACGCTCGTCTCACCTCAGGAGAACCACAATGAAAACCGTCGCCCAGTTGCTTGCCCTGAAGACCCAGCAGGACGTCTACACCATCGCCCCCGACGCCTGGGTGCTCGACGCCCTGCGTCTGATGGCGGAAAAGAACGTCGGGGCGCTGCCGGTGGTGCGAGACGGCGAACTGGTGGGCATCGTCAGCGAGCGCGACTATGCGCGCAAGGTGGCCTTGCAGGGGCGCTCCTCCTATGCGACCCCGGTCAGCGAAATCATGACCGAGGCGGTCATCATCGTACTGCCGCAGCAGACCGTGGGCGACTGCATGCAGATGATGACCGACCACCACCTGCGCCACCTGCCGGTGATGGGCAACGGCAAGCTGATCGGGCTGCTGTCCATCGGCGATCTGGTCAAGGCGACCACCGTCCAGCAGGCGGAGCTGATCCGCCACCTGGAGGGTTATATCCGCGGCGAGTGAGTGTCGCTGTCCCAACCTGTCCCAATTTTCGTAACGCCAATCATTACCATCCATGCCCTTTCACCGGAGGGCATGGCTCATGGCCAGGTTGCAACGTTTCATCGCTACGCCGCTGGCGCTCGGCCTGGCCGCCGCCAGCCTGGCGGTCCAAGCCGAAGAGATCACCGATCTCGACACCACGGTGGTCACCGCCGCCGGCTTCGAACAGCGTCTGGAGGACGCACCCGCTTCAGTCACCGTGATCGACGCCGAGACCCTGCGCAAGCGCCCGATCCGCGATCTGGGCGACGCCCTGCGCGACGTCGAGGGCGTGGTGGTCAACGGCGCGGCCAACGAGACCGACATCTCCATCCGCGGCATGCCGGGGGACTACACCCTGATCCTGGTCGACGGCAAGCGGCAAAGCGCGCGGGAGTCACGGGTCAACGGCAATCGCGGCTACGAGCAGAGCTTCATCCCGCCAGCCGCGGCCATCGAGCGCATCGAGGTGGTGCGGGGTCCCATGTCCTCGCTGTACGGCTCCGATGCTATCGGTGGGGTGATCAACATCATCACCAAGAAGAACACCGCCACCTGGCATGGCGCCCTGACCACTGACTACATCGCCCAGCAGCACAGCGATCAGGGCAATTCGCGCCAGGGCCAGTTCTTTCTCAGCGGGCCGCTGCACAGCGAATTGCTCGGCCTGCAGCTGTGGGGCCGCTACCTGGATCGCCAGGCCGACGACGACATCGAGCAGACCCAGGGCTTCAGCAAGGCGCGCCATCGCGACCTGACCGGGCGCCTGGCCTTCACCCCGAACGAGAATCATGAATTTCTGCTGGAGGCCGGGCAGACACGTCTGCGCAACGGCGACGGCCTGAGCGACAACTGGGCGACCCGCCAACAGGACAACGACCGCGATCACTGGTCGCTGAGTCATACTGGCCACTGGGCCGGCGGGCTGCGTTCGGACGTGTCGCTACTGCACGAGGAGACCTCCCGCGAAGGCCTGGCCACGCCGGCGCAGACCGATGTCTATGGGCGCAAGCCGCAGGTCGAGAACACCGTGTTCGACGCCAAGCTGGTGACGCCACTGGACGACCACCTGCTCACCACCGGTCTGCAATACAACCGCGGGGAGGTGCAGGACTGGAACCAGGGGCTGAACGATCGCCGTCAGTACTCCTTCGCGGTGACCCAGCAGGCCTTGTTCGCCGAGGACGAGTGGGCCATCACCGACAGCTTCGCCCTCACCGGCGGGCTGCGCCTGGATCACCACGAGCTGTATGGCAATCACTGGAGTCCGCGGCTCTATGGGGTCTGGCATGCGACCCCCGAGTGGACCTTCAAGGGCGGCGTCTCGCGCGGCTTCAAGGCACCGGAAATCCGCGCCGTGGCGCCGGGTTATGCCTATCTGCGGCGCAACCGCTTCGTCATGCTCGGCAATCCGGATCTCAAGCCGGAAACCAGCACCAACTACGAGGTGGCGGCGCTCTGGTCCAACCGGCGCAATCTGGAGGCGGCGGCGACGCTGTTCTACAACGACTTCCAGGACAAGCTGTCCACGGTCACCACCACCGAGCGCTGGAATGGCTATATCCGCATGGACCGCATCAACGTCGACGAGGCGGTGATCCGCGGTGTGGAGCTCAGCGGTGGCTGGGACATCACCGAGGCCCTGCGTCTGGGCGGCAACTTCACCTATCTCGACTCGGAGCAGCGCAGCGGCCCCAACCAGGGTGCGCCCCTGGCCCTGACCCCGGAGCGCAAGGCCAACGTCCGCCTGGACTGGACCCTGTCGGACCGCCTCAACCTGTGGACGGCGCTGGACTACTACGGTGAAGAGTACGACGCCACCCTGACCGGCGAGGCCGCCCCGGCCTATACCACCTGGGACGTGGGCGGTGGCTTCGTGGCGACGCGCAACCTGAGCTTCAATGCCGCCATCCGCAACCTGAACGACCGCCGCCTGGACGACGAGACCTATGGCACGGTGAACTACGGCCGGCATCTCTGGGTGAGTGCGACCTTGAGTTTCTAAGGGAGCCAGATGCTCCACGTGGAACCTCCACTGTGGTGGACGCGCGTTGGTGCCGGAACCGTAGCGTGGGAAACGGCGGAGCTTTTTCCACTTGGGACTTCGCTGTGAGGCGCGCCCCGGAGGGAGAGGGCGCTATTCGAGCAGGCGGTCATCTCCAGCATCAGCCAGATCCTGATCGATCAAGGTGGCGCTACCTTGGGAGCCATTGTCCTGGCGCGACAAGGTCTTTTGTTTGGACGATCGCGGCCATGGGCCGCTCCTACGGGATATCTGGCTGCTAGGAGGTCGACGGCAGCAGGATCCGGGCGCAGAGGCCGCCTTGCGGGCGATTGCGTAGCTGCAGCTCGCCGCCGTGGGCGAGGATACAGGCCCGGGCGATGGCCAGGCCGAGACCGAGGCCACGAGCGGTGTCCTGGCCCGGAGGCCGGTAGAAGGGCTCGAAGACCCGTTCCAGCTGGTTTTCCGGCAGGCCGGGGCCGTCGTCGAGGATGTCCAGGCGGAGCAGCTGTGGCGCGGGGCACGAGAGCTCCAGTGCGGCGCTGCTACCGTGCTGCAGGGCGTTGTCGAGCAGATTGCCCAGGGCGCGCTTGAGGGCCAGTGGGCGACCGCGGAGCATTGCCGCGCCGGTGCCCGACCAGGTCACCGTCTGGCCCAATGCCTGATAGCGATCCTGCAATGCCTGCAGCAGGGCGACGAGGTCGACATCCTGGTGGCTTTCGGTCCGGCGCTCGCCACGGATGAAGTTGAGGGTTTCCTGCACCATGGCGTCCAGTTCGGCCAGGCTTTCTTCCATGTCGTCGCGCTCGACCGAAGGCTCCAGCAGGGCCAATTGCACCCGCAGCGCAGCCAGTGGAGTGTTGAAGTCGTGGCTGATGGCGGCCAGCATGCGCACCCGATCATCCAGGTGGCGCAGCAGCCGTTCCTGCATCAGCTCGAAGGCCGCGGCCAGCTCCCTGGCTTCGCGTGGGCCCTGACGGACCTCCAGGCGACTGCGCTCGCCCCGGCTGAGTCCCTCCGCGGCGCGGGTGAGCCGTTGGAGCGGCCGTACCAATTGGCCGATCAGCAGCCAGGCCAGCAGCAGCACCGGCAGGGCGCCCAGCAGCAGCGACCAGCCCAGGGCGGTCAGCCAGCCGTCGCTACGTGCCGGATACTGCACGGCATTGAGCCAGCGACCGTCCGGCAGGCGCACGCTGCTGCGCAAGCGCAGGGGTGCCCAGCCGGCCGGGGTCAGCGGCGAGGCGCGGGCGGCGTCGCCAGCGAGGCCTTCCAGCTGCATCACCAGACCCTCTTCGGCCTGTCCAAGGCGCTGCGCCAGATCCCGGGTCAGGCGGCGTTCTTCCGCGAGCATGGGGAAGGGCGCCACCTCCGGCGTCGTGGCCACCCAGACCTGCGCCGGTGCCTCGGCCAGCACCCGTAGCAGGGCCTGCGCCTGTACCGTCGGCAGGCGTTCGACCGCGGTACGGGCCACCGCCAGGCGCTCCAAGGCCTGACCATAGGACAGCGGATGGACCAGCGCGCCGGTCTGGTGCAGGACCAGCGCCGCGGCCGCGTGCGCCAGCAGCAAGGCGGCGCAGAACAGCAGACAGAGGCGCGGCGTGATGCCCTGCAGCCAGCGCCGCCAAGGAGCGATCATGGCCCGTCCAGTGCCTCTACCGGGCAATCCAGCAGATAGCCGCGGCCCCAGACGGTGCGCAGCGGCGACTCGCCGGCCGGATCGGCCAGGCGCAGGCGCAGCCGACTGACCTGGCGATCCAGGCTGCGGTCCTCCAACTCGCGATCGGGCGGTCGCACCCGGTCCAGCAAGAGATCGCGATGCAGCACGGTCTGGGGCTGACACAGGAACGCCAGCAGCAGGCGGGCCTCCGCCTGGCCCAGGCGGCGGGTGCTGCCATCGGGATACTGCAGGCGCTGGCTGACGGCGGCGTAGTGCCAACCCGCGAAACGATAGATTGCCGCTGGGATGGACTCGCGCGGAGGCGGCGGCGCGGTCGTTCGGGAGCGACGATGCAGGGTGCGAATTCGCGCCACCAATTCACGCGGTTCGAACGGCTTGGTCAGGTAGTCGTCGGCGCCCTGTTCCAGGCCCAGCACCCGATCGTCCAGTTCGCCCCGGGCGGTGAGCAGGATCACCGGCGTCGTGTCGCGCTGGCGCAGCTCACGGCAGAGACTGAAGCCGTCGCCATCCGGCAGCATCACGTCGAGGACGATGACGTCGAAGCGCTGCTGCGCGAGCAGCGCCTTCATTCGCGTGGCATCGGCCGCGGTGGTGGCCTCGAACCCCTGGCGCCGCAAGTAGATCGCCAGGGGTTCGCGCAGCTTGCGGTGGTCGTCGACGAGTAGGACGTGGATGGCGGTCACGGCAAAGGAGACTGGTGGTAGCAACCTCTCTAGGATAACGCTTTGCCTGCTCCGTTGGTATTGCTTCTCATTTGCCGGGCGTGACGGCCAGGGCGCTGAGCTGGCGCCCTTCGGCATCGAAATTTTCCGCCGCCAGCCAGCGCCGGAAGCCGGCGTCCACCATGGGCCATTCGTGATCCAGCAGGCTGAACCAGGCGGTGTCGCGGTTGCGGCCCTTGACCACCCGGTGCTGCCGGAACAGCCCCTCATGGCGCATTCCCAACCGCTCGGCGGCGCGTTTCGAGCGGGCATTGGCATCGTCGCACTTCCACTCCAGGCGCCGATAGCCGAGGGCGAAGGCTTCCTGCATCAGCAGATAGAAGGCTTCGGTGGCCAGGGGCGTGCGCTGCAGGCGCCCGCCAAAGGCGACATGGCCGATCTCGATGCTGCCGTGTTCAGGGACGATGCTCATCAAGCTGAGCTGCCCCAGGGCACGGCTGTCGCGGGGATCCACCACGGCGTAGAACAGCGGATCGCGACCTTCGGCCAGGCCCGCCAGCCAGCCGTCGAAGGCCGCCTGCTCGGTGAAGGGGCCATAGGGCAGATAGTCCCACAGGGCCGGGTCCTGGTCGTGCAGGGCCTCCCAGAGATCGTCGCCGTGACGCTGAGGGTCCAGGGGTTCCAGGCGTACATGGCGACCCTGCAGCAAGCGGGGCTGGGGCAGCTGGGCCGGGGTCCAGTCGAGCGGGGTCATGGTCTGTCTCCCAGCAGGTGGCGGTACTGGATGAAACCGGAGCGGGTGGCGATGCGATCATAGAGCTGGCGTCCCGGGTAATTGGTCTCCTGGGTCAGCCAGTGCACCCGATCGCAGCCGTCGGCTCTGGCGCGGGCATAGACGTGCTCGATCAGGGCGCGGCCCAGGCCGCCACCACGATGGCCTTCAGCGACATAGAGATCCTGCAGGTAGCAGTAGTCGCCCTCGGTCCAGCAGGACGGGTGATAGATGAAATGCACCAGGCCCAGGGGGCGCTCGCCGTCCCAGGCCAGGGCGCCGTGCAGGGGCTGGGCGGGATCGAGCAGCCGTTGCCAGGTGCGGGCATAGGTGGTTTCCGGCAGCCGGGTCTCGTAGAAGGCCAGGTAGGCCTGCCACAACGTGTGCCAGACGGCGTGATCGGCTTCGCTCAGGGGGCGGATGGTCATGGGTGGCTCCAAGGTCAGGCGGGAGAGGGGATCAGGGCGGCCAGGGCCTGGTCGCCGGGTACAGGGCTGGCGGCCAGCCCCTGGCGGACGCCTTCGCGGTCGGCGGCGGTGCGATTCTGGCTGAGCTTGGCGATGCCCTGGAGGCTGTCCAGCGGCAGGCGCAGACCACGGATGGCGCGCAGCATGCCCCGCACGAAGTCCGCTGGCGCATCCGCGACCTGCCAGGGCCGGGCGCGCCCGGCTTCGTGCCGGTCGGTGAGGCGCTCCAGCAGCGGTAGCAGGCGCTCGGGATCGTCGAACACCTCGACGCGGCCGCGGGCGTGCACCGCCTGGTAGTTCCAGGTCGGCACCACCCGGCCATGTTCGGTCTTGCCGGGATAGAAGGCCGGGCTGACATAGGCCTGGGGTCCCTGGAACACCGCCAGTACCTGTCCCGCCTCGACCAGCGCCGGGGCCTGGGGATTGCTGCGCGCTAGATGGCCGTAGAGGGTGCCATAGGGGCCCTCGTCGGGCTCAAGCCAGAACGGCAGATGGCTCACCAGCGGACCGGTGTCGGTCTGGCTGATGAGCAGCGCCAGGGCGTGATCGCGCAGGTGCTGGTGCAGCCTGGGCAGGTCGTCGAGGCGGAAGGCGGGATTGGGATACATGGGCAGGAACTCCAGTGACGTTCGGCCATGCTAAGGTCGGCTTTGGCTCCCTGTAAGAGCCAATTTCCATGACTTTCAGGGTGCCAATCCATGCTGGGATTCGAGCCGTCGGGGCTGTTGCTGGAATCGGGTCAGGGCCTGGCGCGCCAGCTCTACCAGGGCCTGCGCGAGCGCATCCTGGCCAGTGAGCTGGCCGCTGGAGTGCGGCTACCCGCCAGTCGCGAACTGGCGCGGCTGCTAGGCGTGTCGCGCAATACCGTAACCGCCGCCTACGAGCAGCTCTTGGCCGAGGGTTTTCTCGACAGCCGTCCGGGTGACGGCACCTATGTCGCGCCCGTGACCCGGGCGCTGGCTGCTCCCGAAGCCACGGCCAGTGCGACACTCGTGCCCCTGGCCAGCGTGCCGCCCGGCGCGCCGTGCGCCTTTCGGGTCGGCTTGCCGGCGGTGGACCTGTTTCCCTTCGCCACCTGGGCGCGGTTGCAGCAGCGCTTCTGGCGCCAGCCGGAGCCGGCGCTGCTGGGCTATCGCGAACCCGGCGGCGAACCGCGGCTGCGCCGCCTGCTGAGCGCTTACCTGCGCCAGGCGCGGGGCCTGGTCTGCGCACCCGAGCAGATCCTCATCACCAGCGGTGCCCAGCAGGCCATCGAACTCTGCGCCCGGTTGCTGCTGGCGCCCGGAGCCCGGGCGGCCATGGAGGATCCCGGCTATCGCGCCGCGGGCCTGGCCTTGCAGAGTGGCGGGGCGCGGTTGCAGGGCGTTGCGGTGGATGGGGCCGGGCTGATGGTAGAGCAGCTGGCAGGGCTGCCGGACTGCCGGCTGGTCTATGTCACCCCGTCGCACCAGTATCCCACCGGCGCGGTACTGTCCCTGCCGCGCCGCCTGGCGCTGCTGGACTGGGCGCGCCAGCGGGACGGCTGGATCATCGAGGACGACTACGACGGCGAGTATCGCTACCAGGGCGCGCCGCTGGCGCCCCTGGCCGCGCTGGATCGCCACAGTCGGGTGCTCTATGTCGGCACCTTTTCCAAGATCGCCTTTCCCGGCCTGCGCCTGGGCTATCTGGTGGCCCCGCCCGCGCTGCTGCCGGCGCTGCTGGAACTGCAACGGGCCGGCATCCGCCATCTCGACAGCGCCACCCAGACGGTCATGGCCGATTTCATCGAACAGGGCCATTTCCAGCGCCATATCCGGCGCATGCGACGTGCGGCGCGTAGCCGCCGCGATGCCCTGCTGGCCGGCTGGCCCGCGGTCGCTGGTTGCGCCGCGCCGGGCGTGCCGGTGGCCGGCTTGCATCTGTGCCTGCCGGTCACCCATCCGGCCCGCGAAGCCGAACTGGTAGAGCGGGCAGCCGCGGTCGGGGTGGAGCTCAATGCGCTGTCGCGCTACTGGCTACCGGAGGGCCCGACCCCGCCCGACGCCCGCGCCGGGTTGGTGCTGGGTTTTGCTGCGGTGCCGGAGGCGCGGATCGTCGAGGCACTGGCCAGGTTGCGTGGGGCCTGGACCTAATATTCTCTATAGGGCATGTCACAATGGCGCGCTAGGCGCGGCCGCATGAATCACTATTTACTGTGTCATTAGCCAGTGGAATACCCTAGTGACGATCGGCGGATTTATTTAGCGTTGGGCAGAACTCTCGATGCAGTAAATCACATCTTAGCTGCCCCGCCCTAGAGATAAGGAAGGAGCCTTGGTTCGGGGCTATATTATATTTGAAACTTATTAATTGTGTGGATATAACTGAGCCAAAATTGCTTTTATAAAGATCAAGCTCAATGGTGACGCATTCTATGAGTGGCAGTCCGTGTAATAATTTAAGAAATAGTTTGTTAGTCTGTTTTAAAAAAAGATGAAATATTTAATAGTATAAATTCAGGGTTGCATCTGAGATTTAAAATATAGTTATAAATTAAGTAACTAATATGTATTGGGATTGGAATGCTTGCTGTTTTTGCTGTTTTTGCTGTTTTTGCTGTTTTTGCTGTGAGATGATTGGGTTTCGAGTTGTTTATTATATGTAACGATAGAGTGTGTTATTTGCATAATGAGCATTTGCGATTTTAATTTTTGATAATTATAAATTGGCAGGATTAATGAGTAATAATGTGGTAGGTCGTGATAATAAACTGATGATCTAAAGCTTTTCGCACCCTGCGGTGATTTTTGAGGTAAGTCTAGATGAAAGAAATGGAAGTCCACGTCGTAGATGGTCTGCTGGCAACGGATACCAAGTTGTCTTTCGGCAGAGATAGATTTTCGTCAAGCGTCGAGCCTATGTTGCAGCAAATCCGCCAAGAGGCACTGCGTGAGATAGTTTCGGATAGGCAACGCACGTCAAATGTCGATGAGGTCGTCAGTTGGTTGCGTGACTGTTATCGTAAGAACCCACTCGTTGGCGATATCGCACGGGCGATATTTGTGGTCAAAGAGGACTTATTAGTGGCTGAAGCCGAGTTACCTTCTCCCGACGAAGTGCTAAGTCAGCTTCAACGACTTGAGACGTTAAAGCTGAGCCAAGAGTTCTTTGTTTCTTCCACGTTCGAGAGCCGTCCCTGTGGCGTACTATTCCGGCGTTCGGAAATGGAGAAAGGTGGAGTTCTATTTGAAATAACGGCTTTTGGGCGCGAAGGATTGGCTGGCGAAGTGGCACATTTGAACCTACAGCTATCTAGTGCTCGGCCGGAGCATTTCATATCTATGTGTACCGCGCAAGGTTGGATCTACCTCGAGCGCGAGCGCGCAGTTAAGATGGCGCACGTTATGTTCCTGTTGCAATGCCTGTATGAGTACAAAAGGTACCTTTACCCAATAGTACCTCTGACGTCCATTGTCGATACCCGTAGCGACCGTCCTAAGGATAATCCATATCTGGTTAAGCTTGTTGCACAGGCATACCGTGGTCAAGTGGCTTGCACTCGAGTTAAAGTCAATCTGGCTTTGATATGCCCTAGAGATGTCGACTACGCCTTGCGTATTTCAAATGAAGATATTAGTCGGTTCATTGTTCATGCTAGAACTACCGACCTTCTCTTGTACGAGGAGAAGGGCCGATTGATTATGGATGATGACTATTTGGTTTATATGGCATGCAGGGCGCTTGGCCTGAAGCGCGTAAATGCAGTGATCGTCGGTTCCTTCTATCAGCCACTGGTTGAGGTACTAAAAGTAGGGGGAAGCGAATTGCTCCCTCCTATAGGCATTTCGCGCCAAGATAATCGTGAGCACTGGAATAGTGTCGACAAGCAACATCTGTTGGAGCGTAAGGTAACGGCGTTACGGCCGAAAATATCTCAGTCGGCCAAGCTCGAGCACAGCTTCATCGAGTTTTGCTGGCTATTGGGCAGAGTCAGCACTCGCGAAAAAGACCTGCACAGTTTTCTCAAGCGAAATGCTCAAGTGCTGGATTCCTATGTGGCGGCGGTCTACAGCGAAGTTCGCATTGGTAAATATCGCGCAGATCTCGTGCTTCAATACCGACAGTCAGATAAGCGTTTGGTGTTAGTGGAGCTTGAGCCTCATAGTGCGCAGATATTTACCAAGCGTAATAGCCAGCGGCATAAGGTTACCCACGCCGTGCAACAGGTGCAGGACTGGATTAGAGAGATCCATAACAACGCAAGCAACCTGCCGCAATGGCTAGCGGGAAATTACACTGCAGAAGGAATGGTTGTAATCGGGCGCTCTAAAGATCTGACACAAGAGCAGAAAGACATTTTGATGATCCATAATGCTAAGTCCGACATCAAAATTCTTACCTATGATGATCTTTTAGAGCGTTTCCAACGCTTGATCGAGATACTCGATGATGAATGACTAAGCTTCAGGCTCTATCTAATTTAATATCAGATCTGCTATTTGACGGTTAAGCGATAGTCCAAGTTTCGTAGCTATTGTAGATATTGCTTTGTTTCGGAGCTCAAGGCTCTATATGCTTGATTTTGTGTAATACATATGGAGCACCGAAAATTTTGGATGCCTTTTAGTTTTGGTGGATAACAGGGGCATGGATGAGTATGGGTTATGCCAATTCATGTTTAAATTACTCACTCCTGCGACGAGTAGTTTGATCAGAAATCAGTACTTCGACTCAATATAGCCCCCGCTGACCCTAACGCCCCCGATACGCCTTCCCATAGTGCCGCTCCAGGCGCGACTGCATGAATTCCATGGCCAGGGACATCAGCCAGTAGAGCACCGCCGCGGTGGTGAGCATTTCCAGATAGCGATAGCTGGAGCGGCCATAGGACTGGGCGAGGAACATCACCTCCCAGACGCCCATCACCGAAACCAGGGAGGAGTCCTTGAGCATGGAGATGAACTGGCTGGTGGTGGGCGGGATGATGCTGCGCATGGCCTGGGGCAGGGTGACGCGCCAGAAGATCACCCGCGGCGACAGGCCCAGGGCCAGGGCCGCCTCGCGCTGACCGGCGGGGACGCCGAGCAGGCCGGCGCGGAAGATCTCGCTGAGGTAGGCGCCGTAGTTCAGCGACAGGGCGAGGATGCCGGCGCTGATGGCCCCGGGGACCACGCCGATCTGCGGCAGGCCCAGGTAGATCAGCAGAATCTGGATCAGCAGCGGGGTGCCGCGAAAGAAGGAGGCGTAGAAGGTCGCCACGCCATAGGCCAGGGCACTGGACGACAGCCGCCCCAGGGCCGCGGCGAAGCCCAGCAGCACCGACACCAGGATGGAGCTGAGGCTGAGGAACAGGGTCAGGGCCGCGCCCTGGAGGAAGCCGTTGGGGCCCAGGCGCCAGCCCACCAGGTTGGGCAGGCGCGGCCAGACGCTGGCGAACTTGAGGTCGAAGCCGAGCACGAAGACCACGCCCCCGGCCAGCAGCGCCAGCCAGGTCAGCCAGACACGGGTACGAAAGCTCAGCAGCGGACGCGATTCGACCGGGGGCGGTAACTGACTCATTGGCTGATGTCGGCACCGATCCACTTGTCGGAGATCCGCTTGAGGGTGCCGTCCTGGCGCAGCCCCTCGATGATCTCGCGCAGCTTGGCAGCGAATTCCGCATCACCCTTCTCGATGGCCACGGCGTTGGGCTCGGCATAGAGCGGCGCGCCCGCCAGCTTGAACTTGCTGTCCTGGGCCAGGCGCGGCTGGGCGGTCACCAGGTTGGTCAGCACCGCGTCCAGGCGTTTGCCGGCGCCCAGGCCCAGGTCCTGGAAGGCGACGTTGTCGTCGGGGAAGGGCACCACCTGCACCTGGTCGAAGGGATAGCTCAGCGGCTTGTCCTCCTGGCCTTCGATGGTCAGGTCCTTGTTCAGGTAGCCTTCGTAGGAGGAGGCGCTGGTAACGCCGACCTTCTTGCCGGAGAGGTCCTTGGCACCGTGGATGCGGTCGTCACCGGCGTTGACCACGATCACCGCTGGCGAGGCGTAGTAGTTGACCGGGAAATCGAACACCTGGGCGCGAGCCTGGCTGGGCGTCATGGAGCAGATGCAGACGTCGTAGCGACCGCTCCAGCGACCGGCGGCGATCACGTCCCAGGAAGGGGTTTCCAGGCGCAGCTTGACGCCGAGCTTGTCGGCCACGGCCTTGGCCACGTCGACGTCGAAGCCTTCCAGCTGATTCTGGGCATTGAGCTGGGAGAAGGGCGGATAGCTCTCCATGAGCACATTGACCAGCTCGCCCTTGGCCTTGATGCGGTCCAGAGTGGCGCCGGCCGAGGCCGAGGTGGCGGCCAGCGCCAGGGTCAGGCCGAGGGCCGATAGCAGAGCGGTTCTCATGGGGGCGTCCTTTGCAAAGGGAAAGAGGGCCTGGTATTAGAGAGATATGAGAACCGATATTGAACTCTGTTTTGGTTATAAGGAAAAGTGAAATAGCTATATGGCCAACATGAATCTTGTTCTGCTCGACGGTGGCATGGGCCGCGAGCTACAGCGCCGTGGCGCGCCCTTTCGCCAGCCGGAGTGGTCGGCCCTGGCCCTGAGCGAGGCGCCGGAGCAGGTGGAGGCGGTGCATCGGGCCTATATCGAGGCGGGTGCCCAGGTGATCACCAGCAACAGCTATGCGGTGGTGCCCTTCCATATTGGCGAGGAGCGCTTCGCCACCGAAGGCGAGAGCCTGGCCGCGCGCGCCGGCCAACTGGCGCGGCAGGCCGTGGCAGCCAGCGGTCAGCCGGTGCGGGTGGCGGGCTCCCTGCCGCCGCTGTTCGGTTCCTATCGCCCCGATCTGTTCGAGCCGGCGCGGGTGGACGAGCTGCTGCAGCCGCTGATCCGCGGCCTGGCGCCCCATGTCGATCTCTGGCTGGCGGAAACCCAGAGCTCCCTGGCCGAGGTGCGCGCCATCGCCGCCGGCCTGCCCGACGACGGCAAGCCGCTGTGGCTGTCCTTTACCCTGAAGGACGAAGACGTCGACGAGATCCCACGGCTGAGATCCGGCGAGCCGGTGGCCGAGGCCGCGCAACTGGCCGTGGCACTGGGCGCTGGGGCACTGCTGTTCAATTGCAGCCAGCCCGAGGTGATGGCCGCGGCGTTGGATACCGCGCGGGCGACCTTTGCCGCGGCGGGTGTCGAGATTCCCTTTGGCGCCTATGCCAACGCCTTCCCGCCCCAGCCGGAAGAGGCCACCGCCAACGACGGCCTCGACCCCTTGCGTCCGGACCTGGATCCGCCCGGCTACCTGAGCTTCGCCCAGGACTGGCAGGCGCGTGGCGCGAGCCTGATCGGCGGCTGCTGCGGCATCGGCCCGGAGCACATCGCCGTGCTCAACACGCGACTGCGCGGCTGACGCCCGCATTCAGTCAGTGAAAAAGCGGACCGTGCCCCGAGCGCGGTCCGCTTTTTTCTTGCCGCCAGGTGTCATTCAGATCGGCGCCTGGGCCCTCTCGGCGCGCAGGTGGTCCACCAGGATCCAGAGCCCGCTCGATTGCTGCATCGAGCAGCTGAGCGTTTTGTACTGGCAGCGGGGCGGCTAACCCCTTCCTTCATGTCCGCTTCGTGACATCCGGCAACATCCATTCGCCACCACGCAAGGCTGGCGAAAGGTTGACCTCTTAGGATCCGCTCAAGACCCGCCCCCGTGAGCGGGCGACGTGCCTACAAAAATAACCAGGATTCTTGCCATGTCGTATCTGTCCTTCCAGGCGTCCCCGCGCGCCCGCCTCCCCTGGATTTTCGCCCTCACCGCGCCCTTGCGCCGCGGCTGAACCCTCCTTCTCTTCGCGAAAATTCAGAGGTATTCCCATGCTGACTTTCCTCGGCTTCGCCATGGTCATGACCTTCATGTACCTGATCATGACCAAGCGCCTGTCTCCGCTGATCGCCCTGACCATGGTGCCGATCGCCTTCGCCGTGCTGGCCTGGGCGCTGTCCAGCGAATTCGCCAGCCTCGGCCACGTCAAGCTCGACGCCCTCGGCCCGATGATGCTCGACGGTATCCGCAAACTGGCGCCCACCGGCGTGATGCTGTTGTTCGCGATCCTCTACTTCGCGGTGATGATCGACACCGGCCTGTTCGATCCGGCGGTGCGCTGGATCCTCAAGCTGGTCAAGGGCGATCCGCTCAAGGTGGCCATGGGCACCGTCTTCCTGACCCTGGTGGTCTCCCTGGACGGTGACGGCTCGACCACCTACATGATCTGCGTGGCGGCCATGTTCCCGCTGTACCGGCGCCTGGGCATGAATCCGCTGATCATGACCTGCCTGATGCTGCTCTCCAGTGGCGTGATGAACCTGACCCCCTGGGGCGGTCCGACCGCGCGCGCCGCCAGTGCCCTGCACGTGGATCCGGCCGACGTCTTCGTGCCCATGATCGCGCCCATGCTGCTGGCCATCGCCTGGCTGTTCTTCCTGGCCTACCTCTATGGCCGCAGCGAGCGCGCGCGCCTGGGCATCCTGCAGATCGGCGAGACCGAAGGCGCCGACGTCACCGTCTCCCAGTGCGCCGAGGCCCGCCGCCCGCACCTGCGCTGGTTCAACGGCCTGCTGACCCTGGCGCTGATGGCCGCGCTGATCATGGGCGTGCTGCCGATGCCGGTGCTGTTCATGATCGCCTTCGGCATCGCCATGACCGTCAACTACCGTTGCCTGAACATGCAGAAGCAGCGCATCGCCGCCCATGCCGAAAACGTCCTGGCGGTGGTCTCGCTGATCTTCGCCGCGGGCATCTTCACCGGCATCCTCTCGGGTACCGGCATGGTCGACGCCATGTCCAAGGGCCTGCTGGCGGTGATCCCGGACGCCCTGGGGCCGTACATGGCGGTGATCACCGCCCTGGTCAGCCTGCCGTTCACCTTCTTCATCTCCAACGACGCCTTCTACTTCGGCGTGCTGCCGGTGCTGGCCGAGGCCGCCGCGGCCTATGGCATCAGTCCGGTGGAGATCGCCCGGGCCTCCATCGTCGGTCAGCCCGTGCACCTGCTCAGCCCGCTGGTGCCCTCGACCTACCTGCTGGTGGGCCTGGCCAAGGTGGAATTCGGCGACCATCAGCGCTTCACCCTGAAGTGGGCTACCGTGACCTGCATGTTCCTGCTGGTCGGCGCTTTGTTACTGGGTGTGTTTCCGCTGTACAGCCGCTAGAGTTTTGCCAGAGCTACGACTAGCCTTGCCGGCTGTTCGAAAACGGCGCGTCGCCCGATGCGCCTTTTCCATTAGAGCGCGCGCCCGAGTGCGCCTTAGCTACGAGAGGATTTGCAATGGACTGGTTGACCAACCCGGAAATCTGGGTCGCCTTCTTTACCCTGACGGCCCTGGAGATCGTCCTCGGCATCGACAACATCATCATGATCTCCATCCTGGTCAGCCGCATGCCCAAGCACATGCAGGCGCGGACCCGGTTCTTCGGCCTGGCCCTGGCCATGGTCACCCGCATCCTGCTGCTGCTGTCCATCACCTGGGTCATGCGCCTCACCGCCGACCTGTTCTTCGTCTTCGGCCAGGGCATCTCCGGCCGTGACCTCATCCTCTTCTTCGGCGGCCTGTTCCTCCTGTGGAAGAGCAGCGCCGAGATCTACCACGGCCTGGAAGGCGAGGAAGAGCAGGACGAAGACGCGTCCACGAAGAAGGGCAGCGGCTTCATCGGCACCATCATCCAGATCGCCATCATCGACATCGTCTTCTCGCTGGACTCGGTGATCACCGCGGTCGGCATGGTCAGCCACGTGCCGGTCATGGTCGCGGCGATCATCGTCGCGGTGCTGGTGATGATGCTGGCGGCCGGCGCCATCAGCACTTTCATCGACAAGCACCCGAGTCTGAAGATGCTGGCGCTGTCCTTCCTGATCGTGGTCGGCACCGTGCTCATCGCCGAGGCCTTCGAGGTCCACGTGCCCAAGGGCTACGTCTACTTCGCCATGGCCTTCTCGCTGGCGGTGGAAGCCATCAACATCCGCCTGCGCGGCAAGGCCAAGGCCCGCGAAGCGGTCAAGCTGCGCAAAGAGCAGATCTGATCGCGGCGGCGGAACCCACCCGGCTCTCCGCCGCCTAATCCAGCAAGTCCCCACGAGCCCGAAGGTGCCCTGCCTTCGGGCTCGTGCGTCTGTGCAGAACGGTCATTACGATTTTGTGACAAGCTCGCCAGGAGCTCTTGGACACGCGCCGGGAGGGCGCCACGATGCTGACACTGCTCAATCTGCTATCCGCTGTGGCCCTGCTGGTGTGGGGCACCCATATCGTGCGCACCGGCATCCTGCGGGTATACGGCGCCAGCCTGCGCCGGGTGCTCAGCCGCAGCATGCAGCGCATGCCGCTGGCCTTTCTTTCCGGTATCGCCGTCACCGCCCTGGTGCAGAGCAGCAACGCCACGGCGCTGCTGGTGACCTCCTTCGTCGCCCAGGGCCTGGTGCCGCTCACCCCGGCGCTGGCCATCATGCTCGGCGCCGACGTGGGCACCGCGCTGATGGCGCGGGTGCTGACCTTCGACCTGTCCTGGCTGTCGCCGCTGCTGATCTTTCTGGGCGTGGTGTTCTTTCTCGGTCGCAAGCAGACCCGCGCCGGCCAGCTCGGCCGGGTCGCCATCGGCCTGGGGCTGATCATTCTGGCGCTGCAGCTGATCGTCGAAGCGGCCTCGCCCATGACCCACGCCGCCGGGGTCAAGGTGCTGTTCTCTTCGCTGACCGGTGATCAACTACTGGATGCCCTGACCGGCGCGGTCTTCGCCATGGTGTCCTATTCCAGCCTGGCAGCGGTGCTGCTCACCGCTACCTTGGCCGGCTCCGGGGTCATCTCGCTCAAGGTGGCGCTGTGCCTGGTGGTGGGTGCCAACCTGGGCAGCGGCGTGCTGGCGCTGATGGGCGCGGCCAAGCAGGGCGTGGAGGCGCGGCGGGTGGCGGTGGGCAGCCTGCTGTTCAAGCTCGCCGGCTGCATCCTGGTGCTGCCCTGGATCGGCCTGCTGGCCGACTGGCTGCAGGGCTACGACTTCAACGACGCCGAGGTGGTGATCGGTTTCCACGTCGCCTACAACTTGGTGCGCTGCCTGCTGTTCCTGCCGCTGACCGGGCCCCTGGCGCGCTTCTGCACCGCCATGCTGCCGGCCAAGGACAGCGCCGAGACCATCCTGCGGCCGCGCCACCTGGACACCGCCGCCCTGGACACCCCGGCCCTGGCACTGACCAACGCCTCCCGCGAACTGCTGCGCATGGGCGACGTCGTCGAGCAGATGCTGCAGCACCTGCTGGTGCTGATCAACGCCGGCGACAAGCAGCTGGCCCGCGAGGTGCGCCGCCTCGACGATGATGTCGACGCCCTCTACACGGCGATCAAGCTGTACCTGGCGCGCATGCCGCGTGACGACCTCGACGAGCGCGACAGCCGGCGCTGGGCCGAGACCATCGAACTGGCGATCAACCTGGAGCAGGCCGGCGATCTGATCGAGCGCATGGCCAGCGACGTGGACAGCAAGAAGATCGCCGCGCGGCGGTCCTTCTCGGCCTCCGGGGTGGACGAACTCTCCGCGCTGCACCGGCTGCTGGTCGACAGCCTCAAGCTGTGCCTGTCGGTCTATCTGTCCGGCGACCTGGACGCGGCGCGGCGTCTACGCCGGCTCAAGCAGCGCTTCCGCCTGCTGGAGCGGCGCTATGCCCATGCCCACGTTGAGCGGCTGCATCAACAGGTGGTGGAGAGCTTTGAGACCAGCTCCCTGCACCTGGGGCTGCTCAGTGACATGCGCCGGGTCAATTCGCTGTTCTGCAGCATCGCCCATGGCGTGCTGGAAGCGGCCGACGCTGGCTACGCCACCGAGCACGAGGTGCCGGCGGAGGGGCGGGAGGAGTCGGGCGGGGCCTGAGGTTGGACTTCGCGCATGAGGCTGCGCCGTCATCCACCTAACCTACGCCCTCGCTTTGGTCCGTAGGTTGGGTTGAGACAGCTCCATCGTCGAAGCCCAACAATGCCTGCGTCCCAAGACGACGTTGGGCTTCGCTGCGCTCAACCCAACCTACGGCGACCGGTAGAGCGGAGTGCCATGGCCGCGGCAACACGTTCGCTTACTGCACCCCGCCATCGAGCTGCTGCAAGATCCGCCAGGCCGTCTCGATCCGCGCGGAATTCGGGTAGTTGCGGTTGGCCAGGATCACCAGGCCGATCCGACGCTCGGGGACGAACAGCGCATAGGCGCCGAAGCCGTTGGTGGAGCCGGTCTTGTTCAACAGCCGGGCGCCGCTCGCCAGCAATGGCGGGTGCTGCCAGTCCACCGGTTGCGGCTCCAGGGCCATCGCCGGGGTATTGCCGGCCAGCAGCTGGGTCTTGGCTAGCGGATAGGGGTAGGCCTCCCAGCCCAGGCCCTGGGTCATGGAACCGCTGCGGTAGTAGCCCCGCTGGGTGGCGTCGAGCGCCTTGGCCAGGGGTGCCGGCAGCCGGCCAGGAGTCAGGTTGGCCTCGACGAAACCCAGCAGATCCCCGGCAGTGGTCTTGATGCCATAGGCCTCTTCGGCATAGACGCCGGGATTGACCCGCAGCGGCTCGCCTTTCTTGCCATGACCCCAGGCGTAGTGGGCCTGAGCCGCTGCCGGCACCTGCAGATAGGTGTGACTGAGTCCCAGGGGCGTCAGTACGTGGCGCTGCAGGGCCGTGGCGAAGGGCTCGTCGAGCCGCTGGGCCGCCAGGGCGCCGAACAGGCCGATGCTGGGATTAGAGTAGAGGCGGCGGCTGCCGGCGGGGAAGGGCGGCTGGAAGGCGCGGTAGAAGGCCGTCGTCTGATCGTCGCGGGTGACGCTGTCGGGAAATTGCAGCGGCAGGCCGCCGGCGCTGTAGGTGGCCAGCTGCAGCAGGCTGGCCTGGCCGATGGCGCTGCCGGCCAGGGCCGGGCGAACCTGCGCAACCGTTTCGTCCAGCCGCAGCCGGCCCGTCGCCGCCGCGTAGCCACCCAGGGTGGCGGTGTAGGTCTTGCTCAGGGAGCCGATCTCGAACAGGGTGGCGGCGTCCACCGGCTGGCTGCTGCGGCGGTCGGCCACGCCGAAGTAGTAGAGCCGGCGCAGCCCCGGAGCGCTGACGCCTATCGCGAGCCCCGGGATGCCCTGCTCGGCCATCACCGCGCGGGCGGCGGTGCGGACCTCGTCGTCGAGAGAGGTCGCCGCGTTGGCCAGGAGCGGCAGGGTCAGGCCGAGCAGAACGGAAAGGCGCGGGAAAGCCGACATGGCGGAGCGGTTCCTGGGGGACGAGGCCAGGAGTCTAGCCGAGCGCCGCCGCGCGGGTATGAGACGCGGGCGACGTTGGAAGCTTTTGCCGCCGGCGCTGTCCATGGCTGGCTGGAGCCCGGTCCTCGACTGGACTACAGTCGCCTCTCACCTTTTCCAGGAGTCATCCCATGTCCGCTGCCCCCCTCGTCGAACAGATCCAACTGGGTCAATTGCCCGTCTGGCGCATCCGCGTCGGCCAGGCCGAAGCCCTGGTGGCCTGCCAGGGCGCCCATGTGCTGCGCTACGGCTTCGACGGCGAACCGGACATCGTCTGGGGCAATCCGGAAGCCGTGTTCGAGCCCGGCACCCCGATCCGTGGCGGCATCCCGGTCTGCTGGCCCTGGTTCGGCGACCTGCTGAAGAATCCGGCCGAGGTCCAGGCCATGTGCACCACCACCGCGGACGCCCCGGCCCATGGCCTGGCACGGCAGGTGGCCTGGCAGGCGGGTGGCGTCGAGGTGGACACCGACCGGGTGCGCCTGGACTTCCACCACCGCACCTCCGCCGAGACCACTCCGGGCTGGCCCCATGCCACCGAGCTGACCCTGAGCCTGAGTGTGGGCGAACGCCTGGAGCTGACCCTGAGCGTGCGCAATCTGGAAGATCACCCGCTGGTGCTGAGCCAGGCGCTGCACACCTATTTCGCCGTGAGCGACGTGCGCGAGGTAGGTATCGAGGGCCTGGCCAATGCCGACTACTACGACTGCCTGGACGGCTGGACCCGCAAGCGGCAGAACGGCGAGCCGACCATCACCGCCGAGACCGACCGGGTCTATGTCGGTCTGCCGGCGCGCCTGGCGATCCGTGATACTCAGTGGCAGCGCCGACTGTTCGTGGAGACCCGCAACAGCCATTCGGCGGTGCTGTGGAATCCCTGGATCGACAAGGCGGCGCGCCTGAGCCAGTTCGCCGACGACGCCTGGCCCGGCATGCTCTGCATCGAGACCGCCCGGGTGATGGACGACGTCCTGACCGTAGGGCCAGGCGCCTCGGCCGAGATGGCGGTGAGCCTGTGGCGCGAGGCGCTGTAGGGGCTACTTTGGCGTGAGGGTTTGCCCTCACCCCGGCCCTCTCCCAAAGGGAGAGGGGGCGCTCAAGGGGAGTTTGGTGCGTTGTGTCAGGCGTCAAGCGGGCCCTTCCCCCGGCCTTCTCCCGGGGGGAGAGGGGGCGCGCAGGGGAGTTTGGTGCGAAGGGCTTGGGGCTATCAGGCTTCAAGCGGACTCTCACCCTGGCCCTCTCCCAGAGGGAGAGGGGATGCTCCGATAGGCTTTGGCGTGTTGGGTATTGGAGCGTGCGCAGGGCTCACTCTTGGCTTGGCAGGGTCACTGCCGTGCTGCGGCGTCTACCCAAACGCCCCCTCTCCCCCTGGGAGAGGGCCGGGGTGAGGGAGCAGCCGGCACCTGGCCGAAGATCACAACTCCTCGCACAGATTACGCCCGATCCACTCGGCCACCGCCGCGCGCTCCAGGCCGCAGCCGAGCAGGCTGTGCAGCTTGCCCAGGGCGGCTTCGCGGGTCATGCCGCGGCCGGAGATCACCCCGGCGTCGGCCAGGCCGCTGCCGGCGGCGTAGGTGCCCAGTTCCACCGTGCCGCGAGCACCCTGACTGAGGGCGACCACTGGTACCCCGGCATCGCGTTGTTCGGCCAGCGCCGCGAGGAAGTCGGCGTCGTCCGCCGGCCCCGTGCCACTGCCGTAGCATTCCAGTACCAGCCCCTGCACGCCGCTGCCCGCCAGACCGCGCAAGGTGGCGCCATCGACGCCCGGAAACAGCGGCAGCACCGCTACCCGTACCGCCTGGCGCGGCTGGTCGAAGCGTAAGGCGGCCGGCGTGGCCACCAGGGTGTCGCCGCTGCGCGGCCGGGCACTTGCCACGAAGGCCTTCCAGCCGCTGCTGGCCTGCTTGGTGCAGCGCGCCGCCGGCAGGCGTTCGCCATGGAATTGCACCTGCACCCCCGGCGCCAGCCCGCCGGCGAAGGCGGCGAAGCTGTCGGCCAGGTTGCCGTCGGCATCGCTGTCCGGCACGCCGGCCGGCAGCATGGAGCCGGTCAGCAGCACCGGAATGGCCAGACCCAGCAGCCGGAAGGCCAGGGCGGCGGCGCTGTAGGCCAGGGTATCGGTGCCGTGCAGCACCAGCACGCCGCGACAGGCCGGGTCCGCGGCCGCGGCGACGATGGCCTGGGCCATGCGCTCCCAGGCGGCGGGGCTCATGTTGGCGCTGTCGATCAGCGGCAGCAGCTCCTGCAGCCGCCAGGTCGGGTTGCCCAGTTCCGGGCGGCTGGCCAGCAGGGCCTCGATGCGCGCCTCGAAACCGGCGGCTGGGGCCAGGCCGGCGGCGGTCGCCTGCATGCCGATGGTGCCGCCGGTGTAGAGGATGTGCAGGTAGGGTGAGGTCATGGGGGACTTCCTGATAAGACTGCCCCCACGCGAGGTGGGGGCAGACAAGCGAATCATGGTTCGGGGCCGTTGGGCTTCGGCGATGGAGCCGCCTCAACCCAACCTACGTCACCCGTAGGTTGGGTTGAGCGTAGCGAAGCCCAACGTGACCGCTGCGGCGGTCAGTGCGCCTGGCGCGGCTGGGCGGCGCGGGCTTCGGCGACGGTGTCTTCCAGACGATCCAGCGACGGCCAGGCCTGGCGATCCAGGTCCAGGTCGCGGAACTGGTCGGCATCAAACACCGGCTGATCGACACCGGCGCGGCGCTGGGCGTCGTAGTCGTTGAGGATGCGCATGCCGACCTTGATCAGCATCGCCAGGGCGATCAGGTTGACGAAGGCCAGGCAGGTCATGGTGATGTCGGCGAAGGCGAACACCGTGGTCAGGTTCTGCATGGAGCCCCAGCAGATCAACACCAGCACCAGGCCGCGATAGCCGAGCAGCACGGCCTTGCCGCGGCCGAGCAGGTAGCGCAGGCCGTTCTCGCCCAGGTAGATGTTGTAGAGGATGCAGGTGAAGACGAACAGCGACAGGGCGACGCTGATGAAGATGCGGCCCCAGTCACCGACCACCGCGGCCAGGGAGTTCTGGGTCAGCACGATGCCGTCGCCGTCGAAGCCCGGGGCATAGAAGCCGGAGAGCAGGATCAGCAGCGCGGTACAGGTGCAGATGACGAAGGTGTCGAGGAAGACGCTGAAGGCCTGCACCACGCCCTGGGCGGCCGGGTGCTTGACCGCGGCCACGGCGGCGACGTTGGGCGCGGCGCCCAGGCCGGCTTCGTTGGCGAAGACGCCACGCTTGACGCCCATGGTGATGGCGGCGCCCAGCAGACCGGCGAAGGCCGGCTCCAGGCCGAAGGCGCTCTTGACGATGGTCAGCAGGGTGCCGGGCACCAGGTCGATCTGGGTGACGATCACATAGAGGGTGACGGCGATGTAGGCCAGGGTCTTGACCGGCACCAGGACGTCGGAGACCGCGGCGATGCGCTTGATGCCACCGATGAACACCAGGCCCAGCAGGATGGCCAGGGCGATCCCGGTGTACTGCACCGGCAGGCCGAAGGCGTTTTCCAGCGAGTGGGTCACGGTGAAGGACTGCAGGCCGACGAAGGCGAAGCCGTAGGTCACCAGCAGCAGGCCCGAGAAGATCAGCGCCATCCAGCGTTTGTTGAGGCCGTGCTGGATGTAGTACGCCGGACCGCCGATGTAGAGGCCGTCGCCATCGGCGCGCTTGTAGACCTGCGCCAGGGTGCACTCGAAGAAGCTGCTGGCCATGCCGACCAGGGCGGTCACCCACATCCAGAACACCGCACCGGGGCCACCCAGGGTCACGGCCAGGCCCACACCGGCGATGTTGCCGGCACCCACGCGGCCGGCCAGGCTGAGCATCAGCGCCTGGAAGGAACTCAGGCCGTCGCCGCTGTTGCGCAGGGAATCCTTGAACACCGTGAACATGTGCGGGAAGTGGCGCACCTGCACGAATCGCGAGCGCAGGGTGAAATAGCTGCCCAGGCCGACGATCAGCACGATGAGCACGTGGCCGGACAGGAAGTCGTTGAGCATTTCTAGGTAGTGCATGAAGAATCCTCGAGCATGCTAGTGATGCTCCAAGGCCGGCTCGCAAGCCTTGGGGCTATTATTGTGGAATATCCCGCTCCCGACACCGCGCCCGGTCGTGGGGAGACGACCGGGACAGGGCGCTGGGACGGATCGGTCCGGGTGGAACGGGCAGTAAGACGGACCGGGCCGCCTAGGTTCGGCTATCCCACCGGCGTGGACAATTCCGCGCCTCGCTTCAAAATGGCGCGACTTGATGCTAGTTTTCCGGCCGTCTGTCAAGCTTGGGCAGGGTTCATGAGCGATTTTTCCGCCAATTTGCAGCTGCTCTGCCAGCGCCACCGCTCGATTGCCGCCGTCTGTCGCGCCGTCGGTATCAACCGTGCCCAGTTCAATCGCTACCTCAACGGCCAGAGCCGTCCGTCGCCCTACAACCTGCAGCGACTGGCGGAGTTCTTCGGATTGCCGGCCAGTGATCTGCAGCTGCCGCAACGGCAATTCGCGGCGCGCCTGGGGGCACCGGTCAGCCAGGAGACGGGGTGGGCGGGGCAGGCGCTGGCCCTGTTCGGCGAACGCCAGGAAGGCTTGGTCCGTTACCAGGGCTACTACCACGAATACTATCCGTCGCTCTCCACCCCAGGCGTAGTGCTCTGTGGGCTGGTGCGGCTGTTCGAGGAGGAAGGCGTCTTTCGCTATGTGCGTTTCGAACGCCTGCGTCGTCAGGGCGAGGCCACGAGCCAGGCACGCTTTCGTTACCTGGGCCTGGCCATGAGCCTGGAAAGCCGGCTGTTCTTCACCGACTACGAATCCCTCACCGGCAACGAGTTGTCGCAGACGGTGCTGCTGCCCAGCGCGCGCAATCGCATCGATCGCCTCAACGGCCTCAAGCTGGGCGTCAGCGCCTCCGACCGCCGCGAGCCGGCCTGCACCCGAGTGGTCTGGGAGTACCTGGGCACCCGCCCCCGGCGCGGTCAGGCCTATGGCCGCATCGGTCTCTACGACTGGCAGGACCCTCACCTGGACGACGATCTGCGCCAGCGCCTGGCCAGCGCGACTCTGGTCGATCGGGTCTATCGCCTGGGCTAGCTGGGTTCAGCGACCTGGGTCTGGCAGCGATCGCAATCCTCCAGGATGGCGCGGTCGCGCCCGGCCTGCTTGGCCCAGTAGAGCTGGCGATCGGCGGCTTCGAGAAAGGTTTCGGCGCAGTCGTGGTCCAGTCGGGCGCAGGCGCCGCCGATGCTCACGGTCACGCGCGGACCAGCAGGGGGGCCGAGGTGGGGAATCTCCAGGCGCCGTACCGCATCGAGCAGGCGCTGGGCCAGTTTGCTGGCATCCTCCTCGCGCGAAGGGGTGCAGAGGATGGCGAACTCCTCGCCACCGTAGCGGGCCAGGCAGTCGCCGGCGCGCAATTCATTGGCCAGGGCGGTGGCGACCTGTTGCAGGCAGCGATCGCCGGCCGGATGCCCATAGCGGTCATTGAAGGCCTTGAAGTGATCGACGTCGATCATCAGCAGGAGCAATGGCCGGGGCGGGGGATAGGCCAGGGCGGTGGCCAGGGCCTGCATCAGCGCCCGGCGGTTGGCCACGCCGGTGAGGGGGTCCGTGGCCGATTGCTGTTCCAGAACGCGGTTGGTGGCGGCCAGCTCTTCGTTGCGCAAGCGGTCGCGCAGGATCAGCAGATAGCCCTGACGGCGCGCGCGCTCCATCCAGAAGTTGTTGAGCAGGGTGAAGCTCGCGGTGGCGAACGCCAGGGTCATGACCAGCGAAGCCTCCAGAGCCGACAGGGCATGCATCTGGGTGGCCAGGCCGATGGCCAGCAGGGCGAACAGGCTGTGGACCGCGGCCTGGCGCAGGGGCGGCGCGATGCAGCTGTTGGTGAAGAGCGTCATCAGCGGCATGGTCGCCAGCCAGAGGGCGCGGTGCGCGGCATCGGTGGCCTCGACGTCGAGCAGCGGCGGGAGATAGGCCAGCAGACAGGGCAGGATGCCCAACCACTCGCGCGCGGGATGTTCGGCGGGTATCACCCCGAGCGCCAGCAAGACCAGCCCGCCGCCAATCACCACCAGCGCGCTGAGCAGGCTGATGAGCCAGAAGGCCTCGTTCATCAGGATCCAGTCCCAGATCGAGAAGCTGGCGTAGGCGAGGATGGCCACGGTCAGGCTGATGCGCAGGTGCCGCCGGCGCGAACGGGCGATGTCGTGCTGGTAATGCCGTTCCAATACCGATTCGAAGCGCAGGGCCCAGAAAGGGCGAGCCAGCGCTCGGGTGAGGGCGAGACTGAGGGACATGACGCCGTACCTGGCAGGTAAATCCAATGGGTCACTTCAGCACAGTAAGTCCCTTAGCGCGATAGAGGGTTCCCGGACGCGGGGATGTAACCGCCGAATGGTAGCCATTGGCTACCATTCGGGTGGTCGTGGACGCCGTTGCCGCTAGTTGCCGGCCTTGATGCGACTCCAGGCACGGGTGCGGACCCGCTCGATGGGCTGCGGCAGCGGCTGCACCACATAGAGCTTCTTGAGCATTTCCGGGGTGGGCACCAGGTCGTGGTTGTCGCGGATGGCGGCGGTCACCAGCGGCATGCCCGGCTTGTTGGCGTTGGGGTAGCCGAGGTAGTCGCTGATTCCGGCGATCACCTTGGGTTCGAGCAGGTAGTTGATGAAGGCATGGGCCTGGTCGACGTTGGCGGCACTGGCCGGAATGGCCCAGGTGTCGAACCAGATGGGCGCGCCCTCGCGTGGCAGCCGCCAGTCCACCACCACGCCGTTGCCGGCCTCCTTGGCGCGGTTGCCGAACTGGTAGAAGCTGCCCGAATAGCCCACCGCCACGCAGATGTCGCCGTTGGCGATATCGGTCATGTACTTGGTGGAATTGAAGTAGGCCATGTAGGGGCGGATCTTCAGCATCAGCGCCGTGGCCTTTTCGTAGTCCTTGGCGTTGGCGCTGTTGGGATCCAGCCCCAGGTAGTGCAGTACCACCGGCAGGATGTCCGAGGGCGAATCCAGCATGGCCACGCCGCAGCTCTTGAGCTTGGCCATGTTCTCCGGCTTGAACACCAGGTCCCAGCTGTCCACCGGTGCGTCCGCGCCCAGCGCCGCCTTGACCTTGGCCGGATTGAAGCCGATGAGGATGGTGCCGTACATGTAGGGCACGCCGTACTGGTTACCCGGATCGTTGACCTCCAGCAGCTTGAGCAACTCGGGATCGAGATTCTGCCAGTTGGGCAGCTTGGTCTTGTCCAGCTTCTGGAACACTCCGGCCTTGATCTGGGTTTCCAGGAACTGGTTGGAGGGGATTACCAGGTCGTAGCCGGAGCGGCCGGTGAGCAGCTTGGCCTCCAGCGACTCGTTGCTGTCGAAGGTGTCCCAGGTGACACGGATGCCGGTCTGCTTGGCGAAGTCCTTGGGCGTCTCGGGCAGGATGTAGTCGGCCCAGTTGTAGACCCGCAGTTCGCCAGGATCGGCGGCCTGGACGGCGGTGGCGAGCAGGGCGCCACCGAGCAGGACGGTGAGCGGACGCAGGAGGCTGTGCATGGTCGGATTCCTCGGGAGGGGGATCAGGCGCCGTCGAAGGCGGCCAGGACGTTCACCGTGTTGATGCCGATCTCCGCCACGGCGTAACCGCCCTCCATGACGAACAGGGTCGGCAGGCCGAGCCGCGCCAGGCGTTCGCCCAGGCGCAGGTAGTCGTCGCTCTCCAGCTTGAACTGGGAAATGGGATCGGCCTTGAAGGTATCCACGCCCAGGGAGACCAGCAGCAGGTCCGGGGCATAGCTTTGGAGTCGCGCCAGCGCTACTTCCAAGGCGGCGCTCCAGCTGTCCCAGGCGCTGCCGGCGGGCAGCGGCAGGTTGAGGTTGAAGCCCTGGCCCGCCCCGCTGCCGGTCTCGTCGGCATAGCCGAGGAAGAAGGGGAATTCGAAACCCGGATCACCGTGCAGCGACAGGAACAGCACGTCGTCGCGGGCATAGAAGATGTCCTGGGTGCCATTGCCGTGGTGGTAGTCGACATCGAGGATGGCGACCCGCCGGGCGCCGCCGTCGAGGGCGGCCTGGGCGGCGATGGCGGCGTTGTTCAGATAGCAGTAGCCGCCCATGACATCGGCCGCGGCGTGATGGCCCGGCGGACGGCAGAGGGCGAAGGCGCTACGCGTGCCCGCGGCGATCTCGGCGCCAGCGCTCAGGGCCACCTGGGCGGCGCTGTAGGCGGCCTGCCAGGTGCCGGCGGTGATGGGCGCCCCGCCGTCGAAGCTGTAGTAGCCCAGACGCCCGTGCAGGCTGGTGGGCGGCAGCACCTGGCGCAGGGTACGTGCCGGCCAGGTGTAGGGCAGTAGGTCCACGGTCTCGCCCCCGGCGGCCCATTCGTCCCAGGCACCGGCGAGAAAGTCGAGATAGGCCTCGCTGTGGACACGCGCCAGGGGCGCCCGGCCAAAGTCCCTGGGCGCCACCACCTCACCGAGCTGCCGGCGGTGACACTCGGCGAGGATGAATTCGACGCGCTGGGGCTTTTCGAAACAGGGCTGCAACTGGCCATCGATCAGTTCGCAGCGGCCGTGGTGCAGGGCGTGATCGGGACTGTGGTGGATGCGCATGGCGACTCCGGGCGGCGGGCTCTGTCCTGATTCTTGCCAGCCCGGCGACCCGCGACGAGAGGCGCAACGGCCAAAAGGGGATAGATCCGGCCAGATTGTGCCCGGCGTCGACCATCAACCGCCCTTGGCTTCGTAGACCACGAAGCGCTTGAGGGTCGGCTCCACGACCTCCCAGGTCCCCTGGAAGCCACGCGGCACGACAAAGCTGCTGCCCGGTTCGAGGCGGGTGGCGTGGCCCTGGTCATCGGTGACCAGACTCACCCCTTCGAGGATCTGGCAGTACTCCTCCTCGGTGTAACTCACCCGCCACTTGCCCACCTCGCTGTGCCAGTGGCCGACGGCGAAGACACCACTGCCATCTTCGTAGTCGAGCCAGAGACTCTGCAGCGGATCGCCCTCCAGGCGCTTTTCCGCCGGCAGGCGGTATTGGTCGGTGGGTTGGCCGCGGTCCGCGAGCAGTTTCAGTGAGGGCATGGAAAATCCTCCTTGGGGACGGAAAGCGCTCAGCATACGCCTGCCGCTAGAGCCGATAACCCCGGGGCGACTGTCCGCTCCAGCGGCGAAAGGCATGGCGGAAACTGGCCGTCTCGCTGAAGCCCATCGCCTCGGCGATGCGATAGATGGGCAGGCGTTCCTGGGCCAGCAGATCACGCGCCCGCGCGAAGCGCAGCTCGTCGAGCAGTTGCTGATAGCCGCTGCCGCCGGCCTGCAGGTGGCGGCGCAGGCTGCGCGGGGCCATGCCGAGGTGGCCGGCCAGGGCCGCGAAGGAGGGTGGTGCAGCCAGGTCGGCGCCCAGCAGGGTGCGGATGCGGGCGAGCAGGGCGCGCTGGCGATCCTGTTCCGGAGCCAGGCGACCACACTGCTCCAGGGCGTCGCGATGGGTCACCGGATCGGCCAGCGGCAGGCCGCGCTCCAGCCAGGTGGCGGGAAAGGCCAGGCCATTGAAGGCGGCGCCGAAGGCCAGGGGCGCGGCGCCGAAGCAATCGTCATAGCGCTCGCGATAGGTCGGCTCGGGGTGCCGAAAAGCCACCTGCACCAGGGGTAGAGACGTGCCCAGGAGGTCGCAGCAAATCGCCCGCAGCGAGGCCAGGCAGCACTCGGCGTTGCAGCGTTCCAGTTCTGGCGCGAAGGGGTGGTCATCCGCCCTGAGCCAGGCCAGCTCGCCGTGGCGCTCCAGGCGCAGGCTGAAATAGGCACCGAGCAGGCCCTGGTGGGCCAGGGCCGCCTGCAACGCCGCGCCCAGGGTCGGGGCACTGAGCAGGGCATAGCCGAGCAGGCCGTAGCCGGAGACCCGCAGCCGCCAGCCCAGCAGCAGCCCCAGTTCGGGCGGCGCGACGGGCAGGGCGTTGGCGATGACCCGCTGTTCCTGGGCCAGGGTGATGAGGCGATGGGGCTGTTCGAGGTCGTCCAGCTGCAGGCCGCTACCGGCCAGCAGCGGTTCCGCCCGGGCAGGCGTGTCGGCCGCCAGTTGCTGGAGGACCAGGGACACCAGGTTGAGATTGATCAGACCGGACTGACGCATGGGCAAACTCCCCGGGGCGGTGGCAGCCTTCCAAGCAAGAAGGATACCGCGCCCACGAGGAGTTGCCGCGCTTACCGCTCAAGTCTGGCGTGCGGGACTCAGGCCTTGGCCTTCAAGGGCACCAACCGCGGGGCAATCATGTTTTCCGGGCGCAGGATGTCGTCCAGGGTCGCCTCGTCCAGCAGGTTTTCCTCGCGCACCAGCTCCAGTACCCCGCGACCGGTTTCCAGCGCCGTCTTGGCGATGCGAGTGGAAGTCTCGTAGCCCAGGTAGGGGTTGAGCGCGGTGACCAGGCCGATGGAGTGCTCCACCTGGCGGCGGCAGTGCTCGACGTTGGCGGTGATGCCGGTGATGCAATGCTCGCGCAGCATGTCCATGGCGCGTTGCAGCAGGCGGATGGAGTCGAAGATCTTGTAGGCGATCAGCGGCTCCATGACGTTGAGCTGCAGCTGGCCGCCCTCGGCCGCCAGGGTCAGCGCCAGGTCGTTGCCGATGATCTCGAAGGCTACCTGGTTGACCGCCTCGGGGATCACCGGATTGACCTTGCCCGGCATGATGGAGCTGCCCGGCTGGCGCGGCGGCAGGTTGATCTCGTTGATGCCGGTGCGCGGACCACTGGAAAGCAGGCGCAGGTCGTTGCAGATCTTCGACAGCTTCACCGCGGTGCGCTTGAGCATGCCGGAGAACAGCACGAAGGCGCCCATGTCCGAGGTGGCTTCGATCAGGTCGGCGGCCGGGGTCAGCGGCTGGCCGCTGATGTCCGCCAGGCGCTGCACGGCCAGCAGCTGGTAGCCGGGGTCGGCGTTGATGCCGGTGCCGATGGCGGTGCCGCCCAGGTTGACCTCGGTGAGCAGCTCCGGCGCCAGGCTCTTCAGCCGCGCCAGGTCTTCGCCCAGGGTGGTGGCGAAGGCATGGAATTCCTGGCCGAGGGTCATGGGCACTGCGTCCTGCAGCTGGGTGCGACCCATCTTCAGCACCTCGGCGAATTCCACGCCCTTGGCGGCGAAGGCGGTGATCAGGCTGTCCAGGCTGGCGAGCAGGGCGTCATGGCCGAGCAGCAGGCCCAGGCGGATGGCGGTGGGGTAGGCGTCGTTGGTCGACTGCGCCATGTTGACGTCGTTGTTCGGGTGCAGGTGGCGATACTCGCCCTTGGCATGGCCGAGCAGCTCCAGGGCGACGTTGGCGATCACCTCGTTGGCGTTCATGTTGGTCGAGGTGCCGGCCCCGCCCTGGATCATGTCCACCACGAACTGGTCGTGGAATTCGCCGCGAATGATGCGCGAGCACGCCTCATTGATCGCCTGGTGCTTTGCCGCTGGCAGGTGGCCGAGCCGGTGGTTGGCGTCGGCCGCGGCCTGCTTGACCATGGCCAGGGCCACCACCAGCTTGGGGTAGTGACCGAGGGGTACGCCGGAGAGGCGGAAGTTCTGCACGGCGCGCAGGGTCTGGATGCCGTAGTAGGCATCGGCGGGGACGTCGAGGGTACCGAGAAGATCTTTTTCGAGGCGGACGGATGATGCAGAGTCGGACATGATAGCGTTGGGCTTCGATCGAGCGGCGGACGCCGCGATGCCCTAGAATCTAGGCCTGCCAGCCGATCCCGGCCAATGCCGATCCGCCAAGCCTCATGCCGGATCGGCATAACTCAGGTTGTGACCTCACGAGATCAGACGACGTATGGGTGCCATGAACATCGAATTCAAATGGCTGGAAGACTTCGTGGCCCTGGCGGCCACCTACAGTTTTTCCCAGGCCGCCGAAAAACGTTTCGTCACCCAGCCCGCCTTCAGCCGACGCATCCGCGCGCTGGAGGAAAGCGTCGGCCTGACCCTGGTGGACAGATCCCACACCCCGATCAGCCTGACCGAAGCCGGTCAGCTGTTTCTGGTCACGGCGCGCAGCGTGGTGGAGCAACTGGGCGAGACGGTGCGCCATCTGCATCACCTGGAAGGCGGGCAGGGCGAGGTGCTGCAATTCGCCGCCGCCCACTCCCTGGCCCTGGGCTTCTTTCCGCAGTGGATCGCCGGCCTGCGCGGCCAGGGCCTGGCGCTGGCCAGCCGACTGGTGGCCACCAACGTCGGCGATGCCATCCATGCCCTGCGCGATGGCGCCTGCGACCTGATGCTGGCCTTCCACGATCCCGACGCCGCCCTGCAGATGGACCCGGAGTTGTTTCCTTCGCTGCACCTGGCACACACCGCCATGCTGCCGGTCTGCGCCACCGATGGCGAAGGCCGACCGATGTTCCAGCTGGACGGGCAGAGCAGCGTCCCCCTGCTGGCCTACAGTGCCGGCGCCTTTCTCGGCCGCTCGGTGAATCTGCTCCTACGCCAGCGCAAGCTGCGCGCCGTGACCCTCTACGAAACCGCCATGGCCGACAGCCTCAAGACCATGGCCCTGCAAGGCCTAGGCGTAGCCTGGGTGCCACAGCTGTCGGTGGCGGCGGAACTGGCCCGCGGCGAACTGGCCATCTGCGGCGACGCCGCCTGGCAGGTCGGCCTGGAGATCCGCCTCTACCGCTGTGCCCTGTTGCGCAAGCGGCTGGTGCAGCAGGTCTGGCGACATCTCGAAAATCAAAGCCACGGCGGCTGATCGACGGTAGGAGACTATGCCGATATCGGCTTTTAGTTAGCCGACGTCCTGCAAGCCTTTTGCCGTCATCTGCGCGACACTGGCACCTCTCTCACGGAGGTCAGCCATGCAGCGCATCCGCGTCATCGACTCCCATACCGGCGGCGAACCCACCCGCCTGGTCCTCGATGGTTTTCCCGATCTGGGCCAGGGCAGCATGGCCGAGCGCCGCACCCGGCTGGCCGGGGAGCATGACGCCTTCCGCCGGGCCTGCATGCGTGAACCGCGCGGCAACGAGGTGCTGGTCGGCGCCCTGCTCTGTGAGCCAGTATCTCCTGCCGCCAGCGCTGGCGTGGTGTTCTTCAACGAGGTCGGCTATCTGGGCATGTGCGGCCATGGCACCATCGGCCTGGTGGTGTCCCTGGCTCATATCAGCCGGATCGGCCCCGGCGATCACCTGATCGAGACCCCGGTGGGCGATGTCACCGCCACCCTGCACGACGATGGCAGCGTCAGCGTGCGCAACGTCCCGGCCTATCGCTACCGGCAGGGCGTGCAGGTGGAGATTCCCGGCCATGGCCCGGTCACCGGCGACATCGCCTGGGGTGGCAACTGGTTCTTCCTCTGTGCCGATCACGGCCAGCGCGTCGCCGCCGATAACCTTGAAGAGTTGCTCACCTTCAGCCTGGCCCTGCGGGGCGCCCTGGAGGCCGCGGGGATCACCGGCGAGCAGGGCGGCCATATCGATCACATCGAACTCTTCGCCGACGACCCGGACGGCGCCGACAGCCGCAGCTATGTGCTCTGCCCGGGCCGCGCCTATGACCGCTCGCCCTGCGGCACCGGCACCAGCGCCAAGCTGGCCTGCCTGGCGGCGGACGGCGATCTCGAACCCGGCGCCGTCTGGCAGCAGGCCAGCGTCATCGGCAGTCGTTTCGAGGCCCATTATCAGCCGGGCGACGAGGGCCGCATCCTGCCAGTGATCCGTGGGCGCGCCCATGTCATGGCCGAAGCGACCCTGCTGCTGGCCGCCGACGATCCCTTCGCCTGGGGCATCCCGGGGTGAAGGCGGTAGCGGAGGTTCTCGTCGTCGGCGGCGGCATCGTCGGGGCCAGCTGCGCCGCGGCCCTGGCCGCGCGGGGCTGTCGCGTGCGGGTGCTGGACGCCGGCCTGCCCGGCGCCTCCGCCGCTGGCATGGGCCACCTGGTGGTGATGGACGACGACCCCGCCGAACTGACCCTGAGCGCCCGCTCCCTGGCACTCTGGCGTGAGCTGGTGCCCCAGTTGCCGGGCGCCGCCGACTACCGCAACTGCGGCACCCTCTGGCTGGCCCGCGACGCCGCCGAACTGGACCTGATCGAAGAGAAACGTCAGCGCCTGGACGCCCAGGGCGTCGCCAACCAGCCGCTCGACGCTGCGGCGACTGCCGCCGCCGAACCGGCACTGACTGCCCTGGCCGGCAGCCTGGAAGTGCCGGGCGACGGACTGCTCTATGCCCCGGTAGTCGCCGCCTGGCTGCTGCAGCGCTCGCCGCTGATCGAATTCCAACGCGCCCGGGTGATTGCCGTCGAAGGCCAGCGCGTGCGCCTGGACGACGGTCGCTGGCTGAGCGCCGATGCCGTGGTGCTCGCCGCCGGCCTGCAGGCCGCCAGTCTCTGCCCGGACCTGCCCCTGGTGCCGAAGAAGGGGCATCTGTTGATCACCGACCGCTATCCCGAGCAGGTCCGCCATCAACTGGTGGAAATCGGTTACGGCGCCAGCGCCCACGCCAGCAGCGGCGCCTCGGTGGCCTTCAATGTCCAGCCGCGGCCCACCGGCCAGTTGCTGATCGGTTCGTCGCGGCAATTCGAGCGTCCGGATATGGCGGTGGAACCCGCAGTGGTCGGCCAATTGTTGCGCCGCGCCCTGGACTTCCTGCCGGGCCTGACCCATACCTCGCTGATCCGGGGCTGGACCGGCCAGCGCGCCGCCAGTCCCGACGGCCTGCCGCTGATCGGCGCCCACCCCGACCAGCCCGGTCTGTGGCTGGCGGTCGGTCACGAGGGCCTGGGCGTCACCACCGCGCCGGCCACTGCCGAAGCCATCGCCAATGGACTGTTCGGCGAGTCTTCGACGTTCCACGTGGAACCCTTCGCACCGGCGCGTTTCACTACCGCGCCGAGGAGTCAGGCATGCTGACCCTGTTCATCGATGGCGAGCGCCTGCAGGTCCGCCCTGGCAGTCTGCTCACCGCTGCCCTGGCCAAGAGCGGCAACCCCGCCGCGCGCCGTTCGGTGACCGGGGAGGCCCGAGCACCTTTTTGTGGCATGGGCGTCTGCCAGGAATGCCGGGTGCAGGTCGATGGCGTGCGCCGTCTGGCGTGCCAGACCTCCTGCCGGGACGGCATGCAGGTGGAGCGCCTGTCATGAATGGCGCGAGCTGCGATCTACTCATCATCGGCGCCGGTCCGGCCGGTCTCGCCGCTGCCCGCGCGGCCAGTGGCCGCGGCCTGAAGCTGGTGCTGCTGGACGACAATCCCTTGCCTGGCGGCCAGATCTGGCGTGCCAGAGTCGGGCAGGTTGCGGCCGAGGTCGGCAGCTTGCCGGCCGACGTGACGCTACTGAGCGGCACCCGGGTCGCGGCGGTTCTGGGGCCTCGCCAGTTGCTGCTGGAAGACGCCAGTGGCAGTCGTACCCTGGCGTTCGAAACGCTCATCCTCTGCACCGGTGCCCGCGAACTGCTGCTGCCGTTTCCCGGCTGGACCCTGCCCGGCGTGACCGGTGCTGGCGGCCTGCAGGCACTGATCAAGGGTGGAGTCGAAGTCGCCGATGAACGCATCGTCGTCGCCGGTACCGGTCCGCTGCTGCTGGCCAGTGCCGCCACGGCGCGCCAAGCGGGTGCCCGCATCGCCCTGGTCGCCGAACAGGCCAGGCGCCGCGCCGTGCTCGACTTCGGCCTGGGGCTCTGGCGTTGGCCGAACAAGTTGCGCCAGGCGCTGACGCTGGCCACTTCCCGCTATAGCCCCGACACCTGGGTCGAGGCGGCGCTCGGCACCGAGCGTCTCGAAGCCGTGCGCCTGCGCCAGGGCGAGCGTCGCTGGGAGATCGCTTGCGACCGCCTGGCCTGTGGCTACGGCCTGGTGCCCAATGTCGAACTGGCCCAGAGCTTGGGCTGCGCCACCCTGGACGGCGCTGTGGCGGTAGATGAACACCAGCGCACCAGCCAGCCACACATCTTGGCGGCCGGCGAATGCACCGGCATCGGCGGCAACGAACTGGCCCAGGTCACCGGGCGGATCGCCGGCCTGGTCGCCAGTAACCAGCTCGACGCTATCGCTGGCGTGCAGACCGAGGCCCGTGCCTGGCGCCGCTTCGCCGCCCAGCTGGCCCGTACCTTCGCTCTAAATCCGGCCATTGCCCGGCTGGCCCAGCCGGATACCCTGGTCTGCCGCTGCGAAGACGTGGCCCTTGGTGCCCTGGTTGGCCATGCCGACTGGACCCAGGCCAAGCTGCGCAGCCGCTGCGGCATGGGTGCCTGCCAGGGCCGCATCTGCGGCCAGGCCACCCGCGTCTTGCTGGGCTGGACGCCCCCGGTGCCGCGCTTTCCCCTGCAACCCACCCGTATCGACAGCCTGCTGGCCCTGACCGAGGACGAGAGATGAACGCCGCTGCCCACCTGGACGCCCTGAACCGCGCCCGGCCCGCCGACCTGCCCGCGCTGCTGGCGAGCCTGAGCCTGGTGGCGCCGCTGCTCGACGCCATTCCCGGCGTGGTGTTCTTCGTCAAGGACCTGGAGGCGCGCTATGTGCTGGTCAACCTGACCCTGGCCCAGCGCTGCGGCTATGAAGACGTCAGCGAACTGCTCGGCAAGACCGCCGAGGAAGTCTTTCCCGCCCCCCTGGGTGGCGCCTACGCCGAACAGGATCGCCGCGTGCTGCGCGAGGGCCTGGCGCTGGACGACCAGCTGGAATTGCACCTCTATGCCGGCCGCACCCCGGGCTGGTGCCTGACCCGCAAGCTGCCGCTGCACGACGCCCAGGGCCGACT
This sequence comes from Pseudomonas sp. MS15a(2019), assembly GCF_013277805.1. Classification (NCBI taxonomy): domain Bacteria; kingdom Pseudomonadati; phylum Pseudomonadota; class Gammaproteobacteria; order Pseudomonadales; family Pseudomonadaceae; genus Pseudomonas; species Pseudomonas sp. MS15a(2019). Next base: position 130,296 of record NZ_VBTN01000008.1, read on the forward strand.
CATGGGTATGGCGGGCATCTCCCACGACCTGCAGGCGCCGGCCGCCGATCATCCGGCCCACGCCAAGGTGGCCGAGGTCGATCGCTATCTGCGCGAACACTATGCCCAGCCGCTTTCGGTAGGCGAACTGAGTCAGCGGGTGGGCCTGTCGGTCTCCCAGCTCGAACGCCAGTGCAAACGCATCCTGCGCCTCACGCCCCAGCAGTTGCTGCACAAGGCCCGGCTCGACGCCGCCTCGCGTCTGCTGGCCCGCGATCTGCCCGTCACCGAAGTGGCCCTGGCCTGTGGCTATACCGACCACAGCGCCTTCAGCCGCCAGTTCCGCCGTCTCACCGGCCTGTCGCCCCGGCAATACCGCGACTCTCTCAAGCCCCGTCTGCGTCTGGAGGAAACCCCTGCATGAGCACTCCCCGCGTCAATTGGAGCGGCGTCTTTCCCGCCGTCACCACTCAATTCAACGATGACTTCTCGGTCAATCTGGACCAGAGCCATGGCGTGATCAGCAACCTGGTGCGCGATGGCGTCTCCGGTCTGGTGATGTGCGGCACCGTGGGCGAGAACACCTCCCTGACCCTGGAAGAGAAGATCGCCCTGGTGGAGGTCGCCAAGGACGCCGCCGGTGGTCGCGTGCCGGTGATCTGCGGCGTGGCCGAATTCACCAGCCTCAACGCCACCCGCACCGCTCAGGCGGTGGGTCGCGCCGGCGCCGACGGCATCATGCTGATGCCAGCGCTGGTCTACTCGGCCAAGCCCCACGAGACCGCCGCCCACTTCCGCAGCGTGGCCAGCGCCCTCGACCTGCCGCTGATGGTCTACAACAACCCGCCGATCTATAAGAACGACGTCACCCCGGACATCCTCATCTCCCTGGCCGATGTCGACAACATCGTCTGCTTCAAGGATTCCTCCGGCGACACCCGTCGCTTCATCGACGTGCGCAACGAGGTAGGCGACCGCTTCGTGCTCTTCGCCGGCCTCGACGACGTGGTGCTGGAAAGCATCGCCGTAGGCGCCGAGGGCTGGGTCTCGGGCATGTCCAACATCTTCCCCACCGAAGGCGAAACCATCTTCCGCCTGGCCAAGGCTGGCCGCTTCGCCGACGCCATGCCGCTCTACGAGTGGTTCATGCCGCTGCTGCACCTGGACGCCCGTCCGGACCTGGTGCAGTGCATCAAACTCTGCGAAGAACTCGCCGGCCGCGGCAGAGCCTTGACCCGCCCACCCCGCCTGGCCCTGCCCGACGCGGATCGCGCCTTCGTCGAACGCCTGATGGCCAAGGCCCTGGAAACCCGTCCGCAATTGCCGGATGTAGGGATCTGAGGCAGGGCTTATCGCGGCCAAGGTGATCCGCTAACGCGCCCGCTCTGCATTAATCGCGGCCATGGGCCGCTCCTACGGTAGGGGCTGCTGCTGTAGGAGCGGCCCATGGCCGCGATAAAAGCCAACCCCCTAACGCCACGCCCCACCCCAGGCCTCTGGCCCGTACCTTTCACCCCACACCACCACCCATCCCGTGGGCGCCACAGCCTGTCCTGCAACCGACAGGCGATACCCGGCGCAGGAGCACGCTCCGCCCCGCTTTCGTCTATACTGTCCCGCTCATTTCCCAAGCCACGTCCGCCGCGTGGCTTCTTCATTTCAGAGGCACGACGATGAGCGCACTCGTAGGCGTGATCATGGGCTCCAAGTCCGACTGGTCCACCCTGAGCCACACCGCCGACATGCTGGACAAGCTGGGCATTCCCCACGAAGTGAAGGTGGTCTCCGCCCACCGCACCCCTGATCTGCTGTTCCAGTACGCCGAAGAGGCCGCCGGTCGCGGTATCGAGGTGATCATCGCTGGTGCCGGTGGCGCTGCCCACCTGCCGGGCATGTGCGCCGCCAAGACCCACCTGCCGGTGCTGGGCGTGCCCGTGCAGTCGTCCATGCTCTCGGGCGTCGACTCCCTGCTGTCCATCGTGCAGATGCCCGCCGGTGTGCCGGTCGCCACCCTGGCCATCGGCAAGGCCGGCGCCATCAACGCCGCCCTGCTGTCCGCCAGCATCCTCGGCGGCAAGTATCCTGAGTACCACGAGCGGCTGAACGCCTTCCGTGACGAGCAGACCCGCACCGTGCTGGACAATCCCGATCCGAGGGAGCAGGCATGAAGATCGGCGTCATCGGTGGCGGCCAGCTGGGCCGCATGCTCGCCCTGGCCGGCACGCCGCTGGGCATGAACTTCGCCTTTCTCGATCCGGCGCCGGATGCCTGCGCCGCCGCCCTGGGTGAGCACCTGCGCGCCGATTACGGCGACCAGGACCACCTGCGCCAGTTGGCCGATGAAGTCGATCTGGTGACCTTCGAATTCGAGAGCGTCCCGGCTGAAACCGTGGCCTTCCTCTCGCAGTTCGTACCGGTCTATCCGTCGGCCGAAGCCTTGCGCATCGCCCGCGATCGCCTGTTCGAAAAGTCCATGTTCCGCGACCTGGGCATCCCCACCCCAGCTTTCGCCGACGTGCTCTCCCAGGCCGACCTGGACGCCGCCGTGGCCCGTATCGACCTGCCGGCGGTGCTCAAGACCCGCACCCTGGGCTACGACGGTAAGGGCCAGAAGGTCCTGCGTCAGCCGGAAGACGTCACCGGCGCCTTCGCCGAACTGGGCAGCGTGCCTCTGCTGCTGGAAGGCTTCGTGCCCTTCACCGGCGAGGTGTCCCTGGTGACCGTGCGCGGTCGTGACGGCGAGGTGGCCTGCTATCCGCTGGTACACAACACCCACGAAAGCGGCATCCTGCGCCTGTCGGTGGCCAGTGCCGACCATCCGCTGCAGGCCCTGGCCGAAGACTATGCCCGCCGCGTGCTGGAACAGCTCGACTACGTTGGCGTGCTGGCCTTCGAATTCTTCGAGGTCGAGGGTGGCTTGAAAGCCAACGAGATCGCCCCGCGCGTGCACAATTCCGGGCATTGGACCATCGAAGGCGCCGAGTGCAGCCAGTTCGAGAACCACCTGCGCGCCGTGGCCGGCCTGCCGCTGGGCTCCACCGCTAAGGTGGGCGAGAGCGCCATGGTCAACTTCATTGGCTCGGTGCCGCCGGTAGCGGCCGTCACCGCCCTGGAAGACTGCCATTTGCACCACTACGGCAAGGCCTTCAAGGCCGGGCGTAAGGTCGGTCACGCCACCCTGCGCAGCGCCGATGCCGCGACCCTGCAGACCCGCATCGCCGCCCTGGAAGCCCTGATCCAGGACTGATGCCAGACGGCTTCCGCACACGGAAGCCGTTTTCCCCTGAACCTCGAAGGATCACCGGTGGTCGGAGAGTACAACGACGCCTGCTGACCGGCGTTGTCTTACCAGCACTCAAACAGGGGATTCTTCACATGGGCATCATCGCAACCATCATCATCGGTCTCATCGTCGGCCTGGTTGCCCGCTTTCTGAAGCCGGGCGACGACAGCATGGGCTGGATCATGACCATCATTCTGGGCATCGTCGGCTCCGTGGTCGCCACCTACCTGGGCCAGGCACTGGGCATCTACCGTGCCGGTGAAGGCGCAGGCTTCATTGGTGCCGTGGTCGGTGCCATCATCGTGCTGTTCATCTACGGCATGGTGACCAAGCGTCGCTAAGACGCCGCTTCGCGTCGGCGAAGCCTAGCTACACAGTTTTCAGCCCTCGGAGTCGCCCGTCGACCCGGGGGCTTTTTTATGGAAGAGGCTCTGGTTGGCGGTCGTGGGTCTGGACCCTTGGACCGCCGCGCCGCACACTCGGACTTTTGCGCCTAGCCTGCCGACCATGCCCAGACTGCTCATCACCCTGCTGCTCGCCAGTCTGCCCCTGCTGACTCACGCCGCCAAGGGTGAACCGCCCGAAACCAACTGGCTGGACCTGCTCACCGCGGAAGATCGTCGGGCCCTGGAGACCATGCCCGAGATCACCCACAACAGCCCGGAGGCGCCGGGCGGCTTCGGCTCGCCGGGCGGGCTCAAGCAGAAAGACAATGGCCTGCCCGAGGTGATGCACTCCACCCGCACCGTGGCCGCCCTGAATGGCAAGAACGTGCGCCTGGGTGGTTTTCCAGTGCCGCTTGAGACCGACGCCAAGGGCAATTTCCGCGAATTCTTCCTGGTGCCCTATCCGGGTGCCTGCATCCACGTCCCGCCACCGCCGCCGAACCAGATCGTGCTGGTGCGCTACCCCAAGGGCGTGCCGCTACCCGACATCTACGAGCCCTACTGGGTCATCGGCACCCTGCACACCGAGGCGGTCGATAACGATCTCGCCGAAGCCTCCTACACCCTGGACGCTAGCAAGGTCCGCAAGGTCGAAGAAAGCGACCTCTAGCCCCGTAGGTTGGGTTGAGCGCAGCGAAGCCCAACACGCCAAGGCGTCAGCCTGAGCAACGCCGCCGCCTTGTCCATCCTAGTCGCTACCTGAACGTTACCCCGGCTGCCGCTCGCCGTAGCGCTGCTCCAGATAGGCGATGATGTCGTCCGACTCGTACATCCATACGCTCTGGCTGCCTTCGTCGATGCGCAGGCAAGGCACCTTCACCCGGCCACCGCCCTGTTCCAGCTCGGCGCGCAGCTGTGGATCCTTCTTGATGTCCTTGAGGCGGATCGGCAGGTTCAGCCGATGCAGCGCCCGCCGCGTCTTCACGCAAAAAGGGCAGGCCTGGAACTGATAGAGCGACAGATTCGCCAGTTCCGCCTCAATGGCAGCCTGGGCCTGCTCACTGCGCTGGAGCTTGCGCGGCCGGGTCACCAGATCCAGGCCGACGATCACCTGGCCGAGGCCGTTGCGTAGCAGATTGATCAACGGGATTCACCTTGAGGGTCGTTCGAGCCGGGCAGTTTACCCTATCGCCCCAGGGCTGCCGCTCCGCCAGTCGTTACGGAACGTCAACCGCCGGGCAGCGCTCTACTAGAGGGATTAATTCCTCGATGGAGAGCTGTTGCATGCCGCTGTCTTCCGCAGAGCGCGAAGCCTTTCGCCAGCTCGCTGCCGATCTTCCAGGTGTCGATCTTCCGGTCTATCAACAATTCGCCAAGGACCCGCTGGACCCCATCATCGGTCTGGGCGATCCCGATGCGCCCCTGGGCTTCTTCGGTCGCGATCCGGGGCGGGAGGAAGTGAAGTACGGCGAGCCCTTCATCGGCAGCGGCGGCCAGATCGCCCGCAAGGTCCTCTATACCCACCTGTACGGCCATCCCCCGGCCGACTTCGAGGCCAGCCGCAGCCTGAGCCAGCAGTTCTTCTGGGCTAACACCGTGCCCTACAAACCCCTGGGCAACAAAGCCTGGTCGGAACGGGTAAAAAAGACCTTCCATCCCCTGATGCGCCGCCTGCTGGTGGAACACTGGCACGGCACCCAGCTCATCACCTTCGGTCGCGAGGCCTTCCTCTGGTTCAGCATCGGCCAACCCAAGGAAGAACGCGCCCGCCTGGAAGCCTTCTGGAAGAGTGAAGACCGCTTCGAAAGCAGCATCAAGGTCACCCTGGAAACGGAGGAGGGCATCCGCAAGACGCTGACCCTCTATCCACTACCGCATCCGTCGCCGTTGAATCAGACGTGGTATACGAGGTTTCCGGGGTTGTTAGAAAGTAGAATCAAGATGCTTCTAAAATAATTTTCCAAAGATCATTGGCAAATGATGTTTGTAGTTGTTTTTTACGCTATAAATGATTAAAGTTCCGGTTTAAAATGCCTATTATTTTCTATTGCTGGTTGGTTGTTAAATATTTAAAGGCATCGAGTCGTGAAAGAGATCCTGTTTGGCTTTCAGGAATGCCTAATATTTTATAATTCTTACCTTTATCGGCGATTATAATGCCGACCTCATAATCGTTTCCTGATCCCCAGTCTTGATAGACAAAGTATTCTGTATCGTTGTTGAAGAAGGAAAGTTCGTAACTTCCTTTAGGGTCATTCGACTCTCCTGATGCTCTTGCATAGCTATTGTAGGAGAATCTCTTCCATGACTCGATATCCAGCGCTGTAGGATAGCTAAGCTCTACATGGTCTGGGTTCCCATACCTGTAGACCAGGTAGCTGTTTTCAGGGCCTACACAAATAGAGACGAGCTTCTGCCTTTGAGCCATTTTGAACGATAAAATGATATTTTCTTTATTTTGGCATAGGCTGTTTTTTGAATAAGTGGACTGATTTTTAGCAAGCGAACTGCTGCATAGAACGACTAATATGAGGCTCGCTGCGCTCTTAGTTATTGTTGTATTCATTGTAAAATTTCTCTATATTTTTTGCGTAGTCTGGATTTATTTCTTTCCAGTTTTTGCCATTGTGCCCTTGCGCAATCGTTTCGAAATGTCTGGTTCTCAATCCCCTTAGAAGCGTAGCGTTTCTCTTTGCAAATCTCAAAAAAGCTTTGATGTGCTCGCCATCGCCCTTTGACATGGCTTTTGTAAAATCTTTGACTGTTTCGTAGCCCGCTGCCTTGTAATTAAAGCCCATTATTTGGAATTTCCCCCAAGACGAAGCCTGTAGAGCAGCATCCTCGTTTAAGCGATATGCGCGGATAAGACGTTCATACTGAAACCTTCCTGAAGGCCCGTAAGTGTCTATTAACTGTACTTGCTGTAATGTTTTAGTGTCTATGTACGTGCCATTCTTTAGTTTTTTAGCTCTTCTGTAAGGAGGGCCATAAATATCCTGATGAGAGCTCTCCAAAGATTCGTTCCGAGCTAGCCTCTTGAAATGATGGCGCTCGTACAAAATTGATGGAATTTTTTCTCCATCTATTTCAATGAAGGAAGAGTGAGAGGACTCCTGCTTTGCAATTGCGTATACCAATCCGGGCTCGCATCCCAATTCGGCCGCTGCCTCTCTAACATCTTTGTCTTCTAAGTTTTTTCCTTGATGCTTTAATAAAAAGTCTAGCTCAACTCTTTCGCCAAGAACAGTTACGATAGGATGGATCCTGCGTTTCAAAAAGTGGCTTTTTAAATCGAGACCCTGAATGTGCCAGCACTTTGCGAGTGTAGATAAACTCTCTACGGAGCTTGCCTGCTTCCACCACGATAGGATCTTGATTTTTTGCTTTTCATTCTCCCATTCTTTGTTTTCGTTTTCTGCTTCAGCAGTCAAGAGCTCATCCAAAAAGCTCCATTTTTCAGGGTCCCAATTCCACTCGCTATCACACAATGCTATGGTTTTCTGGAGTTTTTGCGCTAACCAGGGTTTTGAAAGAAACTTTTTTAGCTCCTTGTCGCTCAGTACTCGATCTTCGTTCTCGTCGATAAGTTTGCGAAATTTGATAATTATAGGGCTTTGGCTACCTTTGATGATTTCGGAACTGTAGTGGATTTTTTCGTCAGAGGTTAGAAGATCCAAGTTGCTCATTTTATAAGCAAGCCTAGATCTCGGAGCAGTTGAGTCCTGAATCGTTTCATAGTCAACCCACTCCCACGGACTATGCCGGCTAGTAATAAATTCCTGCTCACAAAGCCACCCATCGATAGGATTTTCTTCTGCGTCTGCCAGCAATCCTTTCAAATGCCACCAGCGCTGTTCGGGAGTACAGATACCGCCTATGTTTTGCGCCGGTATGACGATCTTGTCGGCTGCGGGCCGAGCATCCAGTTGCGCCTGACTAAGGATGAGATTCACACCCACCTGTAACCCCGGATCGCTGATCCGCGGAGGATGATTGGCATCGATATCCGGTCGATGGGTGATCAGCTTGCTCGCCCCGGCGTGGATCTTCAGGAGGGTCTTGTCGCTGTCGGGCAGCCTGGCGGCCCAGGCGCGGCTGCGCTCGATGAAGGCGGGGAGGTCGTCGCAGCTGAAGGTTTCCAGGTGGATCTGCTGCTGGCCTTCGTAAAGGCCTGGATGACCCAGTAGAGCGCCGGCCTTGATCGGAAAGGGCTGGTCTAGGACTACTACAGTGTTCTGCACCTTGGGCGTGGCTTCTGCCTTGAGGTAGCGGCGGGCGACATAGCCCAGACCGACCTGGGTGTGCCCGGGTCGAAGGGTCAGGCCGTTATCGAGGATCTCGATGATCTGGCACCAGGCGCCGTTGCCAGCGATGCGTATCCGGCTACCGTTGTCGAGCTCGGCCTGTACCGGCGCAGTGCTGCGTGGCGCCTGACGAACATTGAGCCTGCCGCCCTGAGTTCGCACCCGATAGCGATCATTGCCCCAGAAAACCGGGCGGGGCAGGGCGGGATCGGCTTGGTAACCTGCCCAATCCAGCAGGTGCATGTAGAGGCTGAAGAACACCAGCGAAGGCGGCGTTTCATCGCTGTCAGCCAACTGCGGAGCTTCCAGGCGATGGCGGACCAGAACGAAACTGGTGGAGTAGGTCTTGCCCTCTGACATCGTGTGCGCATCGGGGACGAAGCGATGCACCTTGTCGTCGATGCGATAGGCGACTACCTCGCCATCGGCGATGCAATGGATACGGGATTGATCCAGGAAGGCTGCGGTGCCTTCGTCGAAGTGCACGCCGCCATGCCAGAGGCCATTGCTACCTAATAGATAGGTACCACCGCGGGCCTGGGCGAGAGCTTGCTGATAGAGCTGGGGATCGGTGACCTCCTGGCCACCTTTCGCCTTGAAAGGGTAGGCCCAGTTTTCTACCTTGGGTTGGGGAACGATAGGGTGGGTGGTCATGCTGCTGTCCTTGGCCGAGGCCGCGTCACCGCGGCGGGTCCTTTGAATGGCTGATCAGACGGAAAAATTGAGCATCCGCTGGGGTTTTGCGTTCTGGGGCTGCAGTTCGTTGTTGAGTGCCAATTCGTTCGGCTCGCCAGCCGTGCCTGGCTCGGTGACGCCCGGTGGCCGTGGCAGCTGCAGGGCGATGCCGGAGCCCTTGCTGGGGGCGCCACCCGCGTTGAGGCGGACCAGGGAGCCGATCAGGGTGACGCCACTGGCGTCGAGCGTGATGAAGCTGCCACCGGCGCTCAGGGTGAGTTCGCTGCCGGCTTCGATGACCAGGCGATCGCCTGCCTTGATATGGATTTCCTGGCCGGCATCGATGAACTGGCCGCTGCCCAGCTTGAGGTGCTGGCTACCGCCGACCAGCAGGTGGTCGCTGGCCTTGACCTCGGCCTTGCGCAGGCCATGGATCAGGCGGTGCTCTTCGGCATGCAGCTCGCTATGGCTGTTGCCATGGATACGCTGATGGCGCTCGTGGCCGATCTCGCTGCGATGGTCGTGGCGGATATGTTCGTCCCAGTCGCGTTGGGCATGGACATGGATTTCCTCCTGCCCCTGGCGATCCTCGATGCGTAGTTCGTTGTAGCCCCCACCACCCGGGCTGCTCAGGCTCTTGAAGGTGCTTTGGGTCTTGTCTCTGGGCAGCTGGACGGAGGGCTGGTGCTCGGCGTGGTACAGGCAGCCCAGGATCAACGGCTGGTCAGGATCCCCTTCGAGAAAACCCACCAGGACTTCCATGCCGACGCGTGGCATAGCCAGGGCGCCATGGCGATTGCCGGCCCAGCCACTGGCTACGCGCAGCCAGCAACTGGTGCGTTCGTCTGCCTGTCCTTCGCGATCCCAATGGAACTGCACCTTGACCCGGCCCAGGGCATCGCAGTGGATCTCTTCTCCGGCCGGGCCGGTGACCACGGCGCTCTGCTGGCCGAGCAGGCGAGGCTTGGGATGACGGGGCAGGGGCCGGAAGGACAGTTGCCAGGGAAGGGCGTGAAAGCTGTTGCGGTAGCCCTGGGTCCAGCCGTCGTCGCCCGGCAGCGTCAACAGCGCAGGGGTACCCAGGCCTTCCTCCAGCACCTGGGGCTGGTGGCCCTGGTGCTCGATACGGGTGAGCAGCCACAGCTGGTTCCAGTCCGCGCGGGGGTGCTCGGTCAGCGGCAAGAAATGACCGCTGGCCAGACGCGGCTGATCGCCGTGGCCCTGGGCGGTCTGGCTGTCGACGCGCAAGGCCTCGAGCCCACGGGTACTGAGTTGCTTGCCGCGCCCGCGATCGCGAAAGCCGGCGGGAAAGCGGTAGCTTTCCAAGGCCGGCTGTTGCTTCAGGTCACTGCGGCTCTCCAGGCGCAGCCGGGGCTGCAGGGGATCCTGGTCACGCAGGGTCAGCTGAGAACTGCGGGTCTGCAGTCCGACTTGGAGTCCGCGAACGACCGGGTGATCGGCTACCTGACCGCTACCTGGGTGGTAGGGCGTGGCAGCGAGTCGTGGAAAGCTGGTGGCGTCATCGCCGAACACCAGCACGGCGCCTTCTGGGCAGTGTTCGAAGTGATAGTGGATGCCTTCTTCTTCGCACAGTCGATTCAGGAAGTGCAGATCGCTCTCGCCGTACTGTACGCAGTAGTCGCGTGCGGGATAGGGCGTGGGACCCAGGGCCAGACGATAGGCGCCTTCCAGGATCCCATGCTCTTCGAGCAGCTTGGCCAGGATCTGAGGTACCGCAAGGTTCTGGAAGATGCGCGAATTGGTGCGTTGAGCGAGATAGGCCAGGCGGGGAACCAGCTCCAGGCGGTAGCGGGTCAATCGCCTACCCGAGTCGCCCTGAAGGACGGCGCCCAGCAGCCCATGGATGCCCACGTCCGCCGGACCCAGGCTCAGCCAGGCAGGACGGTTCAGCAGGTCTTCCAACGCCCAGTCGGGCTTTTCACTAATGACCTCCACGTGAAGGCAATAGGGTTCATTGATGGCTTCCTGCCCGTGAAAGGCCAGAACCTGAAAATCATGGGCCAAACCCGGCAGGGTCAGGGTGAAGTGCGGAGCATTGGCAGGGTTGAACATGAGGTGTCTTCCTGACAGTGAGAGGTTTCACGTGGAACGCGTGAGCAGACGCTGCCACCAGGGCTGCGGCGGCGCCGCCGCTGGTTGCCAGGCAGCGCGCCATTCGCCAAGATCCTGCTGACGACGGGCAGGGTCGATTTCCAAGGCCTTGCGCAACACCTGCCAGGCCACTGTAGGCATGGCTGCCGGTCGCTCGGGTTCGATCTGCAGGCTGCGCGCCTGCTTGGCGCTGAGACGGCGATAGGGATGCTTGCCCGTGGCCAGTTCGTAGAGCACGCAGGCGCAGGCATAGAGATCACCCGCCGGGGTGAGCAATCCTTCCTCGAGCAATTCGACAGAGGCATAGCGCACCGTCCAGGCATTGAAGCGGCCGCGACTCAGTCGTGGCAGGCCGGGCAGCAGGTCTTCGCAGGGCTGGCCAAGGCCGAAGTCGAACAGGCGCAGACCGCTGTCGGTGAGGATCACGTTGCTGGGCTTGAGGTCGCCGTGCAGGACGCCGTTGGCGTGAGTGAACTGCAAGGCGTCCAGCAGCGGCAGAGCAACTTCCTGCAGCTCGGTCCAGTCGAGCCCCTCGGGACGATCGCAGAGCAGGGCGTCGAGCGTTGGACCCCGCAAGAGCTCCAGGGTGATGAAGGCGCGCTCGCTGTCATGGTCGATCTCGAAGCCGTACAGGCGCACGATGTGCGGGTGGCGTAATCGCACGGTCAGGGCGAATTCCCCGTAGAGCAGGGCATTGGCATCGCTGTACTCGGCGAAATCGTCGTTGAGTACCTTGATCGCGATCTGGGGTGCCGGATCGCCGTATTGCTCGCGCAACAGGTCGCGTGCGCGGTAGACGGCGCCCATGCCACCGACGCCCAGCAGGCTGTCCAGCCGATAGCGGCCGCCCAGCAACTCGGGTAGGGGCGGCAGATGACGGGTAACGGGCGTCGTCCTGGGAGGGGCGAAGGCGAAGTGTGTGAGGCCTTCATCGCCGGCGCGCTCCTGCAGGTTCATGCGGCCTCCTGGGGATGGATGACGATGGCGGTGAGGTTGTCGCGCGCCGGGCCCTGGAGCACGCCATCGAGCAGACGCTCCAGGGCCAGCGTGGGCGAAGGCAGGGAGAGTGCAGCGCCCAAGGCGCGCGCTTCCAAGACGTCGTGCAGACCGTCACTGCTGAGCAGCAGGCGATCACCGGTCTGCAGCTCGAAACGTACGATGTCCAGCGCCAGGGCCTCCTGGGCGCCCAGTGCCCGGGTCAGGGCGCGAGCGCCAGGATGGCGCTCTGCCTGGCGTGGACTGAGGCCCTCGACGTCGATCAGGCGTTCCAGCAGGCGATGGTCGCGGGTCAGCTGGTAGAGCTGATTACCGCGCCAGAGATAGGCACGACTGTCGCCCACCCAGATGCAAGCCGCTTCGCCTGCGCTGACCAAGAGCGCCACCACTGTGGTGCCGATCAGACGTTCGGGCCCGTCGGCCAGCACCGTGAGGTCCTGGGTCAGGCGCCGATTGGTGTCGTGGAGCACCCGGCGCACCTGATCCAGGCGCTGATCGAGGTTACCGCTCAAAGACGTTTCGGCCAGGCGTTCGACGACCAGGCGACTGGCTCGCGCACCGTCCTGGTGACCGCCCATGCCATCGGCGACCACCCAGAAGCCATCGGCGGGACGCTCTAGAAGGGCATCCTCGTTATGGGCGCGTACCTTGCCGGGATGGGTACGGGCAAGACTCAGGGCCGTCGCCATCAGAGACGCTCCGGCAGCTTGAAGCCACGTAGGGTGGCCAGGTCGAAGGGGTTGGGCGAACGCTGGCTGGACAGCAGATAGCCGGCATGCCGGCCCTTCAGATCAGCCTGTACCAGCAGCACGTCGCGAACGCTGTGCTGTTGCAGCTTCATGCGGTCCAGCAGGCGGAACAGTGACCAGGCGCTACCGTCCTGCTCCAGGCCGACGCGACGACCCCCTAGCTCCTCTAGCACCAGGGTGGTCCTGAAGGCATCGTTCTGCGGCCAGCGGAAGGTGGCGGCGACGATAGGACCATGGCGGTATTCCAGGCGCTCCTTGCCGATATTGAGGTCGGCGCGAGTTAGGCTCGGATCCAGGGAATAGGGCTCGAGCTTGAAGACGATGCCGGGTTCGGCCGGATTCTCGGCGAAGAAGCCGCGCCGGATCTGCTGGGTGCGGCTCATCTGGGCGAGGAACTCTCGTGATAGCGGCAGGCTATGGCCATCGATGCTGCGCGGGCGGTAGGCGTCGCTCTCGCCACGGGCCACGAAGGGTTTTAGGTAGGCCTCGAAAAAGCTGTCGGCGACGCCCTGGGCCTTGAAGAATTCGCGAAAGTCGACCAGGGAGACATCGCTCTCGCTGTCCGCCTTGAATGGATAGCGCTTGTCCAGTGCCGTGCGATAGCTCGCCAGCAGCTCGCTCTGGTAGCGCCCGTTGATGTAGTCGTAGGCACCGGCGAGGATCAGATTCCAGCTGTCGTCCACCAGCAGGCCAAGCCAGCCATTGACCGGAGTGGGCAGGCGACTGGAGGCATTGCGCAGGCTATTCAGCACATCACGGTTGCCTGCCATGCGCGCCTTGGCCAGCTCGAAGGCGGCCTGTTCCGGAGCACTGGCATGGGCCAGCCCCGCCAGTTGCTGCTGGAGGTCGTTGAGCGCGGCCATGGCCGGGGCGAGATCGGCCGCTGCGGCGCCCTGCTCGTCGAGCAGCCGGTGCAGATTCTCGAAGCGATTCTGCAGGCTGCGGCGCGCGGTATCTGGCAGGGCGTCGCCCTGGCCTGCCAGCGCGTTGGCCGAAGCGGCGAGACGGGTGTTGTTGCGTACCTCTACCAGGAGTTGCAGCAGCGGCGAATTGGCCGAGGTCAGTCCGGCCAGGAGGGCGGCGCCCTGGTTGGCGTCGCCCACGGGTTGCAGGGTGACCCGGGCGAGCGCCTCGCTCCACTGATTGGCGTAGTCGCGGAAGTAGAGCTGTTCGAGTTCCACCTGCAGATGGCGCAGGTCCATGCCGGTGATGCCGTCGCCATCGCCATCGCCGAGTACCCAGTTGTCGGCGGCCAATTCCCGGATCACGGCGAGGCCCTGGGTGGAAAAGGTCTGGGCGTAGCCCTCGCGGGTATAGAAGCCGGGTATGGGATAGTCGGCGCCTTCGAAGGCCAGTGCCTGGGCGCCCAGGTGCTGACTCAACCGATAGACCGGCAAGCCGCTGGCCTGGTCGCGCAGGATGCGATAGACCACCGCGGCGATGGATTCGCTACGCAGCACCTGGCGTGCCTGGGTCACCAGATGAGCATCCACTGGATAGGCGCCGAAGCCCTGCTCCAATAGCCGCGCCAGATGGGTGTCCAGGCCGTTCTGGGTAAGGGCGTCACCCGGGTAACGTTGCGACCAGTCGGCGGCGGCCCAGGTGCGCAGGGCGCGAGTGTCGCGGCGTTCGGGTAGCTGCAGCATCAGGTAGGCACGCAGGTGGCCGATCAGCTGCTCCCGGTCGCCTAGGCTGTCGCGGATGCGTTCTTCCAGTTGCGCCTTGAGCCGTGGCAGCAGGTAGCTGTCCAGGGCCTGGTGATAGGCCGCCTCGGTAGCAGGGCGCACGGCCTCCCCTTGATAGAGTCCGGTACGTTCGCGCAATGGCGTGGCGCCGGCGGCGGGAAAGACCTGGGTGCCGGCATAGGCGTTGTCCAGCACCGGCAGCACGGCGCGGGCATCGGCGTCGGCCTTGAGCTGGCTGCGTGCCTGCGTGCCGTGCTGTGCCAGATCGCGCAGACGTTCGAGGCGTTCGTGGTTACCCGCGAAGCTGCCGGTCCAGAGCGCCGCACCCAGGGCCAGGCTGGCCAGGGCTGCGGCATAGAGACCTCGCTGTCCCCAGCTCAATCGGCGCAGCTCGCGCTGGTCGAGGCCGGCCAGGGACGCCTCGGGAAAGATCACGCGATTGAACAGCTGGCGGATAAAGCGAGGCTGGCCGCTGCGGTACTGGGGCAGCAGGCTGCTGGGTAGGCCGAGCTGATCGCCGATGCCTTGGGTCTGGGCGTCAAGCTGTTGGGTCAGTGCCGGAGTACTGGTCAGGTAGAAGCCGCGTAACTGGGCCGCACGCTGGTAGCGATTGCCGGAAAAGGCCAGCTCGACGAACAGGGTGAGGCCATCGCCCAGACGGCCCAGCTGATGGGGAAAGTCGAGGATCTGGCCACGGCGCTGGCCGTCGCGCTCCTGATGGATACGCGGGATGACCTGGCTGTTAAGGCGGCGCAGCAGTTCCTCGAACTCCTGGCGCAGCACCCCGGGATCGGTACCGTTCTGGGTTTCACGAAAGGTGGTGCCCAGCACCTGCTCGCCTTCCTCGCGGGAGAGGCCATCAAAGAAGGCATCGAAGCCGGGCAGCTGATCAGTCTGGGTTAGCACCAGATAAACGGGTACCTCGACCTTGAGTTCGCGAGCTACCTCATGCAGGCGGGCGCGCACCTGGCGCGCCAGGATTTCCAGGGCGACCTCGTTGCCACTGGTCAGTTGCGCCACGGGCAGGACGACGAGGATGCCATTGAGCGGCCGGGTCCGCCGCTGGCTGCGCAGCAGCTGCAGCAGGGTCTGCCAGGCGCTGCTGTCCACCGGGGCATCGCCCTGGGTCAGGTAGCGGCCGGCGGTGTCCAGGAGCACCCCCTGTTCGGCGAAGTACCAGTCGCAATGACGGGTACCGCTGACGTCGCGGGTCAGCCGGGAGCGCTCCGTGTTGAGCGGAAATTCGAGACCGGAGAAGTCCAGCAGCGAGGTCTTGCCGGCACCTTCCGGACCCAGCAACAGATAGTGGGGCAGCTCACGCCGCCAACGCTGGCTGCGCCCTCGATAGAGGCCAGCACCCTGCAGGGTGCGGTAGGCATCGCGGGCGCGGGACTGCAGTTCATGGGCCTCGTCGTTGATGCGCTCGGCGCGCAGTTGATCGTGCTGGCCCGCTTCGGTCGCAAGATGCAGTCGGCGCTGACGCTGCTGCCAGCCCTGCAGCAGCGCCATGGCCAGCCCCCAGGCGAGGAGCAGGCCGCAGAGGGTGGCCAGGCGATGGGTGACCGAGGTCCAGGGACTGTGGCCGGCAAAGGCCAGCAGGGGACCGAGGGTCCAGACCAGACTGCCCAGGCTCAGGGCTACGAGCAGTGTCCAGGCCCAGGGACGGCGCAGCGTGCGCCCGAGTGCAATGATGAATCCTTTCATGAGTGCGCTTCCGTATCAGGCAGGGGGTGGAGTGACCGCAGGCGCGGTGACGGCGGGATGACCGGGATAGCCCTGCAGCAGGCTGTCGCGCTGCTGTTCCAGCACTGAACGGAAACCGCCATAGAGACTGCCCAGGCAGATCAGGGTGAACAGCGCGACCAGCCACCAGGGGACCAAGCGGACCAACCGTCGTGGTCGGGCATCCAGTCCCTGCCAATGCGGCGACAATTCGCGTGGAACATCGCCACGCAGCTGGCGGAGCTGCCGATAGAGGCCGTCGCGGATGGCCTCCAGCTCGACCATGCCGCGCGGCAGGACGCGGTATTTGCCTTCGAAGCCCAGGGCCAGGCAGAGGTAGAGCAATTCCAGCAGGGCGAGGTGCTTGGCCGGATTGCGACTGAGGCGTTCGAGCAGCAGGAAGAACTTCTCGCCGCCAAAGGTCTCGTTGTGAAAGCTGCTCAGCAGGCTGAACTGCGACCAGTCGCCGGCATTGCCCCAAGGGGTGGTGACCACCGCCTCGTCGACCGTGGTACAGAGGGCATAGCGCGCAGCCATGACCTCGCCGCTGTCCAGTCCATCAGCCAGGGCGCGCTGTTCGAACAGGCGCAGGCTGGCGGCCAGGCGCTCCTTGAGGACGTGCAGGTCTTCTGCGGCATAGCTCTGACGCAGACGCACTACCTCCGATAGCAGGGGGGCGGCCGCCCCTACCATGGCGTTGATGCTCGGATTCAGCGTCTCGCCTGGCCGCAGCCGGGCGGCCTGGACCATGCGTTCTTCGAGCTGGGCGTAGCGCGGGGGGGCGGCGAAATCGGTGAGCGGGCTGTGCGGGGCGGCCGGGCCCTGGCTATGGCGGCTGAGCACCACGGTCCTGTCGTCCCGACCATAGTCGGTTGAGGTATGCATGCTTAGCTCCTGATCGCCCAGAAGGCGAGATCGAGGCCCGGGAAGGTGCCGGATACATGGAAGGCGAAGCCGCCGGACTGCTCGAGCTGGGCGATGTCGGTAGCGTTGAGTTCGAGGGCGAAATAGGCCTTGTCGGTGTGGAAGGGCAGTTGGCGCGGTGCGACGGGTAGAGGCTTGAGTGCCAGCCCTGGCAGATGCAGGTTGACCAGCTGGCGGATACGCTCCACGGGGCCGACCTTGAGGTGCGCTGGCAGGCGCTGACGCAGTTCCTCGGTGCTGCACTCGGCGCCGGCGATCAGCACGAAACTGGCGTTGGCCAAGAGGCCATGGTCTTGCAGCGGTGCGACCTGGATGCCGTACTGACGCTGTTGCAGGGGCAGCGGCAGGGCGTGCTGTTCGAGCACCATGGACAGCGCCTGACGCAGGGCCTGGAACAGCGGTGCGAAGCAGCCCGCCTGATCGGCGTGGCGATAGTGCAGATCCAGATCGGGGCGCTTGTTGGCGGTCGCGAAGGTGGCCAGCTCGCCATGCAGGGCAAGCAATTCGCGAAAGAGGCTGCGCGGATGCAGTTGCTCGTACTCCATGCAGTGCCGCAGGACCGCCTCGTGGCGATTGACCAGTTGCAGCAGCAGGAAGTCACCGATTTCCGCCGTGCCCAGGCTGCCGGCCTGGCGTAGCCGTTGCGCCAGCACCTCGCCACGATGGGCGAGCAGGGTGACGATCTCCTTGAGGCCTGCCAGCAGGACTTCTGCGGCCCGCACCTGGATGACGCTGGGGCTGAAGGAGGTATCCAATTCCAGGCTGCCGTCTGGCGCTGTCTCCAGCAACTGGCAGACCTGCAGACGAACATAGGCGTCCAGGCGTGGGTGGTCGTCGAGCAGCAGGCGGAAATCGGGACGACCGCAGCTGACCGCCCCGGTCTCGCCAAAGCCAGCATGGGAATCGACGATCTCGCTATCGATGCTCAGATAGCGGGCGATGACGTCGTCCTGGTCGAGCGAACGGCTTTCCACGCGCTGGCCACTGCTCAGCGGCAGTGCCAGCCAGACCGCACTGTCTCGAGTAGTGGCGGGTACATCGAGGGCTAGGGGCTCGCCTTCGGCACCCAGTTCGAATAGGCTGCCATCGGGCAGGATGCCGCTGGCCTGGTTGACCACCACCTTGCCCATGGCGAGGAACTGGCGGTCGAGGTTCAGCTCGAAGAAGCCCCAGGCGGGCTCGCCGAGACGGCGGGTGCGGGTCTGCAGTTGCTGGGCGTGATAGCGGTCGCTCTGTTGGAAATGCTGCGGCCGCAGCAGCATGCCTTCCTGCCAGATCACCTTGAGCTGTTGCATGGCCTACTCCTTGCCAGCCGGATCGGCCTGGATACCGTCGGCCATGAGCTTCAGACGAAGCTGGGCCAGAGCATTGGGCTTGAGCTGGATGACCTGACGCCACTGAGTGCCGCTCAGGTTGCGATAGGCGCCGTAGATGCCGATGTAGCGACTGTCGTCTTGCACCCTGAGCTTGAGTTGCCGCGCCTCGCCGGGCCGCAGTTCAATCTCCTCCTCGGCGACCCAGTCCGGGGCAAGGGTCTGCTTGGCGTTTTCATAGAGCGCAAAAAAATCGGCGTTCTCGAAGCTGACCGGCTTCTTCAGTTCGATCAGGCGAACCACCAGCGGCGAGGGCCGCCCATTCAGATCAGGATTGAGATCGTCAGCGCCGCTCAGAATCAGGTCGAGACGGGTCGGTGCCGGGGCTGTCTGGCTGGTGCAGGCGCCCAGCAGCAGGGCCAGGCAGAGCGCGCCAAGGCGCAATAGGGTGGTCATGTCAGCGTCCTTGCTGGGTGGGTTGAAGAGTGGCGATGAGACGGACCTGGTCGGTGTAGGCCTGGGCGAAGTCCTTGGCGAACAGCCGCTCGCGCCAGTCGTCGTCCTGGCGCAGGTCGTGATACTGGCGCTGCCAGGCACGCCAGAGCTTGGCGTCACGGCCCCAGCGCAGGCGCCGGCCGTCGCGTTCCAAGCGGGCTGCGCACTGTTCGGGAGCCAACTGATCGAGCGTGGCCAACACCGCCTGACGACTGGCCGCTACCAGTCCGACCTGATGGGCCTGCAGTTCCCGACAGGCGCGGAGCAGTGCCTGATCCGCCGGCAGCTGGCCGGCTACGTCCGGACGTAGCAGCTGCCGCAGGGCCGCATCGCCGTCAGCGGCAAACGTGAGGGGATTGTTGCCACTGTTCTGTACCGTGGTGAGTGGCAGGCGCAATTCATTGCGCGTCTCGTTGCGGGTCCGCAGGCCGCCGTGCAGGCCCTGGGTGGCCAGGCGCAGCAAATGAGCGACCTTGACCGCCAGGGCTTCGCGCGCGTCCTTGCCAAGCTCAGCAAGCTCCAGCCCCAGCGCCTCGCCGAAGGCCTTCCAGAATTCCGGTGCCTGCTGGGGTGGCGCAACGCTGGGGCGCTCCTGCTGTTGAGGGGTGGCATCCTCGACCAGCGCGGGAACCCCCAGACTGTCCAGCTCGACCCGGGCATAGTCGCTGCGGGTGCTGTCGCTGGTGAAGGAGTCCAGCCCAGCGAGTTCGTCGAGGCCGTGAGGATCGCGGCGTTCCAATGCCTGCAGCGGATCCAGTTCGAGAAAGGCATCGTCCGGGATGAGGCCATGCGGACTGGCGGGAACCTTGAAGTCGTCGGCGAAGCCGGCCGGATCGCGGATCAGCCGCGCGGCCAGGGCGAAGCTGCCCAAGGTGAAGGTCTGGCCATGCTGGATGCGCCAGGGCTCGTCCTTGGTCAGGCGCTGGCCATCGGCGAGCTGGATGCCGTTGCTGCTCAGGTCGGTAAGGAAATAATCGCCCTCGTTGTAGCTGATGCGGGCGTGCTGATTGGACAGCACCCGTTGCGGATCGGGCAGATACCAGTCGCAGTCTTCGCTGCGACCGATGAGTCCGCCGACGTGGCGAAAGGTCTTTTGGGTAAGCAGTCCAGGTGCGTGCGCTCGACTGCCGACCAGATCGAATACCAATTCCATGGTCTTGTCTTGTCCTGTCCTAGGTGAGGCGGTGGGGTGTCTGGGGTTCGCCCAGGGGGCGATAGTTCTGCAGATCCCTGGGCGTCGAGTTGCAGGCCGCCAGGGCGAGCAACGTCAGCAGCAACAGGGAGCGAAGCGGCGTGGGCATGGGGTGATCCTCTAGGAAAGTTGCAGATCGGCGCTGCGGATGCTCAGGCGCTGCAGGCGATAGAGCAGGGTGCGTCGCGGCAGTCCCAATTCCTGGGCAGCCTGTGTCTGGTTGCCACGGTTCTTGCGCAGGCAGTCCACCAGCAAGCCGCGTTCGAGCTGATCCAGGCGCTCGCGCAAGGTCAGGTTGCCGGTAATGGCGGTCGAGGTGACGGAGCGGATGGCGAAGTGTTCGGGCAACAGTTCGTTGCCGTCGCAGAGGAGGACTGCGCGCTCCACCAGGCCTTTGAGTTCGCGGACATTGCCTGGAAAGGCATAGCCAGCCAGCAGGTCCAGGGCGGCGCTGGACCAGCGGCAGCGCGAACGCTTTAGGTAGGCGCAGGCCTGGTCGGCGAAGTGCCGGGCCAGCAACGGCAGGTCCTCGCCACGCTCGCGCAGGGGTGGCAGCTGGATGGGGAAGTGGGTAAGGCGATAGTAGAGATCCTCGCGAAAGGTGCCTTGCTCGACCAGCCGCAGCAGCTGGCGATGAGTCGCCGCGACGATGCGTACGTCGACCCTATGGGTCTCGGCACTCCCCAGCGGGCGGACCTCACCCTCCTGCAGGACGCGCAGCAGCTTGACCTGCAAGGTCAGCGGCATGTCGCCGATCTCGTCGAGAAACAGGGTACCGCCATCGGCTGCATCGAACAGACCGGCGCGATCGCGCTCGGCACCGGTAAAGGCGCCCTTGCGATAGCCGAAGAGCTCGCTTTCCAGGAGCTGCTCGGGCAGCGCCGCGCAGTTCTGCACCACGAAAGGCTGGGTGCGCCGCGAGCCCCGTTCGTGGATGGCGCGCGCCACCAGTTCCTTGCCGGTGCCGGTTTCCCCAGTCAGCAGCACGGTGATGGAGTTGTGCAGCACCTTGCCGATCAGCCGATGGACCTGCCGCATGGCGCCGCCATCGCCGATCATGCCGAAGCCATCGGCGGTGGCCGTGGTTGGAGCTAATGGCGTAATCGTCAGGGGCGCGGCCTGAACTCGTTCCAGCAACTGGCTCTGCGCCACGGCGAAGCGACCGAGCGCCATCAGTGGCTCAGCGTGGCCCTCCAGGTCTTGCCTGGTCCGACTGGCCTGCACCAGCAACCCCTCAACCTGGCCACCCAGACCGGTCAGGGGGATGCAGCCCAGGCTGCGCCAGCCTTCGCCGGGCAGAAAGGCAGTGGTATGCAGCAAGGGGTCCAGTTCGCGCAGATGCAGACGTCGATTCTGCGTCAGGCAGTACTGCAGCAGACTTTCCTCTTCCAAGGGCAGCGCTTCGCCACTCAGGGCGGCGCTGCCATCCAGCGCTTGGGCCAGCCGTACCAGCTGGGTATGGGTGGCGTCCAGGCGGTAGTACTGCACCAGGTCGAGACGGGCCAATTGGCCCAGACCCTCGACCAGACCCAGCGCGAGGGCGGCGGGATCGTCGCACTGCCCCAATTCGAGCAACAGCGGTAGGAGGGCGTCCGGAGCGGCGGGCAGTGTCATGCCGTCACCTCGCAACTCAGTTCGCCTACGGCGTTGACGTCGAGATGCAACCGGTGCAGGGGCTGGCCCGTGGCCAGGGCATCGAGCAGGTGATCGGTCAACAGCGGCAGTACCCGCTGCTCCAGCAGCAGATCGATACGCCGGGCACCGCTGTCGTCGTCCCGGCAACGTGCCGCCAGGTCGTCCGGCAGGGCCGGGGCATAGCTGAAGGCGACCTGCCGCGCCAACAGGCGTTGACCGACACGGTCCAGCTTCTGCACCGCCAATTCGCGCAGCAGATCGTCGTCCAGCGGGTAGTAGGGCACCACCCGCAGGCGGGCCAACAAGGCGGGTTTGAAGTGTCGGGTCAGGATGGGGCGAATGGCTTCGGCAAGGCTTGAGGCGTCCGGTCGCCTCTCCCGGCACAGCCGCTGGATCTCGCTGCTGGCCAGGTTGGAGGTGAGCAGAAAAAGCACGTTGCGAAAGTCGATCTGTCGCCCTTCGCTGTCGGTGGCCTGGCCGCGATCAAAGATCTGGTAGAAGAGATTGAGTACCTCCGGGTCGGCCTTTTCCACCTCGTCCAGCAAGACCACCGAATAGGGTTGGCGGCGGACGGCCTCGGTGAGCAGACCTCCTTCGCCATAGCCGACATAGCCGGGTGGTGCGCCGATCAGGCGCGACACGCTATGTTTCTCGGCAAATTCCGACAGGTTGAGGGTGGTGAGAAAGCGCTCACCGCCATAGAGCAATTCGGCCAGCGCCAGGGCGGTTTCCGTCTTACCGACCCCGCTGGGACCGACCAGCAGAAAGACGCCGACCGGCGCCTCGGTGGCGTTGAGACCCACTGCCACCGCGCGTAGGGCGCGATCAATGGCGACCACCGCCTGCTCCTGACCACGTAGCCGTCCACGCAGATCGCTGGCAAAGCGGGCAAGGCGCTGATCGTGGCGTCGGGCGAGTTGGTCGACCGGAAGACCGGTCCAGGCCGCTATCACCTCCGCCACCAGCTGCGGGCAGACCTCCAGGCTGACCAGCCGCCCAGCCTGCCGTTGCAGCTGCTCCAGCTCCGCCCGGGTTGCGGCCAGCTCGGTACTGGCCGCGGTCGTGCGCAAAGTCAGGATGCGTTCGGCCAGCTCCCGCTGGCGTTCCCAGTTGGCCTGCAGTGCCTCAACTGCCAGACGCTCGGTGTCCCGCGTGGCGGTAAGGCTGTCCAGACTGTCAGCCGCGACGAGCAGGCCATGGTCAGCATCGCGGCGGGCGGCGGCGAGCGTGCGTTCGGTCGCGGCCAGGCATGCGCGCAAGGCGTCCAAGGCAGGAGGCGGACTGGCCAGGCTGATACGCACCCGAGCGCAACAGGTGTCGAGCACATCCACTGCTTTGTCCGGCAACTGGCGCCCGCTCAGATAGCGGGCGGCCAGCTCGGCGGCAGCCACCACGGCGTCATCGCGCAGGTAGACACCATGGCTCTCGGCATAGGTCGGTGCCAGACCGCGTAGGACGGTGATGGCGCTGGCGACATCGAATTCCTCCAGCTTCACCGGCTGGAAGCGTCGCGCCAGCGCCGGATCTTTCTCGAAGTACTTGCGGTACTCGCCCCAGGTGGTGGCGGCGATGGTGCGCAGTTCGCCACGAGCCAGCGCCGGCTTGAGCAGGTTAGCCGCATCCGAGCCACCGGCCGGGCCGCCCGCGCCGATCAGGGTATGGGCCTCGTCGATGAACAGGACGATGGGCTGGGGCGCCTGACGCACGGCGTCGATCACCTCCTGCAGGCGACGCTCGAATTCGCCCTTGACGCTGGCACCCGCCTGCAGCAGGCCGAGATCGAGGGTGCGTATTTCCACCTGGCGCAGGCTGTTGGGGACTTCGCCGGCTGCGATGCGCAGTGCCAGGCCCTCGACGATGGCGGTCTTGCCCACCCCCGCTTCGCCTACCACCAGGGGATTGTTCTTGCGCCGTCGCGAGAGGATATCTACCAGTTGCCTGATCTCGGCGTCGCGCCCCAACACCGGATCCAGGCGACCGGTACGGGCCTGGTCGCTAAGGTCATGGGTGAAGCGGCTCAGCGGCGACGCGCTGGCGACCGCAGCCGCCAGGGGCTGTTGGGTCTTGACGAAATCCAGGAGCTGCGCAGGATTCACTCGCTCCAGCAGGCGTCCGTATCTCGTACCCAACAGCCGCTCGGGGTGGCGCAATAGCGCCAGCAGTAGGGCGACGCTACCGACCTCCGACCGTTCCAGTTCGAGTTGGGCAATCAGCACGGCATCTTGCAGCCACAGCAGCAACTCGGTATCGAAGACCGGATCGCTGCCTTCAGCGTTGCCTGGCCGCGGTTGCAAGGTGGCGGCAAAGTCCGCTGGATCGATGTCGGCGGCCTTCAGGGCGCGATCAAGCAGACCATCGCGGGATTCCAGCAAGACCGCTAGCAGATCTTCGATCAGGATCTGCCGACTGCCACGACGAACGCAACGTTGCGCGGCCTGTTCCAGGTCCTGGCGGGTGGCGTCGGTCAGGGTGTTGATGAGGTGTTGCAGGTCCAGAGTGAGCATGTCGATCATCCTTGATTAACAGTGGCAGGCCAGGGTGACCTGACCCTTGGCCTGGCCGAGACCGAGCCAGGTGGTCCAGCCCAGTCGGCAGGGGCTGGCGGCTTCCAGACGCCACTCCCGCAACGCGTCTCGCCGCAAATGCAGGCGCAGGTCGTAATCCAGCCGGTCGCGCAGGGTGAAGCTCAGCAGGGCACCCACGGCAGCGTGCTGGCTGCCCTGGGGCAGGAATGAATGGAAGGCGTCCCAGTCCAGTTCGAGCAGGTGCAGACGGAACGTGCTGCCGCGATCACGTACCTGCACGCCGAGCACCGCTGTCTGCCCGAGCTGGGCATTGGCCTGCCCCAGACGTGAACGTTGCTCGGCGGGAATAGCCACCCGGCGTTCCAGGCATTGCTCCAGGTACAGCTCAGGCTGCCCCAGGTAGTAGCGCAGCACGGCCTCGATCAGCGCCGCCGAGTGCACCTTGAGGCTGAGCAAGCCAAGGTAGGGCAGCAGGCGCTTCCAGTTCAGCTCCGGCGCCTGGCGCAGACTGCGGTCGCCCAGACCGATCAGGCTGAACAGCCGGGTCGACAACTCGTCACGGGCACCTTCGCGAAAGCGGGCGTGATAGCGGTACTTGCGCCAGATCGGCAGCAACAACCGATGCAACCGGTGGTGGAAGAGGTCGAGAAAGTCGCGCGTGGCGCGACCCTGCTCGCCGTCGCCCAGGGCCTGCTCGCCATAGAAGGCGGGAAGTGGCGAACCGCTTCCCATCAGGGCGCCCAAGTTGAGTTGCAGGCGTGCCCGCAGGCCGTCGACCTCCGTGACGAATTCCAGGCGCTCGATATCGCTGCCGGGGAAAGCCAGGCTGGGATTGGCGTGGAACTCCAGCCGCTCATAGAGCTGCTCCTCCGAGAGGGCCGGCGCCAGCCGCTGCAGCTGCAGGAGCACCTGCCTGATCCCCTGGAACAGCGAGTACTCACGAATTTCGCGGCACAGCGCCGAGCGATTCAGATCAGCGGTTGCTGACCCATGCGCGGTGTCCATAGATACACCTCTCCCTGCGGGCAGCGAACGCTGAGTTGATGGAAGGAGTTCAGGCTGACGTAGAGCGCGAAGAACTCGTTGAGTACGCTGGCGAACAGATACAGCTCGCCTTCGCTGCGAAAGCCGCTGGCATCCATGTCCAATTGGGTGGCGATGCCGCGGATCGGCAGGCCGCGATAGAGGCGATCCACCGGGCGATGGCTGATGCCCTGCAAGGCGGCCAGGCGCTGGCGGCTGACGCGTTCGGCCTGGCGGTCGTGCTGGCCAGGCAGGTCGTAGCTGGCCAGCACCGTACGCAAGGCCGCGACATCGGTGAGCGACAGATAGTTGAGCGACAGGTTGGACACCAGCTGCCACAGCCGGTCGCCAGACAGGACCGGCGCATGGCTGGCGGTCGGCGTGGCCAGGTTGCGAAAGCCCAGGCCGCCCGGGGTGTTTTCGGTGGGTAGGCAAAGATCACCGGCGCGCAGGCGCTGCGGCAGGTTCTGATTGGTGCAGGTCAGCTCGATGGACAGGGTGTCCTGATCGGCGCCCGGATCGCCGAAGGCCAGATAGGTGTCGATGCCGCCGTGCAGCAGGGCGCTGCGCTGGCGTACGGCATAGTGTGGCCGACGACTCTGGCCGCCGAAGCTCAGGTCGTGGGCGAAGGATTCGAAGGGCAGATAGTCGCGATGGCCTAGGCCACCTGGCTGCCAGCCGGTCACCCGCTCCACGGCAAAGACCCCGAGGTGTTCGCGCCCGTGACCGGCGGGAAACAGCGGGTACTCGTCGCGCTTGCCATCGAGGCGAATCGGCAGCGCGTCGTGGCGGAACAGGTTGACCACCGGTACGCAGTGCAGCCGCAGATTGTCGCGATCTGGCAGGCGCGGCTGGCGAGCGATGCGTTTGATTTCGAAACGCAGCTCCAGTCCGCGGGTCAGGCGGCGTACCTCGTCAGACAGCGCCTCCACCACCGCTAGTCCCTGCACCGCCACGAAAAGGAATTTCTCCGGAAAGGCGAAATATTCCTGCAGATGTCGATAGCCGCGGAAGGCATTGGGCGGATAGGGCAGCAGCGCTTCGTCCTCGCCGAAGCCAAGTGGCTGCACCTGATCGGCGGCCAATGGCAGGCGGCGCTCGCGCCCCTGGTCGTCCGTCAAGGGCGCACCCTGGGCATCGAGGGGTACCAGACTGAGACCGGCCAGGTTATGCAGCAGGGCGAGATAGAGATCCTGGCTGAGCGTGCGGTCGCCGGTCAGATGCAGCGGTAACTGGCGCAGGTCCACAGTGGCCAGGGTGCCAGTCCCGGTGATCCCCAGGCGCAGGGTCAGGCGAGCGCCAGCGCCCTGGGGCGCGAAGCCTACCGCCTCCACCCGCAGTGGCTGGATCTCGATGTTGGAACAGGTGCGGAAGCGACAGCTCACCTCATCCAGCGGTCGTGACTCCACTTCCGTTCCACGTGGAACCTGGAGCGCGGCACCCGGCGCGGGTAATGGATCGAATTCAAGGATGGCGCAGCTTGGCAACGGGCGTAGGTAGTGGGGCCATAGCAGGTTGAGCAGCGAATGGGTCAATTCCGGTAACTCGTCGTCGAGCTTCTGCCGCAGGCGGCCGGTGAGGAAAGCGAAACCCTCCAGCAGCCGCTCTACGTCCGGATCTTGGCCGCCCTGGCCAAGGAAGGAGGCAAGGGCGGGATTGCGCTGGGCGAAGCGCGTGCCCAGCTGGCGCAATTCCGCCAGTTCGCTTTGGTAATAGTGATTGAAGGACATAGACCTATCCCTGGCTGACCTTGACCTGACCGCTGCCATCCAGGCTCGCGGTGAAACGGACGGGGCGATGCTGACCGTCGAGTTCGAGCTGGCCCTCCAACGCGAAGGCCAGGGTGGTGCCCTCCCGTGGCAGGGGCAGCACCTTCACGTGCGACAGACGCGGCTCGTAGGTGGCGATGAAACCTTCAATGGCCAGTCGCGCCTGCTGTAGCGAGTCGTGCAGTGACAGACGCAGGTCGTTGAGATCGGGCAATCCGTAGTCGGCCTGGGTCGGTACGCTGCCGGCGCGGGTACTGAGCATCTTTGCCAGGTGCGCTGCCACCGAGGCGCTCAGGGCCTCGAAGGGCGAACCCTGGGCGCGCGCGGCGTGGGTGCCGGCCAGACGTTCGAACAGACTGCCGTAGCTCATGGCCCGTTACTCCTTGTCCAGCTTGCCGACCAGCGACAGGGTGAAATCGGCGCCCTGATACTTGAAGTGAGGTCTCACGCTGAGGCCGACGCGGAACCAGCCCGGATTACCCTCGACATCACTGACGCGGATGCTGGCCGCGCGCAACGGCCGGCGGCCGCGTACCTCGGCGCTGGGATTCTCCTGGTCGGCGACGAACTGGCGGATCCACTTGTTGAGTTCCAGCTCGAGGTCGGTGCGCTCCTTGGTGCCACCCAGCTGCTCGCGCTGCAGCACCTTGAGGTAGTGCGCCAGGCGGCTGACGATGAACAGATAGGGCAGCTGGGTGCCGAGCTTGTAGTTCAGCTCGGCGGCGCGGCCTTCTTCGCTGTTGCCATAAAACCTGGGCTTTTGCGTGGAGCAGGCGGAGAAAAAGGCGGCGTTGTCGCTGCCCTTGCGCATGGTCAGGGCGATAAAGCCAGCATCGGCCAATTCGTACTCGCGACGATCGGAGATCAGTACCTCGGTGGGTATCTTGGTCTCGATCTCGCCCATGCTTTCGAAATGGTGCAGCGGCAGGTCTTCCACCGCGCCACCGCTTTGCGGACCGACGATATTCGGGCACCAGCGGTACTTGGCGAAGCTGTGGGTCAGCCGGGTGGCGAAGGCGTAGGCCGTGTTGCCCCAGAGGTAGTGGCCATGGCTCTGGCTGACGTTCTCGCGGTAGGCAAAGGTCTTCACCGGATTCTCTTCCGGATCGTAGGGGGTGCGCAGCAGGAAGCGCGGCAGGGTCAGGCCGATGTAGCGGGCATCTTCCTGTTCGCGAAAGCTCTGCCATTTGGCGAATTGCGGACCGTCGAAGTGATCCTTGAGATCCTTGAGGTCGGGTAGCCCGGTAAAGCTTTCCAGGCCAAAGAAGCGTGGGCCGGCGGCGGCGATGAAGGGGGCATGAGCCATGGCCGAGACCGCCGCCACCTGTTGCAGGGTACGGATATCCGGCGCGCTGGGATCGAAGTCGTAGTTGGCGATGATGGCGCCAACCGGCTCACCACCGAACTGACCGAATTCAGCGGTGTAGACATGCTTGTAGAGGCCCGACTGGACGATATCCGGCGAATCCTCAAAGTCTTCCAGCAGGTCTTGCTTGGAGACGTTGAGCATCTCGATCCGGTTGTTTTCACGGAAATCAGTGCGCTCCACCAACAGGCGCAGGCCGCGCCAGGCCGCTTCCAGCGACTGGAATTGATCGTGGTGCAGGATCTCGTCGACCTGGCGACTGAGCTTCTCGTCGATCTCGGCGATCATGCGGTCGACCAACGCCTTCTTTACTGGCTGCTGGGCGTTGTGCGGCTTGAGCAATTCTTCGATGAAGGCGGAAATGCCGCGCTTGGCCACGCCATAGCTTTCATCGTGGGGGGCCAGGCGGGTCTCGGCGATGATGCGGTCGAGAATGCCGCTGTCTTCGACAACGTCGGTAGCGGGTTGCGGGAGCAGGGTGGCGGTCATGGTGATCTTCCTGATCAAAGGTCTTGAGTCGACAAGCCGAGTTCGCCAAGCACCGTGGCTCGGGCGACCGGATCGGCAAGCACCTGTTCGATGGCCTTGCGGAAGGCCGGGGTGTTGCCGAGTGGTCCCTTGAGCGCCACCAGGGCATCGCGTAGATCCATCAATTGCTTGAGCTCGGGGACCTGCTGCACCAGGCGCGCCGGGCTGAAATCGGCCATGGCCTTGAGCTCGAGCCGGATGGCCAGGTCGTCTTCGCTGCCCTCCTGTAGGCGATTGGGCACCGCCAGGGTCAGGCCCAACTGCTGCTTGGCCATGACCTCGTCGAAGTTGTCCTTGTCGACCGCCACCGGCTTGCGGTCTTCAAGCTTGCGGTCGTCGGCGCGCTGGGTGAAGTCGCCCAGCACCATGAGCTTGAGGGGCAATTCCAGTTCTTCTTCGGCACCGCCGCTGGCGGGCCGAACCGTGACGTTGATGCGCTCCTTCAGGGCAACCGAGCCTTCTTTGGCCATGTGTTTCTCCTTGAGTGTGAGGACGAACCTCAGTCGAGTGCCGCCTCGAGATCGAGGCGGCAGAGTCGGGGGCGCAGCTGTTGCAGCTGCGCCCGGCTGTCAGCGATTGCAGGCAGGGCTTCCAGGCACAACCGGCGGCTCCGGAGGATCTCCAGGGCCAGCTGTGGCTCCCAGCGCGTCAGCAAGGCGCTGTGTTCGGCGTCCAGCTCGACGAGCTGGAAGTGCGCCAGTTCGAACTGGCGGGCCTGAATCAGCAACTGGACACCGGCCAGGTCCCAGAGCAGGCGCTGGCGTTCGCCCTGGGCGCTGCGGCGGCCCTGCTGCAGGTGACGCACGGCGCTCTTGAGGCCGCCTGCACGCAACTCCACCAGGGCTTCGGCAAGCGCTTCGCTCCAGGCGTCCTGACGTGCTTCGCTCGCGGCGGCGGGTTGCGCCCCGGTCGACGCGGTCAGACCGGACAGCCAGAGCCGGGTCTGGGGATCGGCAAAGGGTTGGCCGTCGTGAAAGGCCAGGGCTTCGATGCCCGGCAGGCGCTCCAGCAGCAACAACAGCGGCCACTCGATTTCCCGGCAGGCCGCCTGGGCACTCAGCGCCTGCAGGCATTCCCAGGCCAGGCGCTGACCATCCAGCCAGAAGGGCGCGCGTGCCAGGCTGATCTCCAGTTCGCCAAGCAGCGTGGCGACATCGCCCGCTGCCTGACGCTCCTGGAAGAACCTCAGGCGATCAGCCGGCAAACCCCGTAGCCCGGTGATGCCTTGGGCATCGTGGGCGGGCAGGCTGTCGATGCCGCCCCAGAGCAGGGCGCGATTCAGGCGCAGGGCGCGTTGATCGCCAGCACGCTGGCGCAGCCACCAGTTGCTCAGCGTCCGAGCGCCTTCCTGCAGCTGGCGTAGCAGGCGATGGGCGTCCTTGTCCGATTCCAGCGGACCCTGGAGTGCTTGAGCGGCCGCAACCGGGGTGGACGGGAGGGACGCGGTGGGGGATTCCACCGGCGCGGTGGCCTGAACCTGACGCCGCCGTTGTTCGTCCAGGCGCCGCACCAACGGCACCAGCAGCGGCGCGGCCTCACCCAGGCGCGGCTGCAGTAGCGCCTCCAGCTGGCCGAGTTGGGTACTGAAGGTCTGTAGCCAGGACGCTTCCAGGGTAGTCAGGGTGGGGGTATCGAAGACGCCTTCCAGACGGATCTGAAGCCAACCGAGAGCCGCTGCGCGGGTACGTTCCTTACGGGGATGCAGATCCTCCCAGTGGGTCTCCAACAGTCGCTCAAGCAGAGCTAGACCGGCCTCCAGACCGGTCCAGTTGCGGGTGCAGTACAGCGCCCAGGTCAGCCAGACGGCGACCCGCAGATCTTTGGAGTGCTCACGCAAGAAAGCCGTCGCCTGCTCGGCGGTGGTGGCCCAGTCCGGCGTGACGTCGCGATGCAGCGCCTGGGTGTTCTGGCAGACCGCTTCGAGTCGCTCGAACTCGGAACTATAGCGGCGATCTTCGCCGGCGAAGTTGTCCGCGGCTATAGGGTGGTCGGCAACGGCTATATAATTCTGGGCGAGCGAAGATAATAAAGTCATCCATGACCTCACGAGGTTTGAAGTTCCAATCCTTGAACTTCTTGGGGCGAAAATCGCTGGGGCAATTTTCGCCCGCTGTCAGGCAGCTAATGACTCAGCCTGCCTGCGATGTGCATCCTAGAGCGGTTTTTTGAGCTTTGGTAGCGAAAAAATTGTGACCCAGCGCTAATTTTTCCGCCGAGCTTTCAATAAAAAAATAAGCCTATTTATTGGAGTGACAAAAATTGTCCAAATTAAACCCATAAAAGTGACGGTCATCGTCAGTTTTAAAATGTTAAAATTTTATAATTTTAAAGTTAGGCTTTTAGTTGGATGGAAGTGCTCGCTTCAGAACGAGGTTAGAGCCACCCATATTCCGCCATCGACAAGGGCTCTCCATCCCCCACGATGAAATGATCCAGCACCCGCACATCGACCAGCGTCAGGGCGTCCTTCAGGCGCGTGGTGAGCAGACGGTCGGCCTGGCTGGGTTCGGCGATACCGGAGGGGTGGTTGTGGGTGAGGATGACGGCGGCGGCGTTGTGGGCGAGGGCGCGCTTGACCACCTGGCGGGGGTAGACGCTGGCGCCGTCGATGGTGCCGTGGAACAGGGCTTCGAAGGCTAGCACCCGGTGGCGGGTGTCGAGGAACAGGCAGCCGAAGATTTCGTGGGGTTCGTGGCGCAGGCGCGCCTTTAGATAGTCGCGGACCTGCTGGGGGCTTTCCAGCGCCGAGTCGCGCTTAAGGCCTTCGGCCAGGTGGCGGCGGCCCATTTCCAGCACCGCCTGCAGCTGGCTGTACTTGGCCGGGCCGAGGCCGAGGTGGGTGCTGAAGGCGGTGAGGTCGGCCTCCAGCAGGGCCCTCAGGCTGCCGAATTCCCCAAGCAACTGGCGGGCGAGGTCCACCGCGCTTTTGCCGGCCACGCCGGTGCGTAAAAAGATCGCCAGCAACTCGGCGTCGGTGAGGGCCTGGGCGCCCTGTTCCAGCAGTTTCTCCCGCGGCCGTTCCTGGGCCGGCCAATCCTTGATGCTCATGGGCGCTCCTTGTCTGGCGGGGCGTCTGCGTCCTGCAGGCGCTGTGCTATCTTAACCGGATCATTCGCGGGTGCGCGCAGGCCTCGATTGGCCGTGCGATGCCCGTTCTAGACGGTTCGAGAACGGAAAGGCTATATGCAGCGGCTCCATCGTAAACGCATCGTGCTGGGCGTCGGAGGTGGCATCGCCGCTTACAAGAGCGCTGAGTTGGTGCGCCGCCTCAAAGATCAGGGCGCCGAGGTGCGGGTGGTACTGACCCGCGGCGGGCGCGAATTCATCACGCCGCTGACCCTGCAGGCGCTGTCCGGGCTGCCGGTGCACCTGGATCTGCTAGATCCGGCCGCCGAAGCGGCCATGGGGCATATCGAGCTGGCCCGCTGGGCCGATCTGGTGCTGGTCGCGCCGGCCACCGCCGATGTGATGGCGCGCCTGGCCCAGGGCGTGGCGGACGATCTGCTCACGACGATAGTGCTGGCCACCGATGCCCGGGTCGCCCTGGCACCGGCCATGAACCAGGCCATGTGGCGCGATCCGGCCACCCAGGCCAATGCCGAGCTCCTGCGCAGCCGTGGCATCAAGCTGTTCGGCCCGGCCAGCGGTAGCCAGGCCTGTGGCGACGTCGGCCCCGGCCGGATGCTGGAAGCCACCGACCTCGCTCAGCTCGCTGCCGACTGCTTCCAGCGCCTCGACCTGACCGGTCGCCACGTAGTCATCACTGCCGGCCCGACCCAGGAAAACATCGACCCGGTGCGCTACATCACCAACCACAGCTCCGGTCGCATGGGCTTCGCCCTGGCGGAAGCGGCGGCGGAGGCGGGCGCTCGCGTCAGCCTGGTGAGCGGCC
The DNA here is from genome assembly GCF_013277805.1 of Pseudomonas sp. MS15a(2019). Lineage (NCBI taxonomy): Bacteria > Pseudomonadati > Pseudomonadota > Gammaproteobacteria > Pseudomonadales > Pseudomonadaceae > Pseudomonas > Pseudomonas sp. MS15a(2019). The sequence continues at coordinate 162,849 of NZ_VBTN01000008.1, forward strand.
CGGTGCACCTGCCGACCCCCGACCGCGTCGAGCGCATCGACGTGATCAGCGCCCGCGACATGCTGGCCGCCTGCGAGGCGTTGATGCCCTGCGACGTGCTCATCGCCTCGGCGGCGGTGGCGGACTATCGCCCCGAGGTGATCGCGCCGCACAAGCTGAAGAAGGACCCCACCCGCGGTGACGGCCTGCTGCTGGAGCTGGTGCGCAACCCGGACATCCTCGCCACCCTGGCGGGGCGCCCGGATCGGCCCTTCAGCGTCGGCTTCGCCGCGGAAACCCAGAATCTGCTGGAGTACGCCCAGCGCAAGCTGCGCGACAAGAATCTCGACCTCATCGTCGCCAACGATGTGGCCAATCCGGCCATCGGCTTCAACAGCCAAGACAATGCGGTCACCGTGATCGACCGTGGCCTGCACGAGATCCGCTTCGAGCAGACCAGCAAGAGCAAGATCGCCCGCCAGCTCATCGCCCTGATTTCCACCCATCTCAAAGATACCGCCCAGAACCATGCATAGCCTTCAAGCCAAGATCCTCGACCCGCGCCTGGGGCGCGATTTCCCGCTGCCGTCCTACGCCACCCCCGGCTCGGCCGGCCTCGACCTGCGCGCCATGCTGCAGGAGGAACTGGTGCTGGAGCCGGGCCAGACCGCGCTGATCCCCACCGGGCTTGCCATCCATGTGGCCGATCCGTCGCTGGCGGCGCTGATCCTGCCGCGCTCGGGACTGGGCCATAAGCACGGTATCGTGCTGGGCAATCTGGTCGGTCTGATCGACTCGGACTACCAGGGCGAACTCATGGTCTCCTGCTGGAATCGCGGCCAGACCACCTTCACCGTGAGCATCGGCGAACGTATCGCCCAGCTGATGCTCGTACCTGTGGTCCAGGCGCACTTCGACATCGTCGAGAACTTTACCGAGACCGAACGGGGTACCGGCGGCTTCGGGCACTCCGGTACCCGCTGACGCCAAACATGCAAGGCGCGCCGTGACATAAAGGAGAAGAACGGCATGGCAAGGGGCAAGAACGGCAAGGATGTGCGCAAGACGGCCCCTCGGGTCGCGGGCTTGCCCGGCATGGGCGCGGGGCTGCTGCTGGCGCTCGCTGGTCTGCTGCTGGCCGCGCTGCTGCTGTGGTTCCTGGTGTTGCAGCCGCAGGGCGCGCGCAACCAGGAGCAGCAGGCGGACCAGGCGCTGCAGGCCCAGGCGGCCTCCCTCAATCAGCTGCTGGTCGGTCTGACGCGACGGCTGCAGGGCGTCGCCGGGGATGCCCTGGTGCTGCAGGCGCTCCAGGGCGATGACCCCGCGGCGCGTGCGACGGCGGAAAGCCAGCTGCGCGAGCGCCTCGGCGTGGTCGATGTGCTGGTGGTGCCGGCCGGCATGCGCCAGATCGAAGACGACCGTCCCGGTCCCCTCAACTATGCCGCCCTCGATCTGCTCAAGCGCCTGGAAAGCGGCCAGCGGACCCCACCGGAAGCCTATCGCCTGGGGGATCGCTGGCTGGTCTACAGCGCCCAGCCCATCCGCCGCGGCGATCAGTTGCTCGGCAGCGCCGTACTGGTGGAAGCGCTGCCGGCGGTGCTGCAGGGCTGGGCCACGCCGCCGGCGAATGTCGGCCAGTGGCGCCTGCTGCAGCAATTTCCCGGTGGCGGTGTGCAGGTACTGGCCAGCGGCGGCAGCCCCGGTGATCCGGCGCTGATGCGCCGGCTCGCCACCGGCAGCCCGCTCTGGACGCTGGAACTGGCACCGGCCGCCGAGGCCGGCGCCGATACCCCGGTGGGCCTTCCCCTGGTAGCGCTGCTGCTGGCGCTGTTCGGCGTGCTGGCGGGCTTTTGGCTGTTTTCCCGGGAGCTGTCACGCCGGCTCCGTGACGACGTCCGCAGTCTGACGGCCTATGCCGAGGAACTTGAATCCAATCAGATAGCCAAAAGCCCGACTTTGCGCCTGGCGGTAATGGAACCCGTGGCCAAGTCGACGGCCCGATTGGCCAGCCGATCGGCCGGGTCGTCGCCGGACCTATATGCTGCGGCACCTAGCGATGCCGTGGCCAAGACCCTGGCGGAGTTTGCCGACAGAGGCCGCGTTCAACAGAGCGAGCCGTTGTTCCAGACCACCGACATCCTCGATATCAGTATCCTCGACGAAGACCAGGATCTCCTGGGATTGGAGAAACCCCCGATGAGCACTACCCCGCAAGCCCCCCAACTCAACGCCAGCATCTTCCGCGCCTACGATATCCGTGGCGTGGTCGGTGACTCCCTGACCGCCGAAGCCGCCTACTGGATCGGGCGCGCCATCGGCTCGGAGAGCCTGGCGCGTGGCGAGCCCAACGTGGCCGTCGGTCGTGACGGCCGCCTGTCCGGCCCCGAACTGGTCGCCCAACTGATCAAGGGCGTGGCCGACAGCGGCGCCAATGTCAGCGATGTCGGCATGGTGCCGACCCCGGTGCTCTACTACGCAGCCAACGTGCTCGAAGGCAAGTCCGGCGTCATGCTGACCGGCAGCCACAATCCGCCGGACTACAACGGCTTCAAGATCGTCATCGCCGGCGAGACCCTGGCCAACGAATCCATCCAGCGTCTGCGCGAGCGCATCGAGACCGGCGACGTGGCCAGCGGCCAGGGCCAGATCAAGCAGGTCGACGTGCTCAAGAGCTATGCCGACTACATCCGCAACGACGTGGTGCTGGCCAAGAAGCTCAAGGTGGTGGTGGACGCCGGCAACGGTGTCGCCGCGGTCAATGCCCCCCAGCTGATCGAATCTCTGGGCTGCGAGGTCATCCCGCTGTTCTGCGAGGTGGACGGCAACTTCCCCAACCACCATCCGGATCCGGGCAAGCCCGAGAATCTGGAAGACCTGATCGCCAAGGTCAAGGAAACCGGTGCCGACCTGGGCCTGGCCTTTGACGGTGACGGCGACCGCGTCGGCGTGGTGACCAACGAAGGCAAGATCATCTATCCCGACCAGCTGCTGATGCTGTTCGCCAAGGACGTGGTTTCCCGTAATCCGGGCGCCGACATCATCTTCGACGTCAAATGCACCCGCCGTCTGAACAACCTCATCGCCGGCTACGGCGGTCGTCCCATCATGTGGAAGACCGGCCACTCGCTGATCAAGAAGAAGATGAAGGAAACCGGCGCCCTGCTGGCTGGCGAGATGAGCGGCCACGTGTTCTTCAAGGAACGCTGGTTCGGTTTCGACGACGGCATCTACAGCGCCGTGCGCCTGCTGGAGATCCTCAGCCAGGAGAAGCACAGCGCCCAACAGGTGTTCGATACCTTCCCGGTAGACATCTCCACCCCGGAGATCAATATCCAGGTGACCGAAGAGAGCAAGTTCGGCATCATCGAGACCCTGCAGCGCGACGCCCAGTGGGGCGATGCCCAGATCACCACCCTGGACGGCGTTCGCGTCGATTACCAGAACGGTTGGGGTCTGGTGCGTGCGTCCAACACCACGCCGGTGCTGGTGCTGCGCTTCGAGGCGGAAACCCTCGAGGAGCTGGAGCGCATCAAGACGGTGTTCCGCAAGCAGCTGCTGGCGGTGGAGCCGGATCTGAATCTGCCGTTCTGACCTCGGGTCAGCGGTAGCACAGAGGGCGCCTAGGCGCCCTTTGTCTTTTCTTAGTCGACCTTGAGAGGTGAGCCATGACCCTGAGCCGCGAGGATGCCTCGCACGTCGCCGAGGTGCTGTCCGAGGCGCTGCCCTATATCCGCCGGTTCGTCGGCAAGACGCTGGTAATCAAGTACGGCGGCAACGCCATGGAGAGCGACGAACTCAAGGCCGGCTTCGCCCGTGACATCGTGCTGATGAAGGCGGTGGGCATCAACCCGGTGGTGGTGCACGGCGGCGGTCCGCAGATCGGCGACCTGCTCAAGCGCCTGTCCATCGAGAGTCACTTCATCGACGGCATGCGCGTCACCGACGCCCAGACCATGGATGTGGTGGAGATGGTCCTGGGCGGCCAGGTCAACAAGGACATCGTCAACCTGATCAACCGCCATGGCGGCAAGGCCATCGGCCTGACCGGCAAGGATGCGGGTCTGATCCGCGCCACCAAGCTCAAGGTCAGCCGGCAGACGCCGGAGATGACCAAGCCGGAGATCATCGACATCGGCCACGTGGGCGAGGTCACCGGGGTCAACATCGACCTGATCAACATGCTGGTGCGCGGTGACTTCATCCCGGTCATCGCGCCCATCGGCGTGGGTCCGGACGGTGAGTCCTACAACATCAACGCCGACCTGGTGGCAGGCAAGGTGGCCGAGGCGCTCAAGGCCGAGAAGCTGATGCTGCTGACCAACATCGCCGGCCTGATGGACAAGCAGGGCCAGGTGCTCACCGGGCTGTCCACCGAGCAGGTCAATTCGCTGATCGCCGACGGCACCATCTACGGCGGCATGCTGCCGAAGATCCGCTGCGCGCTGGAAGCGGTGCAGGGCGGCGTGCAGAGCGCCCACATCATCGATGGCCGGGTGCCCAACGCGGTGCTGCTGGAAATCTTCACCGACGTCGGCGTCGGTACGCTGATTTCCAACCGCAAGCGCTGAGTGCTTTCGGTCGGACCCAGAAACGGCGCCCCAGGGCGCCGTTTTTCATTGCTGCCGGAACCTACTGTTCCCAACTGGCCTTGGGCAGGGTCAAGCCGTGCTGGCCGTTGTAGGCCGCTCGCTTGGGCGATTCCCAGCCCTGCAGCAGCTCTTCCTCGACCCGATAGATCTCCACCCCCAGTGGACGGCAGACCTTGAGCGGGTCCTCGGCATCGGGCCCCCACATCGCCAGGGACAGATCGCCGCCCGGGCAGGTGGACAGGGCGCAGAGCACGTCGATCTCGGCGAAGAATTCCAGGTAGTCGCCGGGCTTGGCCGGGCAGGCCTTCATGAAGTACAGGTCGTCGTGGTTGAGGCCGGTGCACTGGAAGATGTTCAGCACATCGTGGACGTCGAATTCGGTGAGGCCGTGGGGCAGCACCGCGCGAGTCAGATTCGAATGGCAGTGGTGGTGGAAGTCCTCGCCGGTGAGCATCTTGTTGACGTAGGGGTCGCAGCGGGTGCCCAGCAGGTCATGCAGGCGGCCGCCGTGTTCGTCGATGCCATAGCTGGCCAGGCTGTCGTCGGTGATGGTCAGCAGCGGCCGCAGGAAGGGCAGGTTGGACCAGAGCCGATCGTAGGTGCTGACATGGGCACCCTGCAGTTGCCGGGTGCGCGCGGCCCACATCCGTTCGCGTGGATCCTCGGCGTTCCAGACGTTGAAGTCGCCGACCTGGGGGCCGTGCGGGGTGGTGACGCGGAACAGATGGCCCGCCGGGACCTTCCAGGCACGGCCGGTGCGGATCGGAATCTCGAATTGCTCGATCAGGGTGCGCCCGTCCTTGCGTTCACGCAGCCGATCATAGAAGGCCTGATCGACCTGCAGGGCGGAGCCCTGGGTGGACTGGTAGGCAGCGGGGTAGTCCTTGTACATGGGAGGTCTCCTCGGTCAGAGCGGCCTGGCTGCGCTGAGCAGATCCAGCAACCGGTTTTCGGAATCGTCGAGATAGCTGGCCATGGCCTCGCCGGCCGCCTGGCGCTGTCCGGCGCCGAGCAGGTCGTGGATCTGGCGGTCACGGGCTGTCCAGGGCCGCTGGAAGTGTTCCTCGTCGGGCGCGAGGGAAAACAGCAGGCGCATCTGGGCGGCGACGGTGGCGAAGAATTCATCGAACAGCGGGCTGCGCAGCAGGCCGACGATGTGCTGATGGAAATGCAGGCCGTGGGTACCGAGGGCGCGCCAGTCTTCCCGCGACTGCGCCAGCTCGGCGGCCTCCAGGGCATCCAGCATCCGATCGGACTGGTATTCGCGCAGCGGGCGGCTGGTGAGGATGGCCTGCAGTTCCAGGGTGCGGCGCACGGTGAAGAGGTCACGCACCTCGGCCAGGCCCAGGCGCCGCACCATCACCCCCTTGTGGCGCACATAGGTGGCCAGGCCCTCGCGATCCAGCTGGTGCAGGGCTTCGCGGATGGTGTTGCGCGAGGCGTTGTAAGCCTTGACCAGTTCACTCTCGACCAGCGCCGTGCCGGGCAGCAGGCGACCGCCGATGATGTCTTCACGCATTTCCAGCAGCAGCTGAGCCCCCAGGGGCAACTCGCCGGCGTCTTTACCACTCATGAATCTTCACGCCCGATTGTTCAACAATGTGTTGAAAACCGTTTTGCACGGTGCGTGCCAGAATCTGGCTTGAAAGAGTCAGGGAGTTCGTCGCTACCCAGGTGGCAACGGCCGGATACGACCAGGTAGCGGATTCTGCAGGACTAGCGATTCGCGCCCTGAGCCGCTTCCAGTCGCTGCATGCGCGCACGGTCGGCGTCGAAGGCAGCGCTGGTGCTGCTGCGCAGCTCGTCGAAGCGCTGCAGATCGGCCTGCAGACGCACCTGATCGGCCGCCGCGGCGTCGAGGCGGGCCTGCAGATCGGCCGGGAGCGCCTGGCCATTGCGCTGCTGTACCGCCGCCTGCTCCATCAGTTGGCTCTGCAACTGGCGCGTGGCTTCCAGGTTGGCCTTCTTGATCTGCAGCAGGCCGTCCAGCTCGGCCAGCTTGCGCGCCTTGGCGCGGTCGACGTCCTCGACATTGCTGTAGAGCCTGCGCAGCTGGCCATCGACCAGGGCCTGCTGGCGCTCGCGTTCACGGCGGTCGAGTTCGGCGGCGGGCAGTGCCGGGGCGACCTTGCGGATCACCCGGCCCTGCTCGTTGAGCACGTCGTAGCCCTTGCCGGCGTATTCCGGCGGCACGCCTTGGCGGTCGATGACCAGGGTGCCGTTGCGGTCCAGATAGCGATACAGCTCGGCCGCCTGGCCGGCCAGCGGCAGGGCGATGAGCAACAGACTGGCAGCGGCGCGACGTACGACCATGACCGTCTCTCCTGGGCTGACGACTAGATACCGTATTGAGCGCGATAGTCCTGGACGGCGGGCAGGTGACGCTTGAGCTCGGCGTCCTCGGCCAGGTATTCGAGCACCTGGTCCAGGGCGACGATGCTGAGCACCGGGATGCCGTAGTCGCGCTCGACTTCCTGGATGGCCGACAACTCGCCGCGGCCACGCTCCTGGCGATTCAGGGCGATGAGCACCCCGGCCGCGCTGGCGCCCTGGCCGTCGATGATCTGCATGACCTCGCGGATGGCGGTGCCCGCGGTGATGACGTCATCGATGATCAGCGCCCGACCGGTCAGGGGCGCGCCCACCAGCAGGCCGCCCTCGCCGTGGTCCTTGGCTTCCTTGCGGTTGAAGCACCAGGGCACGTCGCGGCCGTGGTGCTCGACCAGGGCCACCGCCGTGGCCGCGGCCAGGGGGATGCCCTTGTAGGCCGGGCCGAAGAGCACGTCGAAGGGCAGGTTGGCCTGCACCAGCGCATCGGCATAGCAACGGCCGAGCTGGGCCAGGGCCGCACCGCTGTGGAACAGGCCGGCGTTGAAGAAATAGGGGCTGATACGACCCGATTTCAGGGTGAATTCACCAAAGCGCAGAACTCCGCGCTCGATGGCGAAACGAATGAAATTACGCTGATACGCCTGCATATAAGTCCTTGCGCGGCTTGTATTTAGCTAAACCGGTTTAGCTCGGGTATCATACATCCACGATTTTTTGGGGGCCATTTATGCGGATCATCAGCTTGAACGTCAATGGTATTCAGGACGCTGTGGAGCGGGGCCTGTTGCCCTGGCTCAAGGCGCAGAATGCCGACGTGATCTGCTTGCAGGATACGCGCGCCTCTTCTTACGACATGGACGATCCGGCCTATGCGCTGGAAGGTTACATCCTCTATGCCTGCGACGCCGAAGTGCCGTCCCAGGGCGGGGTCGCACTCTATACCCGGGTCCAGCCGAAGGCGGTGATCAGCGGCCTGGGCTTCGAGTCCTGCGATCGCTTCGGTCGCTATCTGCAGGCGGACTTCGACAAGGTCAGCATCGCCAGCCTGCTGCTGCCCTCGGGCAAGCGCGGCGACGAAGACCTGAACATGAAATTCAAGTTCATGGACGACTTCACCCACTACCTGAACAAGCAGCGCCGCAAGCGTCGCGAGTACATCTATTGTGGCTCGCTGTATGTGGCGCACCAGAAGCAGGACGTGAAGAACTGGCGCGATTGCCAGCAGATCCCGGGCTTCCTGGCCCCCGAGCGGGCCTGGATGGACGAGGTGATCGGCAACATGGGCTATGTGGATGCCCTGCGCGAAGTGAGTCGCGAAGGTGACCAGTTCAGCTGGTGGCCGGACAGCGACCAGGCCGAGCACCTGAACCTGGGCTGGCGCTTCGACTACAACATCCTCACCCCGGGTCTGCGCCGCTTCGTGCGCTCGGCGCGCCTGCCGCGGCAACCGCGCTTTTCCGAGCACGCGCCGCTGATCGTCGACTACGACTGGACCCTGAGCATCTGATCCACGCGGTGCCCGGAAACGAAAAAACCAGCCCAGTGGCTGGTTTTTTGTTGGGCGGCTATTTCACCAGGATCACCGGCAAGGGCACCTGGTGCACCACGCGATGGGCCACCGAGCCGAGCAGCAGGCCACTGAGCGACCCCAGGCCGCGGGTGCCCATGACCACGGTGTCCACCTCCAGGCGCCGGGCCGTCTCGCCGATGGTCTCGGCGATGCTGCCGAAACCGACATGGGTCTGGGCCTCGATACCGGCTTCGAGCAGGGCCGGGCGCGCCCGCACCAGGATGTCTTCGGCCTTGTCCTGCAGGCTGCCGCGCCATTCGCGCAGGATGCGGTCGTCGAAGGGCGCGCCGTAGATCTCCGGCTCGTTCTGCACGTTGAGCAGGTGCAGCTCCAGCGACAGCCCGGCCTTCACCAGGTCGAGGATGTAGCGCAGGGCGTTGTCGGCGCTGGGGGAACCGTCGTAGGCGACCAGGACATTGTGCATGGGGCATCTCCACGAGAGGGGTATGCCTTCATGCTAGACCCTGGCTGTCAGAGGCGCTTGATCCCGATCAAGCCCGCGCTCTCAATGCCCCACCCAGTTGCGCGCGCCCTTGGGAATCACCTCGGATTCGTCCAGCTTGCTGGCGAACATGCTCACGGCTTCCACGGCGTCGCTGGCGCCATCGCGGATCTGCACGATCACCGCACCGGCCTGATCGGCCAGCTCGACGCCCTTGGCCGCCCGGCCCTGGGTGCTTTCCATGCTGGCGACCGCCTGCTGGGTTTCGCTCAGGATCCGCCCGATCATCTCGGCGATCTCCGCCGTGGCGCTACTGGTGCGTCCTGCCAGCTGGCGGACCTCGTCGGCGACCACGGCGAAGCCACGGCCCTGGTCACCGGCGCGCGCGGCCTCGATGGCGGCGTTGAGCGCCAGCAGGTTGGTCTGGTCGGCGATGCCGCGGATGGTGTTGACGATGGCGGTGATCTGTTCGGAGCGCTGGCCCAGCTGTCCGATCACCTCGGCGGAGGCGCTGACGTTGTGGGCGATCTCGCGCATCTCGCCGGCGGCCGCCTGGATGATCCGGGTGCCGTGCTCGGCGACCTTCTCGGTCTCGGCGGAGATGTGATAGGCCCGCGAGGCGCTGCGGCCGTCGCTTTCGTGCTTTTCCACCCGCTCGCTGATGTCGCTGGCGTACTTGACCACCTTGTATAGCCGGCCGGTGGCGTCGTACACCGGGTTGTAGCTCGCTTCCAGCCAGATCACCCGGCCGTGCTTGCCCAGGCGCTTGAACTGGCCGCGAAAGAATTCGCCGGCGTTGAGGCGGCGCCAGAAGTCGGCGTATTCGCTGCTGTTGACCAGAGCCGGTTCGCAGAATAGCCGATGCTGCTGGCCCTGGAGCTCCTTCAGGCTGTAGCCCAGAGTGGCCAGGAAGTTGTCGTTGGCGTCCAGGATACGTCCGTCCAGGTCGAACTCGATGCGCGCCAGGGCGCGGTCCAGCGCCTTGAGCTTGCTTTGGGCTTCGCTGTCGCGCTCGACCTGGGCGGTGATGTCGAGGGCGTACTTCACCACCTTGGCGATCTTGCCGCTGCTGTCGGGTACCGGGTTGTAGCTGGCTTCCAGCCAGAGGGTACGGCCCTGGGCGTCCAGGCGCTGGAAGGTGCCGGAGACGAAGTCACCGCGTTTCAGGCGCGCCCAGAAATCGCCATAGTCGCGACCCTGGACCACGGCGGCCGGGCAGAGTCGGCGGTGCTGCTGGCCGACCAGGGCGTCGGCGCGATAGCCGGTCAGCCGGAGAAAGTTGTCGTTGGCGCGCAGGATGGTGCCGTCGAGATCGAACTCGATCACCGCCATGGAACGCTCCAGTGCCAGGGTCAGGCCCTGGTTGGCGTGCAGCTCGGCTTCCAATCGGGCGATGGTCTTCTTGTAGTGGGCGTTGAACATGGCGGAGCTCGCTGGCCGGTAGAGGTGATACGTCTACTTATCGGCGCGGATCAGAGCGACTTGACGGGATCCGGCGAACGGCAGAACCCACCTGTTGAGTGGCTGTCGCAAACGCGCCGGCCCGGGGCGTAAACAGGCATCTTGGGGGTTGGGGCCGGGCCTACCATCGCGGCCAAGGGGGTGGTTTTCACCGCCACAGACTTTAGGAGCGCCGCGATGTTCAGCAAGCAGGACCAAATCCAGGGCTACGATGATGCGTTGTTCGCCGCCATGGGCGAGGAAGCGCGGCGCCAGGAGCATCACCTGGAACTGATCGCGTCCGAAAACTACACCAGCCAGCGCGTCATGGAAGCCCAGGGCAGCGTGCTGACCAACAAGTACGCCGAAGGCTATCCGGGCAAGCGCTACTACGGTGGCTGCGAGCACGTCGACAAGGTCGAGCAGCTGGCCATCGAGCGCGCCAAGCAGCTGTTCGGCGCCGACTATGCCAACGTCCAGCCGCACTCCGGCTCCCAGGCCAACTCGGCCGTCTACCTGGCGCTGCTGCAGCCCGGCGACACCATCCTCGGCATGAGCCTGGCCCACGGCGGTCACCTGACCCACGGCGCCAAGGTCAGCTCCTCCGGCAAGCTCTACAACGCGGTGCAGTACGGCATCAACACCGACACCGGGCTGATCGACTATGACGAGATCCAGCGTCTGGCCGAAGAGCACAAGCCCAAGATGATCGTGGCGGGCTTCTCCGCCTATTCCAAGACCCTGGACTTCCAGCGCTTCCGCGACATCGCCGACAGCGTGGGCGCCCTGCTGTTCGTCGACATGGCCCACGTGGCCGGTCTGGTCGCTGCCGGTGTCTATCCGAACCCGGTGCCCTTCGCCGACGTGGTGACCACCACCACCCACAAGACCCTGCGTGGCCCCCGTGGCGGCCTGATCCTGTGCAAGGCCAACGCCGACATCGAGAAGAAACTCAACGCCGCGGTGTTCCCGGGTGCCCAGGGTGGCCCGCTGATGCACGTCATCGCTGGCAAGGCGGTGTGCTTCAAGGAAGCCCTGGAGCCGGGCTTCAAGACCTACCAGCAGCAGGTGATCAAGAACGCCCAGGCCATGGCCGGCGTGTTCAAGGCCCGCGGCTTCGACGTGGTCTCCGGTGGCACCGACAACCACCTGTTCCTGGTCAGCCTGATCAAGCAGGGCATCACCGGCAAGGATGCGGACGCCGCCCTGGGTCGCGCCTGCATCACCGTGAACAAGAACGCCGTGCCCAACGATCCCCAGTCGCCCTTCGTGACCTCGGGTCTGCGCATCGGTACCCCGGCCCTGACCACCCGTGGCCTGGGCGTCAGCGAAAGCGAGCGCGTCGCCGGCTGGATCTGCGACATCCTCGACCACCTCGGCGATGCCGATGTGGAAGCCCAGGTGGCGCGCCAGGTGGCCGCGCTGTGCCGCGACTACCCGGTTTACCGCTAGTCGCCGCGCGCCTGACGCAACCCTTATCCAACCCCTTTTCTCCTCGCGGAAAGGGGCGTCGTCTGCAGGAGTCTCCAGATGCAACGCTATTCCGGCTTCGGCCTCTTCAAGCACTCCCTGAGCCATCACGAGAACTGGCAGCGGATGTGGCGTACCCCGACGCCCAAGCCGGTCTACGACGTGGTCATCGTCGGCGGTGGCGGTCACGGTCTGGCTACCGCCTATTACCTCGCCAAGCAATTCGGCGTGAAGAACGTCGCGGTGATCGAGAAAGGCTGGCTGGGCGGCGGCAACACCGCACGCAACACCACCATCGTCCGCTCCAACTACCTGTGGGACGAGTCGGCGCACCTCTATGAGCACGCCATGAAGCTGTGGGAAGGCCTGTCCCAGGACCTGAATTACAACGTCATGTTCTCCCAGCGCGGCGTCTACAACCTCTGCCATACCCTGCAGGACATGCGCGATTCCGAGCGCCGGGTCAGCGCCAACCGCCTCAACGGCGTGGACGGCGAGCTGCTCGACACCCGCCAGGTGGCTGAGGAGATTCCCTACCTGGATTGCAGCAAGAACACCCGCTATCCGATCTTCGGCGCCACCGTGCAGCGTCGCGGTGGTGTGGCCCGTCACGACGCCGTGGCCTGGGGCTTCGCCCGCGCTGCCGACGCCCTGGGCGTCGACCTGATCCAGCAGACCGAGGTCACCGGCTTCCGCAAGCAGGACGGCAAGGTGATCGGCGTGGAAACCAATCGCGGTTTCATCGGCGCCCGGCGCGTCGGCGTGGTCACCGCGGGTAACTCCGGGCACATGGCCAAGCTCGCGGGCTTCCGCCTGCCGCTGGAATCCCACCCGCTGCAGGCGCTGGTCTCCGAACCGATCAAGCCCATCATCGACAGCGTCATCATGTCCAACGCGGTGCACGGCTACATCAGCCAGTCCGACAAGGGCGACCTGGTGATCGGCGCCGGTATCGACAGCTGGGTCGGCTACGGCCAACGCGGCTCCTACCCGGTGATCGAGCACACCCTGCAGGCCATCGTCGAGATGTTCCCGATCCTCTCGCGGGTACGCATGAACCGCCAGTGGGGCGGCATCGTCGACACCTCGCCCGACGCCTGCCCGATCATTTCCAAGACCCCGGTGGAGAACCTGTTCTTCAACTGCGGTTGGGGTACCGGCGGCTTCAAGGCTACACCCGGCTCGGGCAACGTCTTCGCGGCGTCCCTGGCCTCCGGCGAGATGCATCCGCTGGCCAAGCCCTTCTCCATCGACCGTTTCCACACCGGCGCGCTGATCGACGAACACGGCGCAGCGGCCGTCGCCCACTAAGGAGCCCGAGCATGTTGTACATCCACTGCCCCCACTGCGGGGAATTGCGCTCCGAAGAAGAATTCCACGCCGCTGGCGAGGCGCACATCCCGCGTCCGCTGGATCCCGAGGCCTGCAGCGACGCGGAGTGGGGCGATTACATGTTCTTCCGCGACAACCCGCGCGGTCTGCGTCACGAGCTGTGGGTCCACGCGTCGGGTTGCCGCCAGTACTTCAACGCGACCCGTAACACCGAGACCTACGAAATTCTCGAAACCTATCCGATCGGCGAGCAGCCCCGCTTCACCGCCGAGCGAGGAGAGCGCACATGAGCCAGGTCCATCGACTCACCCAGGGCGGTCGCCTGGACCGCAGCCAGGCCATCACCTTCACCTTCAACGGTCAGACCTACCAGGGCTTCAAGGGTGACACCCTGGCCTCGGCGCTGCTGGCCAACGGCGTGGACGTGATCGGGCGCAGCTTCAAGTACTCCCGCCCCCGCGGCATCGTCGCCGCCGGTGCCGAAGAGCCCAACGCCATCATGCAGATCGGCGCCACCGAGGCCACCCAGGTGCCCAACGTGCGGGCCACCCAGCAGGCGCTGTATCCGGGCCTGGTCGCCGCCAGCACCAATGGCTGGCCGAGCGTCAACAACGACCTCATGGGCATTCTCGGCAAGGTCGGCGGCAAGATGATGCCGCCCGGGTTCTACTACAAGACCTTCATGTATCCGCAGAATCTGTGGATGACCTACGAGAAGTACATCCGCAAGGCCGCTGGCCTCGGGCGTGCGCCGACCCAGGTCGATCCCGACACCTATGACAACTTCAACCAGCACTGCGACGTGCTGGTGGTGGGCGGTGGCGCTGCCGGTCTGGCGGCGGCCCTGGCCGCCGGTCGCAGCGGTGCCCGGGTGATCCTGGCCGACGAACAGGAAGAATTCGGTGGCAGCCTGCTGGACAGCCGCGAGCGTCTCGACGGCGCCCCGGCCGCCGACTGGGCGGCCAAGGCGGTCGCCGAGCTGCAGGGCCTGGACAACGTGGTCCTGCTGCCGCGCGCCACGGTCAACGGCTACCACGACCACAACTTCCTCACCATTCACGAGCGGCTGACCGATCACCTGGGTGATCGCGCGCCCCATGGCCAGGTGCGTCAGCGCCTGCACCGTGTCCGCGCCACCCGCGTGGTACTGGCCACCGGCGCCCACGAGCGGCCGCTGGTGTACGGCAACAACGACCTGCCGGGCAACATGGTGGCCGGCGCCGTTTCCACCTACATCCGCCGCTATGCCGTGGCCCCGGGCCAGCGGCTGGTACTGTCCACCAACAACGATTACGCCTACCGCGTGGCGCTGGACTGGCTCGAAGCCGGTCGCCAGGTGGTGGCCGTGGCCGATGCGCGGCCCAATCCGCGCGGTGCCTGGGTCGAGGAAGTGCGCAAGCGTGGCGTGCGGGTCATGGGCGGGACCGCCGTGAGCGAAGCCCGTGGCAACACCCGCGTGACCGGCGCCAAGATCGCCACCATCGACCTGACCGCCTTCCGCACCCTGGGTGGCGGCGAGTGGCTCGACTGCGACCTCATCGCCACCTCCGGCGGCTACAGCCCGGTGGTCCACCTGGCTTCGCACCTGGGCGGTCGTCCGCAGTGGCGTGAGGACATCCAGGCCTTCGTGCCCGGTCCGGCGCCGCAGAAGCGGGTCTGCGCCGGTGGCGTGAACGGGGTCTTCGCCCTGGGCGACGTCCTCGCCGATGGTTTCGAAGCCGGCGCCACCGCGGCGGCCGAAGCCGGTGCCAAGGTGGTCAGCGGTGAACTGCCCCAGGCCGAATTCCGCCAGGAAGAGCCGAGTCTGGCGCTGTTCCAGGTGCCCCACGACAAGCCGTCGTCGCGAGCGCCCAAGCAATTCGTCGACCTACAGAACGATGTGACCGCCGCCGGCATCGAGCTGGCCTGCCGCGAGGGCTTCGAGTCCATCGAGCACGTCAAGCGCTACACCGCCATGGGCTTCGGCACCGACCAGGGCAAGCTGGGCAACATCAACGGCCTGGCCATCGCTGCCCGCGTGCAGAGCAAGGCCATCCCGGAAGTCGGCACCACCATGTTCCGCCCGAACTACACGCCCATCACCTTCGGCGCCATCGCCGGACGGCACTGCGGCCACCTGTTCGAGCCCAAGCGCTACACCGCGCTGCACGCCTGGCACCTCAAGCAGGGCGCCCTGTTCGAGGACGTCGGCCAGTGGAAGCGCCCCTGGTACTTCCCCAAGGCGGGCGAGGACCTGCATGCCGCGGTCAACCGCGAGTGCCTGGCCGTGCGCCGTAGCGTCGGCCTGCTCGACGCCTCCACCCTGGGCAAGATCGACATCCAGGGCAAGGATGCGCGCGAGTTCCTCAATCGCGTCTACACCAACGCCTGGACCAAGCTGGACATCGGCAAGGCCCGTTACGGCCTGATGTGCAAGGAAGACGGCATGGTCTTCGACGACGGCGTCACCGCCTGTCTCGCCGACAACCACTTCCTGATGACCACCACCACCGGCGGCGCGGCGCGCGTCTTCGAATGGCTGGAGCTCTACCATCAGACCGAATGGCCGGAGCTGGAGGTGTACTTCACCTCGGTCACCGATCACTGGGCGACCCTGACCCTGTCCGGTCCCAACAGCCGCAAGCTGCTGGCCAAGCTGACCGACATCGATCTGGACAACGCCGCCTTCCCCTTCATGGCCTGGAAGGAAGGCCAGGTGGGCGGGGTGCCAGCGCGGGTGTTCCGCATCTCCTTCACCGGCGAGCTCTCCTACGAGATCAACGTGCCGGCCAACTACGCCATGGGCGTGCTGGAGCAGGTGGTCGCCGCGGGCAAGGAGTTCGACCTGACCCCCTATGGCACCGAGACCATGCACGTACTGCGAGCGGAGAAGGGCTTCATCATCATCGGTCAGGACACCGATGGTTCGGTCACGCCCCAGGACCTGGGCATGGGCTGGGCGGTGAGCCTGAACAAGAGCTTCTCCTTCATCGGCAAGCGCGGCATGCATCGCGTGGATTGCGTCCGCGAGAATCGCAAGCAACTGGTCGGCCTCAAGCCTCTGGATGCCCGCGACGTCCTGCCGGAAGGCGCGCAACTGGTGTTCGAGCGCAACCAGCCGATCCCCATGGACATGGTCGGTCACGTGACCTCCAGCTACCACAGCGCGACCCTGGGCTACGGCTTCGCCATGGCGATGGTCAAGGGTGGGCTGGGCCGCATGGGCCAGACCGTCTACGCCCCGCTGGCCGATGGCCGCTACATCGCTGCCGAGATCGTCTCGCCGGTGTTCTACGACCCCAAGGGTGAGCGGCAGAACGTCGCCTAACGAGGATAGCGCCCCATGAACAACATCAATGTCTACGACCAATACTCCGCCAAGGCGCGCGCCGAATCCCCGCTGTTCCACGCCGAGCTGAGCAAGCTCGCGGGCCGCGGCCCGGCCACCGCCGGGGTGACCCTGCGCGAGCGGGCCCTGCTGGGGCACCTGGTGCTGCGTGGCGACGCCCATGACGAAGGCTTCACCGGCGCCGTGCAGAGCGTGGTCGGTCTGGAAGTGCCCGGTCCGCTGGCGATCACCCAGAAAGGCGAGAGCTCGCTGCAGTGGCTCGGCCCGGACGAGTGGCTGCTGGTGGTGCCCGGTGGCAGCGAGTTCGCCACCGAGCAGGCCCTGCGCCAGGCGCTGGGCGAGCGCCATGTCGCCATCGTCAATGTCGGCGGTGGCCAGACGCTGGTCGAACTTAAGGGCCCCAAGGTGCGTGAAGTGCTGATGAAGTCCACCTCCTACGACGTCCACCCGAGCAACTTCCCGGTGGGCAAGGCCGTGGGTACGGTGTTCGCCAAGTCCCAGCTGATCATCCGCCACACGGCGGAAGACACCTGGGAGCTGGTGGTGCGCCGCAGCTTCGCCGACTACGTCTGGCTGTGGCTGCAGGACGCGAGCGCCGAGTACGGACTGCGCATCGAGGCCTGATCACGGCCTACGTTCAGTCCCGTTCTAGCGAACCCGACCTGCGTGACGCGCAGGTCGGGTTTTATGGTTTTGGCTTCATCTCTATGCAAAGGAATTCAACATGAGCCGCACGCCCGATACCTGGATTCTCACCGCCCAGAGCCCGAGTCGCCTCGGCACCGTGGACGTGGTCACGCGCTATCTCTTCGAGCAGGGCTGCTATGTCACCCAGCACCACAGCTTCGATGATCGCGAGGCCCAGCGCTTCTTCATCCGGGTGGAATTCCAGGTGCCCGGCGATTTCAACGAAGGTCTGTTCCGCGTTGGCCTCGACCTGCGCTTCACCCCCTTCGACATGACCTTCGAGCTGACCCCGCCAGGCTATAGAGCCAAGGTCGCCATCATGGTCTCCAAGGCCGACCACTGCCTCAACGACCTGCTCTATCGCCAGCGCATCGGCCAATTGCCCATGGACGTGGTGGCGGTGATCTCCAACCACCCGGACCTGGAGCCCCTGGCGGCCTGGCACGGCATTCCCTATCACCATTTCCCCCTGGACCCTCAGGACAAGCCGGCCCAGGAAGCTCGGGTCTGGCAGGTGCTGCAGGAGACTGGCGCCGAGTTGGTGGTCCTCGCCCGCTACATGCAGGTGCTGTCGCCGGAACTCTGCCGTCGCCTCGACGGCTGGGCGATCAACATCCACCACTCCCTGCTGCCCGGCTTCAAAGGGGCGCGGCCCTATCACCAGGCCTATGCCAAGGGCGTCAAGCTGGTAGGCGCCACCGCGCACTACATCAACAACGACCTCGATGAGGGCCCCATCATCGCCCAGGGCGTCGAGTCCGTGGACCACGCCCACTATGCCGAAGACCTGGTGGCCCGCGGCCGTGACATCGAGTGCCTGACCCTGGCCCGGGCGGTGGGCTATCACCTGGAACGTCGCGTCTTCCTCAACGCCGGGCGGACGGTGGTGCTCTAACCCTTCTCGCTACCCATCCCGGCAGGCTGCGAGATCGCCAAGGCGTTCGCAGCCTGCCTGTCCTGCGCCACCTCGATCATTTTTCTATCAGCTCGGCGGTACCCATCAGGCGCTGCCCGGAGACGTGCGTGCGTCCTTTGGCCGTGCTAGGCGAACAGGGTCAGGCTGGGCGACGGCCAGGGATGGAGGTGTAGCTCGGGATGAGCAGAGGTGTCGGGTAAGCGCGCCGTGGATGGTGCTGCCGGCGGTGGAGCAGGAGGGCGGTGCGCACCCGCCTCCGTAGGGGAGAGGCGGGTGGCGGGGCAGGCGGTCAGCCGGCCTGGGACAGGGTCGAGCGGACCGCAGGCGGGGCGACGTCTTCGCCGGCCTTTTCCAGATTCTTGCCCAGCAGGGCGTGGTAGAGCTCCTTGTCACCGAGGATGCCCACGGCGCGGCCTTCGGTCTCCAGCACCAGCTTGTGCCCGGTGTGGTAGCGGATCTCCAGGGCATCGCGCATGCGGATGTCGGCCGGTGCCAGGGTCGGTTGGCGTTGCAGGCTGGTGACCGGCATGCCCGGGGTCCAGCGTTGCAGGGCCAGGCTCTCGCCGCCACGGCGCAGGGCCTTGACCGTCTGGTTTTCCAGGGCCAGCCAGATGTCGTGGCTGCGCTCCAGGCAGATCTCGTTGCCTTCACGACCGCACTTGTCCAGGCCACGCATCAGGCTATAGCCGCTGAGCACGTTGAGCGGATTGGTGTGGGCGACGAAGGTGCGCACGTATTCGTCCGCCGGATTGAGCACGATGTCTTCGGGGCGGCCGTGCTGGATGATGCGGCCGTCCTTCATGATGGCGATGTTGGTGCCGATCTTGAGGGCTTCGTCGAGGTCATGGCTGACGAAGACGATGGTCTTGTTGACCTTGGCCTGCAGCTGCAGCAATTCGTCCTGCAGTTGCTGGCGGATCAGCGGGTCGAGGGCGGAGAAGGGCTCGTCCATCAGCAGGATGTCGGCGTCCATGGCCAGGGCGCGGGCCAGGCCGACGCGCTGCTGCATGCCGCCGGAGAGGGAGTCGGGCTTCTTGTTGCGCCACTGGGTCAGGCCCACCAGCTCCAGCTTCTCGTCGACCAGCTTCTTGCGCTCGGCGGCCGAGCGACCCTGCATCTCCAGGCCGAAGCCGACGTTCTCGGCCACGGTCAGCCAGGGCATCAGGGCGAACTTCTGGAACACCATGGCGATGCGGGTGGTGCGCATGTCCTTGAGTACGGCGGGCGAGCAGTTGGCGATGTCCACCTCGGCGCCCTGGTGCTCGATCAGCAGCTTGCCGCGGCTCACGGTGTTGAGGCCGTTGATGCAGCGCAGCAGGCTGGACTTGCCCGAGCCGGACAGGCCCATCAGCACGCAGATCTCGCCCTTCTGGACCTCCAGGCAGGCGTCCTCGACGCCCAGTACCTGGCCGGTCTCCTGGAGGATCTCGCTGCGACCCTTGCCCTGGTCGAGCAGCTCCAGGGCGCGCTTGTTCTGCTTGCCGAAGATGACGTCGACGTGTTCGAAACGAATGGCGGTCATGACTTATTTAACCTCGCGTGGGGCGGGTTGCTTGCACACCCGGTCGAGCAGGATGGCGATCAGGACGATGGACAGGCCGGCTTCGAAGCCCAGGGCGATGTCCGCGGTGTTGAGGGCGTTCACCACCGGCTTGCCGAGGCCATCGGCGCCCACCAGGGCGGCGATCACCACCATGGACAGCGACAACATGATGCACTGGGTGATACCGGCGCCGATGCTGGGCATGGCGTGGGGCAACTCGATGCGGGTCAGCAGCTGCCAGCGCGAGCAGCCGAAGGCCTTACCGGCGTCCATCAGCTCGGCGGGAACGTCCTGGATGCCGAGGCAGGTCAGGCGGATCGGCGCGGCCACGGCGAATACCACCGTGGAGATCAGCCCGGGCACTACGCCCAGGCCGAACAGAGTCAGGGTCGGAATCAGATAGACGAAGGTGGGGACTGTCTGCATCAGGTCCAGGACCGGGCGCAGGCCGGTGTAGAACCAGGGTTTGTGCGCGGCGATGATGCCCAGCGGCACGCCGACGGCGATGCAGACCAGGGTGGCGAAGACCACCTGGGCCAGGGTTTCCATGGTTTCCTGCCAGTACCCCAGGTTGAGGATCAGCAGCAGGGAGATGAGGGCGAAGATCACCAGGCCGATGCTGCGTTGCAGCAGATAGATCCCTACCGCGACCAGGGCAATGAAGGCCAGCGGGTGGAACCACATCAGTCCGGCGGTGAGGCCGTGGATGAGGCCGGACAGCACATCGGAGATCTTGTCGAAGACGCTGGCGCCATGCAGCGTCAGCCAGTCGATGAAATCGGCGATCTGCTGGCCGAGAGGGAGCTTGTGGTCGGTGATTAACATAACGGTGCCCGTCAGGTAGGAGTGGACAGGTCGAAGCACGATAACCGCTGATTCGTGCTTCGGCTGTGGCAGTACCCGCCCGAACTGGCGCGGGACAGTCGAATGTTAGTGTTCGATCAGGGGGCCAGGGCGGTCTTCGCCGCCTCCAGCGCAGGCTTGCCATCGCGGGTGGTCACGCCGGCCAGCCACTGGTCGAGCACCTGCGGATGCGCCTTGAGCCAGGCCTTGGCGGCGGCGCTCGCGGCTTGTTTTTCGTTGAGCACCTTGTCCATCAGCTGGTTTTCCATGTCCAGGGTAAAGGACAGGTTGGTCAGCAGCTTGCCCACGTTGGGGCATTCCTGGACGTAGCCCTTGCGCACGTTGGTGTAGATGGTGGCGCCGCCGTAGTTGGGGCCGAAGACGTCGTCGCCGCCCTGGAGATAGGCCATCTTGAAGCGAGTGTTCATCGGGTGGGGTTCCCAGCCGAGGAAGACCACCCACTGCTGGCGCCGCTCGGCGCGCTGGATCTGCGACAGCATCCCGGCCTCGCTGGACTCCACCAGCTTGAACTTGCCCAGGTCGAAAGTGTTCTTGTCGATCATGCCCTGGATCAGGCGATTGCCATCGTTGCCCGGCTCGATGCCGTAGATCTTGCCGTCGAACTTGTCGGCGTTCTTGGCGATGTCGGCGAAGCTCTTGACCCCGGCGTCATAGACATACTGGGGGACCGCCAGGGTGTACTTGGCACCTTCCAGGTTGGCGCGCACGGTCTCGACGCTGCCGTTGTCGGCATAGGGCTTGATGTCAGCCGCCATGCTCGGCATCCAGTTGCCGAGGAAGACGTCGATGTCCTTGTTCTGCAAGGATTTGTAGGTGACCGGTACGGAGATCATGTTGGTCGTGGTCTGGTAGCCGAGGGCGTGCAGCACCTCGCTGGTCACGGCCGTGGTCACGGTGATGTCGGTCCAGCCGACGTCAGCAAAGCGCACCTTGGCACAGGAAGCCGGTTCGGCTGCCTGAACAGCGAGTGGCGCCAGCAGAGCGGCACTCAAGAGCCAACGGGAACAACCTTTCATGGACACATCTCCTTGCGTTTGGCGGGGTACCTTTCGGTGCGCCCCACGTGTATTTATCTGTAACCCATCCCCCCAGGCTCGCCTACCGCCTGCGTCGCTACCAGTGTACGCGGCGTCGCAACCAGAAGCGGAAATGTCGTATCCAGCACGAGCCCCGGGACAGGTCCGCGCCCAGGGCGGCGTGGCCGCGCGAGGCGGCGGCGCGAGCGCACATGCCCCTTGCGGCGAGCCGCTGCCCAGAGGGGTTGATAGCCATCGCACAGGCCCGTGATTCAGTTGGCCAGGCTGGCCTTCACCGCGACGTTGCCCGGCGCACCGCCGCGGGTGGCGACGCCCTTGAGCCAGGCGTCGAGGCGTTCGGGATTGCGCTTGAGCCAGTTGCGCACGGCGCGGCGCGGATTGTCCTTTTCGTTGAGCACCCGATCCATCAGCTGGTTCTCCATGTCCAGGGAAAACTCCAGGTTGCCCAGCAGCCGGGCCACGTTGGGGCACTGCTGGGCATAGCCCTTGCGCACCACCGTGTAGACCGTCGCCCCACCCTGATTGGGTCCGAAGTAGTCGTCGCCGCCGTCCAGGTAGGCCAGCTTGTGCCGGACGTTCATCGGATGCGGTTCCCAGCCGAGAAAGACGATCCACTGGCGGTCCAGCAGCTCCTTCATCCGCACCTGGGTCAGCATGCCCTGCTCGCTGGATTCGTCGAGCCTGAAGTCGCCCAGGCCGAAGGCGTTGCTGGCGATCATCTTCTTGACCAGGGCATTGCCGTCGTTGCCGGGCTCGATGCCGTAGATAGTGCGGTCGAAACGCTCGGCGAAGCGGGCGATGTCGGCGAAGTTCTTGACCCCAGCCTCGTAGACATACTGGGGCACCGCCAGGGTGTAGCGAGCGCCCTCCAGATTGGCGTGCAGGCGTTCGACCGCTCCTGCGTCGACCATGGGCTGGCTGAGCTTGGCCTGCGCCGGCATCCAGTTGCCGAGGAAGACATCGGCCTCGCCTGCGGCCAGGGCGTCGTAGGTCTGCGGCAGGGACAGGCGCAGCACCTCGGTCTCGTAACCGAGGGCGCTGAGCAGATAGCGGGTCATGGCGTTGGTGATATTGAGATCCGACCAGCCGACATCGGCCAGGCGCACCTGCTGGCAACTTTCGGCCTCGCCCGCCTGCACGGTCGAGCTCAGCAACAGACCGGACAACCACAGCGCTTGGGAGATTTTCATCCTGAACTCCAGGGAATCGCGAAGGGAAGGGCCCTGGCCACTGCACGTACCGGTCCGTCTGGTCCCGGTCTTGATGGCTTTTCGCCACAAGTGGCCAGAAGGGCGACCAACGGTCGCTGGCCTGAACTACAACCGTGCCAACTGAGTCGCCATGCCACATTTTGGCGCGCATCGGTTACGTCCTGGTGTTACCGATGGGATACCTCTGGCGAAGTGCTATCTCCCAGAGGTCGGTCTCAGACCTGAAAGGTCGCAATTAAAAACCCTATCTAATCAACGCCATTGACCGCTGCTTAATGGATTATTCGCCCCAGACAGCCTGCCTGCAGCGGGGTTCACCCATTTTCGGCATGGGAATTGCGACATGACTTATGCGTCCGCGACACATCTTTCGCCCAACGTTGTCCGCCGCACCTCATTAGAGCCCAGCAAAGGGCCCCAGCCTGCGTGAAGGAGATTCAAACCATGTCGCCCATTCCCACCTCGTCACAGGCCCGTGCGATCCAGTCCATCGGCTTTCTGCTCCTGGACAACTTCACACTTATCTCCCTGGCGTCGGTGGTGGAGCCGCTGCGCATGGCCAACCAGCTGTCGGGACGCGAACTCTATCGCTGGTGCACCCTGAGTCTGGACGGCCGTCCGGTGCGGGCGAGCGACGGCTTGCAGATCACTCCGGACAGTGCCGTCAGCGCCGCCCCGGCAATGGACATGGTGATCGTCTGCGGCGGCGTGGGCATCCAGCGCAGCGTGTCGCGCGAGCATTGCACCTGGCTGCAGAGCCAGGCGCGCCAGGGCCGCAAGCTGGGCGCGGTCTGTACCGGCAGCTGGGCCCTGGCCCGTGCCGGTCTGCTCGACGGCTACGACTGCAGCGTGCACTGGGAAACTCTAGCGGCATTGCAGGAAGCCTATCCGCGCGTGGTGCTCAGCACCCGTCTGTTCACCATCGACCGCAACCGCTGCACCGCCTCGGGCGGTACCGCGCCGATGGATATGATGCTGCACCTGATCGGTCGCGAGCATGGTCGCGAGCTGTCGGCGGCGATCTCGGAGATGTTCATCTACGAGCGCATCCGCAACGAGCAGGATCACCAGCGCGTGCCTCTCAAGCACATGCTGGGTACCAACCAGCCCAAGCTGCAGGAGATCGTGGCGCTGATGGAGGCCAATCTCGAAGAGCCCATCGACCTCGACGAGCTGGCGGTCTATGTGGATGTGTCCCGTCGCCAGCTGGAGCGCCTGTTCCAGAAGTACCTGCACTGCTCGCCGTCGCGCTACTACCTCAAGCTGCGGTTGATCCGCGCCCGGCAGCTGCTCAAGCAGACCACCCTGTCGATCATCGAGGTGGCCTCGGTGTGCGGCTTCGTCTCCACCCCGCACTTCTCCAAGTGCTACCGCGAATACTTCGGCATCCCGCCGCGCGACGAGCGCCAGGGTCCGACCATCCAGCAGCCCATCGCCCTGATGCCGCTGTCCCAGGAGCTGTCGCTGATGCCGGCCTCGTCCGCGCTGGCGGCCCTGAGTCAGGCCCAGGGCGAATCCACCTTCGCCAGCGTGCGGCTGTAGGTCGCCTAGGCCGGCCTAGCGACCGCTGGGCAGGCTGAGCAGCAATGCCGCCGTCTGCAGATCCGGCTGGCCGTCGAAACGGCCGGGCCGGTACTTCATCTGGAAGGCGCCGATGACATCGCGAGTGGCCGCATCGAGCACGCCGGTGCGCGGCACCGCATAACCGATCCGCGCCAGCTGATCCTGGAACCAGGCCGGCGGCGGCAGCACGCCGCCCAGGCTGGCCTGGCGCTGGGCGACCACGTTCTGATTCGGCCAGTTGATCAGCCCCGCCGCGGCCAGGCGCGCCCAGGGAAACAGCGGACCCGGATCCTGCTTGCGTCCCGGGGCGATGTCGCTGTGTCCGACGATGGCGCGGCGATCCAGGCCGTGGCGTTGTTCGATGTCCTTGAGCAGCGGAATCAGCGCCTGGATCTGGGCTTCGCTGAAGGGATACCACTGGCGTCCGGCCGGGGTGTCGCGAAAGCCCAGGTTGACCATCTCGATGCCGATGGAGGTGGAATTGAGCCAGGTACGGCCTTCCCATTCGCTGACGCCGGCATGCCAGGCGCGACGATTCTCATCCACCAGGCGGTAGATGGTGCCGTCAGTGTCGATCAGGTAGTGGGCGCTGACGCCGGCCTGGGTCAGCAGCTTGAGCGACTGCTTGGAATCGGCCGCGGTGTAGTGCAGGACGATGTACTGCACCCGGCTGTCCTGATCGCGGGCGGTGTAGTCGTCATTGATGCGCGGACCGCTGGAGCAGCCGGCCAGGAGCAGGCCGCAGAGCAGCCAGGGGAGGAACTTGAAGGGATTTCGCACGATTACCTCGCGAACGGCGGAAGGGTCAGGCCACGTCCAGGCGATCGCGTCCGGCGCGCTTGGCGCGGTAGAGCGCCTGGTCGGCACGTTCGAATACGGTATCGGCATCCTCGCCCGGCGCAAAGGCGGCAAGACCAGCGGACAGGGTGATCACCACCCGCTCGCCCTTGAAATGGAAGGGGCAGGCGGCGACGGCGGCGCGTAGCTGCTCGATCAAGGTCACCCCGCCGGCGACCGGCGTGGCGCTCAACAGCACGACGAACTCCTCGCCGCCGAAGCGGGCGATGAAGTCGGTCTTGCGCAGGCGGCGCTGCAATTCGCTGGCGATGATCTTGAGCACCTTGTCGCCGGCCAGGTGACCGTAGCCATCGTTGATGCGCTTGAACAGATCGACATCGAGCACCGCCAGCAGCAGGTCGCCGCCATGGCGTTGCCAGCGGGCCACCTCCAGTTCCAGGCGTTCGCTCCAGGCGGCACGATTGGGCAGCCCGGTGAGGGGGTCGCAAAGGGCCTTCTGTCGCTGTTCTTCGAGATGGCCGCGATACTGCTGGGCCTCGCGCTCCATGCCGGCGACGCGCTCGGTGAGGGCGTTGAATCGTTCGCTGGCTTCCTGCTCGCGGGTCTCGCGCTGGCTCTGCTGCTCGGCCAGGCTGGTCAGCAGGCCTTCCAGTCGGCTGTCGAGGGACAGTTTGAGACTGTCCAGGTCGGTGGCCTCCTGGACCTCGTTCTGCAGTTCGTTGACCTGACCGCGCAGGGCCTCGCCAAAGGCCCGCTCCTGGGTCTGGCCGTCCTGACGCTGGTCGTGGACGTGTTGCAGACCGGTCTGGAAGGCGGCGAGGCGCTCGTTGAGGCGGCGCAGATAGAGCTGGAATTCGCTCTGCCCGGAATGGTTGAGGGCCAGCACCAGTACCGACAGGTCGTCGAGCACCGGTACCAGTTCGTACCAGTTCAGGCTGCCCTGGATGCGCTGGCGCAGGTGCTCGGCCTGGGGCTTGTGGCTGTCGGGCAGCGCCAGGTCGTCGAGCAGGCGCAGCAGGGTGGCTTCCAGATGCGGGGCGATGGCGCTGTAGCCGGGCTCGGGCACCGGTGGCAGGGCATAGGCCGGATCGGCCGGCGCAGGCTCAGCATCGCCGCTGATTTCGATGGCAGCGGCTGGCGGAATGGCCAGCGCTGGCAATTCGGACGTTTCCGCCGGCTCGGCCTGGGCGAGAGGCGCAGCGGTGTCGGGCATCTGCGCCGGTAGCGCCGCTGGCGCCTCTTCCGCATGCTCGCCTCGTCCTCCCAGCAGGCGCTGCAGGAAGCCGGGACGGGCGGGCTGCTCGGGGTGCAGCTGGCTCAAGGCCTGTTGCTGCAGGCGGCTGAACTCGCCGAGCAGCGCGGGCAGCTCGCTTGGCTGGCCGGCAGCGGCCTGGGCGCGCTTGGCAAAACCCTTGAGCGCCTTGCGCTGGTCACGCGGCAACTCCAGGGTCTGCAGCAGCCGGCAGAGTTCGGCAAAGGCCTCGGTTACCTGCCGCGCACGCAATTCCCGGCGCTGCTCGGAATCGAGCACGGTGCGCTCCAGGCGCGGAATCAGCTTGGCGAGATCGGCGTCGCTGTCGTCCCGGCGGAGAATGTCGCGCAATTCGACCAGGCAGGCGTCCACCGCCGCGTCGTTGCCTTCGGCGGCCAGACTGCTGCGCACGAGGCCACGACGCACCAGGTCCAGGCGGTTTTCCCACCGGCTCTCCAGGCGTTCGAGATTCTCGAGGCTCTCCAGGTACTTGTTTTTCCAGCGTTCGACGTCCGCGCGCTCCATCCGCCCGCTCCAAAGGCTTGAGGGTGGCCAGCAGGCAGGCACGACGGGGCGCCCAACCAACTTGATAGTGGCTAGGGTATCGGCGGTTTCGGGGAAAGTTTGAGCAGGACGACCAGAGGCCGCTTGGGCGGGACGAACTGAGGAGCCGCCGCCGCAGGACGCGGCGGCGGATGAAGCTTACTTGGCGGCGCGTTCTTTCTGGATCAGGAAGTCGGCGACCTTCAGGGTTTCGTCCGGACCACCTGAGGAGCCCAGGTCGAAGCGATACTTGCCGTTGACCACCATGGTCGGTACGCCGGTGATCTGATAGGCCATGGCCAGTTTCTTGTCCTTTTCCACCTGACCCTTCACGGCGAAGGAGTTGTAGGTGCTGAGGAACTTGTCGCGATCCACGCCCTGGGTGGCGAGGAAGTCGGCCATCTCTTCGGGTGTGGCGAGCTTCTTGTGCTCCTTGTGGATGGCGGCGAAGACGGCGTCGTGCACCTTGGCTTCCACGCCCATGGCTTCCAGGGTCACGAACAGCTGACCATGGACGTTCCAGACGCCACCGAACATGGCCGGCACGCGCTTGAAGGTGACGTCGTCGGGCAGCTTCTTGGACCAGGCGTTGAGGGTGGGCTCGAAGGCGTAGCAGTGCGGGCAGCCGTACCAGAACAGCTCAACCACTTCGATCTTGCCGGGTTCGGACACCGGAACCGGACTGCTCAGTTCGGTGTACTGCTTGCCGGCCTGGATGTCGTCGGCATGGGCGGCCGCGCCGAACAGACTGGCGGCGGCGAACACGGCGGAGAAAAGCAGGTTGCGCATGGGACTACTCCTGGAAGAAGGCACGCCCACCAACCGGGCATGACGGATTGCGGGCATTGTAGCCGGGTGCATCGCCGCGCCTAGTCGCCGACGCGCCCGAGGCCGGCCATGTTCAGGCTTCGTTCAGGTTGCCGGGGGCACGGCTCTCGCCCGGCGCATCCGATATACTGCTGGCTTTGCCGCGCGCTCGCGAGTACCCCCATGTCCAGCTTCAAGAATCCCATCGTCGGTCTGTGCCAGCAGGCGTCCTTTCTCATCAGCGCCGCCAAGGTCGATCAGTGCCCGCTCGACAGCGGCCTGGAAGTGGCCTTCGCCGGTCGCTCCAACGCCGGCAAGTCCAGTGCGCTCAACACCCTGACCCACGCCAATCTGGCGCGTACCTCGAAGACGCCGGGGCGGACCCAGCTGCTCAACTTCTTCAGCCTCGACGACGAGCGGCGTCTGGTGGACCTGCCCGGCTATGGCTACGCCAAGGTGCCGATCCCGCTCAAGCAGCACTGGCAGGAGCACCTGGAGGCCTATCTGAGCAGCCGCAATTCGCTCAGCGGCGTGGTGCTGATGATGGACATCCGCCATCCGCTGACCGAATTCGACCGCCTGATGCTGGACTGGGCCCAGGCCAGTTCCATGCCGCTGCACATCCTGCTGACCAAGGCCGACAAGCTGGCCTTCGGGGCGCAGAAGAATGCCCTGCTCAAGGTGCAGCGCGACATACGCCAGGGCTGGGGCGATACCGCCAGCATCCAGCTGTTCTCGGCGCCCAAGCGCCAGGGCGTGGAAGACGCCCAGCGCGTGCTGGCCCGCTGGCTGGGCCTCGACGAGCCCGCCGCCGAGGCATAAAAAAACTCCGGACTTCCATCGGGGGAGGGGAGAAGTCCGGAGTTCAAGACTGGACCGCCAAGCAGGGGTCCAGCATCTGCCAACACTAAACAGCAAAGGAGCAGAACGGCTATCCAAACCGTTCAGCAGTTCAGACGGGGCGCCAGGAAAAAGGTTCGCCCCGGCCGAGCAGAAAGCCGGCGCCCTGACTAGCGGCCGCTGGCGAGCCCCAGACCCTCGTCGGCGCCCAGGTGCACGTTCATGCACTGGACCGCCGCGCCCGCCGCGCCCTTGCCCAGATTGTCCAGGCGCGCCACCAGCGTCATCCGCTCGGCATTGCCATAGACGAAGAGATCGGCGCGGTTGGTGTCGTTGCTGGCCTGGACGTCGAAGAAGCCATTGTCCAGCTCCTCCTCGGCGGCCACCGGGGCCACCCGAATGAAGGCTTCGCCGTCATATTGACGGGCCAGCGCCGCCTGCAGATCGACAGCGGTGGTGCCCGGGCGCAGCTGGCTGGCGTGCAGCGGGATGGTTACCGCCAGGCCCTTGAGGAAGGGGCCGACGATGGGGCTGAACACCGGCGCGGCGGTCAGACCGCTCTGCACGCGCATTTCCGGCAGGTGCTTGTGGCCCTGGCCCATGGCATAGGGGCGCGGACTCAGCAGACGCGCATCGCCGCCGGCTTCGTAGGCAGCGATCATCTGCTTGCCGCCACCGCTGTAGCCGGTCAGGGAAAAGGCCGACAGCGGGGTGTCCGGGGCCAGCAGACCGGCATCCACCAGCGGCCGGGCCAGCAGGATGAAGGCAGTGGCGTGGCAGCCGGGGTTGGCGATGCGCTTGCTGGCGCGCAGCGCTTCGCGCTGACCGGGCGCCAATTCCGGCAGGCCGTAGGTCCAGCTGCTGTCGGTGCGGAAGGCGGTGCTGGCGTCGATGATGCAGGTGTTGGGATTGGTCACCAGGCTGACCGCTTCGCGGGAGGCGGCATCGGGCAGGCAGAGGAAGGCCACGTCGGCGGCATTGAGGAAGCGCGCACGCTCGGCCGGATCCTTGCGCTTGCTCTCGTCGATGCGCAGCAGTTCGATGTCCGAACGGCCGGTCAGGTAGTCCAGCAGACGCAGGCCGGTGGTGCCTTCCTGGCCGTCGACGAAAACTTTGAAGCTCATGGCGGTGCCTCTCGCGAATGGGCGCTGAAAGGATCGATTGTAGCGACTCGGGCAGATCAGGCATACGCCGCAGGGCGGGGATACAGCCGTGTGCCTTCCAACCGGCGCAGTCCGTCGTGCTAGAGCGGTCCGGACAGTAGCGACAGGTACAGATTAGAAATTTTTAATTTTGTACGGATACAGTGTAGCGCAGCTGTAAGTGGTTCGCTCCGGCGTCAGCGGCGAAGCTGAGACTCCTCTGCCACCTCGCTGGATCTCGCCATGGATCGCTTATCGCCCGGTATCGCCCTTGCCCGTTTCGTCATTCACCGGCGTGGATTACGCCACCTGTGCGAGCTGCTCGTCCGCTGGCGATCGCGGGTCCAGAGCCGACGGCAACTGCAGCAACTAGACAGCCGCGCCCTGGCCGATCTGGGACTGAATCTCGCGGATCAGTACCGCGAAGGCGGCAAGCCCTTCTGGCGGGAGTGAAAATCTGCGCCGAAGTGCGACTTCCTCGGGCTGGCGGTAGTCTCAGTCAAGCCTATCCAGACGGGAGTCCCCCATGAAAACCCTGCACCTGGGCGCCGCCGCGGCGCTGTTCTGCCTGTCCACCGCCGCCTCGGCGTCGAGTTTCTATGTCACCACCGACATCATCGTCAACGCCATCGACGCGACGTCCGACACCACCTCGTCCATCACCGGCTCCTTCAAGAACGACAAGCTGGTCCAGGAAGCCCGTGACGATGCGGCCACCTACGTTGGCAGCGCCGGCGACATCCGCGGCGTACGCCTGGAAGCGGCGCTGGACCACCTGCGCAGCCAGGCGCCCGAACTGCGTCAGGCCAGTGATGACCAGCTGGCCCAGGCGATTCTCGCCATCTGACGCGCAACACCGCGATACCCCCGTACCCCGTGGCTGCTAGCCCGGAACGGGGGGCTGCGTTAGCCTTGGCGACCATCTGCCACCGGAGGGTCGTCATCCATGCATATCCGTCGTTCTGCCGCGCTGTTGCTCGGCCTCTGTCTCGCCACGCCGGTCCTGGCGTTCGACTCCACCACCGAGGGTCTGGTCAAGACCATCTACGGCACCAGCCAGCTCACCACCGGCCCCTTCCAGAACAAGCTGGTCCTGGCGGCCCGTGACGATGCCGCGGCTTTCGTCGCCACCGATGGCGCCCTGCGCGGTGCCCAGCTGGAAGAAACCTTGAGAGCCCTGCGCGCGGCCGATCCGGCGCTGCACGCCTCCGACCGGGAACTCGCCCAGGCGATTCTGAGTCAGTAGTCCGTTTCAATTCCGTGACATCCCTGGAGTATCCATGCGCCGTTCCCTGCTTATCGCCGCTGCCCTGACCCTGGGCGTTTCGAGCCTGGCTCAGGCCCAGACCCTGGTGGCCACCAGTAACATCGTGGTGCGGGCGCTGCAGCGCAGCATCGACTTCACCTCCGACACCACCACCTCCATCCGCGACGCCAAGATGATCCAGGCCGCGCGTGGCGATGCCGCCAGCTTCGTCGCCACCGACGGCGACATCCGTGGCGTGCAGTTGGAAGAAGCCTTCCGCAGCCTGCGCGACCAGTTCCCGGCTGCGCGCCAGGCCAACGACCTGCAGCTGGCCCAGGCCATCCTGGCACTGTGAAGAACCGCGCCGGCCGGCTGCGGCAGTGGCTGGCTGGCCTCGCGGCCGGCCTGGCCCTTGGCGGGGCCCAGGCCGCCCTGCACCTCGAACTCGACACCCAGGGCCTGACGCCCGCGCAGATCCAGGCGACCCAGCAACTGCTGGCTGAAGCCCAGGCCCTGCTGCCACCCAAATTCAAGGCGGCGCTGGACGAGCGCATCCCGGTGCGCTGGAGCAGCGAGCTGCTGGAAGAAGCCTATGGCGAGGCGGATCGGCGCAACCTGCTACTCAATCGCCGCCTGCTGCCCAGTCTGGTGGACGGCAGCGACACCCGCATCCAGACCGGCCGCCCCCACGGCACCCAGCACCGCGAACTGCTGGCCACGGTGCTGCACGAGCTGACCCACTTCTATGACCGCGAGCGCGTCTGGACGCCCGAGCAGCGCCAGCTGATCCTCTCCTGCGGCGGCCTGGGGCTGACCTCCGACCAGCTGCCGGTGAAATGCCAGGGCCAGGCCGGGCGCAGCTACACCCTGTCCGACGATCCGCGGCTGCTGGACCTGGCCGGTTGGCAGGTGAAGACGCGCAAGCATGGCAATCGCGAGTCCAAGAATCTCTTCATCGCCCGCAGTCCCGATCTCTATGAAGTCACCAACCCGAAGGAATTCGTGGCGGTGAACCTGGAGTACTTTCTGCTCGACCCGAGCTACGCCTGCCGGCGGCCGGCGCTGCAGCGCTACTTCGCCGAGCACTTCGGCTGGTCGCCGGCGCACGATGCCTGTCCGGGGCGCTATCCCTATCTCAACGCCGGCAACGACTTCGGCGAGGCACCCCTGGGCTGGCTCGATCCGGAGCGGGTCTATGCGGTCGACTACCTGCTGGCCGAGGGCAACGAGCAGGTCATGAGCCGCTGGGGCCACAGCATGCTGCGCCTGGTGGTCTGCGCCCCCGGTCGGCCACGGGGTCCGGATTGTCGGCTAGACCTGCAATACCACCTGGTGCTGTCGTTCCGCGCCTTCGTCAACGATGTCCAGCTCTCCAGCTGGCGCGGCCTGACCGGTTCCTATCCGTCGCGGCTGTTCGTGCTGCCGCTGGCCCAGGTGGTGGACGAGTACACCAAGGTGGAGTTGCGCGGTCTGCAATCCGTGCCGCTCAAGCTGACCCGTCCGGAGATCGCCGACTTCCTCGAGCGGACCGCCCAGGTGCACTGGAGCTATGACGGCCAGTACTACTTCGTCACCAACAACTGCGCGGTGGAGACCTTCAAGCTCCTGCACGACGGGGTACCGCGCCTGGCCGCTGCCCAGCTCGATGTCATCACCCCCACCGGGCTGATGGATGCGCTCAGGTTCAAGGATCTGGTGGACACCTCGGTGCTGGACGATCCGCGCGAGGCGCTGCGGCTGGGCTATCGCTTCGACAGCTTCCGCGAGCGCTTCCAGGCGATGTTCAAGGTGGCCAGGCAGCGCCTGAACCTGCCCCAGGCGGACGTCGAGGCTTGGCTGGCGCTGACCCCCCAGCAGCGCCGCGAGCAATTCCAGCGCGCCGATCTGCGCGCCAGCGCCGCCTTGCTGCTGCTGGAGCAGGCAGCCTATCGCCGGGCGCTGCTGCAGGCGCAGACCGAGCTCAAGGATCGCTACCTGGGTGAGGACGCGGTGGACAAGGCACGCTTCGGCAAGGCCGGTGGCGCCCTGGAGCAGATCCTCAAGGACAGCGGCTACCTGAGCCGCCCCGCCGAGTTGCTGGGCACCGACGGCTACGGCCTGCCGCAACCGGGCGAGTGGGAGCAACTGACCGCCGAGAGCCAGAAGCGCCAGGCGCACCTGCGCAGCCTCAGAGACACCCTCAACAACGAGGTCCGCCAGCTGCTCTCGCCAGAGGCCCGCGACGGCCTGGACCTGACCGAAGCCAACCTGGACCTGCTCGGCAACCACCTGCGCGAGCTGAACAAGGCCAGTGGCGGGCTGGAGTTGAAGTAGGGCGGTTGGGGCGTTGGGCTTTGTGTTGCTCAACCCAATCTACGGAGCCTGCGTAGGTTGGGTTGAGACGGCTTTATCGTCGAAGCCCAACGGCCAGCGGTGACGAGCATCGTTGGGCTTCGCCTTGCTCAACCCAACCTACAAGACCCTACGTAGGTTGGGTTGAGGCAGTTCTATCGCCGAAGCCCAACAGCCCAAACATCCACTAGCGCTGCGGCGCCTTGCCCTGGGGTTTGGCGGGTGCCGTGGGTTGCGGGCGTTCCAGCAGGGCCAGCAGCTGTTCCGGCGGTACCTCCCGGCCGTTGAGCATCAGCCGCCCGGCGCTGTAATTCAGGGTGGCCACCAGATCCTCGCCTTCGGCCTTGAGCAGGCCGCTGTTCAGGCCGATGCCGGCCAGGGCTTCGGCGGTGGCCTGGGCCTGCTGCTGCATGGCCGGCTGGGTGCGCTGGGCGCCCGCCTGGAACAGGACGCCATCCACCAGGCTGCCCCGCGCCACCGACAGGCGCGCATCGAGACCGGCCAGCAGTTGGGCCGCGAGTTGCTCGGGCGGCAGATCGTAGGTCGCCGGCTTGGCCAGGGTCAGGTCCAGGCGCAGGTGGTTGCTGCCGCCGGGGGTATCGAAGCGCAGGTCATCCACCACCAGTTGAGGGCGCGCGGCGAGCACATCGCCGAGGTGCTGCTGCAGGGTCGCCTGGGTGGTGGGATCGAGACCCTGCTCGGTATCCAGCTGCAGGTGCTGCAGCAGGGCATTGAGCTGAGCCAGAGCCGGGCTGTCGAGATTGCTGTAGTGACTGCTCAGACTCGCCTTGCCCAGGGTCTGGCCGGCGATGTCGAGTCGACCGAGGCTGGCATTAAGCGTCCCCGCCAGCTGCTGGCCCTGTTGTTGGGTGTCGCCCTGGAGCTGCAGGTCCCGCAGCTCCACCGCGGGCTTGCCGGGCATGGCCAGCAGCAGGCGCCCCAGGCGCAGCTGACCCGGGCCCAGCCAGAAGCCATCGGCATTGCGGCGGTTGTCGCCGGTCAGCCCGAAACCTTCGGTCTCCAGCTTGGCCCAGCCATCCGGCGTGCGCACATTGAGGCTGAATTGGCCGACCGTGCTGTCCAGACGCAGTCGGCTGGCCTCCATGTCAGTGTGGAAGGTGGCGTTCAGACCGGAGAAGGCCACCGCGCCCTGGGGCTGGTCCAGGTGCAGGGCGGCCAGGGTCAGGCCGCCGTCCACCGCACGGTCGTAGCCCAGGGTGGCGTCGAGCTGCACGGGTTCGGCGCCCTTGGCCAGGGTGAAGAGATCGGCCGTGAGCAGCGTACGCGCCAGGGTAAAGCGGTTGACCGCCATGACCGGCGCCAGCTGCAGGGACTTGAGGCGGGTCAGGGGGAAGGGACCGTGCTGGATGTCGTCGAGCACCCGCAGTACCTCCACGGGCGGCCGATCCTCGGCCTGTACGGTCAGGCTGAAGGTGGCGGTGCTGCTGAAGACACCGCGTTGCAGCTCGACCAGCTGCAGCTGCAAGGGGTACTCGGGCAGTTGCGCCTGCAGGGCCAGCTGGGCCTGGCTCGCGGCCTGGCGCAATTCGCCTTCCAGCCGGGTACCGGTGTACCAGGCGCCGCCCACGGCGGTACCGACGACCACCAGGGTCACGCCGGCGAGGGTGGTAAGTAGCGGTTTCTTCATGGCGACCAAATCCCTTTGTATGAGGCACACGGCGGCCTGCGGCCGATTGGAAGCGGAGTGTACGAGAGCGCCGGGTGGATGCCGAGGGGGCGCAGCGGTGATCCGCTCGTATGGCTGCAGACTGTGATCGCTTTCCGCCGGCACAGCCTCCAAGTCGACGACCAGCTCTGCTGGGTGCTAGCGTGCCGCGATCCCCACTGCCGGAACCTCCGCCATGACCGTTTTCCCGTGCCTGCCTGCCGTTTCCATCCGTTCACTGCCGGAGGTGCCGGCATGAGCAGTCAGCGTCCGGTCGATGGCCTGCAACTTCCCGCCGAACTCCTGGCTCGCGCCGAGGCGCTACTGGCCCAGGGTGGACGTCGCCTGCTGGGCATCGCGGGCACTCCGGGCGCGGGCAAGTCGACCGTGGCCGAGTTGCTGGCGGCGGCGCTCGGCGCGCGCGCCGTGGTGGTGCCCATGGACGGCTATCACCTGGCCAATCGCGAGCTGGCGCGTCTGGATCGCGCGCAACGCAAGGGCGCGCCGGACACCTTCGATGCACGCGGCTATCGCGCCCTGCTGCAGCGGCTGAAGACGCCGGTGGCCGGCGAGACCGTCTATGCGCCGCTATTCAATCGCGAGATCGAAGAACCCATCGCCAATGCCATCCCGGTCCACGCCGAGACCCAACTGGTGATCAGCGAGGGCAACTACCTGCTCTTGACCCAGGCGCCCTGGAGCGATGTGGCCGAGGTGTTCGACGAGTGCTGGTACGTGCGCGTCGATCCCGCGGAGCGTCGCGAGCGGCTGGTCGCCCGGCACATGCACTTCGGCCGCAGCCGCGCGGACGCGGAGGCCTGGGTGGCGAGCACCGACGAGCCCAATGCGCGCCTGATCGACGGCGACCGGGCGCGGGCGGATCTGGTGGTGGAGTGGCGGGATGGGGCGGCTGTCGGCAAGGCCTAGGCCTGTGCCCGCTGCCATTCGGTCGGGCTCGCGCCAATGATGCGACGAAAGGCGCGGGCCAGGGCCGAGGGACTTTCGTAGCCGACCTCGTCGGCGATCAGCGCCAGGGGGCGGCGCTGCTGCAGGCGCTGTTGCGCCAGGGCGATGCGCCAGCGGGTGAGGTAGTCGCCTGGGGCACTGCCGACGACACGTTGGAAATGTGCGGCGAAACCCGCGCGTGACATGCCGGCCAGGCCCGCCAGCTCGGCTACGGTCCAAGCTTGCTGGGGTCGTTCGTGCAGGGCGGTCAGGGCACGCGCGAGCCGGCGATCCGCCAGGCCGGCGAGCATGCCAGGCGTGGCGCTGGGGCGGGTCAGCAGTTCACGCAGCAGCTGGATGATCATCAGTTCGAACAGGCGGTTGAGCACCAGGCTGCGCCCGCAGTCGTTGCCAAAGGCCTCGGCAAACAGCCAGTCGGCGCTGGCGGCGAGACCTGGCAGCTGGCGCAGTGGACTGACCAGGTAATCCGGCAGGGCGCGGGTCAGCGGGTTATCCGGGCCACCGCGAAAGGCCAGCGAGGCGCACACCAGCTCGGCAGGGCTATCGTCCGGGGTGCTCAGCTGATGCGCGCGCGGACGGATCACCAGCATGAGGCTGGGCTCGACCAGGTCCTGCCGCTCGCCCCGTGCGGTTGCGAAGCTCAGGCGTCCGCCGCGCAGCAGGTGGACCTGGCCGGTGGCTTCACCGTCCGCATGGCGGCTCACGCCACAGAAGGCGCCCTGGTGGTAGCTGTCCGCAGTGAAGGCGAAGTGGTCGAGCAAGACGGCGAGGCGATCCATGGATGAGGCACCGATTTGGACGATCTGTCGCGATGTTTGGACGCTGGGCGTCCAGGCGTCAAGTCGCTCCGCCTAATCTGGTTCCACGCCTGATGACCAGGCCGCAACCCAAGGAGCACCCTCATGACCCGTATCGCCCCCCTTACCCTCGACCAGGCTTCCGCCGAGGCGCAAACCGCCCTGCAGGGCATCCAGAAAGGCCTCGGTTTCCTACCCAACGCCTTCGCAACCCTGGCGCATTCGCCGGCAGCGCTCAAAGGCTATCTGGCGCTGGCCCAGGCGCTGGGCAGGAGCGGACTCAGCGCCCAGGAGCGCGAGGTGGTGGCCTTGGCGGCCTCGGCGGTCAATGGTTGCGACTATTGCCTGGCGGCCCATGAATTCTTCGGTGGCAAGACCGGCCTGACCGCTGCGGAGCTGACCGCCGCCCGGGCGGGTACGCTCAACGCCGTGGCGCGCCTGGCGCGAGAGGTGACCGAGCAGCGTGGCCAGTTGCATGACGAGCAGTTGCAGGCCGCCCGCGCAGCCGGTCTGGATGATGCCAGGATCGTCGAGGTGGTGGTGCAGGTCAGCCTGCTGACCCTGACCAACTACCTCAACAACCTGGCGGCGACCGAAGTGGACTTTCCGCCCGCCGCCTGAGCATGAAAAAGGCCCCGGTCAGGGGCCTTTTTGTTGGTGATATCCCGTTCCAAACAAGGCCCGTATCTATCGTCCTAGTGCTCTGGCCCTAGCAGGGGTCAGATCAATGACTCGAAGTTGGAGAGATGCTTAACGAGCTCGGGGAGCTGCTGCTTAAGCAGCGTATCGAGTAGCTCGCGGGGCGTATGGGTAGGGTTCTTCAAAGAAGCACGCTGTCTTCGGGCTGCTTCAAGCACAGCTGCTTGATCCAAGTCCCATATGTCGGACAGGAAGACGTCGGGATGCAACGCCTCAATCTCGAAGCACTTGAGGATTTCAGCAGGAAAGTCCCTGAGGTTATAGGTGACGATGACCGAAGCACCGCATTTGATGGCAGCGGCTAAGACATGCCGGTCGTCTTCGTCTGGTAGGTCGAGCCCTTTCACCAAAGGCTCATAGTCCTTTACAAGACAGTCAGGAACTGCCCGATTCATGAGTTCGACAGTACGATCAAGCTGCGCGCTTGTCAGGTCGGGACGGTTCTTCAACACGTTTCTCGTCCACTCATCATGGATCTGCTCGGACCAGCGCGCTCGATACGCTCCAGTGAGGGTCAGTTGCATCAGCAAATCGCGCAGAGGTGCGGGGTACAGAACACAAGCATCGTAGATGACAGTGAACGGTGAATGTCTCATCAATACCCCATGTTAAGCGCTTGGGCTTGCGCAGCCAGTTCTTCCATAGCGTCCTGACTCGCCCTATCACGGTCAGCTTTGTAGACCATGAGGTCGGTGAACTTAATGCGTCGATGACTACCGGTCTTGGTGTGTGGAATCTGGCCTTCGTCTAGCAGTTTAACGAGATGAGGACGCGAGACATTGAGCATGTCGGCGCATTCTTGGGTCGTCAGCTCTGCGTGAATCAGCACTACTTTCACGGTGTTGCCTAAGGCCAGCTCGCTGAGTATGTCCCCGAGCAATTTAAGCGCGAGCGTAGGTAATTCAACGACCTGGCGTTGCTGGGCCTCGTCAACCAGTTCAATACGCTGAGTATCCAGCTTCGTCGAAACGAAAGCAGCGATCTGACGGCTTGATTCAGTAGCCGCAGCGATTGCTTTCTCATCCGGGAGAATGCTCCGAGCAAGATCGGCGGTGGTCATGATGTCTCTCCCAAAAGCAACGCACATTTCTGGCATCTCTTACGCCGCTAGCGTTTATAGTCGAAATAAACGAAATTCGCAATATTCGAAATAAACGAAATGGTGTCGATGCCTACGTGCCGCTGCTGGAGAGACATTCACGTCGGTGCTTATACCTGCCGACCGCAGAAGGTGGCCGGCGTGTCGAGGTCAGGCGACGGGGATGGGGTTCTCGACCAGCGAGAGGTTGAACTGGTTGATCAGCGCGTGCTCCTGGGGACCGGGGTTGGCGCGCAGCGGCACCACGCGATCCACCAGCACCTCGGTCTCGGCGGTGGCCAGCTTGTCCAGGGTCTCGGCGATGAAATCGTCGAGGGGCATGGCGCGGCTGTCGCCACTCTTGTGGACCAGATCGGTGTCCACCCACGGCGGGGCGATCTCCAGCACCTGCACCGAGGTGTCGCGCAGCTGGAAGCGCTGGGACAGGGTGTAGGAGTGCAAGGCCGCCTTGGTGGCGGAGTAGAGCGCCGTGGCCGCCAGCGGCAGGAAGGCCAGCACCGAGGTGTTGTTGATCAGCGTTGCCGTCGGCTGCCGCTTGAGGTGCTCGATGAAGGCGGCGCTCACCCGCACCGGGCCGAGCAGGTTGGTGGTGACCAGCTGCACCGCCTGGGCATCGTCCAGATCGCCGGCGCCGGCATCGTCGAAGGGCATGATGCCGGCGTTGTTGATCACCACGTTCAGACTGGGGTGACGGGCGATGACTGCGGCGGCGACGGCCTTGATCTGCGCCGGGTCGCCGATGTCGAGCAGCACGGTATCCATACCGGGATTGGCGGCGGCGATCTCGTCGAGCAGCGCCTGGCGGCGGCCGGCGACGATCACCTGGTTACCGCGACTATGCAGGGCCTCGGCCAGGGCGCGGCCAATGCCGGAGGTGCCGCCGGTGATGAAGACGGTGTTGTCGGTCAGTTTCATGGGGTGTGCTCCTCTCGGGATCAAGATCAATGGGCGGTGTGATAACGGGGGGCGAGCTGGCGGCTGGACAACTGGTCGGCCATGGCCAGGCGACTGGCTTCGTAGGTCTCCCAGCGGGACAGGTCGTGCAGCGAGGGGATGGAGATGGCGACCTCACGCTCGAAATCGGCCAGGGCGGCGGCGACCAGGTCGGCCGGGCTCATGACGATCTCCGGATCGAGGTGCGCCAGCGGCAGGCCGCCGCGCGCCCAGAAGTCGGTGGCGGTGGCGCCGGGCAGCACGGCCTGGGCGCGCACGCCGGTCCCGGCCAGCTCGCGCTGCAGGGATTGGGTAAAGGCCGTGACATAGGCCTTGCTGCCGCCGTAGACGCCGTTGAGCAACTCCGGCGCCAGGCTGACGATGGAGGAGACGTTGATGATGGCGCCACGGCCGCGGGCGACGAAGGCGGGCACGGCGGCATAGGTCAGCTGGGTGAGGGCGGTGACGTTGAGGGCGATCATCCGCAGCATCTGCGCCGGATCGCTCTGCAGCAGCGGCGTATGGGTACCCATCCCGGCGTTGTTGACCAGCAGGGTGAGGCTGGCGTCTTCACGCAGAGTGCGCTCGACCTCGGCCAGGGCGGCAGGGTCGGCCAGGTCGGCCGGCAGGACCTGGACGCTCTGGCGGGTCGCGTCGGTCAGGCGCTGGGCGAGGGCATCCAGGCGCTGGCGATCCCGGGCGACCAGGATCAGGTCGTAGCCGCGCTGGGCCAGTTGTTCGGCGTAGTGGGCACCGA
Source organism: Pseudomonas sp. MS15a(2019) (assembly GCF_013277805.1). Taxonomy (NCBI): domain Bacteria; kingdom Pseudomonadati; phylum Pseudomonadota; class Gammaproteobacteria; order Pseudomonadales; family Pseudomonadaceae; genus Pseudomonas; species Pseudomonas sp. MS15a(2019). The sequence goes on from NZ_VBTN01000008.1 coordinate 203,027, forward strand.
TGCCGGACGAGGCGCCAGTGATCAGGGCAGTACCTTGTGGGGAGCGGGTCATCATCGTGTCTCCGGGGTGGGTGTGAGGCCATGATGAGCGCGCTGGTCGATGGCGCAAATGACGCTTATAGTCATGATTTAGGACATCAGGAGCAGCCATGCACCGGATCGGCTATGTATTGGGCGAGCGTTTCCAGGTGATGGCGCTGGCGACCCAGAGCGTTTTCGAATTCGCCAATCTGGTCCTGGGCGAGCCCTTCTATACCCAGGCGATCTTTTCCGAGCAGGGCGGCCTAGTGCGTTCTTCACAGCAACTGCTGGTGGAGACCGAAGCCCTGGGTACGCCGGGCCGCGCCGATACCTGGTTCATCGTCGGCAACCTGACGCCCCTGGCCACCGAGCCATCGCCGACGCTGCTGGACTTCGTGCGCCAGGCCGGCGCCCAGGCGCGGCGCACCGCCGGCATCTGTACCGGCGGCTTCGCCCTGGCGGCGGCTGGCCTTCTCGATGGGCGCCGGGCCACCACCCACTGGTCGTTCGCCCGGGCCATGCAGGAACGCTATCCACAGATCCGCGTCGAGGAAGACCGCATCTTCATCGTCGATGGTCCGGTATGGACTTCCGCCGGCATGACCGCCGGCCTGGATCTGGCGCTGGGGATGGTGGAGAAGGACCTGGGCATGGACGTGGCCCGTTCGGTAGCGCATCGCCTGGTGATGCAGCAATTTCGCTCGGGCGGTCAGACCCAGCATTCGGAGCTGCTGGCCCTGGCGCCCAAGTCGGATCGTATCCAGACCGCGCTCGCCTACGCCCGGCAGCACCTGGGCCGCGCCTTGAGTGTCGAGGAGCTGGCCGAGGTGGCTCACCTGAGCCCGCGGCAATTCAGCCGGGTGTTCACCGCCGAGACGGGACAGTCACCGGCCAAGGCCATCGAGGGGCTGCGCCTGGAGGCGGCGCGGCTGATGATCGAGCAGACTCGTCATTCGCTGGAAACGGTCGCCCGCGAGACCGGCTTTCGCGATCGCCGTCATCTGCGCGAGGTGTTCATGCGCGGCTTCGGCGTACCGCCGCAGATGATCCGCCGCGATGCCCGCCGCCTGGCCTGAACCCTGGGTCTTCAGAAACCGCCGCCGGCATCCAGCCAGGCCTGTTCGTCCGGCGTATTGATGCGGCCTAGCGCCCGGTTGCGGTGCGGGAAGCGGCCGAAGCGGGCGATCACCTGCAGATGGGCCTCGGCATAGCGCCGGTAGTGCTCGATGCCCAGGGCCTCGAACAGTTCGAGCGAGCGCTGCTGATCGGCCAGGGTCTCGGAGTGCTCGAACGGCAGATAGAAGAAGGCGCGCAACTCGGCTTCGACCTGCTGATCCAGGCTGGCGGCTATCGCCTGTCGAGCGTGCTGCAGGGCCAGGCCGTCGGTGGCGAAGGCGTGGCCGCTGTGGCGATAGATATTGCGCGGGATCTGGTCGAGCAGCAGACACAGGGCCAGGGCGCCTTCGGCGCTGGCGGCCCAGCTATCGAATTCGCGACGACTCGCAGCGAAATGCCCTGCCTCCAAGCGTGTACGGCATTCGGTGTCGAACTCGGGGCCGCCGCTGAACCATTTGCGCCTGCCGGCAGAGTGCCAGAAGGTTACGACCTCCTGTGGTTGCATGCTGTCTTCCTCCGATCGATCCCGGCTTGCCTGGGTGGTGGTTCCACAAAGCATAGCTTGGAGACCTGCGGCAAACGGTTGCTTGGTACGGTGAGACGCGGCTATCCGAGGAGGCTGCGTGATGGGGGTGGTGCGTCATTGACTTATATGTTGGCCCCCGTATGATTGGGTACGCCAATGACGCATGGATTGCGACATGATCTTTATCGAAACGCCGGTCTTCACTCGGCTCGTCAAAGAGCTACTTGAGGATGATGCCTACGCCGCTTTCCAACGTGAACTGGCGCAAAATCCGACGGCAGGCGATGTCATCAGGGATACCGGTGGCCTACGCAAGATCCGTGTCGCCAGCGGTGGCCATGGCAAGCGTGGCGGCTCTCGGGTGATCTACTATCACTTCGCTGCCGATGCTCGCATTGCCCTGCTACTGATCTACCCCAAGAGTGAGAAGGATGACCTTTCCGTCGAGGACCGGAAAGCCCTGAAGGCCATGATCGAAAAGTGGAGATAGACAGCATGACCAAGTTCCTGGATGACCTCATGGAAAGCGTTACCCAAATGGACGAGATCGTCCGGGGTGAGCGACAACCTTCCCGTGAATTCCACGTCGATGCCTTGCAGATCAAGCAGATCCGCAAGAATACCGGTCTGAGCCAGGCGCAGTTCGCCAGAAAGCTCAATATCGACGTCGGTACGTTGCGCAACTGGGAGCAGAGCCGCCGCGAACCTACCGGGCCGGCGAAGGCCTTGTTGGTAGCGCTAAAGAACGATCCCGTGCATGTACTGGCGGCGTTGGAGGCTTGACCGTCCCAGTCCTAGTTTGTGAGCTGCCGTTGCGGCAATGAATTTTCCCCCTTACCCCAGTCTGGGTTGGAATGCTTTCTTAGCTGCCTGCACGGCAGTGAACCTATCGCTACGCACCTTGGAAAAACCCGGCATTTTCTAATGCTGCCTATACAGCAGTGAACCGTGATACCGGCTCGCCAACGACGGGCTGAGTTTTCTAAGCTGCCTCCGCGGCAGCTTAGAAATCATCTCCATGCGAGGCGGCAGAAGGAATGGCTTTCACCGCCCTCTTGGCAGCCCATTGGGGTTCCACGTGGAACCCCTCAGCCCCGCCCCACATAGGGCATCTTGGTCGCCATCACCGTCAGGGTCTGGACGTTGGCGTCCAGCGGCAGGCTGGCCATGTAGCGGACGGCGTCGGCGACGTGCCTGACGTCCATGCGCGGCTCCACGGCGGTGCTGCCGTCGGCCTGGAGTACGCCGTTGGCCATGCGCTCGGTCATCTCGGTAGCGGCGTTGCCGATGTCGATCTGGCCGCAGGCGATATCGAAGGCGCGACCGTCCAGAGCCAGGGCCTTGGTCAGACCGGCCACGGCGTGCTTGGTGGCGGTGTAGGGCGCGCTGAAGGGCCTGGGCGTGTGCGCCGAAATGGAGCCGTTATTGATGATGCGCCCGCCACGCGGCGATTGCGCGCGCATCAGGGCGAAGGCCGCGCGGCTGCAGAGAAAGACGCCGGTGAGGTTGGTGTTGACCGCCCGGTGCCAGGCGTCCAGTTCCAGTTCGTCGATGGGCACCGCCGGGGCGCCGACGCCGGCATTGTTGAACAGCAGGTCCAGGCGGCCGTAGGTCTCGCGGATGCGTGCGAACAGCGCCTCGACGCTGGCGGCATCGGTGACGTCGCAGGGTACAGCCAGGGCTTCGCCGCCCTGTTGCCGCGCCTCTTCGGCGAGGGCCTCCAGGGGTTCGGCGCGACGGGCAGCGAGGACCACGCGGAAGCCGTCCTGCAGCAGGCCGAGGGCGACGGCGCGGCCGATGCCCTGGGAGGCACCGGTGACGAGGGCGATGGGGCGGGCGGTGGTCATGGGCGGTCCTTGGACAGGGGAGGAGCTTCCAAGGCTAGCAGGTAGGGAGGGGTGGTGGGCGGCCCTCACCCTAGCCCTCTCCCAGGGGGAGAGGGGATGGTTGTGGTGTGTTGGGGAGGTAGGTGGTTCCTGGTAGCTCCGGTCGGCTCAGCGCAGCTTTAAGTCGGTCGCCACCAGGATCGCCTGGCCGGAGGGTCGCGCGCGCAGGCGGTCGAGGTAGGCGGCGAGGCGGGGCCAGGTCGTCTGCCAGTGTAGGTCGGGCAGGGGCTCCAGGTAGTCGAGCATGGGCGCCAGCAGGGCGTCGGGCAGGCTGAAGTCGGCGCCGCAGAGAAAGCTCTGGTTGCCCAGCTGGCGATCGAGCACGGCCAGGGTCGCGTCGACGTCGGCCAGGGCGCGCTGTTCGTCCTCCGGCGTGCGGAAGGGGGCGGGTCGCGGCCCGGCGACGCGCAGCAGATAGTGGCGGACCAGACGGCTATCCACAGTGGTGAGCAGGGCGCTGCTCCAGGCGTCCTGCTCCGGGCTGCCGCCGCGCTCCGGCGAGAGCCGACGATCGAGGTGGCGGCAGATGGCGAGGGTTTCGAAGATCCGCAGCTCGCCATCGAACAGCACCGGCACCTGGCCGAAGGGGTGCAGCGCCAGGTGGGCTTCGCTGCGCCAGGCGATGGCCTGGCCGGTGGGTGCGAGGCCACAGGGCAGCTCCAGGCCCTGTTCCAGGGCATGGAGGCGCACGCTGCGCACCAGGGTGCTGAAGGCGGGACCGAATAGATAGGGCGTCATGCTGCAGGCTCCTTGCAAAGAAGGCTGCATGCTGGCAAAGGAGACCTTATGTTCAAGAACATAATCTGGAGTAGCCATGGCCTGGCCCCTTGATCAGCGCGAGCAGACCCGCCAGCGCATCCTCGACAGCGCCGCCCGCCTGTTCGCCCTGCGCGGCTTCGATGCGGTCGGTCTCGACGACCTGATGGCCGATGCCGGTCTCACCCGCGGCGCCTTCTACCACCACTTCCGCACCAAGACCGAGGTCTATGACCAGGCCATCGCCCATGCCGCGCGGGTCGGCAGTGCCCGGCTCGACGATCTCGGTAGCCAAGGCATCGGGCAACTGATCGAGCATTACCTGAGTCGCGAGCATGCCGAGGGCGAAGCGCTGCGCTGTCCGCTGGCCTTTCTGGCGGCCGACGTCACCCAACGGGAGGCCGCCATCCGGGGCAGCTATACCCGCTTCTTCGCGCGCTTCGTCAGCCGGCTGGAACGGGATCTGTCGGGGCCGCCGGCGCAGCGGCGCGCCCGGGCGCTGCAGCTGGCCACCACCCTGATCGGTGGCGTGGCCCTGGCGCGGGCGCTGGACGACGAGGGCCTGGCCGAGGAGTTGCTGGCGGCCTGTCGCCAGGGCGGTCAGGGACTGCTGGAAGAGGGCGATGATTTGGCAGCGGCAGCCGGCTAGGCGACACTGGCGACTCTTTCGTCCACCGGAGTCACCCATGCAGATTCGCCCCTTCGTAGCCGCCGATTTCGATCAGGTCTGGCCGCTGATCCAGCAGGTCGTCCAGGCCCGGGAGACCTACGCCTACGACCCGGACATGAGCCGCGACGACGCCTGGCGATTATGGGTGGAATTGCCCCGGGCAACCTTCGTCGCCGAACGCGATGGCCAGATTCTCGGCAGCTACTACCTCAAGGCCAATGCCATGGGCCCGGGCGATCACGTCTGCAATTGCGGCTACATGGTCGCCCCCGCCGCCCGCGGCCAGGGCGTGGCTGGCGCCCTTTGCGAGCATTCCCTGCAGGTGGCCCGCGAGCTGGGCTTCCAGGCCATGCAATTCAACTCGGTGGTGGCCAGTAACCAAGTGGCGGTGCGGCTCTGGCAGAAACACGGCTTCGAGATCGTCGGCACCCTGCCCAGGGCCTATCGCCATGCCAACCTGGGGCTGGTGGATTGCTATGTGATGTATCGCTGGCTGGCGGACTAGCGCCACTCGCTCAGCACGGCTTTCAGCGAGGCCGGCAACATGGGGCCGTGGCCCAGGCCTGCGAGGACCTCGTAGCGCACCCGGATGCCGGGGAGCTGGCCGAGGCGGTCGGCCAGGCGCCGGGTGGCATCGGCAGGGACCTCGCTCTGGAAGTGCGCGGGCAGTTCGCGTTCGGCGCCGCCCTGCAGCAGCACCAGGCGGGCCGGATGGGCCTTGAAGCGCGCCTTCAATTGCTCGTCATCTTGCGGCAGCACGGTAGGGCTCCACCACAGCGAGGGGCTCACGGCGTAGCCCTGGGCGAAGGCGTCGGGGCGGGTGAGCAGGGCGTGGAGGACGAACAGCCCGCCCAGGGAGTGCCCCCAGAGCGCGCGCTGGCGGGGATCCAGCGGCACCTGACGGCCAACTGCCGGTTCCAGGCGGTCCAGTAGCCAAGCCAGAAAGACGTCGGCGCCACCGGTGGCCATCTCGCGAAAGCGTTCGCTGGTAGGCGCCGACGGCGTGTAATCGTAGGCCCGTCCGGGGCCGTCGATGCGCTTGCCGCCCACATAGCCCACCGCGACCAGCACGGGCGGATGGGGCTGCTTGGCCAGGGTGTCGAGCAACTCGGCGTTCAGCCCGCCCAGGGCGGCGTTGCCGTCGAGCAGATAGAGCACCGGATAGCCGGCGGCCGGTGCCGGGGTGGCGGGTCGGGCGATCCATACCTGGTAGTGGCGGGCGCCGTCGACGGAATCCAGCTGGAGTTCGCTGAAGGCATAGCCGTGGCCTGGCTGCTGGAGCACCAGGGCATCCATGGGCTGATCGATGGGACGGGCCTGGCCGGGAGCGGCGAGGGCGAGCAGCAGCGGCAGGGCTAGCCAGGCGCTCTGACGGGCGAGACGGGGCGAAAGCGGCATCAGCGAACAAGACTCATTTCCAGTGGAACGGTCGAGCCTACCGATCTCTGCCCCCGGTCGCCATACTGGCCAATATCCCCGCCGCCCAGGACACCCCATGCATCACCCCCATCTGCTGTTCGATCTCGATGGCACCCTCACCGATTCGCGCCTGGGCATCACCCGGGCGATCCAGGTGGCGCTGCGCGCCGAGGGCATCGAGGAGCCCGATCTGCACAAGCTGGAGGTCTTCATCGGCCCGCCGCTGCTGCAGAGTTTCATGACCCACTACGGCTTCGACGAGGCGCGGGCCTGGCGCGCGGTGGAGGCCTATCGGGGGTATTTCCGCGCCACCGGTCTCTATGAGAACGAGGTCTATGCGGGCATCCGCGAGTTGCTGGCCGAGCTGCAGGCGGCCGGGCGGCGGCTCTATCTGGTGACGGCCAAGCCGCGGGTGTTCGCCGTGGAGATCCTCAGACATTTCGCCCTGACGGAGTTCTTCACCGCCCTGCATGGCAGCGAGCTGGATGGCACCCGCACCGACAAGACCGAGCTGCTGCGTTTCGTGCTGGAAACCGAAGGTCTGGCGCCCGAGAGTTGCCTGATGCTGGGTGACCGCGAGCACGACCTGATCGCCGCCCAGGCCAACGGTGTGGCGGCGGTGGCCCTGGGCTATGGCTTCGGCAGTCGGGAAGAACTGGAACGCCACTGCCCGGCCTTCCACTTCCACAGCGTGGCGGCCCTGCGCCAGGGCTTCGGCCTCTAGCGGCAGACGTCGACCTGCGCGGCAGTGGCCGGCAGGTCATGGGGTGCGCCGGGGATCAGCCGCAGGTGGCGGTCTGTACCACCAGGCTGGCGCTGGTGGTGATGGTCAGCCGCTGGGAGTTGAAGTCCATGGTCATGGGGTCCTGCGGACGGACCACGCGGACGACCTGGGCACCGGCGCGCTGCCGGCCTTCTTCGGCCAGGGCCGGGGAGAGGGCCTTGCCGACCAGATCCTGGACCGCATCGGAGTTGCAACGGCCACTGCTGCTGACGGCACCGCTCGGGGCCGAGGAGGCCGCCGTCGGGCCGCTCTGGGTTTCGTGCGAGCCGCAACCCGCCAGCAGGGTGAAGAGCGCGGCACCGGCCAGCAGGAGAGGGGTCTTGGAGCTCATGAGTTCGCCTTTTCGATCGTGAGAGAAGGAACCTTAACCCGTACGGGCCTCCTCATGGACCCCTCTAGGGTAGGCATTGTTACAAATCGCGAGTCAGGCGACGTTGATAGGCGCAGGTGACCAGTCGTCTCCCAGAGATAAAGTTAACAAATATAACGTTCGGTAATCGGCCAGATTTGGGCGGGATGGCTTGATCCATTTTTGGCATCGACCATCATCGAACCAGGGCCGCACGGCCTCTTACGGTGACGACAACAACAAAAAAGGAACACCCGCCATGTCAGCTCGCTATCCCACCGCCTTCCCTCCTGACGCTCGGCCGATCCGCGCCCGCTAGGCCCTGATCCCCGCGCCTCGCGGCGCCTTCCGCCTCTTTCGTCAGGACGGTCACCTCATGTCTCTTTCGCGCTCGCTTCCGGCCTGCGCACGGGCCCGCTCGTGCCTCGCCTTTGCCTCTCTCGCCTCCCTGCTGGCCAGCCAGGGCGCCTTCGCCGCGCCTTCCACCACCCTGGAAAGTGCCCGCCCCAAGCCCCTCAACAGCCTGGAGACGGCGCGTCCCCTGCCGCCCGGGCCGCCGCGCTGGGCCGAGGACTATCGCTTCCTCGACGATCCGGCCAAGCGCACCGATGCCTTCGACGGGCTGCGCTACCAGCGCCTCGGCGACGCGGCCTGGCTGCAGACCGGCGGCGAGGCGCGCTATCGCTTCGACAGCATCCGCAATCCGGTCTTTGGCCGGCGCGGAGTGGCCACCGATCACTACATCCAGCAGCGCCTGCAGCTGCACGCCGACCTGCACCTGTTCGACGACGCCGTGCGCGCCTTCGTCCAGCTGGAAAACACCCGCGCCTGGAACAAGGCGCTCTACGGGCCCTACGACCAGAGCCGCACCGAGCTGCACCAGGCCTTCATCGACCTCAACACGCCGCTGGCCGGCGGCAAGCTGATGACCCGCATCGGTCGTCAGGAGCTGGGCTATGGCAACCAGGCCTTCGTCACCTACCGCGACGCCCGCAACATCCGCCTCAACTTCGACGGCCTGCGCCTGGCCTGGAGTCGCCCGGACGGCTACCGGCTGGACGCCTTCGGCCTGAGACCCGTGGTGACCGGCGAGGACAGCTTCGACGACGGCTCCAACAACGCGGTCAAGTTCTATGGCCTCTACGGCACCCTGCCGCTGGCCGGACCGCTCAAGCTCGATGTCTACGGCTTCGGTCTGGAGACCGATCAGCGCACCCTGGACGGCCTGACCGGTGCGGAAAAGCGCTACACCGCCGGCATCCGCCTGTTCGGCAACGCCGGTCCCTGGGACTGGAGTTGGGACCTGGCCGGGCAGGGCGGGCATCTGGCCGGCGCCCAGATCCGCGCCTGGGGCCTGAGCAGCGAAACCGGCTATCGCCTGGGCGGCGCCTGGAAGCCGCGGCTGGCCCTGCGGGTGGACGCCGCCAGTGGCGATCACGGCCTGGGCGACGACCGCGTCGGCACCTTCGATCCGCTCTATCCGAAGAATGGCTTCTATGGCGACTCCGGTCTCACCACCCTGGCCAACCTCTATCTGGTCGGCCCGCTGCTGACCCTGGCGCCGCGACCGACCCTGCAGCTGGAAAGCGGGCTGTTCGGCGTCTGGCGGCAGAGCACCGAAGACGGCGTCTACCTGCCGGGCATGACCACGGTGCCGGGCACCGCGGCCAGCTCGGCGCGCAAGGCCGGCACCCTCTGGCGCAACAACCTGCGCTGGATGCCCACCGCCAACCTGACCCTGGACCTGGAATACAGCTACTTCCAGGCCGGCGCCGCCGTGCGCCAGGCCGAGGGCGACGACACCAGCTTCCTGATGGCCGCCACCACCTTCCGCTTCTGAGGAGTCCACCATGCGCCTGCTCTCGACCGTTCCGCCCGGGGCCTGCCTGACCCTGCTGCTGTGCTTTATCGTCGCCCTGCTGGAGGGCATGGACCTCCAGGCCATGGGCATCGCCGCCCCGGCCATGGCCAAGGCTTTCGGCTTCCAGCCGGGGCAGATGGGCCTGGTGTTCAGCGCCAGCATCCTCGGCCTGCTGCCCGGCGCCTTCATCGGCGGCTGGTGCGCCGATCGCATCGGCCGCAAGAAGGTGCTGATCGCCTGCGTGCTGATCTTCGGGGTCTTCTCGGTGGCCACCGCCCATGTTTGGAGTCTGGAGAGCCTGCTGCTGGCGCGGCTGCTCACCGGCATCGGCCTGGGCGGCGCCCTGCCCAATCTGATCGCCTTGTCCGCCGAGTCGGTGGACGAGCGCGCCCGCGCCACGGCGGTCAGCCTGATGTACTGCGGCGTACCCCTGGGTGGCGCCCTGGCGGCGGTGGTGGGGCTGCTGGACGTCGGCCGCTGGCAGACGGTGTTCTATGTCGGCGGCCTGGCGCCGCTGCTGGTGGCGCCGCTGCTCGGACGCTACCTGGCGGAGACCGCCGGCTTTCTGCGCAATCGAGGCGGACCTCAGGCGAGCGGGCCGCGCGGGGCCTGGCTGGGCGCCATCCCGCTATCGACCACCCTGCTGCTGTGGCTGGGCTACTTCTTCACCCTCACGGTGATGTACATGCTGCTCAACTGGCTGCCGTCGCTGCTGGTGGGCCAGGGCTTCAGCCGCGGCCAGGCGGTGGGGGTGCAGATCCTCTTCAACCTGGGCGGCGGCATCGGCTCGGTGCTGTTCGGCCTGCTCATGGATCGCTGGCGGCCACGGCTGACGGTGCTGGCCATCTACCTGGGCATCCTGCTGGGTCTGGCCGGGCTGGGTCTGGCCAAGGCCTATCCGCTGGTGGCCCTGGCCGGTTTCGCCGCCGGGCTGTTCGTGGTTGGCGGCCAACTGGTGCTCTATGCCCTGGCGCCGCAGCTCTATCCGGCGGCGGTACGGGCGACCGGAACCGGTGCGGCGGTGGCGGTGGGGCGCTTGGGCGCCATGGCCGGCCCCTTGCTGGCCGGCCAGGTGCTGGCCGTGGGCGGGGGTGCGGCGACCCTGGTGGTGGCCACCACCCCGGCGGTAGTGGTGGCGGCGGGCGCGGTGCTGGCCCTGCTGCAACGGCGGACGGCGGCACCCGCGGCCACCGCCCGCGTGGAGGCTCCCCGTCATGCGTAGCCTGCTGCTGGTCACGTTGCTGATGCTGACCGGCCTGGCCCGCGCGGCCACCGCGGACGGCGATCCGGCCACCGCCACGCCACCACCATTGCAGCTCGAACCCCTGGCGCGTTTCGAGGTAGCCCTCGACGCCCCGGTGTGGGAGCTGGGCCAGACCAGCGACCTGGGCAAGCGGCGCATCATCCCCATCACCGGCGGTCGCTTCGATGGCCAACGCCTGCACGGACGGATCCTCGACAACGGCGCCGACTGGCAGGTGGTGACCGCCGATGGCCTGGCCATCATCGACACCCGCTATCTGCTGCAGACCGACGATGGCGCCCTGATCTATCTGCAGACCAAGGGCTATCGCTACGGCCCGCCGGAGGTGATGCGCGAGCTGGCCGCCGGCAAGCCGGTGGACCCACGGCGCTATTTCTTTCGCGTCACCCTGACCTTCGAGACCGCCGCCCCGGCCTATGCCTGGCTCAACCGCGCCATTGGCGTGGGCAGTGCCATGCGCCTGGGCAAGGCGGTGGTCTACGACGCCTATCTGCTGCAATAGAGGAGTACCCGATGGCTAGCGGAATGAGTGCGCTCTACGACGATGTCCTGCTGCTGGATGGCGTGCGCACGCCCTGGATTGATCTGAATGGCGCTCTGGGGCAGGTATCACCCACCGACCTGGGTATCGCCGTGGCCCGGGGGCTGCTGGCGCGCGGCCACGCCGCCGGGGCGGTGGATTCCGTGCTGGCCGGCTCGGTGGCCCAGGCCAGCTTCGATGCCTATCTGCTGCCACGCCATATCGGCCTCTATGCCGGGGTGTCCGAGGCGGTGCCGGCGCTGCAGGTGCAACGGGTCTGCGGCACCGGCCTGGAGCTGCTGCGCCAGGCAAGCGATCAGTTGCAGAGCGGCCAGGCCAGCCGGGTGCTGGGCGTGGCGGCCGAGTCCATGACCCGCAATCCCATCGCCGCCTACACCCACCGCAGCGGCTTTCGCCTCGGCGCGCCGGTGGAATTCCACGACTTTCTCTGGGAGGCGCTCAAGGACCCGGCGGCCGGGCTGGACATGATCGCCACCGCCGAGCGCCTGGCGCAGCGCCACGGCATCGCCCGCGAGGCTGTGGATGCCTGGGCGCTGCGCAGTTTCGAGCGCGCCCTGGCGGCCCAGCGCCAGGGCTGGTTCGCGGAAGAGATCGTGCCGGTGGCGGCGGCCCATTTCGAGGCCGAGGGCCTGGCGCCGCGGGCGTTGCGCCTGCCGCGGGGCTGCGCGGTGGTCGAGCATGACAGCCATCCGCGCGAGACGTCGCCGGAGGCCCTGGCGCGGCTGACGCCGGTACATCCGGGCGGCGTCCAGACCGCCGGCAACAGCTGCGCGGTGGCCGACGGCGCCGCCGCCGTGCTGCTGGCGCGGGGCGCGGACGCCGCGTCGGAACGGGCGTTGGCCTGGGTGCGGGGTAGCTGCGTGGTCGGGGTGCCGCCGGACCTCATGGGCAGCGGGCCGGTACCGGCCATCCAGGGCCTGCTCGACCGCGCCGGCCTGACCCTGGACGCCATCGACCGCCTGGAGATCAACGAAGCCCAGGGCGCCCAGCTGCTGGCGGTGCAGCAGGCCCTGGAGCTGGATCCGGCGCGCCTCAATGTGCACGGCGGCGCCATCGCCCTGGGTCATCCGCTGGCCGCCACCGGGCTGCGCCTGGCCATCACCCTGGCGCGTCAGTTGCGCGCCGAGGGGCTCAGGTATGGCGTGGCGGCGGTGTGCATTGGTGGCGGGCAGGGGATGGCGGTGCTGCTGGAGAATCCGGGGTGGCGGGGGCGTTAGGGGATGAGGCTAGGTGTGTTGGGCTTCGCTGCGCTCAGCCCAACCTTGTATCTCTCCCGGGTAATGGGATTAGCTACCTCATTACCCGGAGCCGGCTAAGCACCTGCCCA
>NZ_VBTN01000009.1:0-371249 GCF_013277805.1 Pseudomonas sp. MS15a(2019)
GAGGCGAATCCTACAGCATCCTGAGACGCTGTCAACCCCCTCCGCTTCATTTCGTCATCACCCTGAGGTGAGAGCCAAATGGCGAAGAATCCGTGGACCCCTCGCCCGGCTCAGACCTAAGTGCTTGATTTTCAAGCCGCTTCAGCGTCTGCGCCGGAAGTGGGGCGCATTATAGGGGAGTTTCGGAGCAGGTCAACAGGTTATTTCAAGAAACTTCAATAAAGTGGGATGGGCGCCAGGCGATAACCCGCTTCGGTCGCGATGATCCGGTACTGCTTGATCTCGCCAGGCGTCAGCAGAATGGACTGGGAGATGCTGCTCGCCATGGGTGCTGCGCAACCGCCCGGACCGGAAGAGGTGAGACTCACGGCGACTTCGCCAGGCGGCAGATTGAAGGAGGCACTCTGACCCGCCATGAGGGTGCCGGCCAGTCGCCCCTGGATCACCAGACCTATATCGCATCCGGACCCTGAGTAGGCGTCGCCGCGGGTGATCATGAGGATGCCCGGCTGTCCTGTCCCGCCCTGGGGGACCTGAGCCGAGGCGAAAGAGCTGCAGAGTAAGGCCGTCAGCACACCGATAAGCAACTTCATGACTATCTCCTGCGGGGTCGCCAAGCACCTTAGCACTGCGCAGCCTGCCGTGCGCTGTTTCGCAGCAGGACCGCTTCAGGCGCCGCTTCAGGGCACGAAAACTGAGCAAGCGGTCAGGTTTGGTGCCAGGCCAGGCATCTGAAATTTTCCAGAATCCTTATACAAGGCGTTGAAAAATAACTATTTTCGCCCGCCCACCGGAGCTTGGCGTCGATCTTGCTGAGCACGGCGAACGCTGTACATAACGAGAAAGCACTTCCAGGAGCCTACATGCGCAAGATCCTAACCTCCGCGCTGCTGACCACGAGCCTGATTACAGCCGGTGTAGCCAACGCCGCAGACAGTCCACTGCTGTGGCACGGTGAAAGCCTCACCTATCTATATGGCAAAGATTTCCGGGTCGATCCCCGTATCCAGCAGACCGTCACCTTCGAGCATGCCAGCAGTTGGATCTGGGGCGATCTCTTCCTCTTCGTCGACAGCATCTGGTTCAACGGCGCGACCAATGCCAGCGACGGCCATCAGGGCTTCTATGGCGAACTCAGTCCACGACTGTCCTTTGGCAAGCTGTCCGGCCGTGATCTTTCCTTTGGCCCGGTCACCGATGTGCTACTCGCCACAACCCTGGAATACGACCAGAACGATGGCGAGGGCGCCGGCCGTGATCAGCGCAACTACCTGGTCGGCCCGGGTTTCGACCTCAAGGTGCCGGGCTTCGACTACTTCCAGCTGAACCTCTATTACCGCAAGCCGGATGGCGGCAGTGCGCCCTCGGGTGCCTGGCAGCTCACGCCGGTATGGGCCTACACCCTGCCCCTGGGCAATTCGGATCTGCTCATCGATGGCTACATGGACTGGGTGATGAACAACAAGGGTAGCTACCACGCCAACCTGCACTTCAATCCACAGGTCAAGTACGACCTGGGCAAGGCCATGGGTTACGAGGCCAAGCACCTTTATGTGGGTACCGAGTATGACTACTGGTCGGACAAGTACGGCATCAAGGACAGCGAGGGATTCCGTACCGACCAGAGCGTTTTCAGCTTCCTGGTGAAGTATCAGTTCTAGTCCGGCCAGACCCACTTGCGGCGCTGCGGTCGCTTTCCAGGCCAGCAGCGCCGCCGCGAGGTAATCACCATGACCAGTCCCGTCCGCGATGATCTGCTCTATGGCCTGGACGAACGTCCGGCCCCGTTCGCTGCCTTTTGCGCTGCCCTGCAGCACGTCCTGGCGAGCTTCGTGGGGATCGTTACTCCACCGCTGATCATTGCCGGGGCTCTGGGTCTGCACGAGCACCTGCCCTACCTGATCAGCATGGGGCTGATGGTGTCGGGCGTCGGCACCTTTCTGCAGGCCCGCGGTGCCGGTGGGCTGGGGGCGGGCATGATCTGCCTGCAGGGCACCAGTTTCTCCTTTCTGTCCGCGGTGCTGGCAGCCGGGATGCTGGTCAAGCAGCGCGGCGGGACACCGGAGGACATCCTGGCGATGATCTTTGGCGTCTGCTTCTTTGGCGCCTTCGTGCAGATCGGCCTAAGTCGCTGCCTGGGCCTGTTGCGCCGGGTGATCACGCCACTGGTGACGGGCATCGTCATCACCCTCATCGGCATCAGCCTGATCAGGGTAGGCGTCACCGATCTCGGCGGGGGCACCCGGGCGGCCAACTTCGGCGCGCCGATCAACCTGGCCCTCGGCGGCCTGGTCCTGGTGGTCATCATCGGTCTGAACCTGTCGCGGCGACCCTGGTTGCGGCTGTCGGCGGTGATGATCGGCCTGCTGGTGGGCTCCCTCGCCGCCTGGACCTGCGGCCTGTTGAAACCTCAGCCGCTGCCGGACCTGCCTCTGGTCAGCGTCCCCCTCCCCTTCCATTTCGGCTTCGCCTTCGACTGGTCGGCTTTCCTACCGGTCGCGCTCATCTATCTGATCAGCACCCTGGAAACCACCGGCGACCTGACCGCCAACTGCCTGATCTCGCGGCAGCCCATCGAAGGCCCGGGCTATCTGCGACGGTTGCGGGGCGGGGTCCTGGGTGATGGCGTCGCCTGCCTGCTCGCCGCCACCTTCAATACCTTTCCAAGCACCACCTTCGCGCAGAACAACGGGGTGATCCAGCTGACCGGCGTGGCCAGCCGCCATGTCGGCTACTGGATAGGCGCCATCCTGCTGGCGCTGGGCCTGTTCCCCGTGCTGGGCGCCATCCTGCAGCAGATTCCCAAGCCGGTGCTGGGCGGTGCGACCCTGGTGCTGTTCGGCAGTGTCGCCGCGGCTGGGATACGGCTGCTGGCGCACTGCCCCCTGGATCGCCGCAGCCTGCTGATCATCGCCACCTCCCTTGGCGTGGGTCTCGGTATCGCCAGCCAGCCGACGCTGCTGGATCAACTGCCGCCACTGGTGAAGAATCTCTTCGACACCGCGATCACCAGCGGCGGCATCACCGCCATCCTGCTCAACCTGTTGCTGCCCGAGGAGCGCCGCGCCGCGGTGACGGAATGCAGCTCGCCAGCGCCACACCGGTAAAAGAGCCCTTGTGCCCAGGGCGGCGGGTACGCTATTGATGCCTGCCGCGCCTTTGGATCCTGCAGTTGTCATGACCCCTCTCGTACCCGCCCATCACGCCGGCCAGGACAAGCCGGCCGGACGCATCCGGCAGAAGAATGAGGAGTCGATCCTGAGCGCGGCGGAGGAAGAATTCGCCCGCCATGGCTTCAAGGGCACCAGCATGAACACCATCGCGCAACGCGTCGGGCTGCCCAAGGCCAATCTCCATTACTACTTCAACAACAAGCTCGGCCTCTATATGGCGGTGCTGGGCAACATCCTCGAACTCTGGGACAGCACCTTCAACCACCTAACCGTGGAAGACGACCCCGCCGAGGCCCTGAGCCGCTATATCCGCGCCAAGTTGGAGTTCTCGCGGCGCCAACCGCTCGCCTCGCGGATCTTCGCCATGGAGATCATCGGCGGCGGTCACTGCCTGTACGAGTATTTCGATCAGGACTACCAGACCTGGTTTCGCAGCCGGGCGGCGGTATTCGAGGCCTGGATCGCGGCCGGCAAGCTGGATCCGGTGGATCCGGTCCATCTGATCTTCCTGCTGTGGAGCAGCACCCAGCACTATGCCGATTTCGCCAGCCAGATCTGCCAGGTGACCGGTCGCACCCGTCTGACCCGGCAGGATTTCGACGAGGCGGCGCAGACCCTGACCCATGTCATCCTCAAGGGACTGGGTCTCCAGGCACCATGACCTTTACCCTGATCCAGGATGCCGCCTTCGAAGAAGAGGTGCGCAAGAGTCGTTTCCTCGCCCTCGCCGCACCCGTCACCACGGTGGAGGCGGCCATGGCTTTCATCGAGCGCGTGAGCGTGCCGACCGCGACCCACAATTGCTGGGCCTGGAAGCTCGGCAATCAATACCGCTTCAATGACGACGGCGAGCCCGGCGGCACGGCGGGCCGGCCCATCCTGGCCGCCATCGAGGGGCAGGATTGCGACCAGGTGGTGGTGGTGGTCATCCGCTGGTACGGCGGCATCAAGCTGGGTACCGGTGGCCTGGTACGCGCCTATGGCGGTTGCGCCGCCCGTTGCCTGCAGCAGGCGGCCAAGCAGCCGCTGGTGGTGCGGCAGGATTATGGCTTCGCCTGTACCTATGCGGAATGGCCGCTGATCAAGGCCCGCTTGGCGGGCCTGGCGGTGCTGGTGCTCGAAGAGGATTACCAGGCGCTGGAAATCGCCCTGCGGATTGCCGTGGAGCCGCAACGGCGCGACGAGGTGGCGACCCTGCTGAGCAACCTGAGCAGCGGCCGCATCGTCCTGCGCGCGCTTTAGCGGCACGACCTTTGCTGTCTGGTGGTGCACGCCCTTCCGATTCGCACCGCCCTGGCGCATCCCTGCGCCAATCCGCTGTTGCGCTCTGTCTGGCGGCAAGACTGAACCTGCCGAGAGCTGCCAGGCGCCCCAAAAACGCGCATCAGACAGCCGCCAGGCATGTTTTTGGTGCAACCCTTTGCGACGACTGCCCTGATGAACGAATTGCCTTCTGCCGTGGCGACCCTGGTCCACAGTGCCAATACCCTGTTCCTGCTGCTGGGCGCCGTGATGGTGCTGGCCATGCACGCCGGTTTCGCCTTTCTCGAAGCCGGCACCGTGCGGCACAAGAACCAGGTGAACGCCCTGTCCAAGATCCTCGCCGACTTCGCCATTTCCACCCTGGTGTACTTCTTCGTTGGCTACTGGATAGCCTATGGCGTGACTTTTTTCGCCCCCGCCCAGGTGCTGACCGCCGACAGCGGCTACGGACTGGTGAAGTTCTTTTTCCTGGCGACCTTCGCCGCGGCCATTCCGGCGATCATTTCGGGCGGCATCGCCGAACGGGCGCGCTTCGTGCCACAGCTCTGCGCCACCGCGCTGATCGTGGCCTTCGTCTATCCGTTTTTCGAAGGCCTGATGTGGAACAACAATCTCGGCCTGCAGGATAGGTTCGAAGCGCTGTTCGGTGCGCGCTTCCATGATTTCGCCGGCTCCGTGGTGGTGCACGCCATGGGCGGCTGGCTGGCGCTGGCAGCGGTGATGCTGCTGGGCCCCCGTCAGGGTCGCTATCGCGAAGGTCGGCTGGTGGCCTTTCCGCCGTCGAACATTCCCTTCCTGGCGCTGGGCTCCTGGATCCTGATCGTCGGCTGGTTCGGCTTCAACGTGATGAGTGCCCAGAGCCTGGCCGGCGTCAGTGGCCTGGTGGCCCTGAATTCGCTGATGGCCATGGTCGGCGGGACGGCTGCCGCCCTGCTCCTGGGACGCAACGATCCCGGCTTCCTGCACAACGGCCCCCTGGCGGGCCTGGTCGCCATCTGCGCGGGCTCCGATCTGATGCATCCCATCGCGGCGCTGGGGACCGGCCTGGTGGCGGGAGCCCTGTTCGTCTGGGCCTTCACCGCGGTGCAGACACGCTGGAAGCTGGACGATGTCCTGGGGGTCTGGCCGCTGCACGGCCTCTGCGGCGCCTGGGGCGGCATCGCCTGCGGCCTGTTCGGCCAGACCGCGCTCGGCGGTCTGGGTGGGGTGAGTCTGCTGGCGCAGCTGGCCGGCACCGGCTTGGGCATTGTCGTCGCCCTGCTCGGTGGCCTGGCGGTGTACGGACTGCTCAAGGCGGTGCTGGGTCTGCGTCTGAGTCAGGAAGAGGAATACCAGGGCGCCGACCTGTCGATCCATCGCATCGCCGCCAACAGTCACGACGGCTAGCCGCCCAGGTTACCCACAGGGACCGTGCACAGTGATGTGGATAACCCGTGCATGAAGTCACGAGAACGCCACAGGGACCGGTCTGGCGGCGACTGGTGAAGAAATGAACACACAGCCAGTGTCGTGGCAGAGACCGGAGACGGCGGGACTCAGGTAGCCCACTGGCGAGCGGAGTCGGTAGAGTAGGCGACCCTTTCCCCAGGAGCGTTCCATGCCCGCCCTTTCGACCCTGCTGCCCTGGCTGCGCGAGGTGGACCGCACCACCCTGAAGGCGGATCTGGGTGCGGGTCTCTTGGGCGCGGTGCTGGCGTTGCCCCAGGGCGTGGCCTTCGCCACCCTGGCCGGACTGCCACCGCAATACGGCGTCTATGGCGCGGTGGTGCCCTGCATCGTTGCTGCTTTGGCGGGCTCCAGTCGCCATGTGGTGACCGGTCCGACCAACGCCAACTCCCTGGCCCTGCTGGCAGCGCTGTCACCGCTGGCGCTCGCCGGCTCTGGTCCCTATATCGATCTGGCCCTGGCGGTGACCCTGCTGGTCGGCCTGCTGCAATTGACGGTGGGTGCCCTGCGCCTCGGCGCGGTGGCCAACTTCATCTCGCCCTCGGTGCTGCTCGGCTTCATGAGTGGCGCCGCCGTGCTCATTGGGCTCTATTCGCTCAAGGACCTGCTCGGGCTGTCGCCGCCGCTGGGCACCTCGGCCTTTGGCGTGCTTGGCTATGTGCTCACCCATCCCCTGGCGATCCACTGGCCCTCGCTGGTGATCGGTGTGGTGACCCTGGTCGCCACCCTGCTGCTGCGCCGACTGCGCCCGCGCTGGCCGACCATGCTGCTGGGCCTGCTGGCTGGTTGTCTGAGCGCCTGGATTCTGGAGCGTAGCGTGGCGGGCGCGGCTCAGGGGATCGCTACGGTCGGACGGATTCCCTCGGCGCTGCCGCCCTTCCATCTGCCCGACGTCACCCTGCAGGATCTGGGCAATCTCTCCGGGATCGCTGTAGCCCTGACCTTGGTGGCCCTCGGGCAGTCGCTGTCGATCGCCAAGGCGGTGGCCCAGCGCTCCGGACAGCGGCTGGACGTCAATCGCGAATTCCGTGGCCAGGGCCTGGCCAACCTGGTGGGCGGCTGCTTTTCGGCCTATGTCTCCTGCGGCTCGCTGAATCGCTCCATGCCCAATTTCGAAGCCGGCGCCCGCACCCCGCTGGCCGCAGTGTTCGCCGCCCTGCTGGTGGTAGCCCTGGTGGCCTTCGGGGGTGCCCTGATCGCCGCCATTCCGCTGGCGGCCATCGCCGCCACCCTGCTGCTGGTGGCGCGCGGCCTGCTGGACCTGGGTCGCTGGCGCGAGGTGCTGAAGGTCAGCCGTACCGAGGCGCTGGTGGCCGGGGTGACCTTTCTGGCGACCCTAACCATTCCGCTGGACCGCGCCGTGCTGCTGGGCACCCTGGTGTCCCTGGTGGCCTACCTCTATCGCACCTCGCACCCGGCGATCCGCCCGCTGGTGCCGGACCCCCGCACCCCCGAGCGTCGTTTCACCCCGTTGGACGAACTGGGCCAGCCGGCGCAGGAGTGTCCGCAACTCAAGCTGGTGCGGGTGGAAGGCTCGGTGTTCTTTGGCGCCGTGCCCCATGTGGGCGATCAGTTGGACGGCTTTCGCAGCGCCCAACCCGGCCAGAAGCATGCGCTGTTCATGACCAAGAGCATGAATTTCATCGATTTGGCCGGTAACGACCTGTGGCGGCGCGAATGGCGCGAGCGCCGGGCCCAGGGCGGCGATCTCTATTTCCATCGCCCGCGCACGCCGGTGCTGCAGCTGTTCGCCAAGACCGGGTTTCTCAAGGAGCTGGGCGAAGGCCATATCTTCTCGTCCAAGGATCAGGCCTTGCGCAGCATCTATCCGCGGCTGGATCCGGAAGTCTGCCGCAGCTGCACCGCGCGGACCTTCGTCGAGTGCGCGGCGCGCGCGGCGGAGCAGGCGCCAGGCGCGGACGCTGCCCGAACGGACTGCTAAGCTGGCGGTTTCCTTCTGCTGCTGGAGATCTCCATGACCGCTGTCCTGCGTCTCGCTCGCCGCCTCGCCCTGACCACTCTGCTGTTGCCGGGGCTGGCCCTGGCCCACGGCCATCTCAAGAGCGCCGAGCCCGCGCCCGACAGCACCAGCCCGGCACCGAAGCAACTGAGTCTGAGCTTTTCCGAGGGGATCGAAGCCGCCCTGAGTCAGGTGCAGCTGCAACGGCTGGATGGCCAGGCCAGCACGGCCATCACCACCGGCAAGGTCATTTCCGGCCGCGACGAACGTACCCTGGACGTCCCTCTGGAGGCGCCGCTGGAACCGGGTCGCTACCAGGTGAAATGGCGGGTACTGGCCAAGGACGGGCACAAGACCCAGGGCGATTACCGCTTCACCGTCCAGTAAGGATGGACGGCACACTGGCGACGCCCGATGCCTGGCGTCCCCTCGCCCGTACCCTCTTCCTGCTGCCGCTGCTGCTGACCTGGGGCTATCTGGCGCTGGCACTCTGGCTGGGTCGACCCGCATTGCGTCTCTGGCTGCTGGAACGGGCACGGTCCACCGCCCGCCTGCTGGGCGCACTGCTGCTGCTCGGGGTGCTGAGCCTGTTGCCGCTACAGGCAGCGCTGGTGGGGGATGGCTGGGCGGATGCCTTCAACCTGCCCCTATGGCAACTCTATCTGGGCACGGCGGCCGGCCACGGCTGGCGCTGGCAACTGCCGCTGGGCCTGTTGCTGGCCCTGTGGCTGCTGGTGGGGCCCGGGGTCCGCAGCAACCACTGGCTGTGGGGATTCAGTGGCCTGCTGCTGGCCAGTCTGGCCCTGGGTGGCCATGCCGCCGCGACAGCCGGCTGGCTTGGCGGGGTGCATCAGCTGAATCAGGCGCTGCATCTACTGACCACGGGGCTCTGGCTGGGCAGCCTGCCCGGGGTGCTGCTGTGCCTGGGACGGCCACCGGCCAATCTGAGGGATGACGTCCAGCAGCTGCTGCGCAGCTACTCCCTGCCCGGGCAGATCAGCGTGGCGCTGGCGCTGCTCAGCGGTGCCTTCAATAGCCTGCTGATCCTCGGACCGGACGGCCTGCTGCGTTTGACGCCCTACTCCGGCCTGCTGCTGGCCAAGGTGCTGGCCGTGGCGATCATGGTCGCCCTGGCCCTGGCCAATCGTTACCTGCTGGTGCCCCGATTGGGACGAGGGCCCCGAACATGGCAGCTGCTGCGCCAGGCCACCGCCGTAGAGATCGCCCTGGGGGTGGTTGCCGTGGCACTGGTGGCAGCCTTCTCCGACCTGGATCCCTATAGCTGAAACCGGGGCGACCGCTGTCGCCCCGGCCCTGCCTCAGAAGTAGACGTTCATGCCCAGGTAGATTTCCTTGCTGCTGTCGAGCTGGCTCGAACCGAGCTTGGCGCCGTCCTGGTCGATGTCCGGCTTGGCGTTGCTGCGCAGGTAGCGATAGCCGGCTTCCAGGGAGGTGCGCTCGTTGACCTGCTGCAGGATGCCGGCCTGGACCCCGGCCACATAGCCAAGGTCGCTGTCGTGGCCGAAGCTGGAACCGTCCTGGGTGACCCGGGCGACGCCCAGGGTCCCGCCACCGAACAGCTTGGTATTGCGGCCCAGGGGATAGAAGGCATCGTAGCTGCCAGTCAGGTCCTGCTGCTTGAGCCTCAGGCCAGCGCTGCTGCCACTGGCCTGGTCGAGGGTGGCGTAGTAGCGACCGGCAGTGTTCTGCTGGCCAAGACGCAGCCCCCAGGTATTGCTGCCGTCGAGGGCACCGTCGGTATCGGGGCTGTTCAAGTTGCGGTCGAGGGCGTGGCTGTTGCTGAAGTTGTCATAGCTCTTGCCATAGGTGAGGCCGGCGAAGTTCTGGGTATCGGCGGCAAACGCCTGATGGCTGGCCAGGGCCAGCAGGCCAAAGAGGACGACACGGGATTTCAGGGCGTTCATGGTGAAAAGCTCCTCACGCGATGCGAATACAGCCCGACCGGCTGCGCGGCCATCTTCGGCGGAGGCGGATTAGCGGCGGATTAAGGAGGCTGAATCGGAGCTGAACGCTGAGGCAAGACGCGAGGAGTGAACCGGACCGCCCGTTGCAGGCGGCCCGGTTTCTGGAATCAACGCTGACGGTGGTACTCGGTCACGCGCTGCACTTCTTCCTTGGAGCCCAGGAACACCGCCACCCGCTGGTGCAGGCCATCGGGCTGGACGTCGAGGATGCGCTGGTGACCGTTGGTGGCGGCACCACCGGCCTGCTCGACCAGCATGGACATGGGGTTGGCCTCGTACATCAGGCGCAGCTTGCCGGGCTTCTCGGGCTCACGGGCATCACGGGGGTACATGAAGATGCCACCGCGGGTAAGGATGCGATGGACGTCGGCCACCATGGAGGCGATCCAGCGCATGTTGTAGTTCTTGCCCAGGGGACCTTCCTTGCCGGCCAGCAGCTCGTCCACATAACGCTTGACCGGGGCTTCCCAGTGGCGCTGGTTGGACATGTTGATGGCGAATTCGGCGGTGGTCTCGGGGATGGTGATGTCTTCGTGGGTCAGCACGAAGCTGCCCAGTTCGCGATCCAGGGTGAAGCCCTTGACGCCGTCGCCCAGGGTCAGCACCAGCATGGTCTGGGGACCGTAGATGGCGTAGCCGGCGGCGACCTGCTCGGTGCCCTTCTGCATGAAGGCTTCTTCGGTCACGTCACCGGTGGTGCTGCTGACGAAGTCCTTGCGCAGGATCGAGAAGATGGTGCCGACGGAGACGTTGACGTCGATGTTGGACGAGCCGTCCAGCGGGTCGAACATCAGCAGGTAGGCGCCCTTGGGATAGTGACCGGGGATCTGGTGAACCTGATCCATCTCCTCGGAGGCCATGCCGGCCAGGGTGCCGCCCCACTCGTTGGCTTCCAGCAGGATCTCGTTGGACAGCACGTCCAGCTTCTTCTGCACCTCGCCCTGGACGTTCTCGGTGCCCATGCTGCCGAGCACGCCACCCAGCGCCCCCTTGGACACCTCGTAGCTGATGCGCTTGCACGCCCGGGCCACGACTTCGATGAGGAAGCGCAGGTCGGCCGGGGTCTTGTGGCTGCGGGTCTGCTCGATGAGGTAACGACTGAGGGATATCCGGGACATCGCGGTGCTCCTTGTAATGATGGGCGCGAGTGTAGCGCCAAAGCTCAAGCTCCGTCTCAAGCAGAGCGGACCGTCAGGCCAGGTCTGCCAGCCAGTGCCGATTCCGGGTTTCATCAATGGGGTGATGAGACGCTGGACACCGGCGGCCGACAGGGAACGCACACCTAGGGCGCGTCCGGGGTCTCCACGGCCAGCAGTACGCCTCGACCCGCACGGAGATTTTCGGCGCTGGGGTAGACTGCCGAGTCGGGTTCCAGTTCAGGCTGACGGCTGTCCAGCTGTATCAGCCAGTGATGTCCGTCACGTGACGGGGGCAGGCGCAGGTCGATTTCCTCCCGACGTGGCTGGAAGGCCAGCCAGATCCGCGCGGCCTGGGGTTGGTCCTCGCCATCGAGGGCTTCCAGGGTGAGGCTCAGCGGCAGGCTGCCACCGGCCTGCCAGCGGCCGTCGTCCATCGGCGCGCCGTCGCCATCGAGCCATTCGATCCTCACCCAGCCACGGGGATTAGGGCGGCCCAGCAGTCGCTGGGCTTGCAAGGCCGGCAACTGCTGGCGCAGCGCCATGAGGCGACCGACGAAGGCGCTCTGCCGCTGTCCGGCGGGGCTGCCGGCCTGCTGCCAGTCCAGCCAGGACAGTTCGTTGTCCTGTACATAGGCATTGTTGTTGCCCTGCTGGGTGCGGCCGAATTCGTCGCCGGCGGTCAGCATGGGTTCGCCACCGGCGAGGATCAGGGTCGCCAACAGGGCACGCTGGTCGGCAGCGCGGGCTTCCAGGACGGCAGGGTCGTCGCTCGGGCCTTCGACGCCGTTGTTCCAGCTCTTGTTGTCGGTGGTGCCGTCGCGATTCCCTTCGCCGTTGGCTTCGTTGTGCTTCTCGGCGTAGCTGACCAGGTCGGCGAGGGTGAAGCCGTCGTGGGCGGTGATGAAGTTGACGCTGGTGCGCAGCAGGCGATCGCCGGCGCCGAAGAGATCGGCGCTACCGGCCAGGCGGGTGGCCAGGGCGCCACGCAGCCCCTCGTCACCGCGCCAGAAGCGGCGGACGTCGTCGCGGAAGGCGTCGTTCCATTCCTGCCAGGGCGCGCGGAAGGCGCCGACCTGATGCCCACCGGGACCGATGTCCCAGGGTTCGGCCACCAGCCGCACCTGGCGCAGCACCGGATCCTGGGCCAGGGCCTGGAGCAGTGGTGCATCGCGCTCGAAGCCGCTTTCCAGACGACCGAGCGCGGGCGCCAGGTCGAAGCGGAAGCCATCGACGCCGGCAGCGGTGACCCAATGGCGCAGGCTGTCCAGGGTCAGGCGCAGCGCTGGCGGGCTGTAGAGCGCCAGGCAGTTGCCGCAGCCCATGTCGTTGATATAGCGCGCCGGATCGTCCGGCTGCAGGCGGTAGTAGCCGGCGTTGTCCAGGCCGCGCAGATTGAAGGTGGGGCCCAGTTCGTCACCTTCGCCGGTATGGTTGAAGACCACGTCGAGCAGCACCTCGAAGCCGGCCGCCTGCAGGGTAGCCACCGTCTCGCGCAATTCGCCCAGGGCATCACGCCCGGCCAGGCGCGGATCGACGGCGGCCATGACCACCGGGTTGTAGCCCCAGTAGTTGGCCAGCCCCAGGGCGGGCAGATGGCGATCGTCGGCCCAGGCAGCGATGGGCAGCAGCTCCAAGGTGGTGACGCCGAGGCGCTGCCAGTGCTCGATCAGCGCGGGATGCCGCAACGCCGCCAGGGTGCCGCGCTGGCGGGCCGGGACCTTCGGATGCAATTTGGTCTGGCCGCGGACGTGCAATTCGTAGATCAGCCCGGCATCGCCTCGCTTGGGCGCAGGCGTCAGGGCGTCAACGGGCGGCAGGACGATGGCCTTGGGAACATGGGGGCCGCTGTCGCGCTCGTCCGGGCGGTTGGGGTCTTCGGGGTGGAAGCCATAGGTGCTGGGGTGCAGCTGGAAAGGCCGGTCCACCGCCAGCGCCCAGGGGTCCACCAGCAGCTTGTGCGCATTGAATCTGAGCCCGTCCTGGGGACGATAGGCGCCGTGGGCGCGCAGGCCGTACCTCAGCCCGGGCTTGGCGCCGGGTAGGAAACCGTACCAGACGCCGCCCTCGTGTTCGCGAAAGGCCAGGCGCTGGGTCTCGGCCTCTCCCTTGGCATCGTAGAGGCAGAGGTCGACGGCTTCGGCGGCCGGGGACCAGACGGCGAAGTTGATCCCGCCGTCGACGAGGGTGGCGCCGTAATGGGCGGGATTGCCCGCTTCGAGGCGGGTGGAGGTACGGGGCATGGGGACTCCGGTGACGGGCGTGTGGGGCGGATGCTGCAAGCATGTAGACGGCGCGGAAGGCGTGGGTTCTCCATGGGGGGGGTAGGTGATCGCAGCCATGGCGGTCTGCCGAGACGGCCGCTCCGCTCTATGATCGCGGCCATGGGCCGCTCCTACGGATGCCCTGTAGGAGCGGCCCATGGCCGCGATAGACCCTATAACGACTACAGCGCCCTCCAGATCTCCGTGGCGTATTCGCGGATGGTGCGGTCGGAGGAGAACCAGCCCATGCTGGAAGTGTTGATCACCGCCGATTGCCACCATTTGTCCGGCTGCTGCCAGCGGGTCTCGACCTGGCGCTGGGCGTCCCAGTAGGCGTCGAAGTCGGCGCACACCAGGAAGCGATCGTGCCAGGTCAGGACGTCGAGCAGGCTGTTGTAGCGCGCCGGCTCGTCGGGCGAGAACTGGCCGGCGCGCAAACCAGACAGCACCTGCGCCAGGCGCGGCGAATTCTCGATGATGTCAGAGGAGATGCCACCGCTGCGCTGGCGCTCCTCCACCTCGGCCGCCTTGAGACCGAAGATGAACATGTGTTCTTCCCCGATCAGCTCGCACATCTCCACGTTGGCGCCGTCCAGGGTGCCGATGGTGAGAGCGCCATTGAGGCCGAACTTCATGTTGCTGGTGCCCGAGGCCTCCATCCCCGCGGTGGAGATCTGCTCGGACAGGTCCGCCGCCGGGATGATGACCTCGGCGAGGCTGACATTGTAGTTGGGCAGGAAGACCACCTTGAGCAGGTCGCGGGTCAGGGGATCGTTGTTGACCACCTTGGCCACGTCGTTGGCCAGCTTGATGATCAGCTTGGCCTGGTGATAGCTGGCCGCGGCCTTGCCGGCGAAGATCTTGACCCGGGGCGTCCAGTCGCCGTTGGGGTTGTCGCGGATGGCCTGGTAGAGGGCGATGGTCTGCAGCAGATTCATGAGCTGCCGCTTGTACTCATGGATGCGCTTGATCTGGACATCGAACAGCGCGCCGGGATCGAGATCGATCTCCAGCCGCTGCTTCACCAGACTGGTGAAGGTGTCCTTGTTGCGCTGGCGCTGCAGGGCGAAGCGCTCGCGGAAGTTGGCGTCATTGGCATAGGGCTTGAGCTGCGGCAGGGTCTTCTCGGGGTCGTGCAGCACACCCTGGCCGAGGGTATCCACCAGCAGGTCGGTGAGCGCCGGATTGGCCTGGTGCAACCAGCGGCGGAAGGTGATGCCATTGGTCTTGTTGTTGATGCGATCCGGATAGAGGCGGTGCAACGAGCGGAAGACCGTCTTGCGCATCAGGTCGGTGTGCAGCCCGGAGACGCCATTGATGCTGTGGGAACCAAGGAAGGCGAGGTTGCCCATGCGCACCCGGCGACCCTGGCTTTCGTCGATCAGGGAGACATAGGAGATCATGGCGCCATCGGTTTCGCCGCGGGCGCGCAGGGAGTCGAGGAACTGCGCGTTGATCAGGTAGATGATCTGCATGTGGCGCGGCAGCAGGCGCTCCATCAGCTGCACCGGCCAGGTCTCCAGGGCTTCGGGCAGGAGGGTGTGGTTGGTGTAGCTGAGGGTGCCGACGGTGGTGCTCCAGGCGGCGTCCCAGGGAATGCCGTGGACGTCCACCAGGAGTCGCATCAGCTCGGCCACGGCGATGGCCGGGTGGGTGTCGTTGAGCTGGATGGACACGTGCTCGGGCAGGCTGAGCAGGTCGTTGTGCTGCTTGAGGTGGCGGCGGGTCAGGTCGGCCAGGGAGGCGGCGACGAAGAAATACTCCTGGCGCAGGCGCAACTCCTGGCCGGCTTCGCTGCTGTCGGCCGGATAGAGCACCCGCGAGATGCTCTCGGCGCGGGCCTCGTTGGCCACGGCGCCGACATGGTCGCCGGCGTTGAAGGTTTCCAGGTGCAGGATCTCCAGCGGTCGGGCGCGCCAGAGTCTCAGGGTATTGGCGCCCTCCCCGCCCCAACCGATCACCGGGGTGTCGTAGGCCACCGCGCGGATGCGCTCGCCGGGCGTCCACACCTGGCGCCGCGGATCGCCTTCGCCATAGGGGGCGACATGGCCGCCAAAGCCGATCTCGTACACCACTTCGGCGCGTTCGAATTCCCAGGGGTTGCCGAAATCCAGCCAGTTTTCCGGCTGCTCCAGCTGGAAGCCATCGGCGATCACCTGGCGGAACAGCCCGTGCTCGTAGCGGATGCCGTAGCCATGGCTGGCGATGCCCAGGGTAGCCATGCTCTCCATGAAGCAGGCGGCCAGGCGACCCAGGCCGCCGTTGCCCAGGGCGGCGTCCGGCTCCAGCCCGCGAATGCGTTCCAGATCGACGCCCAGGTCGGCCAGGGCGCGGCGAGTCTCTTCGAGGATGCCGAGGTTGGACAGGCTGTCGATCAGCAGCCGACCGATGAGGAATTCCAGGGACAGGTAGTAAACCCGCTTCTGGCCGGTGCGATAGGCATCGCGGGTGCGACTCATCCAGCGGTCGACGATGTAGTCCCGGGCGGCCAGGGCGGTGGCCTGGAACCAGTCGTGATCCAGGGCGTTGTCGGGATCCTTGCCGACGGCGTAGGTGAGCTTGGAGAGGATGTTGGTACGGAGCGCGGAAACTTCGTTGGGCGAGATGAAGCGGGGTCTCGTCATCAGGATTGACCTCTGCAAGCGCTTAGGAATCAGATCGCGAAGTGGCCGCGGATAATGCGGCGCGTGCCGTTCGCCTTACTTTTAGGCGAAACGTCGGGCACGTCCAAGCTTTTTTCGACACATCAGACGGTTAGCCATCTCTCCTCTCCGCTCTCTAGCCCGAGGTTTTCATCATGTGCAAGACCCTGCTCATCACCGGTGCGAGTCGCGGTATCGGCCGCGCCACGGCCCTCAGCGCCGCCGCCCGCGGCTGGAATGTCGCCTTCAACTATCGCCAGGACGAGGCCGCGGCCCAGGCCACCCTGGCCGAGATCGAAGCCCTTGGCGCGGAAGGGTTGGCCGTGCGCGCCGACGTCGCCGATGAAGCCGAGGTGGTGGCGCTGTTCGAGCGCACGGTGGAACGCTTCGGCGGGCTTGACGGCTTCGTCAACAACGCCGGCATCGTCGACCGCTCGCAGCCGCTGGTGGAGATGAGCGCCGAGCGCTTGCGACGGATGTTCGAGGTCAACGTCTACGGCGCCTTTCTCTGCGCCCGCGAGGCGGCCCGTCACCTGTCCCGCGAACGGGGCGGCCGCGGCGGTGCCATCGTCAACGTCTCGTCCATCGCCGCACGGCTGGGCTCGCCCAACGAATATGTCGACTACGCCGCCAGCAAGGCGGCATTGGACACCCTGACCCTCGGTCTGGCCAAGGAACTCGGTCCGCACGGGGTAAGGGTCAACGCGGTGCGACCGGGCGTGACCCTCACCGACATCCATGCCAGCGGTGGCCAACCGGGGCGCGCCGAGCGCCTGGGCGTGACCACTCCGCTGGGACGTGCGGGCGAGGCCGAGGAGATCGCTGCCGGTATCCTCTGGCTGCTGTCGGACGAGGCCTCCTACACCACCGGCGCGCTGCTGGACATCGGTGGTGGGCGCTAGGGCCTAGTTCCGCCGGGGCGTGAGGGCATTGAGCACCTGCTGCGACAGCGCATGGTAGAGCGGCACCGGCATCAGCCAGCCGGAGACGGCAGCGGCCAGCAGGCAGGCCGCCAGCACCGGCAACGCCATGTCCGGGCTGTGGGCCAGCTCCAGGGTGATGACCGTGGCGGTCAACGGGGTGCGGGTGACCCCGGCCAGGTAGGCGGCCAGCCCCAGCAGGGCGCACTGGGGCAGACTCATGCCCGGCAGCCAATCGACCAGCCAGGGCCCCAGGGCCGCACCGACCGCCAGGGAGGGCGAGAACAGACCGCCCGGTACCCCGGCGAGGTAGGAAACGACGTTGGCGAGGAATTTCCACAGCAGGAAGTCGCCCCCGGTCACGGGTTCGCCGGCCAGGATGGCGTGGGTTTCAGCGTAGCCGGTGCCGAACACGTGCTGGCCGGAAAGCAACCCCAGCGCCGCCAGCACCAGTCCACAAGCGGCGGCGAAAGCCACCGGACGCCGCCCGCGCAGGGCGTTCAGGCGCCCCAGCCAGCCCTGGTCGGTGGGCAGCACCAGGCGACCGTAGCAGCCGCCCAGCAGTCCGCCGACGACCCCGATGACGGCCACCCCGATCCAGCCCAAGCCCCAGGTCAGGCGCAGATCCAGGGCGCCGAGGTAGCTGTAGGGGCCGACGATACCCAGGGTGACGATGCCGCCGAGCAGTACGGCGGTCAGCACCAGGCCGCTGAAGCGCTGCTCGAAGGTGTGAGTCAACTCCTCGATGGCGAAGACCACCCCGCCTAGGGGCGTGTTGAAGGCCGCGGCAATTCCGGCGGCACCACCAGCGAGGATGAGTCCGGACAGGGTTCGGCGCCCGTGCAACCCGAGGCGCTTGCCGAAGCCATAAAGCAGGGCCGCGCCGACATGCACGGTGGGCCCTTCACGCCCCACCGAGCCACCTACCAGCAGGGCACCGGCAGTGAGCAGCAGCTTGGCGAGGGCGATGGGCGGCGCGAGCAGGCGCGCGCGTAGGTCCGCTTCGGGTCGTTCGAGGGTAGCGATGACCTGGGGAATGCCGCTGCCGCGGGCATCGCGCAGCGCACCTTGCGTCAGCCAGACCAGCAACGCAAAACCCAGGGGCGTCACCAGCCAAGGCCAGATCGCACTGTGCTGCAGCATCTTCTGAAAGAGGCCGAAGGAGGCATCGGCCAGCCAGGCGAAGGCCAGACCGGCCAGACCCACCAGCACCGCACCGACCCAGAAGGCGATGCGCTGGCGCCACTGGCGCAACCGACGGCGCCGGCGATGGCGCAGCAGATGCAGCCGACGGCGGGCGGCGACTTCGGGATCGGTATCGGGAAAGACGGGATCGGACATGGACAAGGGGCCACCAAGAGGCAGGAGCCTCCCAGTGTAACCTCTTGTTACAGCGCTGTTGCCAGGCTCTGGATCAGGCCGCGGGCACCAGCTCGGTGGCGGCTTCGTTGCGCTTGAGCACCGCGTAGATCACGCCGGTCACCAGACTGCCGGCCGCGATGGCCGCCAGGTACAGCCAGGCATGGCTGATGGCGTTGGGGATCAACAGCACGAAGAGGCCACCGTGGGGCGCCATCAGCTTGCAGTTGAACAGCATCACCAGGGCGCCGGTGAGGGCGCCGCCAATGACGCTGGCCGGGATCACCCGCAGCGGGTCCTTGGCGGCGAAGGGAATCGCGCCCTCGGAGATGAAGCACAGCCCCAGCACCGACGCCGCCTTGCCCGCCTCGCGCTCGCTCTGGGCGAACTTGTGCCGCGCCAGCAGGGTGGCGATGCCCATGCCGATGGGCGGCACCATGCCGGCGGCCATGGTGGCGGCCATGGGCCCGTAGGTCTTGGACGCCAGCAGGCCGACGGTGAAGGCGTAGGCGGCCTTGTTGATCGGGCCGCCAAAGTCGATGCACATCATGGCGCCGAGGATCAGGCCGAGCAGCACGGCGTTGCTGGTACCCAGGTTGTTGAGGAAGTCGGTGAGCCGACTCAGGGCGCCGGCCACCGGGGTGCCGACCAGGTAGATCATCACCAGGCCAACGATGAGGCTGGCGAACAGCGGGATGATCAGGATCGGCTTGAGCGCCTCGACGCTGGCCGGCAGCTTGACGTGCTGGGCGATGGCCTTGGCCACGTAGCCCGCCAGGAAGCCGGCGATGATGCCGCCGATGAAGCCGCTGCCCAGGCTGGCGGCCAGCCAGCCACCGATCATGCCAGGCGCGAGACCCGGCCGGTCGGCAATGGAATAGGCGATGTAGCCGGCCAGCACCGGGACCATCAGCTTGAACGCCGATTCGCCGCCGATCTGCATCAGCGCCGCGGCCAGGGTGCCCTGTTCCTTGAAGGCCTCGATGCCGAAGACGAAGGACAGGGCGATCAGCAGACCGCCCGCCACCACCATCGGCAACATGTAGGACACCCCGGTGAGCAGGTGCTTGTAGACGCCCGCGCTTTCCTTCTTTGCGGGTTTGGCGCCCTCGCCCGCCGCTGGCGCAGCACTGCCGGCCAGGGTCTCGCCCTCGGCCAGCGCCTTCTTGATGGTCGCCTCGGGTTGCTTGAGGGCGACCCCGGTACCGCAGCGATAGACGCGCTTGCCGGCGAAGCGCTCGACGTTGACCTCGATGTCGGTGGCCAGCAGCACCACGTCGGCATCGCGAATGGCCTCGGCCGGCAGCGGATTGCGCGCCCCTACCGAGCCCTGGGTTTCCAGGTGCAGGCGATAACCGAGCTTCTTGGCCGCGTTCTGCAGCGCCTCGGCCGCCATGAAGGTGTGAGCGACACCGGTCGGGCAGGCGGTGATGGCCACCAGCCGTGGCGTCTCGCTGGCACTGGCCGGTACGCTCGGCGCAGCGTCGCTGGCCGCCGGGGCCTGTTCCAGCACCTTGGCCTCGCTGGCGGCGCGCTGCAGGAAGGCATCGACGTCGCGCAGGGCTTCGGCCGGCGCGGCGCGGTAGACACGCTTGCCGACGAAGCGGGACAGATCGACCGCCCCGGTATGGACCACCACCACCAGTTCGGCGCGCGCCACCTGATCGTCAGTCAGCAGGGTGGCCTCGGGGCCGTCGTGGATCTCGACGCTGGTGGTCCAGCCGCGGCGCTGGGCGGCGGCGTCCAGCAGGCGCGCGCTGAGCACGCTGGTGACCATGCCGGTCGGGCAGGTCGTGACGATGGCGATGTTCATGGGGTTACCCCTGATTCTTGTTCTAGCGGAAAGTCGGGAAGGACGCGTACCCGCACCTGGTCTTCGAAGGTGGCGAGTTGCGCGGGATCATTGATGCCGAAGCCGATCTGGGTGACCGCCAGGGCCGCGATGGCAGTGGCCGTGGTCAGGGTGCGCTCCGGCGACTGGCCGGTGAGCAGGCCGTGCAGCATGCCGGCCAGCAGGGAATCCCCTGCGCCAACGGTGCTGGCCACCGTGACCTTGGGCGGCTGCGCCTCCAGGGTCAGGGCGCCATACCAGCGCACGCCATCGGCGCCCTGGGAGATCACCAGGTGCTCGATGCCCAGCGCACGCAGCTGTTCGACCAGCAGCGCCTGCTCGGTGGCGGTCTCGGCGGGTGCACCACAGGCTTCGGCCAATTCTTCGGTATTGGGCTTGATCAGCCAGGGACCGGCGGCCAGGGCGGCGCGCAGGGCGGCGCCACTGGTGTCCAGGGCCACCGGCAGGCCCAGCGACTTGAGCCGACCGACCAGCGCGGCCAGCCACTCGGGGGTCACCCCGCGCGGCAGGCTGCCGGCCACCACCACGGCGTCGTGGCCAGGGGCCAGGCGATCGAGGGTTTCGAGCAATTCCTGCTGGGCGGCGGCGGACACCTCCGGGCCGGGTCCGTTGATGTCGGTGATGCGCCCAGCGGCCTCGGCCAGCTTGAGATTGCTGCGGGTTTCGCCGGCGACCCGGACGAAGGCATCGGTGAAGCCGCGGCGGGCGAACAGGGCCTCGAAGGCGGTGGCGTTGTCAGCACCGAGAAAGCCGCTCACCGTCAGGTCGTGGCCGAGATCGGCCAGCACCTGGGCGACGTTGATGCCCTTGCCGGCGGCATGGACGATCACCGCCTCGCTGCGATTGACCGCGCCGGGCTTGAGCTCCGGCAACTGGACGGTGAGGTCCAGCGCCGGATTGAGGGTCAGGGTGAGGATACGGCTCATCGCAGGGCCTCCACGCTCTGCCGCACTTCCGCGGCAGTGGCCAGTTCCAGGGCGCGGGCGGCGCAGGACTGCACCAGACGCAGCTCCAGTTCGCGCACCCGGGCCTTGACCAGCGGCACGCTGCGGGCCGAGACCGACAGCTCGTCGACGCCCAGGCCGACCAGCACCGGCACCGCCAGGGGATCGGCCGCCAGCTCGCCGCAGACGCCTACCCACTTGCCGTGGGCATGGGCGGCGCGCACCGTCATGTCGATCAGGCGCAGCACGCTGGGGTGCAGGCCATCGGCCTCGCCGGACAGCAGCGGATGGCCGCGGTCGATGGCCAGGGTGTATTGCGTCAGGTCGTTGGTACCGACGCTGAAGAAGTCCACTTCCGGAGCCAGCACCGGGGCCAGCAGCGCAGCCGAGGGCACCTCGATCATGATGCCGACCTGCAGATCGGTGGTGGGGATCTCCTGACGCAGGCGGTCGAGGATGTCACGTGCCTGGCGCCATTCCTCGATCCGGCCGATCATGGGGAACATGATCCGCAGCGGGCGGCCATCGGCGGCCTTGAGCAGAGCGCGCAGCTGGGTTTCCAGCAGTTCCGGGCGGCGCAGGGTCAGGCGGATGCCACGGATGCCGAGGAAGGGATTCTCTTCCGGCGGCAGCGGCAGATAGGGCAGCGGCTTGTCCCCACCGACGTCCAGAGTACGCACCACCAGCGGCTTGCCGGCCAGGCCATCGAGGGCGCGGCGGTATTCCGCTTCCTGGGCGGCTTCGTCGGGTGCACTGTCATGGCTCATGAACACCAGTTCGGTCCGCAGCAGGCCGACGGCTTCGGCGCCCTGCTCCACCGCGGCGGCGGCCTGGGCGGTGTCGCCCAGGTTCACGGCGATCTCGACGTGGTGGCCGTCACGGGTGGTGGCGCTTTCGAAACGGCGCGCTTCCGCGGCGCGGCGGCGTTCGGCCTGGACCTCCCGCTCACGTTGGACGGCGTCGATGCGACGGGCATCCGGAGCGATTTCCAGGGTGCCCTTGTCGCCATCCAGCAGCAGCACGCTGCGTGGCGCCAGATCCAGCACGCGGCGACCGGCGCCGACGATGGCCGGAATGCCCAGGGCGCGGGCGACGATGGCGCTGTGGGAGCTGGCACCGCCACGGGCGGTGAGGATGCCACAGACGCGCTCGCGATCCAGTCGGGCCACATCGCCCGGGCCGACCTCGTCCATCACCAGCACATAGGGTTCTTCGGGTTCACGGGCGGATTCGACGCCGCACAGCTGGGCCAGTACCCGGCGACCGACGTCGCGCAAATCGGCGGCGCGTTCGGCGAGTAGCTTGTCGTGCAGGGCTTCCTGCTGGCTGGCCGCCTCCTCGATCTGGGCGTCCCAGGCCGCGGCGGCGCTGGCGTTGGCCTTGAGCCGGGCGGCGATGCCCTGCTGCAGATCCGGATCTTCCAGCATCTCCAGGTGGGTCAGGAAGATCTCGCGCAGGGCACTGGCTTCGCTGCGCGCGATGAGCGCCTCGATGTCGGCGCGTACCGCAGCCAGGGCCGCATCCAGCCGCTGGCGTTCGGCGGCGGCGCCTGCGCCGGTGGCCGGATAGTCGAAGTGCTGGGGCGCCACCACATGGGCCGGGCCCACGGCCAGGCCGGGGGCGGCGGCCACGGCCTGAGCGCGATCGCCCGGGGCCAGCGGCAGTTGTTCGGACGGGTCCACCAGGCTGATGGCGGTGACCCGGGCGGCACCGGCGGGGGCCGGGGCACTGGCGGTGACCGGTTCCACCTCTTCACCGAGACCGGCCTGCACGGCGCCGATCAGATCGTTCAGCGCGGCCGCGGCCGGGGTACCGGGTTCGACGAGGAATTCCAGGGTCTGGCCACGCCGGGCACCCAGCGCCAGCAGCCGCGACAGACTCTTGGCCGAGACCGGGGCGCCGCCATCGACGCGCACGCGGATCTCGCCGTCATAGGCCTTGGCCAGCCGCGCCAGCTCCTTGGCCGGACGGGCGTGCAGGCCATGGGCATTGGCCAGCACCACCTGGGCGCTGGGCCAGTCGGGGGCGACTTCGCCGCCCAGGGCTTCGAGCACGGCGCGGCGGGAGGTGGCCTGGGCCAACTCCTGGCCACGACCGGCGACGAGCAGATCGCAGAGGCGTTCGAGCAGGGCGCGATGGCCCTCGCCCAGGCTGGCCAGGCAGAACAGGCCACGCACCGGCTGCTCCTGCAGCTGCAAGGCCTGCAGCGGGGTGACGAAGGCCAGGCCGGGGCGCTTCACCGCGGTCTCGCTGTTCAGCCACCAGAGGCCGTCGCCCAGCGGCAGCGGCTGGCTGGTTTGCAGGGCACCGGCGAAGCCGGCACCCACGCACTCCATGTGCTTGAGCATCCGGGCGCCCTGCCAGGCCAGGTCTTCCAGGTCCTCGGCATCGATGGCCAGTTGCACCAGTTCTTCGTCCAGTGCCAGCGCCTGGGGCGCGCCCTGCAGCAGGTCGAGGATCTGCTGGGGTTCACGGGCCTCGCGCAGGGCCTGCTGCAGATCGCTCTCGCCCAGGGCGCGGGTCAGCAGCTGCAGGATGCGCAGGTGTTCGTCGGATTTGGCGGCGATGGCGATGGCCAGGTAGGTCAGTTGACCATCACCCCAGTCTACTCCGTGCGGGAATTGCATCATCCGCACGCCGGTGACATGCACCTGGTCGCGGGTCTGCGGCGTACCATGGGGAATGGCGATACCCTGGCCGAGGTAGGTGGAGCCCTGGGCCTCGCGGGCCTTGAGCCCTTCGAGATAACCCGGGGCGACCAGGCCATCGGTCACCAGGGACTCGGCGAGCATGGCCAGGGCGGTCGCCTTGTCCGGCGCCTGCTGGGCCATGCGGATATGCTGGGCATTGAGTTCGAACATGGAAGGATACCTCCGGCGCCGCGCGCCTGATCCTGGCGCCGTGCCTTTCTTGTAATAGATGCTTGCCGGCTCGCTCAGCCCTGCAATCGCGCCCGGAGAGGCGTGGCAGGGCCCTTGGCAGATTCGTGCCAGCCCTCGGACAACAGAAAGCTGAAACGTTTCACCCAATGGGACTGGAACGTTACTCGATAATCGCCGATCCTTGAAGCACAACACACAATAAAGACCGTCTCGTTCATGGCGTACAGCACAGGCGATTCAGGTCCGATGAGGAACAGGCGTGAAACTCAGCGACATCGCCCAATTGGCCGGCGTATCCCTTACCACCGCCAGCTATGTCATCAATGGCAAGGCGGCGCAAAGGCGCATCAGCGCCGCGACCGTGGCGCGGGTCATGGCCGTGGTGGAGGCCCACGGCTATCAGCCTGATCAGCGCGCCGCCGGCCTGCGCCGCGGGGCGACCCACACCCTGGGCTTTCTGCTGCCCGACCTGGAAAACCCCAGCTATGCACGCCTCGCCAAGCAGCTGGAACGACGGGCACGGGCCCGCGGCTACCAGTTGCTGATCGCCTGCACCGACGACAATCCCGACAGCGAGCGCCAGCTCATCGCGCTGTTTCGTGCCCGCCGCTGCGACGGCCTGTTCACCGCCAGTAGCCTGGCCGAGGACGACGCGCCCTACCGGCAACTGCAGGAACACAACATCCCGATCATCGCCATCGACCGCCAACTCGATCCCGCGCAGTTCTGCTCGGTGGTCAGCGACGACCACACCGCCGGGCGGCAGCTGGCCGCCACCCTGCTGACCCCGGATACCCATAGCATCGCCCTGATCGGGGCGCGTCCGGACCTGGTCATCAGCCGCGAGCGCGCCGCCGGCTTCGCTGCCGCCCTCGCCGATCACCCAGCGCGCCATTGGGAGCGTCATGCCCCTCACTACAGCCGCGACGGCGGCCGCACCCAGGCGCTGGCCATGATCGAAGAACTCGGCCACTGGCCCGAGGCCCTGCTGACCACCTCCTACGTCCTGCTGCAGGGTGTGCTGGACGTGCTGCGCGATCATCCGCTGGCCGCGGGTGACACCCTGCGCCTGGCCACCTTTGGCGACACCCAGTTGCTCGACTACCTGCCGTTCAAGGTCAACGCCATTTCCCAGCAGCACGAGGTCATCACCGAGCGCGCCCTGGAACTGATGCTGGACGCCCTGGAAAACGACCACTACCTGCCCGGTGTCCAAGCCATCCCGAGGGTCCTCAAACGCCGCCTGTCATGAGCCTGCTGATCGACACCCACAATCACCTGGACTATCCGGGCTTCGACGCCGAACGGGCGGCGCTGCTGGCCGACTGCGCGCGACTCGGCGTGGTGCGCCAGGTACTGATCGGTGTCGAGCGCAGCCAGTGGCCGCAACTCTGGAGGGTTGCAACAGCCCATGACGGCCTCTATGCGGCTCCGGGCCTGCATCCGCTATACCTGCAGCGCCACCAGGAGGCCGATATCGAGGCGCTCAGGGCCTTCTGCCTGGAACGTCGAACCGATCCCCGGCTCTGCGCCCTGGGCGAGATCGGGCTGGACTATTTCATCGAGACGCCCGACAAGGCGCGCCAGGCCTGGTTCTTCGAACAGCAGGTGCGCCTGGCCATGGAGCTGGAGTTGCCGGTGCTGCTGCACGTGCGCCGCGCCCATGCCGATGTGGTCAAGATCCTGAAACGCCTCAAGCCACCCCGGGCCGGCATCGCCCACGCCTTTTCCGGCAGCTTCGAGGAAGCCCGCGAGTATCTGCGTCTGGGCTTCAAGATAGGTCTGGGCGGCGCGCCCACCTGGCCCCAGGCCAGGCGCCTGCAGCGCGTGCT
Source organism: Pseudomonas sp. MS15a(2019) (assembly GCF_013277805.1). Lineage (NCBI taxonomy): Bacteria > Pseudomonadati > Pseudomonadota > Gammaproteobacteria > Pseudomonadales > Pseudomonadaceae > Pseudomonas > Pseudomonas sp. MS15a(2019). Next base: position 25,659 of record NZ_VBTN01000009.1, read on the forward strand.
GCCGCAACTGCCCCTGGATGACATCGTGCTGGAGACCGACGCCCCGGACATGCCACCCGCTATGCACCCGGACGTGCGTAACAGCCCCACCCATCTGCCGGCCATCTGCGCGGCTCTGGCGCCGCTGTGGCAGGTCTCGCCTGAGACGCTGGCAGCGACCACCACGCGCAATGCCTGCGCGGTGTTCGGCTGGGAAGCGGATCGCCTGCGCTAGGCCTCGTGGCCCTGCAGCTCGGCATGTAGACGCGGCCAGTCGAACGCCGAGCCCGGATCGGTCTTGCGTCCGGGGGCGATGTCACTGTGGCCCTGGATACGTTCGGCAGTGATCGCCGGATAGGCGCGTTGCAACGCCCGCGTCAGCCGTCCCAGGGCGCGGTACTGGGCGTCGGTGTAGGCCAGGTCGTCCGTACCTTCCAGCTCGATGCCCAGGGCGAAGTCGTTGCAGTTCTCGCGCCCCTCGAAGGAGGAGACGCCGGCATGCCAGGCGCGTTGCTCACAGGACACGAACTGGGTGACCACCCCGTCGCGTTCGATGAGAAAGTGCGCCGCCACCTTCAGTTCGGCGATCTCCGCAAAGAAGGGATGGGCCGAATGATCCAGGCAGTTCTGGAAGAAGGCCTGGACGCAGCCGGTGCCAAATTGCCCGGGCGGCAAGCTGATGTTGTGGATCACCAGCAAGGACACCTCGGTCCCTGCCGGGCGTTCGTTGTGGTTGGGCGAAGGACAGAGCCGCGCCTCGCGATACCAGCCATCGACGAACACCCCGTCCATCAACGGGCCTTGGCCTTGAGCGCGTCGCGCAGGGCATTGGCGTCGCTGAATTCGCGCTGGCTGACGAAGCGGCCATGGTCGAGGGTCACCCAGAGCACCTTGCTGGCATCGCCAGGAAAGCGCGGCACGATGCGCGATTCGCGATCGAGCAGTACCCGATAGCCGTACTTGCGCATGGCCGGCACGGCGAACATCCGGGTAATGGCCGCCGGCATGCTGCTGATGTCGGCGACATAGGCCACCCGGGTGCCGTCGATATAGTTCGCCGGCTGCTCGCGCATGGCTTCCTTGACCAGCCCCGAGCCACTCATGCTGCGCGCCACCAGCAGAACCTGCAGCTGGTCGTCGAAGGTATAGGGCCGATCACGCTGATCGAGCAGGGTGAAGGGCACCACCCGCTCACCCGGTTCGAGCGCCAGGGCGGTCAGGGGCAACAGCAGGCACGACAGTAACAACGCCAGAACTCTTGCGCGCATGGCATCCTCTCTTGAACGGTCCATCAAGGCCGCTATCCTGCCCTACCGCTCGGATTGGCACCACCATCGCGTCGAGGAGCCCCATGATCCCGCTCAAAGAACTGCTCGCCCAGGTTCCCCAGTCCGGCGAGGTGCGCTGGATCGGTGTGCGACCCGCCTCCCGCGCACCTATGGTCGAGATCGACGCGGTGGAAGCCCGGCGGGACGCCGGCCTCACCGGCGATCACGCCCGCCCTACCCCGCGCAACCAGCGCCAGGTCACCCTCATCCAGTGGGAGCACCTGCCGGTGGTGGCCGCATTGATCGGCAAGGCCGTGGCACCCGCCGACCTCCGCCGCAATCTGGCCATCGCCGGAATCAATCTCTTCAGCCTGAAGAACCGGCGCTTTCGCATCGGCCAGGCGGTGCTGGAGACTACCGGCTGGTGCCAACCCTGCGCACGCCTGGAAGAACGTCTGGGCGTGGGTACCTTCCAGGCCATGCGTGGTCATGGCGGTCTCACGGCCCGGGTCCTGGAAAGCGGCATCATCCGCCTGGGCGATCGGGTGGAGGTCCTGGATTGACCCCAGTTTCCCTAGGGTCGAATGGCCAGGCCAGCCCGGTTAAACTAGCGCGACCTCTCGTCGCCGCGTACGTCCTTGCCAGAGCAGATGCAGGCCGCCTCCCTTGAAAGTGACGACTTTTCGCCCATCTTCTCTGCTAGATGACTCGATTCTCGCGCGCTCCGACGACCCTAGATTCCACCGGCCTGGGACTGCGCCCGCTTGCGGCGACGCGCCCGGTCCGGCCAAGGCTTTCCTTCTCTAAGAGTGCTCTCCATGACCCATCGCATCGTTATCGTCGGCGGCGGCGCCGGCGGCCTGGAACTGGCTACCCGCCTGGGCCGTAGCCTGGGCAAGCGCGACCAGGCGCAGATCGTGCTGATCGACGCCAATGCCACCCACCTGTGGAAACCCCTGCTGCACGAGGTGGCCGCCGGCTCCCTCAACTCCACCGAGGACGAGCTGAGCTATGTCGCCCAGGCCAAGTGGAACCATTTCGACTTCCAGCTCGGACGCATGACCGGCCTGGATCGCGAGCGCCGCAAGGTGCAGCTGGCCGCGATCGAGGACGATGGCGCCATCTTGGTCCCGGAGCGGGAGATCGGCTATGACTCCCTGGTGCTGGCCATCGGCAGCACCACCAACGATTTCGGCACCCCGGGCGCCGCGGAAAATTGCATCTTCCTCGATACCCGTGCCCAGGCCGAACGCTTCCACCGCAAGCTGCTGACCCACTACCTGCGTGCCCACGTCAGCGAGCAGCCGGGTGAGTACATCGAGGTGGCCATCGTCGGTGCCGGCGCTACCGGCGTGGAACTGGCGGCCGAGCTGCGCAACGCCGCCGAAGAGCTGCAGGCCTATGGCATGGATCGCATCCGCCCCGAAGACCTGCGCATCACCCTGGTCGAGGCTGGTCCGCGCATCCTGCCGGCGCTGCCCGAACGCATCGCCGGCCAGGCGCACCGCACCTTGGAAAAACTCGGCGTGCGGGTGCTGACCGGCTCGGCGGTGAAGGAAGTCCGCGCCGACGGCCTGCAGACCGCGGGCGAATTCGTCCCGGCCAGTCTCAAGGTCTGGGCTGCCGGTATCCGCGCTCCGGCCTTTCTCAAGGACTTGGCGGGGCTGGAAACCAACCGCATCAACCAGCTGGTGGTCAACTCGACGCTGCAGACTACCTGCGACCCGAATGTTTTCGCGCTTGGCGACTGCGCGGCCTGCCCGCTGACCCCCGGCGACACCCGTACCGTACCGCCCCGGGCGCAGTCCGCTCACCAGCAGGCCTCGTTGCTGGTCAAGACCTTCAAGGCCCGCCTGGAAGGCAAGCCGCTGCCCGACTACGTCTACAAGGACTATGGCTCGTTGATCTCGCTGTCGCGCTTCAGCGCGGTCGGCAATCTCATGGGCGGCGCCCTGGGTAGCCTGACCCTGGAAGGCTGGCTGGCGCGGACCTTCTACGTCTCGCTCTACCGCATGCACCAGGTCGCCCTCTATGGCCCGCTGCGTGCCCTGGCGCTGTTTGCCGGCGACCACCTGAGACGCAAGACCGAGCCGCGCCTGAAGCTGCACTAGGCCCCTTGGCTCACGCACAAAAAAGCCGTCCCTTGGGACGGCTTTTTACTGTCGCAGCGACCTCAGGAAGGCGACTGACCCCGCAGGCTGCCGATCACCGAGGTCATGGCCCGGTCGAACAACAGGGCATCGTCCAGCAGCCGTACCCGGCCTTCCTGGTAATCCAGCGCCAGTTCCTCACGGGTGCGGTCCAGCACCTTCATGCCGGTGCGATTGACGAACACCAGGCGGCCCATGGGGCGAATGACCGCGGCCAGCTTGCAGCGCAGCTTCTGCTCGACATCGAGGATTTCGAGCCAGGCGCCCACTGACAGGCTATCCACCCACTCCAGGGAGTCACTGGTCAGTCCGGTGATCCGCTCCGCGCGAGGCAGCTCGAAGGGCTCAGCGGCAGGCGCCGGCACGGGCACCGCGACCGCGGCCTCCACCGCCGCCACTTCTGCCAACTCGGGACGGGTCTGCTGGAAGGTCTGGACGTGCAGGGATTCGAGTTCAGTGAAGAATTCGGAGGTGGAGAACGGATCGAAGGCCGCGCTGGCCAGGCCTTCCCGCAGTGCCTTGAGCAGCCCGGGCACCATCTCCAGCAAACGCTGGCGCGACGCTACGTCGTGGTGGGGCTGGATGCTCCAGATCAGATCGTCCATGGTCTTGAGCGCCGCCCGCCATTCGCTGGAGTCGTAACCCTGCTTCAGGCAGGTCAGCAACAGCACCTGACTCCAGGCTTCGCGTAGGACGCGTTGCACGGCGGCCGGCAGCTGATGTTCCTGCAGGCGCTGGCTCAGGACGTGCTCGACCTGCAGGCGTGCGATCTCGGCCCGTGCCCGCCCCTCCTCGGCATCGCGGGTACGCTGTTCGAGCAATTCGCTGCGACGCTGCTCGTCACTGACATAGGCCATGAAGTCGGCCAACAGCTCAGCGAAGATCTCCGGATCGTCGACGAAGTCGGACAGCAACCGCTGCACGATCTGCTCGATCTTCTGATAGAGACCGTCGCGTTGCAGATCGCTCTGCTCGCCCCAGCCCAGGGAAGCGGCGGCGATCTCGTTGAGCAGGCGCCGCGCCGGATGGCTGCCGCGACTGAAAAAGGTCTTGTCGAGGACCGCCACCTTGAGCATGGGAATCTGCAACCGGGCGATCAGCGCCTTGAGCGAATCCGGCAGGGTGAGGTCGTCGAGAATGAATTCGAACAGCATCGCCACCAGATTGATGACGTCTTCGTCGACCTGCCCCACCACGCGCTTTCGACCCGAGCGCTCGCTGATGCGGCCCAGGGCCACACCCAGTTGCGCCTTGAGGTCATAGCCATCCAGGGACTGGCTGGAAATCTGCTGCTGCAGGTGAGAGAGCAGGCGCATGAGGTCGTAGCTGGTGATGACCTGGCCATCGCCGGTCGCAGCCCCCTCATCGGCCGCCATGCCGCCACCCAGGGTGGCGCTGCCCGGGGTGCGCAGCTGGGCCAGCAAGCCCTGCAGGGTGCCAAAGAGCTCCTGGCCATCGTCTTCGCCGTTGACGTGGGCCGGGGTGCGCCCGCTATAGCCCTTGGCCGAGCGATTCGGTACCTGCTGGGGAATGGCCTTGAGCTGGGGCAATACCCCGGCATCGACCAATTGCCGATTGGATTCCGCGTACAGCTGACCGAGGCCGTTGAGCACGAAGCGCTCGAACAGCTTGTAGATGATCAGCTTGACCTTGATGTCGGTGTCGAGATCGCGGCAGGCCTCGACGAAGGCCTCGCACAGCCGGCGTGGCCCTAGGGGATGGGTCGAATCATCCAGCTTGCTGGCCAGCTGGGTGTTGAATCTAATGGTCAGGTGGCTGATCGCCATGGCGTTGTTGCTGAGCGCCTTGGCCACCATGGTGTCCACGGCGACGCTCTCTTCCAGGGCATCGTTCTGCACCAGACTCAGGTCTTCGTAGGAGACGCTGTCCAGACGCATTTCCGGCTTGCTGCCGACGAGATTGTTCAGGGCGGCGAAGCGCTCGAAATACTGCTGGAGAAAGCTGCGCTCGATGCTCTTGCGTCTGAGGCGAAGGTCGCGCATCGCTTCGAAGTAGAGACTTTGTTCCTGGTTGCTGCCGGCCCGATCGGCCATTTCAAACAGCGCATCGTCGGCGTTGTCGAACAGCTGCTGCAAGGAGGCATTGAGTCGCTGAGCGGCGCGATCCCTGACCGGTAAAAGCACAGCAGGCAATCGGGAAGAAGATTCCCCGAGCGCCTTGAAATGAACTACGTTTACGTCGTTCTGCACCACCGCCTCCCACAACCGTTCTTGCGTTCGGCTGAATCGCGTTCCACTACAGGAGCATTGAACAACGTTGGCCGCCCTGGCCGCGAGGTGAAACGTTGTCGATGTGCCATTATTTGCTCTGCTAAGGCATCGACCAATCGGCATCTGCACAGTACATGACAGGGTTCACAAGGCACCTGTCGGTCAGCGCCTGCCCATCAAATAATTCAACGTTGTCTATCTCAGATCGTCAACCTCACCTAAAGTTGCCCGCTCGCCTCCTGCAGCCCCTTTTCGGAGTCTTTTCATGTCCAGCGCTACCCTTGCCGATCTCGCCCAAGTCATCACCGATAACGTCGCCGCCGCGCTGCGCGAAGACGTCGGCAGTGGCGACCTCACGGCGGGCTTGATTCCCGCTCACCAACAGGCACGCGCGCGGATCATCACCCGTGAAGCCGCAGTGGTGGCGGGTACGGCCTGGGTCGACGAGGTGTTCCGGGTGCTGGATCCCGCGGTCGAGGTCCGCTGGCAGGTGGCGGACGGCGAACGGGTCGCGCCCGACCAGGTGGTGTTCGAACTCCAGGGCCCAGCCCGTGCCTTGCTCACCGGCGAGCGCAGCGCGCTCAATTTCCTGCAGCTGCTGTCCGGCACCGCCACCCGCTGCCGCCACTATGCCGACCTGGTGCAGGACACCGCCGTACGGCTGCTGGACACTCGCAAGACCCTGCCCGGCCTGCGCCGCGCCCAGAAATACGCGGTCACCTGCGGCGGTTGCTACAACCACCGCATCGGCCTGTTCGACGCCTTCCTGATCAAGGAAAACCACATCGCCGCCTGTGGCGGCATCGCCCAGGCCGTGGCCACCGCCCGGCACTTGGCGCCAGGGCGCCCGGTGGAGGTCGAGGTGGAAAGTCTGCAGGAGCTGGAACAGGCCCTGACCGCGGGCGCGGACATCGTCATGCTGGACGAGCTGAGCCTGGCCGACATGCGCACGGCGGTCGCCCTGACCGCTGGCCAGGCCAAGCTGGAAGCCTCGGGCGGCGTCAACCAGGACACCCTGCTCGGCATCGCCCAGACCGGCGTCGACTACATCTCCATCGGCACCCTGACCAAGGACGTCAAGGCCATTGATCTGTCCATGCGCATCCTGGATTGAGTGGGATAGGCAAAGGGCGTCGCGGCGGCTAGACTCCGCAGCCGCGCTTCCTGCGCACCGGCTTCGAGCGGTCCTGACGACCGCTCGCCTCTCGCGACACTCGAACAAGATCGAACCCGTGACCAAAGATCAACTTCGCGCTGAACTGGAACGCCAGGCCCAGCGCTATCAGGATGTCTACGGTGGCGAAATCGTCACCTACGCCGCGCAACCCAAGCCCGATCGCAAACCCTGGAAGAAACGGCCGACCGTGCAGGACGAGGTGTTCGCCTCGGAAGTGCGCAAGATCGCCGATCTCAAGGCCAAGACCAGCGCCGAAGCCGCCGCTCAGGACAGCTGAGTCACGTCCGTATCCCCACTGTCCGGGGCGTTTATCGCGCTGTCCTCGGTGTCTTGTGGTGCCTGCAGTTGCCGCCACAGCGCCGCGGCGGCACTGAAATCGGCGCCGCCCTCCTCCGCCATGGCCTGCAGGTCATAGCGGGCGAGGCAGCCCTCGCCCAGCCGTGGCGGCGCCGCTGCGGTACCCGGCTCCGCAGGACGCTCGCTGTCAGTCGAAGATGACGGTCTTGTTGCCATGGACCATGACCCGCTCTTGCAGGTGGTATCTCAGGCCGCGGGACAGCACCATCTTCTCGACGTCCTTGCCCAGGCGCACCATGTCTTCGACGTTGTCCCGGTGGCTGACGCGTTCCACGTCCTGCTCGATGATCGGCCCGGCATCCAACTCTTCGGTCACGTAGTGACAGGTGGCGCCGATCAGCTTGACGCCGCGCTGCGCCGCCTGGTGATAGGGCTTGGCACCAACGAAGGACGGCAGGAAGCTGTGATGGATGTTGATTACCTGGTGGGCATAGCGTGCGCAGAGATCCGGCGGCAGGATCTGCATGTAGCGCGCCAGCACCACGGTATCCGCCTGATGCAGCTCGATCAGCCGCGACACCTCGTCGAAGGCCGGCTGCTTGTCGGCGGGATCGACCGGCACGTGGAAGAAGGGAATGCCGTGCCATTCGACCATGCTGCGCAGGGTGTCGTGGTTGGAGATGACGCAGGGAATCTCGCAATCCAGCTCACCACTGTGCCAGCGGTGCAGCAGGTCGGCCAGGCAGTGGGATTCGCGACTGGCCATGAGCACCACGCGCTTGCGCTGGGCCGAATCGGTGATTCGCCATTGCATGGAGAATTCCCGCGCAATGGGCGCGAAGGCCTGACTGAAGCCGGCCAGATCGAAGGGCAGTGAATCGGCGCGGATCTCATGGCGCATGAAGAACCAGCCACTCTCCGTATCCGAATGGTGACTCGCTTCGGTGATCCAGCCGTTATAGGTCGCCAGGAAGTTGCTGACCTTGGCCACGATACCTACCCCGTCCGGACAGGCGATCACCAGACGAAACGTTTGCATAGCACAACCTCGAACGAAAAGGGGCTGCATTCTAGGCGCACTCGCGGGCAGCGTCGAGCGGCGCAAGGGACTGCCGCACATGGCTGTACGGCGACGGTAAAGACTTTGCAAAGGACAAGTAATGGCGGACAAGTTCCACTGTCATCTGGTCGAAAGTTGCCCGTCTCCTGGTAATTCCCTTGTTGTGACGACCGCCGCCTTAATTATCGACTTGCCACTCGGACCGTTTACTTATTCCGATAGTCAATCTATGATCGATCCAGACTTTCATCTCTGCATCACTCAGAACAAAGGCCGTTTATGTCGCTCATCAACGAATATCGTCAGACCGAAGAAGCTATCAAGGAACTGCAGGAGCGCCTGAAGTCGCTGCAAGAGGACGACAAACTGCAGCGCGAACTGGAATTCGAAAAGAAACTGCGCGCGCTGATGGGTGAATATCAGAAATCCCTGCGTGACATCATCGGCATTCTCGATACCGAAGCCAAGCCCGCACGCCAGGCGCGCGCTGCTAAGTCCAGCAGTGGCAATACCCCCAAGCGTGCTCGTAAAGTGAAGCAATACAAGAATCCGCATAATGGCGAAGTGATCGAAACCAAGGGTGGCAATCACAAGACCCTGAAAGAGTGGAAAGCCAAGTGGGGTTCGGACGACGTCGAATCCTGGGCAACCCTGCTGGATTGATCAGAAGAAACGCCGGCTAGCCGGCGTTTTTTTCGCCTGCGTGGTGCGCGGTTAGCTTGGGCTCCGCCGCTTTAAACCCTGGCGTTGTCTCTGCAGTCTTCACCATCCCCTCGCGTTGGCGGCCTCTCGAATCGCCTTGATCCTGAGCACGGCCCTCTCCTAGCCTGCGCTGCCGCAATAAAGAGCCGGCTGGATTCTGTCCTCGACGTGGTAGTCCAGACTCTTTTTCTGTTAACAAACGTCTCTGATCGACGCCTGTTTATCGCGACTTTATGTCACATCGATAACGGGGTTATCCAACTGTTGCATCACGCCCCTGACATGGGCTGACCAGGCCTCGAGAATCGGCACCAGATCAGCAGCGACCTCAAACCGCAGTTGTTCGGTCAAGGTGAGGAACTGCTTGCAGGTCATATGGCCTTGGCCGTCTTCACCCAGTAGTCGCTGCCGACAGAATTGCCGCCAACGGGCACCCTCTTCCGCCGTCAGCAACTCGGAAAAGTTGCGCGCTCGATAACGAAAGAACAGCTCGGGATGCCGCTCGTCCTGGAACGCCCACGTTCGACTGCCAAGTTGCTCCGCCGGACACTGCTGAACTTGCTCGCAGAGTTGCCGTTCCTCGGCAGAGATGAAGCCGTCGTACAGTCTCAATTCGGCATCCTGTTCTTGCGCTGTAAAGCCGGACGCCTCGGCATAGAGTGCCTGCACCTTGGGTTGCCAGTGCGCACGCTGGTCGAGCAGTTGCCGGACGCGCCGCCAGACGGCTGCCAGATCGAACTGCAGGCGCTCCGTATCCACCGGGCGCAGCACGCTGAAGGGCGCCAGAATCGGACACTTATTGATCTGTACCAGCTTGAGCGGTACCGGTAGTTCACCCTCGGCCAGCGCCTCCCGCCGGGTATAGAGGCGTTCGCGCAGGGCCTCGACGTCCAGTTCCAGCAACGGCTCCGGCGCCAGACCAAGATCACAGACGATCAGCGCATTGCGATTGACCGGATGCCAGGCCAACGGCAGGACGGGGGCGAGAAAGTGCCGCTCAGCGCTGAAGCGCCCAGAGACATGCAACAGGGGTTCGAGCAGACGAATACGCGTCAGCGCTGCCTTTTTCTGACGCTGCGTCCAGAGATAGTCGTAGAGCCTGGGCTGCCGCTGCTTGACCAGGCGCGCCAGGGCCAGGGTCGCGCGGACGTCCGCCAGGGCGTCATGGGCCTGGGCATGGTCGATGCCATTGGCGACGGTCAGGCGGTCCAGGCGCAGGGAAACGCGCTGCTCCTCCTGCGGCCAGTTCAGACTCTCCGGGCGAAAGGCATAGAGCGCCCGGATCAGACCGAGTACATCCCAGCGACTGTTGCCCTGCTGCCATTCGCGGGCATAGGGATCATGAAAGTTGCGGTACAGGCTGTGCCGCACCATTTCGTCGTCGAATCTCAGGTTGTTGTAGCCGACCGTGCAGGTGTTGGGACGCCGCAGCTCCTCGTGCAGGCGCTGGACGAAGTCGCGCTCGCGCAGCCCCAGGCGCTGCAGGGTGGCCGGCAGGATCCCGGTGACCAGGCAGGCCGCCGGATGGGGCAGGACATCCTCGCTCAACCGGCAATGCAGATTGAGCGGCGCCTCGATTTCGTTGAGGTCCAGATCGGTACGCACCCCGGCCACCTGCAGCGGTCGATCCCGCCGTGGATCGATCCCCGTGGTCTCGAAGTCGTACCAGAAGATACTTTGCGTCACACCGCCCTCCCCTAGAATCGGCGCAGTCTAGCATCGTCGTGCGCCTTGCTCCCGAGCGCCCCCACCCGCTAGGCTCTGGTGTCTGTCTACCCGCGTATCCTCTCTTCCCATGCGTTCAGTCGATCGGCTCTCCGCTCGCTCCAGGTGCCGAGGTATCGCCGCACGCCTGGGTGCCGCCGTCTGGGCGCTGACCCTGTCGCTGGCCTGCCTGGCCCAACAGGAGCCGCTGTCCTGCCCCCTGCCGCCGCAGGCCGACAGCGGCCCGGCCAGCCTGCGCCTGACCCATCAGGGACTCGACAGCCACACCGCCCGCCAGCTCGCCACCCAGCTCGCCAGCAGCAGCAACGCCGATCCCCAGGCCCTGGCGGTCGCCTACCTGCACCACTTCGGCAGCCGGGTGCAACGCGGCCAATCCGAGCAACTCGACGAACTACCCGCCGCAGGCGTCAGATTCTGGCTGGCCGGCAACCCACCGCTGGCGGATTCCCAGGCCCAGGCGTTGCTGGACTGGGTCGAAGCGGGCGGCCATCTGGTGGCCGTCGCCGATGACAGCACCCTGGCGCTCAGCGCGACCCTGGGCGTGCGTCCCATGCCGACCCGTGAGCTGGGCGGCGCCGCCCCGCCGATCATGGCGCTGCCACTCTGGCCCAATCTGACCCAGCTCTATCTCGCCGAGGACGATGCCCCCGCCTATCTCGGCTTCGACGACAGTCGCCACCTGTTCGATGTCGGCGACCAGGCGCTGGCCTGGGCCAGCAGCACCAGCGCCACCCATATGCTGATGCTGCCCTGGGGCGATGGCAGCGTGACCCTGCTGTCGGACACCGATCTCTGGAGCAACGCCCACCTCGGCCAGTACGACAATGCCTGGCTGCTGTGGTATCTGACCCAAGGCGCGCCGGTGACCCTGATCGCTCCCGCGCCGCCGATCCCGCTGTGGCTAGCGGCCTTGCAACGCTATGGCCTGGCGCTTCTGCTGGTGACGCTGGCGACGGGACTCTGGCTGAGACGCCGGCAGCGGGATCCGGCACCTCGTCGCGACCCCGAGCGCTGGCCCGAATTGATCGCCATTCTGCAGCGCGACATCCAGCGCGAGCTGCAGCGCCGCCGTCCCGAACTCGCCGACCAGGGCGTGGCCGAGCGCTGGCAGCATCTTGCGCGGCTGAGCGGCCTGAGTACCCGCGCAGTGGGCGAGGCGATGCGCCCCAGCCCGACGCGCCTTTCCGCTCGTGACTTCACCCGTCGCATCGCCCAGCTGCGCCTATTGCGCCTGGCCCTGCGCCCCCCGTTCCCGAGGACTTCCGATGACCGACAGCTCCCCTCCTGACGCCGCTCAAGCGGACCCTGGCGAAACCGGCGTCAAGGCCCGCGCCCTGACCCGGCTGCAGGCCCTGCGGCAGGCGCTGCTCAAGGTGCTGCCGCAGCAGGACGCCGCCGTGGAAGGCCTGCTCGCCACCCTGCTGGCCGGCGGTCATCTGCTGCTGGAAGGGCCGACCGGCGCGGGCAAGACGCTATTGGCCCGCGCTCTGGCCGCCAGCCTGGATGCCGGGTTCGCCCGACTGCGCTGCCATCCGGCGCTGACGCCTGGCGAGGTGGCGGGCGAAATCGTCATGGACGCCGGCAGCGACAGCGCCCGCCTGCGCCGGGGCCCGCTGTTCAATTCCCTGGTGCTGCTCGAAGACCTGCACCGGGCTCCGCCACCGGTCCTCAATCTGCTGGACGACGCCCTGCAAGGTCGCCAGCTGAGCCTGGAAGGCCGCCAGGTACCGCTGCCCGCGCCCTTCATGGTGATCGCCACCCGCAGCCCCGGCAGCGACCTGCCCCTGGCGCTGCGGGATCGCTTCCTGGTGCAGCTGCGGCTCGAGTGGCCGGCGGAAGGCCAGGAACTCGCCGCCCTGCGCCAGGCCGTGCAACAGGGTCACACCGATCCCCTGGAAGCGGCAGCCCTGCGCCCGCTGCTGCAGGCGCGCGATCTGCCAGCCCTGCAGCGGCTGGTGGCAGGGATCCCGGCGGCGGAGCCGATCCTCGATCATGCCGTGCGCTTGATCCGTCTCACCCGGGAGTGGCCGGCCTTCGAGCAGGGCGCCGGACCGCGCGCCGCCCAGGCCTTGCTACGGCTCGCCCAGGCCCAGGCCTTCCTCCGCGGTGGCGACAGTGTGACGCCCGAGGATGTGCGCTCCCTGCTGCCCGCCGTGTTGCGTCTGCGCCTGCGGCTGACGCCGGAGCGCGAATTCGAAGGCGACAGCCTGGACGGCCAGATCCTCAAGCTGCTGGGACAGTGTCCGGCACCGCGCCCATGATCCGGCGCCGCCTGCCGCTGGCGCTGGTCGCCCTGGCGCTGCTGAGCCTGATCCTGGGGGGATTGGCGCCCCTGCGCTGGCAAGGGCTGCCCGCGACCGGCGCCCTGCTGCTCCTGGGGCTGGCCGTCCTCGAATGGCTGAACGCCCGCCGGCTGGGGACCAGGGGGCATCCGTCGCCTCTCGCGCCGGCATCTCGGGCACGCCTGCGGGCGGACACTACCCTGCACCTGCTGATCGCCGACATGGCTACGCCAGGACAAGGAAAAGCCGGCCGGCCCGAAGACCACCATCAGGCGCTGAGCTTCTGGCGGGCCCTGGCAGCCAGTGGCAATGAGGTGCGGCTCTATGGCCTCGATCCCGAACTGCGCCTGCTGGCGGCCGCCACGCCTGATCGCCCCTTTACGCCAGCTGCCCTACCGGAGCTGACTGCAGATGCGACGGCCGACCTCAAGGCGGCGCTGACACGGCTCTGCCGCCAGGCGCAGCCCGGCAGTGTCCTGGTGATCATGGCACCGCTCGATGACAGCCTGGTGGCTTGGCTCGCGCGGCTGGAGCTGGCCCGGCGCGGCCTACAGCTCTGGCTGGTCGACACCGCGCTACGGCGGATGGCAGAGCCTGGCGACATCCGCACCTGGCGCGATGCCCGTCGCTATGCCGCAGCCTGGAAGACCAGCATTGAAAGCGAGCAAATGGCCGCGCGGCTGGAGCGACGAGGAATTCGCCGGCTGCCCCTCAGCGAAACAGCGGATCTACCCGTTCGCCTGCTGCAGCTGTGGAACGCCGGCGAGCGGAATCAGATCGCCGACTGAGAAAGGCGGCCGAAGGTGAAATAGTGCTGCAGTACGCCGATCAACTCGGCGAATTCGGCTGGCGGTTCGGCGACGCTGAAACCCGAGTCATAGTTGCCCGGCGTCACGTCTTCATGACTCCATTGGCAACGGGCGTCGAAGTCGACGAAGTGCAGCTGGCCGTCCTGGCCCGGAATCTTCAGGCGGAGCTCGAAGCGCGCATTCACCAGCATGGGCAACTGGCTGATCATCAGCAGTCCCTCGCGGGAAATGTTGCCGATGTAGCCCATGGGCTTGTCGGTGAAGCGGTTGAACACCTTCAGATAGTAGGGCAGCTGGTGGCGCTCGATACGACGATTCTGAGTCATGGTGCGATTCATCCTGCACACGGTAAAGCCACGTTACCGACAACGTCCTGGAAAGCTCAGCGCTGCGGTAGTTTTCGCACCGGCTGGGGCGTCGCAACGGCCGTTCCGCCATCTAGCCCCAATTGGCGCAGGGTGTCCAGTCGGGCCTGGGCCCGATAGGCGTATTCGCTGGCCGGAAAACGGACCTGGATGAAACGATAGGTCTGGGCCGCGTCGGCGTACAGTTGCTGCTGCTCCAGGCACTGGCCGCGCAGCATGGAAAATTCCGGTTGCAGCCAGGGCCGTGCCCGGCCTTTGCGCTCAGCCTGGGAGATCTGCAGCAGAGCATTGGTGCAGTCGCCTTCGCTGTAGGATTTATAGGCGGCATCCAGATAGGAATTCATCGAAACGCTGGTGCAGCCGCTGAGGCCGAACAGCAGGAACAGGCAGAGATAAGGGCGCATGAAAAGTCCTCCTGTTCGCTAGATCGGCGCCGGGGCCCGCTTCTTGAGGGCAAACGACCATTGGTGTGACAGAGCTGCGAAAAGCCGTCATGTGCTGGCCACGCGACAGCGCTACAATGAGGTGCGCTCCGTGTTCTACGTCGACTCGGCGCCGGGCACCTGTTCACGCTCTCGCGAGCTAGAGACAAACAAGGCATTTCCAACGCCGTTTGGCCGACGCGCAGCAGATCGTGAACAGGTTCCGAGGCGTCGACTCATGATTGCAATCCGCTAAAGGAAAGACTGCATGATTTATCGCCGTACCAAGATCGTCGCCACCCTGGGCCCGGCCAGCAATTCTCCGGAAGTCCTCGAGCAGCTCATCATCGCCGGCATCGACGTCGCCCGCCTGAACTTCTCGCATGGCACGCCCGACGAGCACCGGGCTCGTGGTCAGCTGGTACGGGATCTCGCCGCCAAGCACGGTCGCCATGTCGCCCTGCTCGGCGACCTCCAGGGTCCGAAGATCCGCATCGCCAAGTTCGTCAACAAGCGCATCGAACTCAAGGTCGGCGATCCCTTCCGCCTGTCCATCGCCCATCCCCGCACCGAAGGCACCGAAGAAGTGGTCGGCATCGACTACCCGGGCCTGGTCACCGACTGCCGCGTGGGTGACGAACTGCTGCTGGACGATGGCCGCGTGGTCCTGCGCGTGGAAGGCATGACCGCCACCGAACTGCATTGCACCACCCTGATCGGCGGCCCGCTGTCCGATCACAAGGGCATCAACCGTCGTGGCGGCGGCCTCACCGCCCCGGCGCTGACCGACAAGGACCGCGAAGACATCAAGCTGGCCGCCTCCATGGAGGTCGACTACCTGGCCGTGTCCTTCCCGCGTGATGCCGAAGACATGCACGAAGCCCGTCGCCTGATGGAAGCCGCCGGCGGCAAGTCCTGGCTGGTGGCCAAGATCGAACGCGCCGAAGCCGTGGCCGACGACGAAGCCCTGGACGGCCTGATCCACGCCAGCGATGCCGTGATGGTGGCCCGGGGTGACCTGGGCGTGGAAATCGGTGATGCCGAGCTGGTGGGCATCCAGAAGCGCATCATTTCCCACGCCCGTCGCCTCAACAAGGCGGTGATCACCGCGACCCAGATGATGGAGTCGATGATCAGCAGCCCCATGCCGACCCGCGCGGAAGTCTCAGACGTGGCCAACGCCGTGCTGGACAACACCGATGCCGTGATGCTCTCCGCCGAGAGCGCCGCCGGCCAGTACCCGGTGGAAGCGGTCAAAGCCATGGCGCGCGTCTGCGTCGGTGCCGAGAAGCAGCCCACCAGCAAGCTGTCCAGCCACCGCCTGGGCCATACCTTCACCCGGTGGGACGAGAGTATCGCCCTGGCCTCCATCTATGTGGCCAACCACTTCCCGGGCGTGAAGGCCATCATCAGCCTGACCGACACCGGCTACACCCCGCTGATCATGTCGCGCCTGCGCTCCTCGGTGCCGATCTTCTCCTTCGCCTCGAGCCGCGCCACCCAGGCCCGCACCGCGCTGTTCCGCAACGTGCACACCATCCCCTTCGACCCGACCACCATGCCGGCGAACAAGGTGAGCCAGGCGGCGGTGGACGAGCTGCTCAAGCGCGGCATCGTCGAGCACGGTGACTGGGTCATCCTGACCAAGGGCGACAGCTACACCAAGCGTGACGGCACCAACACCATGAAGATGTACCGCGTGGGCGACCTGCTGGTCTGATCCCTGCCGCCGGTCCTTGACCGGCGCTGACGAAAAAGCCCCGAACAGGCGACTGCTCGGGGCTTTTTCTTGGACCAGATAAGACCTGGCTGGCCTAGAAACCGCCCAGGGCGAGGTACGCCAGGTGCAAGGCGGCCGCGCCGAGCACGCCCAGGCTGCAAGCGATCAGGATGCCACGCTGCAACGAGCGCAAGCGCCCTTCCCGTCGGGCCTCCAGGCGGCTGGCCTTGATCAGGGCTACGCTGGCTAACGGTTGTTCACGCATCATCTCGCTCCTCACCCCGTTAAATGCACTATATTCTCATTCTCACATAGATCAAGGGAGTCCGACGAGCGTCCGGCCGACTGTGGCAGAATAGCCGGTTTGGTGCGAACAGCCTGGGTGAACGATGGCGTTACGTTTCGAACGGCTCAAGTGGCAGGACTGGAAAGGCGCCTTCACGGAGCGCAACTACGAGCGTGGTCGGCGACTGGCGCTCGACGGCCTGGTGCAACTGCGCTCGGCCGCCAAGGGCCAGCTCTATGCCGAGTGCCAAAGCCCGGCCGGGCCGGCCTATCGGCAGGCGATCAGCCTGCGCGCGGGCGAGACCGCCTGGCGGGTCGACGCCCGCTGCACCTGTCCGGTCGGCCGCAACTGCAAGCATGCCGCCGCCGCCCTCATCGAGCTCGAACGGCTGCAACGCAGTGAGGCCGAATTGCCGGCCATGCCGGTCGCCAATCCGGAGCTGCCGCAACCGGTGCTGACCCTCGGCAGCCATACCCAAATCGATTACGACCGCCATATCGGCAAGATGAGGCCCACGGTGCGCCATCGCGCCGCCCTGGCCTTCGCCTATGGCCCACGGCGGCTGTTCGGCGCCCTGCCCCGCACCCCCGATGCTAGCTATCCCACTCGCCAGCTGCAGGCCGAACAACGCTGGCGGCAGACGCTGCTCGATCACGGGCTGCGCCTGGCGACCCGCCGCAGCGCTGCGCTGCCCGAGGACAGTGGCGAGATGTTCGAACTGCCGGACGACCCCGCTTGGCTCAGATTCGTGCAGCAGGTCATCCCCGGCCTGCGCGAAGCCGGCTGGCAGATCGAAGCCCAGCCCGAATTCACCTTCGATCTGACGCCGGTGGCAGGCTGGTACGGCCACCTCGAAGAGGTGCAGGGCCACACCGCCGCCGATGCTCAGTTCGATGTCGAGCTGGGCATCCGCCTGGGCCAGCGCCGCGTCAGTCTGATTCCGCTGCTGATCGACGCCATCCGCCGCGAACCCTCGCAGTACGAACCGGCGATGCTGGCCAAACGCGCCGACGACGAACCCGTGCTGCTGCGCATCGATCCTCCGCGGGTTACCGGCCAGCAGGGCCGGGTGCAACGGGTCGCCGTGCCCCTGGGGCGACTCAAGCCGATCCTGCAGATCCTTGGTGAACTCTATGCCACCGACCGTCTCAGCCAGGACCGTGCCCTGCGCCTGCCGCGCCTGGACGCCGCGCGCCTGGCCGAACTGGACGAGCGCCTGCCGCTGGAATGGGAAGGCGGCGAACGCCTGAGAAGCTTCGCCGAGCGCCTGCGCAGCTATGCCGCCGAGCCGGTGGTCCTGCCGGACACCCTGCATGCCGAATTGCGTCCCTATCAACGCGAAGGCGTGGCCTGGCTGCAGGCCCTGCGCGAACTGGACGTCGGCGGCATCCTCGCCGACGACATGGGCCTGGGCAAGACGCTGCAGACCCTAGCGCACATTCTCGTCGAACAGGCCGCCGGCCGCCTGACCGCGCCGGCGCTGATCGTCATGCCGACCAGTCTGATCCCCAACTGGCAGGACGAGATCGCCCGTTTCGCCCCTGGTCTGCGCGTGCTGACCCTGCAGGGCAGCGCTCGCAGCAGTCGCTTCGAGCGCATTCCCGAGCACGACGTGGTGCTCACCACCTATGCGCTGCTGCCCCGTGATGCCGAGCGCCTGGCCAGCTACGACTTTCACCTGCAGGTACTGGACGAAGCCCAGTCGATCAAGAACGCTGCCACCAAGGCCGCCCAGGCCGCACGCCACCTGCGCGCCCGCCATCGCCTCTGCCTGACCGGCACGCCGCTGGAAAACCACCTGGGCGAACTCTGGTCGCAATTCCACTTCCTGATGCCTGGCTGGCTGGGCGACGAGAAGGGCTTCAAGCAGGCCTATCGCATCCCGGTAGAGCGCGAAGGCGATGTGCAACGCCTGGCGGCGCTCAAGGCACGGGTGCGGCCCTTCATGCTGCGCCGTACCAAACAGCGGGTCGCCAGCGAGTTGCCGCCCAAGACCGAGATCATCCAGCTGGTGGAACTCAGCACGGCGCAACGCGAGCGCTACGAGGACCTGCGGCTGCTGCTGGACGAACGCGTCCGCGCCGAGATCGCCCGCCAGGGCATCGGCCGCAGCCAACTGCTGATCCTCGATGCCCTGCTACGGCTGCGCCAGGTCTGCTGCGATCTGCGCCTGGTGCCAAACGAAGACGACAGCGTGGCCAAGCCCTCGGCGAAACTGGCGGCGCTGAACGAACGACTCGACGCCCTGCTGCCCGGCGGCAGCCGGGTCCTGGTGTTCTCCCAGTTCACCAGCATGCTCGATCTCATCGCCGCCGACCTCGATCAGCGCGGCATCGAGTACGTCACCCTGACCGGCGAGACGCGGGATCGGCGCACCCCGGTGCAACGCTTCCAGAATGGCGAGGTACCGGTGTTCCTGCTCAGCCTCAAGGCCGGCGGCAGCGGTCTCAACCTGACCGCGGCGGATACCGTGATCCACTTCGATCCCTGGTGGAATCCGGCCGCCGAACAGCAGGCCAGCGACCGCGCCTACCGTATCGGCCAGGACCGGCCGGTGTTCGTCTACAAGCTGATCGCCCGCGGCACCCTGGAAGAACGCATCCAGCAGCTGCAACAGGAAAAGGCGCGCCTGAGCGCGGGCATCCTCAGCGAGAACAGCGGCGACTGGCGTCTGACCGAAAGTGACCTGGCCCAGCTGCTGGCGCCACTGGATCGCTAGGCCCCGATCGGCTGGTCATCCTGACGGCGCGGCACCTGGCTCGGCCAGCCGCGTCGCCAGGAGCGAAGCGGATAGGGACTGCGCAAGCTACTTGTCGCCCTCGCCCACCACATCCCCCGTCGCATCGAGCACCTTGCTGGAAGGAAACTTGTTCGAGGCGACGCGGACCGCCAGTACCGAGAGCGACAGCAGAAAGATCCCGCCGCAGAGATACAGCAGCCCGGCATCCGGTGGCCGATGGTGCGAGACATCGCCGATCAGATAGCGGGTCAGGGCAGTGATGGCGATGTAGAGCAGAAAGCGGATGGGCAGGTGGTTGGTCTTGAAGTAGATGCCGACCATGGCACCCAATTCCAGGTAGATGAAGAGCAGGAGAATGTCATCGATGCTCGCCTGGCCCTTGTCGACCATGCCCATGAAGGCCATCACCGAGGCCCAGGCCGTGGCCGCGCCGATGGCGAAGAGGCCGAAGTAGTGGAAACCTTCCACCATCAGGTTGCCAAGGGAGTTCGCCCCGTCGTGCATGCGTTTGCGACCGCTGTCTGCCCACTTCATGGCCGGCTGCTTCCTCCACAAGGGTGAAGACGTCCATTCGAAGATTCGTCCATGCTGGAATTCCCACTCTCAAGATTGCTCTGGCACCAGCCGTTCTTATAGCGGGAAGCCGGACCGCCGACCAGTGCACAACTGTCGCAGACTGGACGGCCCGGCGCTGGCAGGCTAAAACCTGAGGAAAAGGCCCCAAGGGCCCTGGAGTCTGCTGTGGACGCGCGTCTATTCTGCCTCGCCTGCCTGGACCGGCCCGATCCCCGGCTGCTGGAAGCCGCCCTGTGGATCGCGGCCGAGCACCATGAACAGATCGATCCCTCCGCCCTGCTGCACTCGCTGGATGAGCTGGCCCTGCGTCTGGTCGCCACCCTGGATGGCGATGCCAGTCACGCCGAGCGTGCCCAGGCCTTGTTACGGCAACTGTGCGATGCCGGCTTTCGCGCTGCCGAGTGGCCCCTGAATCCCACCGCCGCCCTACTCGATGAGGTTCTGGCGCGACGGCGCGGCCAACCCCTGTCGATCGCCCTGGTGGCCCTGGAACTGGCCCGACGCCTGGAGATCGACCTGCAGGGCATCGGTTTTCCCGGCCATTTCCTGCTGCGCGTGCCGGGCGCGGATCACCTGCTCGAACCCTTCGGCGGGCGACGCCTGTACATGAACGACTGCCGCCAACTCCTGGTGGATCAATTCGGCCCCACCGCGCAGTTGCAGGCCAGCTACCTGGCGCCCCTGGGGCCGCGGCAGATGATGCAGCGTCTCTCGCGCAATCTGCGTGAATTGCATCGCCAGAGCGACCAGCCGCTGGCCGCGCTCAAGGATGCCCAGCGCGTCATCGAACTGGGAACGGTCGGGGTCATCGATCATCTGGCGCGCGCCGATCTGTACCGCCAACTCGACTGCCCCCAGGCCGAGCGCTACGACCTGCAGCACGCCCTGCTGATCAGCGAAGACGATGCCGAACGCGAGCAGGTACGGCGGCGACTGGAGCAATTGAGCGCCCCTTCCGCCACCCTGCACTAGCCGCGCAGCAGCCAGAGCACCAGCTGCGCACCGAGCAGATTGCTCAGGCCGGCCAGTACCATGACCAGGCCGGCCACAGTGCCCTCTTCCAGGCCGACCTCGTAGGCCTTGCTGGTGCCCACGCCATGGGCGCCCATGCCGAACAGGGCGCCACGGGCCAGCGCCGACTTGAGCGGCAGCAGCTTGATCAGCAGGCTGCCGAGGATGGCCCCACCCAGTCCGGTGATCATCACGAAGGCCGCGGTCAATTCGGGGACGCCGCCGACGGTCGCGGACATCGGCATGGCGAAGGGGGTGCTGATGGAGCGCGGCAACATGGACAGCAGCACCTGGTCGTCGAGCAGCAGCAGCCGGGCCAGCAGCCAGGAACTGCCGATGGCCACACCGCTGCCGACGCAGAGTCCGGCCAGCAGCGCCTGCCAGTAGTGCGCCAGCAAGCGGCGTTGCTGCCAGATCGGCACGGCGAAGGCCACTGTCGCCGGTCCCAGCAGGGTGATCAGCCAGTGGCTGTAGTGGGCGTATTCGGCATAGCTCACCTGCTGCCAGAGGGTGGCGGCATAGAGCAGCACCGTGACGAAGATGATCGGACTGACCACATACCAGCGCAACCGGGCATAGAGCAGTCGACTCACCACATAGCCCGCCACCGTCAGCAGCAGCCAGAAGAGTCCGGGCAGATCAAGCATCGCGACGCCCCCGGCGGCGGAACATCCAGTCCACGGTATAGGCGGTGGCGACCATTGTCAGCACGGTGCTGAGCAGGATCGCCAGCAGGATGCGCACGCCCTCCTGCCGCAGCAGCGGGCCATAGTCGAGCAGACTCAACAGCGCGGGAATGAAGAACAGCAGCATTTCGCCCAACAGCAGGCGCACGCCGCCCTGTAACCACTCGGGCTCGACGATGCGCGCGGCCAGCAGCAACAGGAGAATGGCCAGCCCTACCACACCGCCCGGTACCGGCAAGGCGAAGGAGGTCGCCAGCCAGGTACCCACGCCCCACAGCGCGCCCAATCCGCACAGCTCCAGAGCCAGGCGCAGATATCTATTCACCCAGGGCTCCATCTCAAACAGTCATCAGGCGCTCAAGGATACCGAGGCTGAGGGGACGAGGACAGCAAACCGGGCCAGGTGGCGGGATCTGGACGGGTAAAGCAACTTTGCCGCCCGGGCAAGATCAGCCCAGTGCGGCGATGACCTCGGCGACCCAGCGCTCGGCATCTTCGTCCGGCGTCACCGTTTCGCTGGCGTCGATGCGCAGCATGGGCAGCAGTTCGCGCAGCCCCAGCTCGGCGAACAACTCGTGCATCAGCTCGCCGCCACCGCAATAGGTGTCGCCATAGCTGGAATCACCCAGGGCCAGCACGGCGCCGGGCCGTCCGGACCAGGGCGGCAGCCGATCGCGCAGCTGGAAATACAGCGACTCGAGATTGGCGGGCAGTTCGCCCATGCCGGTGGTGGAGGTGATGGCCAGCAGCGCCTCGGGTGCGAAGGCCTCCAGGCTGGCGAGATCGGCATTGGGCTGGTGCCAGACCTCATGGCCTGCCGCGCTCAGCCGCGCCTTCACCTGACGGGCGATATCTTCCGCGGTGCCATAGACCGAGCCATTCAACAGTGCGACTTTCATACGGACCTCTTGCGTGGAATCCCGCCCAGTATGCCTGGCCCGGCAGGGCTTGGCGCTCCGTCAGCAAGACGCCTCCGCTGGCAACCCCCGCTGCAGCCAAGGGTCTCAAGGCTTGTTATGCTAGCGCCGCCTGCTACCCCAGGCGTTTTCGCCACCTGTCCGCCTACCCGGCGGCGTGACGGCATCCGGCCTATCCGGCCCGATCGCCCGGAGTTGGAGCATGAATCAGCCTGTTACCCTCATGGTCGCGCGACGCGTCGCGGCCGGCCAATACGACGCCTTTCTGGTCTGGCTGCGCGAAGGCGAAGCCCTGGCCACCGGGTATCCCGGCTATCTCGGCTCGGGTGTCCTGTCCCCGCCACCGGGCGACAACCTGGTGCAGATCATCTTTCGCTTCGCCTGCCCCCAGACCCTCGACGAGTGGGAACACTCGGACACCCGGCGCCTCTGGCTGGAGCGTGGCCAGGGCCTGTTCGAAGCGCCCCAGGCACGACGGGCTCAGGGCATGGACGACTGGTTCGGTGCCGGCCTGCAGCCGCCGCCGCGCTGGAAGCAGAGCATCGCCGTCTGGCTGGCGTTCTTTCCCATCTCCCTGCTGTTCAATGCCGCCTTTGGCGATTACCTGGCACATCTGCCGTTGCTGCCACGCATCCTGCTGAGCACCCTGATCCTTACCCCAGTGATGGTCTGCGTCTTCATTCCCCTCATCACCCGGGCGTTGAAGGGCTGGCTGCACAACGCCTCATCGCGGGCCAATGGCTGGCGAGGCAGCGCTCGCTAGGTCGATAGCGGATCAGCCTGCATCCTGACGAGTCAAATGCGTACAATAGCGGCCAGCCTCATGACCGCTTCGCTCATCAGGATCGGGTACCCTTCATGTCCGCAACCCTTCCCCTTCTGGTCACCGGTGCCAATCGCCGCGTCGGTCTCGCCTTGACCCGCCGGCTGCTGGCCGAGGGCCAACCCGTCATTGCCGTCTATCGCGACGATCCCGGCCCCTTGCGTGACCTCGAGCTCGAAGCCTATCAGGTCGATCTGACCGAAGAGGCGCAGCGTGACACCCTGCTGCAGCAGCTCCATGAACGTCACCTCGCACTGCGCGGTATCGTGCACAACGCCTCGGTCTGGGCTGAAGATGGCCTGGACAATCTGCGGCTGCTCTATCGCCTGCATCTGGAAGCGCCCTACCATCTCAACCTGGGCCTGCAAGATCTGCTCTTGGCCGCACCCCGGGCCGACATCATCCATATCGGCGACGACAGCGCGACCCGTGGCAGCCGCAATCACATCGGCTACGCCGCCACCAAGGCCGCTCTGCACAACCTGACCCTGTCCTTTGCCGAAGCCCTGGCGCCCACGGTGCGGGTCAACACCATCGCGCCAGGGCTGCTGATCTTCAAGGAAGGCGCCGACGAGGCCTATTGCCAGGCGACCCTGGACAAGGCGCTGCTGGATTTCGAACCCGGCGCCGATCCCATCGTGGATACCGTGCTCTATCTGCTGTCGACCCAATACGCGACCGGCAGCACCTTCACCGTCAACGGCGGGCGCCACCTGCGCCATGGCCGTCGCTAGCAAGAGGAATCAGTCATGACCGAACAAGACCGCCTGGAACTGGAGGCCGCCGCCTTCCGCACCCTGATCGAGCACCTGCGCAAGCGTACCGATGTGCAGAACATCGACCTGATGAATCTGTCCGGCTTCTGCCGTAACTGCCTGTCCAAGTGGTACAAGGCCGCAGCCGACGACAAGGGTCTGGAGCTAAGCCTGGATGACGCCCGCGAGGTCGTCTACGGCATGCCCTATGCGGACTGGAAAGCCCAGCATCAGACCGAGGCCTCCCCGGCCCAGGCCGCGGCCTTCCAGGAGCAGCAGCGCAAATGAGCGACCTCTCCCGCTTTCGCGCCAGCCTGGCCCAGGGCGATCACGCCTTCGCCGACACCCTGGCCTTCGTCGCCGAGCACTACCACTACCAGCCCACCGCCTTTCGCAACGGCGGGGTGGACAATGCCGCCGGCCAGAACGAAGGCTCCTGCAAGACCCTGTGTCTGGCCAAGCTCGAAGGCCTGAGCGATGAGGAAGCCCTGCTGGCCTTTGGCGAGCACTACCGCAGCGTGTTGCAGACGCCGGAGGGCAGCGATCACGCCAATATCCGCGCCCTCATCGCCCAGGGCCTGGCCGGCGTGAGCTTTCAGGGCGAGCCCCTGACGCGTCGCTAGACCTTTCGGCGATCATAAAAAAAGCCCTGCGAATGCAGGGCTTTTGCTTGGGACCGGGCTCAGACGGCAGCCGCAGGTCTCATATAGGAAATGGGTGCCAGACCGGAGTCTTCGAAGGTCACCACTTCCCAGGCATCACGATCGGCCAGCAGCGCACGCAGCAGGCGATTGTTCATGGCATGGCCGGACTTGTAGCCGCGGAATTCGCCGATGAGGCTCTTGCCGAGCAGGTAGAGGTCGCCGATGGCGTCGAGGATCTTGTGCTTGACGAATTCGTCTTCGTAACGAAGGCCGTCTTCGTTGATCACACCCTTCTCGTCCACCACGATGGCGTTGTCGACGCTGCCACCCAGGGCCAGGTTGTGCGAACGCAGGAATTCCAGGTCACGCATGAAACCGAAGGTACGGGCACGGCTGACTTCCTTGAGGAAGGAGGTGCTCGAGAAATCCACCGAGGCCTTCTGGGTACGGTTGTTGACCACCGGGTGATCGAAGTCGATCTCGAAGGTCACCTTGAAGCCATCGAAGGGCACGAAGGTAGCGCGCTTGTCACCGTCGACGACGCTCACTTCACGCTTGATGCGGATGAACTGCTTGGCCGCTTCCTGCTCCTGCAGCCCCGCGGACTGGATCAGGAACACGAAGGGACCGGCGCTGCCGTCCATGATCGGGACTTCGACCGCGGACAGCTCGACGTAGGCGTTGTCGATACCCAGACCGGCCATGGCCGACAGCAGGTGTTCAACGGTACCGACCTTGACGCCACTGTCACTGAACAGATTGGTCGACATGGTGGTTTCACCCACGTTCTCGGCCCAGGCCGGGATTTCCACGACCGGATCGAGATCGGTGCGACGGAACACGATCCCCGTATCGACGGGAGCCGGCTTCAGGGTCAGGTACACCTTCTCCCCGGAATGCAGGCCGACGCCGGTGGCGCGAATGGTGTTCTTGAGGGTGCGTTGTCTAATCATGCCAGGGCCGCTCGGTCGCAGGGTGCGAATGGTGTTCAACGAAGTCGCGATGATAGCAGAAGCGAAAATCGATGCCCACTAATCACACCCTGGCTTGTGATATACCCGATCAATCAGCCTGACGACGCAGGAAGGCCGGGATGTCCAGGTAGTCCAGGTCGTCGTTGGGATTGACCTTGGTCGCCGCTGCCGAGCCGCCATGCTGCTGGCTGCCACGACCGGAGCGCATCGAGGTCGGGTACTTGAGGTCGTCGTAGTTGACGGGAGCGGTTTCCTGACGGGCAGCGGCCAGGGTCTGAGCGGTGTTGTCCACCACCTTGACCGGCTTCTCGATGCGCGCGCCCAGGCCGGTGGCGACCACGGTGACGTGCAGCTCGTCGCGCATTTCCGGATCGATCACCGCGCCAACCTTGACGGTGGCGTGTTCGGAGGCGAAGTCCTCGATGATCTCGCCGACGGCGGCGTATTCACCCAGGGACAGATCCAGGCCAGCGGTGATGTTGACCAGGATGCCGCGAGCGCCGTGCAGGTTGACGTCTTCCAGCAACGGATTGCGGATGGCGGCTTCGGTCGCTTCGCGCGCACGGTTCGGACCGCTGGCATGACCGGTACCCATCATGGCCATGCCCATCTCGCCCATCACGGTCTTGACGTCGGCGAAGTCGACGTTCATCAGGCCGGGACGCTGCATGATGTCGGAGATACCGCGAACGGCGCCGGCGAGAACGTCGTCAGCCTTGGCGAAGGCGGCCAGCAGGCTGGCGTCCTTACCCAGAATGGTCAGCAGCTTCTCGTTGGGGATGGTGATCAGCGAGTCGACGCATTCGGACAGGGAGCGAATGCCTTCGTCGGCGACCTGCATGCGCTTGCGGCCTTCGAAGGGGAACGGACGGGTGACCACGGCAACGGTCAGGATACCCATTTCCTTGGCCACTTCAGCGATGATCGGCGCGGCACCGGTACCGGTGCCACCGCCCATGCCGGTGGTGATGAAGACCATGTCGGCACCTTCGAGGACTTCGGCGATGCGCTCACGATCTTCCATGGCCGCCTGGCGGCCGATTTCCGGGTTGGTGCCGGCACCCAGACCCTTGGTGACGCCTGGGCCGAGTTGCAACACGGTACGGGATGTGACGTTCTTCAGGGCCTGGGCGTCGGTATTTGCACAGATGAATTCGACGCCTTCAACACCGCTTTTGACCATGTGGTTGACGGCGTTGCCACCGCCACCGCCCACGCCGATGACTTTGATCACGGCGCTTTGTGGAATGTTGTCTACGAGTTCGAACATGGTCCCCTCTCTTCCTTTCGGATCTTCGCCTACTGCCGCGGTTTAATTGTGAATTACAAGTTGCCCTGGACCCAACGCTTCATGCGTTCCAGGACTGTGGATTTGGTTTCGCTGCTATATCCGCCAGAAACAACCGGCAAAGGATCGGTCTGCTTTTGCAGACCATAGAGCAACAGGCCGACGCCTGTGGAATAGATCGGGTTGCTGATTACGTCAGTCAGACCCTTGACCGTCTGGGGCACCCCCAGGCGTACCGGCATATGGAAAATCTCTTCCGCCAGTTCGACCGCGCCTTCCATCTTCGCAGTACCACCGGTGAGTACGATCCCAGCGGGGATCAGATCCTCGTAACCACTGCGGCGCAGTTCCGCTTGCACCAGTGTGAATAGCTCATCGTAACGGGGCTCGACCACTTCCGCGAGGGCCTGACGCGACAATTCTCGCGGCGGACGATCACCCACGCTGGGCACCTTGATGGTTTCGCCCGGTCCAGCCAGTTTCGCCAAGGCACAAGCATACCGAATCTTGATTTCTTCGGCATATTGCGTCGGGGTTCTCAAGGCCATGGCAATGTCATTTGTGACTTGGTCGCCAGCAATGGGTATTAC
The DNA here is from genome assembly GCF_013277805.1 of Pseudomonas sp. MS15a(2019). Lineage (NCBI taxonomy): Bacteria > Pseudomonadati > Pseudomonadota > Gammaproteobacteria > Pseudomonadales > Pseudomonadaceae > Pseudomonas > Pseudomonas sp. MS15a(2019). Next base: position 53,136 of record NZ_VBTN01000009.1, read on the forward strand.
CGCCGTATGGCGGATGGCGCCTTCGGTAAAGATGGCTATGTCGGTAGTGCCGCCACCGACATCCACCAGGCAGACGCCCAGTTCCTTTTCGTCGTCGGTCAGTACCGAATAGGCCGAGGCCAACTGTTCCAGAATGATGTCGTCGACTTCCAGGCCGCAACGGCGAACACATTTCTCGATGTTCTGCGCGGCGTTGACGGCGCAGGTCACCACATGGACCTTGGCTTCCAGGCGCACGCCGGACATGCCCAGGGGCTCGCGTACCCCTTCCTGGTTGTCGATCACATAATCCTGGGCCAGGGTGTGCAGTACGCGCTGGTCGGCGGGAATGGCTACCGCCTGGGCGGCATCGAGCACCCGCTCGATGTCCGCAGGACTCACTTCACGATCGCGGATCGCCACGATGCCGTGGGAATTCAGGCTGCGAATGTGATTGCCGGCAATGCCGACGAAGGCCGAATGGATCCGGCAACCGGCCATCAGCTGGGCTTCTTCGATGGCCCGCTGGATGGAGGCGACGGTGGACTCGATGTTGACCACCACGCCCTTCTTGAGCCCGCGCGACGGATGGGTGCCGATCCCGACGATCTCGATCTGACCATCGGAAGACACCTCGCCGACCAGAGCCACGACCTTGGAAGTGCCGATGTCGAGGCCGACGATCATCTTGCCGCTTTGCACGCTTGCCATAGTAAAAAACTTCTCCTCAATGCTTGGCCGGTTCGGTCACGGGGGTGGCGGCGACAGCGGGATCACGCCAGGCCACGGCCAGACCGTTCGGATAACGCAGATCGATCCGCGCGATATTGTCCATCTGTGCCTTGAGCACCTGATCGTACAGGCGCATGAAGCGCCGCATCTTTTCCACCAGCTGGTCGCGGCCGAACACCAGTTCCAGGCCCTGACCGGTGGTGAGGTACCAGCTGCCACGCTCGTGCATTTCCAGGCGCGCCACGGTGTAACCAAGCGGCCGGAGCATCTGGCTGAACATCTGGTACTGCTGCATCACTTGCTGCTGGGCCCGCTTGGGGCCGTACAGCCGCGGTAGATTGTCATAGTTGGCCAGATCCTGCGGGGCAAAAGCCTCACCCTGGTTGTTCAGCAGCGCCTCGTCGCCCCAGCGGGCGATGGGCATCTGCTCTTCCAGGCGGATGCTGATCTCGTCCGGCCAGACGCGGCGCACCTCGGCATGGGCGATCCACGGCATGGTTTCCAGTTCATGGCGCATGTCGGCCAGGTCGACCTGGAAGAAGGTGGTGCCGACGAAGGGCGCGATCCGTTGCTGTACCGCCGCCTGGCTGATGTAGGAGAGATCGCCCTTGACGCTGACCTTGGCGATCGGCCGGTCGGCATAGGGCAGCAGCCGCTGGGCGCCTTCATAGGTGCCGAAGCCCAGCCCCAGCAGCAGGAACGGCCAGAGGATGCGTTTGAGCAGACCCAGGCTGGGACGCGGCAGGCGCGTCGACAGCGGCTCTTCGGCGACCAGACGACTGGCTCCGCGTTGCTCGACGTTGCGCGACCGACCGAAGCCGGGCTGGTTGTGACGTAGGGTGGCGACCAAGGTTCAGCCCTCCACGTGCGCGCCGGCAACAGCGGCTGCCGGCAAGGGGTTGTACGGATGACGGCTCATGCCGAACTCCCGGCGGTCGCGGCGGTGGCGAACAGCGGGTGGTTGAGCAGTTGCGGTGCCAGTGCGCCGATGTCGCCCGCGCCCTGGCAGAGCAGGATGTCGCCCGGGCGCAGCAGCGGCTTGACCAGCGGGGCGATGTTGCTGCCGCGCTCCACATAGATGGGATCGAGCTGACCGCGCTGGCGGATGCTGTGGCAGAGCTGGCGGCTGTCGGCTCCAGGAATGGGTTCTTCGCCGGCCGGATAGACTTCCATCAGCAAAAGGACGTTGGCATCGGCTAGCACCTGGACGAAGTCTTCGTAGAGATCGCGAGTGCGACTGAAGCGGTGCGGCTGATAGACCATCACCAGCCGGCGCTCGGGCCAGCCACCGCGCACGGCCTTGATCACCGCGGCGACTTCGCGCGGGTGGTGACCGTAGTCGTCCACCAGCATGACGCTGCCACCGGCGACCGGCAGTTCGCCGTAGACCTGGAAGCGCCGCCCTACCCCCTGGAAGCCGGACAGGCCATTGAGGATGGCCTCGTCACTGACGCCTTCGTCGGTGGCGATGGCGATGGTGGCCAGGGCGTTGAGCACGTTGTGCACGCCCGGCATGTTGACCGAGACCGCCAGGGGCGCACGGCCCTCGCGCAGCACGGTGAAATAGGTGCGCATGCCGTCCTGGCGGATGTCCACGGCGCGCACGTCGGCGTCCTCGGCGGTGCCGTAGGTGACGGTGGGCCGGGCGACCTGGGGAATGATCTCGCGCACCACCGGATCATCGACGCAGAGCACCGCCAGGCCATAGAACGGCAGGTTGTGCAGGAAATCGACGAAGGTGCGCTTGAGCCGATTGAAGTCACCCTCGTAGGTGCTCATGTGGTCGGCGTCGATATTGGTGACCACGGCAACCATGGGCTGCAGGTGCAGGAAGCTGGCGTCGCTCTCGTCGGCCTCGGCGATCAGGTAGCGGCTGGTGCCGAGCTGGGCATTGGTACCGGCGGCATTGAGGCGGCCGCCGATGACGAAGGTCGGGTCCAGGCCCTCGGCTGCGAACACCGAGGCGATCAGACTGGTGGTGGTGGTCTTGCCATGGGTACCGGCGACGGCGATGCCGTGGCGATAGCGCATCAGCTCGGAGAGCATCTCGGCGCGGGGCACAACGGGAATGCGCTGCTCGAGGGCGGCGGAGACCTCGGGATTGGATCTGTTGATGGCGCTGGACACCACCAGCACGTCGACCTGATCCAGGTTCTCGGCGCGGTGGCCAATGTAGATACGCGCGCCGAATTGCTGCAGGCGCGCGGTCACCGCGGATTCCTTGAGGTCCGAACCCGAGACTTCATAGCCCAGGTTCAGCAGCACCTCGGCGATGCCGCACATGCCGACGCCGCCGATACCGACGAAGTGGATGCGCCGGATGCTGCGCATGCGCCGAACCTCGGCCTGAATGGCACTTTGCGACTTAACCACGGGCAACCTCCAGACAGGCGTCGACGACTGCACGGGTGGCATCGGGTTTGGCCAGGGCACGGCTGCGAGCGGCCATGCCGGCAAGACGTTCGGGATGCATCAGGACCTCGGTAAGCTGCGCGGCGAGATCCGCCGGGCGGGTGGAATGTTGCGGCAGCACCACACCGGCACCGGCGCGCTCCAGGAAGCGCGCATTGCTGGTCTGGTGGTCGTCGATGGCGTGCGGCAGGGGGATCAGCAGCGCCGGCAGACCGGTGGCGGTCAGCTCGGCGACGGTCAGGGCACCGGCCCGGCAGATCACCAGATCGGCCCAGGCATAGGCGGCGGCCATGTCGGCGATGAAGGGCTGGACATCGGCCTCCACGGCGACGTTGGCGTAGCGCTCGGCGGTCACCTCGGCATGCTGGCGGCCGGCCTGGTGGCGCACATTGGGTCGCAGGCCCGCGGGGAGCTGGGCCAGGGCGTCGGGCAACAGCTTGTTGAGCGGCTCGGCGCCCAGGCTGCCGCCCAATACCAGCAGGTTGGCGGCGCGCTCTTCCAGCGGCGCACGGGTCACCGGAGCGAAGAGTTCGGCGCGCACCGGATTACCGGTGGACAGGCGTTTGGCGGACGCCGGAAAGGTGTCGGCAAAGCCTTCGCAGACGCGGGCGGCCATGGGCACCAGCAGGCGGTTGGCGGTGCCGGCATGGGCGTTCTGTTCATGGATCACCAGTGGGATGTTGCACAGCTTGGCGGCCAGGCCACCGGGACCGGTGACGAAGCCACCCAGGCCCAGCACGCAGACCGGCTTGAGCCGGCGCATGAGACCCATGGCCTGCATGAGGGCGCCACTGAGTTGCAGCGGTGCCTTCACCAGAGAACGCAAGCCCTTGCCGCGCAGTCCGGTGACCGGAATGTGGTGCAGGCTGATGCCGGCCTTGGGCACCACGTCGTTCTCGATGCCGCGCGGCGTACCCAGCCAATGCACGGTATAGCCGCGGGCTTCGAATTCACGGGCGCAGGCCAGGGCCGGGAAGACGTGCCCGCCGGTGCCGCCGGCCATGATGAGGACGTTAGCGGACATCGGCGAAATCCTCTTCGGTGAATTCCACATCCTCGGTATCGACCAGCGTTCGTCTCTCCCACTCGATGCGCAGCAGCAGACCCATGCTCACGCAACAGATCACCAGGGAGCTGCCGCCATAGCTGAGGAAGGGCAGCGTCAGCCCCTTGGTCGGCAGCAGGCCGACGTTCACGCCGATGTTGATCAGGAACTGGCCGATCCACAGCATGGACAGGCCATAGGCCACATAGGCCGAAAAGAACTGCTTGGACTGCTCGGCCCAGTGACCGATGAACAGACCGCGCACGCAGACGAAGAGGAACAGCCCGACCGTGGCCATGGCACCGATCAGCCCCAATTCCTCGGCCAGCACGGCGAAGAGGAAGTCGGTATGGGCCTCGGGCAGGTAGAACTGCTTCTGGATGCTGTTGCCCAGGCCGAGACCGGTCCAGCCGCCACGGCCGAAGGCGATCAGTGCCTGGGTCAGCTGGTAGCCGGAACCGAACTGGTCGGCCCAGGGATCGGTAAAGGTGATCAGTCGCTGCATCCGGTAGGACTGGGTCTGCACCAGGACGAACACCGCGAACACGGCCAGGGCGACCATCAGCATGAAGCGGAACAGGCCGACACCGCCGAGGAACAGCATGGCACCGGCGGCGCCCATCATCACCACGGTGGCGCCGAAGTCGGGCTCGCGCAGCAGCAGCATGGCCATCGGCAGCAGAACGATGAAGGGCTTGAAGAAGCCGGCCCAGGTGTGGCGCACCTCATGCTGACGACGGACCAGGTAACCAGCCAGATAGAGCACCACGAAGACCTTGGCGATCTCCGAGGGCTGCACGTTGAAGATGCCGAAGCCGATCCAGCGCAGGGAACCGTTCACCTCGCGACCGATGCCAGGCACCAGCACCGCTATCAGCAAGAGGAAAGCGATGATCAGCAACGGAAAACCGAAGCGCTGCCAGGTGGCCATGGGAATCAGCATCACCACGCCGCAGGCAACGAAGCCAATGGCCAGGTAGACCAGGTGGCGATACATGAAGTACAGCGGATTGCCGGACTGGGCCGCGGCCACTTCCGAGGAGGCCGAGGTCACCATCACCAGGCCGAGGCCGAGCAGCAACAGGCAGCCGGCCAGCAGCGGGAAATCCAGGTCGATGCCGTGGCGGCTGGCCAGCGGCGAGGGATAGGGACGCAGCAGGCTGAGGATCATGACAATGCTCCTACGGCCTGGGCGAACAACCGTCCGCGCTCTTCGAAATTGCGGAACATGTCGAGGCTGGCGCAGGCCGGCGACAGCAGCACGGCATCGCCCGGCTGGGCCAGCTGGCGGCTTTCATTCACCGCCTCGTCCAGGGTAGCGACGCGCACCTGTTGCACGGTGGCCGGCAGGATCTCGGCGATCCGCGCCGCATCGCGGCCCAGCAGCACCACGGCGCGGCAGTGGCGCGCGATGGGCTCGCGCAGGGCGCTGAAATCGGCCCCCTTGCCGTCGCCACCGGCGATCAGCACCAGTTGCCCGGCGATGTCGTCACCCAGGCCTTCGACCGCCGCCAGGGCAGCGCCGACGTTGGTGGCCTTGGAATCGTTGTAGTAGTTGACCCCCGCGACCTCGCCCACCCACTGGCAGCGATGCTCCAGCCCCGGGAAGGCGCGTAGCGCCTCCAGCATGGGCGCCAGCGGCAAGCCGGCAGCCTGACCCAGCGCCAGTGCGGCCAGGGCATTGCTGTGGTTGTGGGTGCCCCGGATCTTGAGTTCCTCGACATCCAGCAGGTTGTCGAAGGCCAGCGCCAGATAGCGATGGCCCTCCTCCTCGCGAATGCCGAAGGCACGGAAATCCGGACGTCCCAGGCCAAAGGTCAGGCAGGGCACGCCCTCGCCGATCAGCGGCCGCGACAGCGCATCGTCGCGATTGACCACCACCTGGCGGGCGCCGCGGAAGATGCGGTGCTTGGCCTGGTGATAGGCCGGCATGCCGCTGTAGCGATCCATATGGTCTTCGCTGAGGTTGAGCACCGTGGCCACCTCGGCGTCGAGCCGCTCGCAGGTCTCCAGTTGGAAGCTCGAAAGCTCCAGCACATAGAGTTCGACGTCGTCGGCCAGCAGATCCAGCGCCGGAGTGCCCAGGTTGCCGCCCACGGCGACGCGCTTGCCGGCGCGCCGGGCCATGTCGCCGACCAGTGTGGTGACGGTGCTCTTGGCGTTGGAGCCGGTGATGGCGACGAGGGGTGCCTTGGCGTGACGCACGAACAGATCGATGTCGCCGGACAGCCGCACGCCACGGGCAGCGGCCTCTCGCAGCGCCGGCGTTTCCAGGGCCAGACCGGGGCTCACATAGAGTTCGGCCGCGCGGCAGAGGAAGTCGGCATCCAGCTCACCGCAACGCACCTCGATCCCGGGATACTGGGTGCGCAGCGTTTCCAGTTCCGGCGGCTGTTCCCGCGTGTCGGCCACGGCAAAGGGCACGCCCCGGCGCGCGAGAAAGCGCACCAGCGACATGCCACTCTTGCCGAGGCCGACGACGATACGGAACTGGTCGGAAGCGATGAGCACTGCGATTACCTCAGTTTCAGGGTGGCGAGACCGAACAGCACCAGGATCACGGTGATGATCCAGAAGCGCACGATGACCCGCGGTTCGGGCCAGCCCTTCAATTCGAAATGGTGGTGGATCGGCGCCATGCGGAAGACGCGCTTGCCGGTCAGCTTGAAGGAGGCGACCTGGATGACCACCGAGAGGGTCTCCATGACGAAGACGCCACCCATGATGAACAGCACCACTTCCTGGCGGACGATCACGGCGATGGTGCCGAGAGCGGCGCCCAGCGCCAGGGCGCCGACGTCACCCATGAAGACCATGGCCGGATAGGTGTTGAACCAGAGGAAGCCCAGACCCGCCCCGATCAGGGCGCCGCAGAAGACGATCAGCTCGCCGGAGCCTTCCACATAGGGAATCAGCAGGTAGTCGGCGAATTTCACGTTGCCCGACAGGTAGCAGAAGATGCCCAGGGCGCCGCCGACCATTACGGTGGGCATGATCGCCAGGCCGTCGAGGCCATCGGTGAGGTTGACCGCGTTGCTGGAGCCGACGATGACGAAATAGGTCAGCACAACGAAGAAAATCCCCAGCGGGATTTCGATGTTCTTCAGCAGCGGCAGGATCAAGGTGGTTTCGATTGGGGCCTTGGCCGTCATGTAGAGGAAGATCGCCGCCCCCAGGCCGAACACCGATTGCCAGAAGTACTTCCAGCGACTGGGCAGGCCCCGGGAGTTCTTCTCGATCACCTTGCGATAGTCGTCGACCCAGCCGATGGCGCCGAACAGGAAGGTCACCCCCAGCACGGTCCAGACATAGCGGTTGTGCAGATCGGCCCACAGCAGGGTGCTGATGCCGATGGTGGTCAGGATCAGGGCGCCGCCCATGGTGGGAGTGCCGGATTTGGACAGGTGCGACTGGGGGCCATCGTTGCGTACGGCCTGGCCGATCTGGCGGATCTGCAGGGTGCGGATCATCCAGGGGCCGAGCCACAACGACAGCATCAGGGCGGTCAGAACGCCCAGAATGCCGCGCAGGCTGAGGTATTGGAAGACGGCGAAGCCCTTGTAGAACTGTTGCAGGAACTCCGCCAACAGCAGCAGCATCAGTGTTTCTCCTCGGTGTTGAGAGCGCAGAGCGCGGCGACGACCTTGTCCATCGCGGCGCTGCGGGATCCCTTGATCAGCAGGGTGGTTCCGGCCCGGTCCTCGTCCGCCAGGGCCTCGATCAGTTGTTCGCGATCGGCGAAATGTCGGGCCTCGGCGCCATAGGCGCGGGCCGCATGGGCCATCGAAGGACCGACGCTGTAGAAGGCGTCCACCTTGCCGCGGGCATGCTCGCCCACGTCGCGATGGCCCTGTTCGGTCCATTCGCCCAGCTCGGCGATGTCGCCCAGGACCACCACCCGACGGCCCGGCAAGGCAGCCAGCAGATCGATCCCGGCCTTCACCGAGGCGGGGTTGGCGTTGTAGCTGTCGTCGATGACCTGGGCGCCGCGCTGGCTGGTGCGGGTCAGGGTGCGACCCTGGACCGGTGCCGCTGTGGCCAGGCCACGGGCGACGGTGGTCAGGTCCAGGCCCAGGCTGAGGGCGGCTGCGGCGGCGGCCAGGGCATTGCCGACGTTGTGGGCACCCAGCAGTTGCAGGGTGATGCGTACGTCGTCTTGGGCAGTGTGCAGGGTGAAGCTCGGACGACCTTGGCTATCCAGGCTAACCTCGGTGGCGCGGACATCGGCGCGGGCATCCAGGCCGAAGGCGATGACTTGGCGCCCGGCCGCACGGCGTTGCCAGGTCTCGAAGGCGGCGTCATCGCGGTTGAGCACCACGGTGCCCGCCTCGCCCACGCCTTCGATGATCTCGCCCTTGGCCTCGACGATACGATCGACGCCGCCGAACTCGCCCACATGGGCCTGGCCGGCGTTGGTAATGATAACGACATCCGGGCGTGTCAGGCTCACGGTATAGGCGATGTCCCCGACGTGGGAAGCGCCCAGCTCGATGACGCCGAAGGCGTGCTCGGCGGCCAGTTGCAGCAGGGTCAGGGGTGCGCCGAGTTCGTTGTTCAGATTGCCTTGGGTGGCCAGCGTGGCACCCTGCTGACGCAGGATGGCGGCGAGCAGTTCCTTGACCGTGGTCTTGCCGCTGGAGCCGGTCACGGCGGCGAGCTTGCCTTGGAACAGATCACGATTGAAGGCGCCGAGGCGACCCAACGCCAGGCGGGTGTCGGCTACCACCAGTTGGGGCAGATGAACCTCGGGCACGGCGCGCTCCACCAGGGCTGCCGCGGCGCCCTGGGCGGCCACGTCGGCCAGATAGGCATGACCATCAAAGCGCGGCCCGCTCAGGGCAACGAAGAGTTGTCCGGCCACGGCCTTGCGACTGTCGGTGCCGACGCCATCGAACAGGGCATCGGCGCCCAGCAGGTTGCCGGTCAGGGCCTCGGCCACTTCGGTGAGGGTGAAGGATCTAAGCATGCTGTCGCTCCCAGGCGGTCAGGGCCCGCTCGGCCTGGTCGAGATCGGAAAAGGGATGGCGGACACCGGCGATTTCCTGGTAGGGCTCATGGCCCTTGCCGGCCAGCACCACGATGTCCTGGGCGGTCGCCGCGGCCACGGCCTGGGCGATTGCCACCTCGCGCCGGCCGGCGAAGCTCACCTGCTCAGGCTGCGCGAAGCCCGCGCGAATGTCGGCGACGATGGCGGCCGGATCCTCGGTACGGGGGTTGTCGTCGGTCACCACCACCTGGTCGGCCAGGCGCTCGGCCACCGCGGCCATCTCCGGCCGCTTGCCGCGATCGCGATCGCCGCCACAGCCGAACACGCAGACCAATCGACCCTGGGCACCGACATGGGGCCGCAGGGCAGTGAGCACCTTGTCCAAGGCGTCGGGGGTATGTGCATAGTCCACTACCACCAGCGGCCGCCCGGCGCCGCCCAGGCGCTGCATGCGTCCGGCCGGGCCCTGCAGCTGCGGGAGGATGGCAAGGATGGCGTCGAGGCCATGCCCCAAGCCCAGCAGCGCACCGATGGCGGCCAGCAGATTGCTCAGGTTGAAGAGTCCGATCAGCTGGCTGCGCAGCTCGCCGGTGCCCTGGGCGGTGGCCAGCTGGGCGCGCACGCCGTGGTCGTCGAACTGGACAGCCTGGCAATAGATGCTGGCAGCCGGATCGCTCAGGCTGTAGGTCAGGGTCGCTGCCGGGCTGGGGCGAGCTGCCAGCTCTCGGCCAAAGGCATCATCCAGATTGAGGACGCGGGTGCCGAGCCCGGGCCAGGCGAACAACTGGGCCTTGGCTTCGCCATAGGCGGCCATGGTGCCGTGGTAATCGAGGTGGTCACGGGATAGATTGGTGAAGACCGCGACCTTGAAGGCCAGCGCTGCCACCCGGCCCTGGACCAGGCCATGGGATGAGACCTCCATGGCCACGCTGGCGGCGCCACCGGCGGCCAGTTCGGCCAGGGTCGCCTGTAGCTTGAGGGGGTCCGGGGTGGTGTGGCGGCCTTCGGCGAGGGCGCCATGGAAGCCGTTGCCCAGGGTGCCGACGATGCCGCAGCGCTGACCGAGCAGGTCGCAGGCCTGGGCGATCAGCTGGCTGACACTGGTCTTGCCGTTGGTGCCGGTGATGCCGACCAGCGCCAGGCGCTGGCTGGGTTCGCCATGGAAACGACCGGCGATGGCGGAAAGCTTGCCGGCCAGCCCTTCGACGGCGATCAGAGGGATGTCCAGGTTCGGCAGCGCGGGAGCGTCCTTCACCTCGTAGGCGATGGCTGCGGCACCCCGTTCGGCGGCACTGGCGATATGGGTACGGCCATCGCTGTGCAAGCCGGGAATGGCGAGGAACAGCGAGCCCGGCCGAACGTCGCGACTGTCCAGCGCCAGGCCGTCGATGTCGACGGCAGCGCTGGCTTCAGACAGGAGTTCGGTCAGCAGACGGCTCATCGATCACGCTCCCCGACCAGCAGCGGCTTGGCGGCAGCCTGGGCCTGGGCCTGGGCCTGCTGCACCGGCAGCGGCTGCAGATTGTCCGGCTGGATGTTCATCAGGCGCAGAGCGCCGGACATCACGCGGCTGAACACCGGCGCCGACACCACACCACCGTAGTAGCCGCCCTTGCTGGGACGGTCGATCACCACCACCGCGGCCAGGCGCGGATTGCTGGTGGGGCCGAAGCCGGCGAACAGCGAGCGATAGGAATTTTCGGCATAGCCCCGGGTACCGGTGCTGGTCTTGCGCGCGGTACCGCTCTTGCCGGCGACGTGGTAGCCCGGCACCTGGGCGCGGAAGGCACCACCGGGAGCTTCCACGACCTGTTGCAGCATGCCTTGCAGGGTCTTGGCGACGCGCTCGTCCACCGCCTGGTCGCTGGCCGGAGCCTTATCCAGGCGCACCATGGATAGCGGTACCGAGCGCCCGTCGTTGGCCAGCACCGAATAGGCATGGGCCAGCTGCACGGCGGTCACCGCCAGGCCGTAGCCATAGGACAGGGTCGCGGTCTCGGCCGGACGCCAGGTGCGGTGGTTGGGCAGATTGCCGACCCGCTCGCCGGGGAAGCCCAGACCGGTGTCCTGGCCGAGGCCGACGGCGCGCATGGCGTTGTAGATGTTCTCGCCACCGACATCGAAGGCGATCTTGCTCATGCCGACGTTGCTGGACTTGATGAGGATGCCGGTCAGGTCCAGGGCGCCATCGCTGTGGGAGACGTCCTTGATGGTGTAGCGGCCGATCTGCAGCGAACCGGGATAGACGTTGACCTTGTCGGTGGGCTTCCAGCGACCGCTGGCGAGCGCCGCGGTCATGGAGATCGGCTTCATCACCGAGCCGGGCTCCATGACGTCGATCATCGCCCGGTTGCGCATAGCGGCCGGTTCGAGGCTGCGTCTGTTGTTGGGGTTGTAGGTGGGCATGTTGACCATCGCCAGGACTTCGCCGGTCTTGACGTCGACGATGGTGAGGCTGCCGGCCTCGGCTTCGAACTGGGTCAGGGCATTGCGCAGCTCGCGGGCAGCGAGATACTGCAGACGCAGGTCGATGGACAGCGCCAGGGTATTGCCCGGCTTGGCGTTCTTGGCGACCTGCACATCGCGGATCAGCCGACCGCGACGATCCTTGACCACCTGGCGACGACCCGGCACGCCGGACAGCCATTCGTTGAAGGCCAGTTCGATGCCTTCGCGGCCGTGATCGTCGATATCGGTGAAGCCGACCACATGGGCCGCCACCTCACCCGCCGGATAGAAACGCCGAAATTCCTCGATGTCGTAGACACCGGGAATCTTGTGCGCCTTGACCTGGCTCATCACCGCTTCGCCCTGCTCGGGCGTCAGGCCGCGGGCCAGGTAGAGAAATTCCTTGCTGGCGTTCTGCTCGATGCGTTTGGCCAGTTCCGCACGCGGCTGGCCGACGGCATCGGCCAGGGTCGGCCAGCGATCCTCGGCGCCCAGCAGCTCCTTGGGATTGATCCACAGGGTGGTGACCGGCGTACTCACGGCCAGGGGTTCGCCATTGCGATCGGTGATCAGGCCACGGTGCGCCGGGATAGGAATGGTGCGCACGCTGCGCGCATCCCCCTGCCCCTTGAGAAAGGCCCGGTCGATCACGTGCAGATCGACGATGCGCCAGATGATGGTGCCGACCATGACCAGCAACAGCCCGATAATCAGGCTGAAGCGCCAGGGCAGGCGCGCGATCAGGCCTTTCACGGATTGACCATCCGGATTTCGGTCGGATCGGGAATGCGCATCTGCAGCTGACCGCTGGCCAGGGCCTCGACGCGGCTGTGGGCGGTCCAGGTGCTCTGCTCCAGCAGCAGCCGACCGTACTCGGCCTGGGCCTTGTCGCGGATGGCCATCTCGCCATAGAGGGTATTGAGCAGCTGGCGATTCCAGTGGGCGCTATAGGCCACGGCTACCGCCGACAGCAGCACGCCAGCGAACAGCACCAGCATGACGCTGCTGCCCAGGGGCAGTTTCTTGACGAAGAGCCGGCTCATTTCAGCTTCTCGGCAACGCGCATCACGGCGCTGCGGGCGCGGGGATTGGCGGCCAGTTCGGCTTCGCTGGCATAGACCGGCTTGCCCAACAGGCGCAGCGAAGGCTCGAAGACCGTGGCGCGGATCGGCAGGTCGCGCGGCAGCTGGTCGGCCTCGCCCTTGGCCAGTCGGCGCATGAATTGCTTGACGATGCGATCTTCCAGGGAGTGGAAGCTGATCACCACCAGCCGGCCACCCACCGCCAACTGCTCGTAGGCGGCCTGCAGGCCCTGCTCCAGATCGCTCAGTTCGCGGTTGATGTAGATACGCAGCCCCTGGAAGGCGCGGGTGGCGGGATGTTTGCCCTTTTCCCAGGCCGGATTGGCCTCGGTGAGCACCTTGGCCAGATCACCGGTGCGTTCGAAGGGCTGGATCTCACGACGCTGCACCACGGCGCGCGCCATGCGCTTGGCGAAGCGCTCTTCGCCGAATTCCTTGAACACCTGGGCGATATCGGCCTCGGCAGCCGTGGCGATCCAGGCGGCGGCGCTCTGCCCCCGGCTCGGATCCATGCGCATGTCCAGGGGACCGTCCTGCATGAAGCTGAAACCGCGCTCGGGATCGTCGAGCTGGGGCGAGGAGACGCCCAGATCCAGCAACACGCCATCGACCTGGCCGGACCAGCCACGGCTGACGAGTTCATCGCCCAGCTCGGCGAAGCTGCGCTGGACGATCTCGAAACGCGGATCTTCCGCGGCCAGGGCCTGGCCGGCAGCGATCGCCTGGGGGTCCTTGTCGAAACCCAGCAACCGCCCTTCCCCACCCAGCAGGCGCAACGCGGCCCGGCTGTGTCCGCCGCGGCCGAAGGTGCCGTCCAGATAACGGCCGGCAGGCTGGATCGCCAATGCCTGTACGGCCTCGTCCAGGAGAACGGAGACGTGGTGGAAGACTGGGTTCATGGTCACAGGATCAAATCGCGCATTTCATCCGGCATACCGCCGGGTTCCTTAATCGCCAGGAGATCCGCGTCGCACACGGCACTCCAGGCATCCTCATCCCATAACTGGAACTTGTTGAGCTGCCCGACCAGCATCACGCGCCGGTCCAGCTTGGCGTATTCACGCAGGCGCGGCGGAACCAGGAAACGGCCACTGCCGTCGAGTTCCAGATCCACCGCATTGCCGATCAGCAAGCGCTGCAAGCGGCGAGTCTCCTCGCGTAGCGAGGGCAACTGCCGCAGCTTGCTTTCGATGATTTCCCATTCCGGGAGTGGATAGACGCAAAGGCAGGGCTCGACGGCATCGATCGTCACGATGAGCTGGCCGGCACAACGCTCCAGCAGCTCGTCACGATACCGGCTCGGCATCGCGGCGCGCCCCTTGGCGTCGAGACTGATGGCGTTCGCTCCCCGGAACAATTTCGCGTCCTCTAATAGGCTGTCCTTGCCATTAAATCCCACTTCGCCCCACTTCGTACCACCGGCCGCCACTATATTGAGGAGGGCCGCTTTCAGTCAAGGTAAGCGAGGGGGTTCCCAGGCCGCGTGGGACGCGGATTTCGAGCAAATTGCACGAGTTCACGACCAAGACGAACGACATCGATTTCCGACAAACGGAAATGAAGTCAATTGATTGGCTCAATTGATTAAAGTGATGTCTTAAGAAGAGGTCTCAGACCCCAGGCGTAGAGGCCCGGGAGGGAGGGAGTGCGAGAGCCGACCTGTAAGCCGGGTTCTGTCGAGGACAGTCATTCCTCTGGGACAACCATCGCTGATTGCCTCTAGCGACCTACCCGAATCCAGCGCGGGCCACGCCTATGGATTCCTATTTGGTCTTGCTCCAGGTGGGGTTTACCTAGCCACGAACTGTTGCCAGCCGTGCGGTGCGCTCTTACCGCACCTTTTCACCCTTACCGGCGCTTGCGCGCTTAGGCGGTTATTTTCTGTGGCACTTTCCGTAGGCTCACGCCTCCCAGGCGTTACCTGGCACCTCGCCCTATGGAGCCCGGACTTTCCTCCCTCGCGACCCTTGCGGATCACGACAGCGACTGCCCGGTCGGCTCTCGCGGCGCAAGGGTATAGAGACTGGGGGCGGATAACAAGGAAAGATGCCCACTAATTCGCCCTACTCGCTCTTGCGCTCCAGCGCTAGCTGGTAGAGCAGGTTCTTGCGCGCGCCGGTGATCTGGGCGGCCAGGGCGGCGGCGCGCTTGACCGGCAGCTCGGGCAGCAGCAGATCGAGGATGCGCAGGGTTTCGGCATCGACCTCGGCGTCTTCCGGCGCGGTCCAGCCGGCCACCAGCAACACGCATTCGCCGCGCTGCTGATCCAGATCCTCGCGAATCCAGGCCTGCAGCTCGCCCGCGGGCAGGCCGCGCAGGGTCTCGAAGGTCTTGGTCAGCTCGCGCCCCAGCACGATGTGCCGCTCGGGCCCGAAGGTGCTCACCATGTCGGCCACGCAGTCGTCGAGGCGATGGGGCGCCTCGTAGAAGATCAGGGTGCGCGGGTCTTCGCGCAGGGCCGCCAGCCGCCCCTGCCGGCCCACCGCCTTGGCTGGCAGGAAGCCCTCGAAGCTGAAGCGGTCCGAAGGCAGCCCGGCCGCCGACAGCGCCGCGATCAGCGCGCAGGCACCGGGAATCGGCGAGACCCGGATGCCCTGGGCGCGCGCGGCGCGCACCAGGTGAAAGCCCGGATCGGAAATCAGCGGCGTGCCCGCATCGGAGATCAGGGCGACGTCCTCTCCCGCCAGCAAGCGGGTGATGAAGCGACCTCCGGCATCGCGCTCGTTGTGGTCGTGACAGGCGGCAAGTGGCGTTTCGATACCGAAATGGCGCAAGAGGCGCGCCGAATGACGGGTGTCTTCGGCGGCGATCAGGGCCACGTCGCGCAGGACCTTGAGGGCACGGGTGGTGATGTCGTCCAGGTTGCCGATGGGGGTGGCAACCACATAAAGAGTACCCGGCGAAATCATGATGAAACCTGACGGACTGGAAATAGCCCAACAGTGTACGCCGCTCTCGCCTCGGCGTTCGCAGCGCCTGGGTGCTGTGAGACAATCGCCCCTTTCCGAACTCTGCTCAGGAACCACCGCATGAAGTTCCGCCTGCGTCCGCTGCTCTGCGCCACCGCCTTCGCCCTGCTCGCCGCCTGCAGCAGCTCGCCCACCACGAGCAGCCTCGGGGCGCTGCCTCAGCCCAGCCAGGCCAGCATCGAGCAACTGCTGAACCAGGCCGGCTCCAGTCAGTCCGAGCAGGCCAATCTGCTGCGTCTGACCGCCGCGGACAAGGCCTATGCCCAGCAGAACGCCCGCGAAGCGCGGCAGATCTTGGGCTCCATCAATCTGGAAGGCTTGAAGCCGGCGCAGCAGATGTTCGCCCAGACCCTGCTGGCCCAGCTCGATCTGCTCGACAAGCAGCCGGCCCAGGCGCTCAAGCGTTTCGACCATCCCAGCTTCGCCCAACTGGGCGAATTGCCGGCCCAGCAGCAGATCCGCAGCGGCCTGACCAAGGCCGAGGCCCAGGCCGCCAATGGTCAGCCGCTCGCCGCCGCCCAGGAACGCATCTTCCTGGGGCCATTGCTCGAAGGCGATGCCGCCCACGACAACCGCGAGCAGATCTGGCAGCTGGTGACCAGCCTGCCGGATGCGCAACTGCGCCAGAGCGTGAAGGATGCCGATCTCAATGGCTGGCTGGCCCTGGCCGCCATCACCCGCGGCAACCTGGCGCTGGATCAGCAATTGTCGGCCATTGAGGAATGGCAGCAGCAGCACCCCGGCCATCCCGCCGCGCGCAATCTGCCCGATGACCTGGAACGCCTGAAGACCCTGGCGCGTGAGCCACTCAATCGCGTCGCCCTGCTGCTGCCCCTGCAGGGTCAGCTCGCCGGCGTCTCCCGCGCGCTGCAGGACGGCTTCATGGCCGCCCGTTACGAGGCCCTGGCCGCGGGCCAGACCGCCCCGGCCGTGACCGTCTACGACAGTACCCAGATGGGCTCGCTGGACGCCTTCTACCGCCAGGCCCAGGCCGCCGGCATCCAGCTGGTGGTCGGCCCGCTGGAAAAGAATCTGGTCAAGCAGCTGAGCGATCGCCCGCAATTGCCGCTCAACACCCTGGCGCTGAACTATGGCGACAGCCAGGGCGCCCAGCCGCCGCAGCTCTTCCAGTTCGGCTTGGCCGCCGAGGACGAGGCCCGTGAAGCCGCCCGCCGTGCCTGGGCCGATGGCAAGCGCAGTGCCGGTGCCATGGTGCCCCAGGGCGACTGGGGCACCCGCGTGCTGGCCGCCTTCCAGAACGAGTGGCAGCAGTTGGGTGGTCGCCTGGTCGCCGCCGAGCGCATCGGCCAGCCGGTCGAGATCGCCAACCGCATCACCAGCCTCCTGCAGATGCGCCAGGGCATGGACTTCATCTTCCTCGCCTCGACGCCGGCGCAGGCCCGCCAGATCAAGCCGATCCTGGTCTACCAGAACGCCCGCGATCTGCCGGTGTACGCCACCTCCAACCTCAACAGCGGGGTCAACGAACCCGGCGTCAACCAGGATCTCAACGGCATCCTGTTCTGCGAAACGCCTTGGCTGCTGGACCCGAGCAATCCGCTGCGCGCCAAGATCACCGCCCAGTGGCCCCAGGCCGGCACCAGCATCGGTCGCCTCTATGCCATGGGCGCCGATGCCTACCTGCTGGCGCTGCACCTGCAGCAGCTCAAGGCCCTGCCCAACTCCGAGCTGCCCGGCTTGTCCGGCAATCTGAGCGTGGCGCCCGATCAGCGTGTGGTGCGTCACCTGCCCTGGGCGGAATTCCGCAACGGCGTGGCCCAGCCGCTGCCAGCCAACAATGCACCGCTGCCCACCACCAGCGTGCCGGCCTCGCTCAGCACGCCGTGAAGCAAGCCCCGCACCTCCAGCGCGGCAAGCAAGGCGAGGACCGTGCGCTGCAGTTCCTGCAGACGCACGGTCTGCGCCTGATCGCCCGTAACTGGCGCTGGCGTGGCGGTGAGCTCGATCTGGTCATGCTCGACGGCGATACAGTAGTATTCGTCGAGGTACGCGCCCGCAGGCACACCGCCTGGGGCGGCGCCGCGGAAAGCATAGATGCCCGCAAGCGGCAGCGACTGGTCAACAGCGCCGCCCTCTTTCTGCAATCCGAAGCGCGCTGGGCCAAGCGGCCCTGTCGTTTCGACGTGATCGCGATCGGCCCCGGGGCCGACGCATCCCCTCAGGCACTCGAATGGATCAAACAGGCCTTCGAGGCCTGAGGCCCTCCACAGCACAGGTCAAAGATATCGCGATGGACACCCACGCCCGCATCCAGAAACTCTTCCGGGACAGCATCGAAACCAAGCGTCAGGCCATGGAAGTCCTGATTCCGCATATCGATCTGGCCAGCCAGGTCATGGTCGCGGCCCTGCTCAACGAAGGCAAGATTCTCACCTGTGGCAATGGCGGTTCCGCCGGCGACGCCCAGCATTTCTCCTCGGAACTGCTGAATCGCTTCGAGCGCGAGCGGCCCAGCCTGCCGGCCCTGGCCTTGACCACCGACACCTCGACGCTGACTTCCATCGCCAACGACTACAGCTACAACGAGGTGTTCTCCAAGCAGATCCGTGCCCTCGGTCAGCCCGGCGACATCCTCCTGGCCATCTCCACCAGCGGCAACTCGGCCAACGTGATCCAGGCGATCCAGGCCGCTCACGACCGCGAGATGACCGTGGTCGCGCTCACCGGCCGCGATGGCGGCGGCATGGCCTCGCTGCTGCTGCCCGAGGACGTCGAGATCCGCGTACCCGCCAAGGTCACCGCCCGCATCCAGGAAGTGCACCTGCTGGTGATCCACTGCCTGTGCGACCAGATCGATCAGCAACTGTTTGGAAGCGAAGAATGAAGAAAGCTCCTCTGCTCGCCATCCTGGCGCTGTCCTTTGCGGTCGCCGGCTGCAGCAACGTGGTCACTGCCAGCCGCGACAAGCCCATCGACGACAACCGCGGCACCCGTACCCTGGGCAGCACCGTCGATGACGCCCTGATCGAGACCAAGGCCGCGGTCAACATCTCCAAGGCCAATGCCGACCTGGCCAGCTCGCACATCGTGGTGGTGAGCTACAACGGCGTGGTACTGATCGCCGGCCAGACACCGCGCGCCGATCTCAAGGCCCAGGCCGAACAGGCGGTGCGCAGCGTGCAGCGGGTCAAGACGGTGCACAACGAACTGCAGGTGACCGGTAACTCCTCGCTGCTGGCGCGCAGCAACGATTCCTGGCTGACCACCCGCATCAAGACCCAGATGTTCGCCGACCAGGACATCCCAGGCTCGCGCATCAAGGTGGTCACGGAAAACGGCATCGTCTATCTCCTGGGCCTGGTGACCCAGCAGGAAGCCGCCCATGCCGTGCAGCTGATCCAGAGCGTCTCGGGTGTGCAGCGCATCGTCAAGCTGTTCGAATACATCAACTGATCCCTATTCGCCGCCCAACAAAAAGCCCTGCAATGCGGGGCTTTTTGTTGGGCGGCGTGCCTTAGGCGGCCTGCCACTCGCTTTCGGCTTCGTCGCGGGTCTTGGACAGGCGTACCTGGCTGCCTTCCACGGACTGGACCCAGCTCAGCGGAATGTAGTGATGCTTGCCATCGGCGTCCTGATCGCGCTTGGTCAGCTTGATGCGATCGGCGCCCTCCATGTGGTCGACGGTGCCCACGTGCTGGCCGTCCGAACCGACAACTTCCGCATGCTCTTTGATCTGGGTTGCATCTACCATGGTGGTTCTCCGGCAGGTTAAGAAAAAGGAGGCGCCTCTCTGAGTGCCTGCAGGATAGGAGGCGTGAGCAGCCGTCTGGGTTCGGCCTGTGCCGACGAAAGGCCATCATTGAGGTCAGAAGCCCGAGAACTGCGAAGAGGATCCACCGATGAGTGATGAGCCAAGCAAGCTGACCCGTTTCAAGGAACGCTGGGCCCAGGAGGGCCGCTTCCTTACCGGCCAGGGCGCACGCCCGGACAGCGAACGCCTGCCACCCGGCCAGCATCGGGTCAGCAACTGGCCGGTCCTGGATCTAGGGGTACGCCCGGAAGTCAGCCAGGAACGCTGGCAACTGGCGGTGACCGGCGCGGTCGGCAAGACGCTGCGCTGGAACTGGGAGACCTTCGCGGCGCGGGCGACCACCCAGGCCATCAGCGACATGCACTGCGTCACCACCTGGTCACGCTATGACAATCACTGGATCGGCCTGCCGGTAAGCGAACTTCTGGACGAGGTACAGCCGCGGGACGAAGCGACCCATGTGCTCCTGCACAGCTACGACGGCTACATCACCAACCTGCCGCTGGCCGATTTCGCCGCACCTGGCGCCATGCTGGTGCACAGCTGGGAAGACCAGCCGCTGACCGCCGAGCACGGGGGCCCGGTGCGGGCGCTGATCCCGCACCTCTATCTGTGGAAGAGCGCCAAGTGGCTCAGGCGTATCGACTTCCGGGTCGGCGACACGCCTGGCTTCTGGGAGATGCGCGGCTATCACGACCGGGGCGACCCCTGGCAGGAGCAGCGCTACTCCGACGACGACGCCTGAGGCTCTCTCAGCGTGCGGCGGGGGCCAACTGCAGCTCCACCGGATCGCCGGGGTTGAGACTGCGGATACGGAATTCGTCGCGGGTGAGACCGAGGATTTCCGTGGGATAGGTGATGCCTTCCTCGATCAGATTCAGGCCCTTCTCGGTGCGCGTCCAGCGGCCCAGGGAGGGCTGGCTGCTCGGCGAGGCCATCACCAGGGTGCCATCGCTGAGAAAGACATAGAGCATTCCCGGCTCGATGCTGTTGCTGGTCTTGATCTGCCAGACCTTGTTGACGAAGCCTTCCTGGGCACTGCCCTGCTTGTCGCCACCGCCCTGCCCGTAGCCGATCAGCCCGGCCACGACACAGAGCGCGCCTATCACCAGCACCACCACGCGCCAGTAACGACGCGCCTTGTCTTGCAAACTCATGTCACTCCTTGGGTGTTCTTGAGGCTGGCCAGGTAGGTGCCCAGCGGCGGGCGCTCCTGGAAATAGCCATGCAGTCCGGCAAAGATCGAATCGGCCAGCTGCTTCTGGTGGCGACTGTCGAGCAAGCGCCGGCAGTCGCGATCATTGGAAATGAAGCCCGTCTCGACCAGGATTGAGGGGATGTCCGGCGATTTGAGCACAGCGAAGCCCGCCTGCTCCACCCGTTTCTGGTGCAGGTTGGTGATGTTCGCCAATTGCCCCAGCACCTTGTGGCCCAGGTCCAGGCTCGAGGAGATGGTGGCGTTCATCGACATGTCCAGCAGCACGCCGGCCAGCATGGGATCGCGGCCCTTGAGAATCTCGTTGGCACCGATCAGGTCGACGTTGTTCTCGCTGTCGGCCAGGAAGCGCGCCGTGGTGGAGGTCGCGCCTCGCTCCGACAGGGCATAGACCGAGGCCCCATAGGCCGTACGCCGCGGTGCGGCATCGGCGTGCACCGAGACGAACATGTCGGCGTTGTAGCTGCGGGCGACCTCGACCCGCTTGCGCAGCGGCACGAAGAAGTCGTCGTTGCGCACCAGCTTGGCCTTGAAGCCCTTCTGCAGGTTGATGCGCCGCGCCAGATTCTGCGCCACGATCAGGGCAATGTCCTTTTCCCGATCACCGCGGGCGCTCAGTGCACCGGGATCCTTGCCACCATGCCCGGCATCGACCACCACCATGATGTCGCGCCCCGTGGCCAGGCCCTTGCCGCGCTTGACCTCCAGCGGCGGCTCGGCGTCGACCGGCTTGCGTGCGGCCACTGCCGGCGTCCCGGCGCGCTTGAGATCGAGCACCAGGCGGTTGGACGCGCCCTCGCCCGGGCCGAGGATGAAGCTCTCCATCTCCACCGGATGGGCCAGCTCCAGCACCACCCGGGTGTCCTGGGCGCCATAGCGGGCGCTGCGCACGGCGCGCACCGGCGACCCCTGCAGGGCGAGGTGGTTGAGCACCGCGGGCGCCTGGGTATCGGCGAGATCGAGAATGATGCGATCCGGCGCCACCAGGGTAAAGGTCTTGTAGCGCACCGGTCCGGTGAGATCGAAGACCAGGCGGAGCTTCTCAGCGTCCTGCCAGGCCCGGGCACCCTTGAGTTGCTGCCGGGCGGCAAACGCCGGCAACCCGACGGGCAAAGTCATGCCAGCCAGGATCAGATTGAGCAGACGACGGCGATTCATGGGGTCCTCGCGAGAAACGAGAAACGGCTGGGAAGTTACAACATAACGCTAAAGATCGCCTGCCACCTGGCCCCTGTCAACTGCCATTCGGACAAAATATTCCTTAGAAAACCAGGGCATAGCGTTCGTTTGCAGAATCAGCTTTAGATACAGTCACTTGCCGCTCTCGCGAGCCGACCCGTCAAAGGCGCGAACGGCGAGAAGTGCGACGGAGAGCGAATTTATCGGCGCCGTCATCGTCGAAGTGTCAGGCACTTCCGCCTTTGAAGGGATCACACCATGAACAAGAAGATTGCAGTCGCGACCGCCCTGCTGGCCGGCACCGTGCTGGCGGGCTGTTCCTCGGTCAAGAACACCGCCGACTACACCGTGGGTCGCGTGGAATTTCGCGAGCAGCCGCTGGTGAAGCAGGTGGAAAAGGGTATGGCCAAGGCTGACGTCCTGCGTATCGGCGGCACCCCGTCGAGCACCTACACCCGCAAGTATCGTCCGGGTACCTGCAACAACTATGTGCTCAACAAGGACGGCAAGGAGCAGGTCTATTCGATCGGCTTCGACAGCATGAACCGCGTCGACAGCAAGGACTTCGAGACCTGCGAAAGCGCCGACCGCGCCTGATCGGGGATCTGACCGGCCAGCCAGGCCGGGTGTCCTGACGGACGCTGGCGGCGTCTGATGGACAGGATCGGCGAGCGGCAGCACCCTAAGCCCTCGCCATCCATGAACGTTGCGCCGACGTCCTGCACTGCGGATCGACGCAGGCACGGCCAGCGCCGCCAGGCTCTACCCATCGTTCCAAGGAATTCAGGCATGTCCAGACGTCACCTCATACTCACAGCTGCGGTGCTTTCCCTGACTGGCTGCGGTGGCTATGACTACAGTTGCGATGCGGCCAAGACCGCCGAACTGGTTCGTCAGCAATACGCCCAGACCATCAACGAGATCTATGCGGACGACATCGCCGCCGGCCAGCCCGCGCTGGAGGCCAACCAGATCTCGCTGGTCGACATCAAGGCCCAGGAAGAACCCTCGGACAGTGGCGAAGCAGGCTTCTATACCTGCAACGCGACCGTCGAGGCCACCTGGCCCAAGGCCGCGCTCGAACGCCTGGCTCCGGCCGCCGCTCAATTGGCCAGCGTGGGTGCCATCCTCGAAAACGGCCACCTGCGCCATGCGCTCAGCTACGAGTCCTCGCTGGAAGGCAGCGACAAGCAGCGCGTCGACATCACCCTGCCCGAAGCCGTGGACCTGAGTCTCAAGACCCTGGCCGGCCAGGAACCGATGGACGAATACCTGGAAGACGCTCCCGACGGCGAACAGGAAGCGCCCTGATCCACCGGCGCCCGCGCTGCTGTGCAGTGCTGGCGCCCGGGTGTATGATCCGGATTCCCCTCCGCCAGCATCCTCCGGCGGGTTCGTGAGCCCCGGCACCCCTGTGGAGATCCCGCATGGCGTCGTTGCCCTCCGGCCCGGCAATCGTCACTTCGCGTTTGCACCGTGCCTCGTCCGCGCTCACGATGACCAGAACCGTGACCTAGAAAGCCGCCTCGGAGAGACGCTTCATGCCTGACTATCGCTCGAAAACCTCCACCCAGGGCCGCAACATGGCGGGCGCCCGAGCGCTCTGGCGCGCCACCGGGATGAAGGACGAAGACTTCAAGAAACCCATCATCGCCATCGCCAACTCCTTTACCCAGTTCGTGCCGGGCCATGTCCATCTCAAGGACTTGGGCCAGCTGGTCGCCCGGGAGATCGAGAAGGCTGGCGGCGTGGCCAAGGAATTCAACACCATCGCCGTGGACGACGGCATCGCCATGGGCCACGACGGCATGCTCTATTCGCTGCCGAG
This sequence comes from Pseudomonas sp. MS15a(2019), assembly GCF_013277805.1. NCBI lineage: Bacteria > Pseudomonadati > Pseudomonadota > Gammaproteobacteria > Pseudomonadales > Pseudomonadaceae > Pseudomonas > Pseudomonas sp. MS15a(2019). The sequence continues at coordinate 76,785 of NZ_VBTN01000009.1, forward strand.
TCGCGAGATCATCGCCGACGCCGTGGAGTACATGGTCAATGCCCACTGCGCCGACGCCCTGGTGTGCATCTCCAACTGCGACAAGATCACCCCCGGCATGCTGATGGCCGCTCTGCGCCTGAACATCCCGGTGGTGTTCGTCTCCGGCGGTCCCATGGAAGCCGGCAAGACCAAGCTGGCCAGCCACGGCCTGGACCTGGTCGACGCCATGGTCATCGCCGCCGACAGCTCGGCCAGCGACGAGAAGGTCGCCGAATACGAACGCAGCGCCTGCCCCACCTGTGGCAGCTGCTCGGGCATGTTCACCGCCAACTCCATGAACTGCCTGGTCGAGGCCCTCGGCCTGGCCCTGCCCGGCAATGGCTCGACCCTGGCTACCCACGCTGACCGCAAGGAACTGTTCCTGCAGGCCGGCCGCACCATCGTCGACCTCTGCCGTCGCTACTATCAGGAAAACGACGAGTCGGCGCTGCCGCGCAACATCGCCTGCCATGCGGCCTTCGAGAACGCCATGACCCTGGACATCGCCATGGGCGGCTCGACCAACACCATCCTGCACCTGCTGGCCGCCGCCCAGGAAGCCGAGGTGGACTTCGATCTGCGCGACATCGATGCCCTGTCGCGCAAGGTGCCGCAGCTGTGCAAAGTGGCGCCGAACATCCAGAAGTACCACATGGAAGACGTGCATCGCGCCGGGGGCATCTTCAGCATCCTGGGCGAACTGGCCCGTGGCGGTCTGCTGCACACCAACCTGCCCACCGTGCACAGCCGGACCCTGGGCGAAGCCATCGAGCAGTGGGACATCACCCTGACCCAGGACGAGGCGGTGAAGACCTTCTTCCGCGCCGGTCCCGCCGGCATCCCGACCCAGGAAGCCTTCAGCCAGGCGACTCGCTACGACACCCTGGACGATGACCGCGCCGAGGGCTGCATCCGCAGTGTCGCGCACGCCTATTCCCAGGAAGGTGGTCTGGCCGTGCTCTACGGCAACATCGCCCTGGACGGCTGCGTGGTGAAGACCGCCGGCGTGGATGAATCCATCCATGTGTTCGAGGGCAATGCCAAGGTCTTCGAGAGCCAGGACGCCGCGGTGCGCGGCATCCTCGCCGACGAGGTCAAGGCCGGCGACATCGTCATCATCCGCTACGAAGGGCCCAAGGGCGGTCCGGGCATGCAGGAGATGCTCTACCCCACCAGCTACCTGAAGTCCAAGGGCCTGGGCAAGCAGTGCGCCCTGCTCACCGACGGTCGCTTCTCCGGCGGCACCTCGGGCCTGTCCATCGGCCACGCCTCTCCGGAAGCTGCAGCCGGTGGTGCCATCGGCCTGGTGCGGGATGGCGACAAGGTGCTCATCGACATTCCCAAGCGCAGCATCAACCTGCTGGTGAGCGACGAAGAGCTGTCCCACCGCCGCATCGAGCAGGACAAGCTGGGCTGGAAGCCGGCACAACCCCGTGCCCGCCGCGTGACCACCGCGCTCAAGGCCTATGCCCTGCTGGCCACCAGCGCCGACAAGGGCGGCGTGCGCGACAAGGCGCTGCTGGGCTGACCGTTACTGCGAGGCGATGGCAGCTGCCGTCGCCTTGCAGCACTGCTCCACCACTCCCCTCTGCTCTCCACGCTCTATTTCACCCCTCTGGCTCCGCTCTCTCCTCGCCACTCCGCCTGCCCCTGCCTTCCTTACAACCTTCGCGCGTGTAACCCCCATTCCAGAGGGGTTCCACAGTTGCTTGGCTTGCTAATTTTGTAGAAGCGCAGCCTGTGATTCAGCTCACACCTCGCGATTAGCGCGCCGCTAGGCCGTTGAGTGATCAAAGGCTACCCTCCGTCTGCCGCTGAATTGATTCAGCGATAAGTTTGTAGTCAGGTTGAGCCCCAATGGTCACACCTATGCTGATCTTCCGCTGGAGCACGGCGGGTCAGGTGTAGGCCAGGCACGCGTCACACAACAACAATAAACAGGGAACATAAATGAATAAGAAAAAGGCTATGCCCTTGGCCAGGGTTTCGGTCGCCTCCTTGATGAGCACCCTCCTGCTGATTCCTTCGGCACACGCCCTGGAAACGATCGGGTACTTCCGTACCGGGCTCGGCGATTCCTCCGGTTCCGATTCCATGCGCTGCTTCAAGCTGCAGGGCGCGCAGTCCAAGTACCGCCTGGGCAACGAGTGCGAACAGTACGGCGAACTGGCACTCAAGCAGGACGTCCTGACTCTCAACGACGGCTCGGCAGTCGGCGTATACGGCATGGGCAGCTTCTTCAACCGCTACGACCGCACCCCGACCTTCAACGGGGACAATGGCGAGATCCGTGCCGTCCAGGCCTACGCCTACTGGAACAACATCGCCGCGCTGAACGGCGGTAATCTCTGGGCCGGCCGCCGTTACTACAAGCGGAACGACATCCACATCTCCGACTTCTTCTACTGGAACCAGAGCGCCACTGGCGGCGGTATCGAGGACGTCAACATCGGCGGTCTCAAGTACAGCCTGGCCTTCTCGCGCAAGGACAACCAGAACCAGAAGGACTTCCAGAACCGCCTCGACTTCAACGTCGCCGGTTTCAACACCAATCCCAATGGCTCGCTGGAGATCGGCGTCAGCTACCTGGACAAACCGACCAACCAGCCCAACGCCAACAGTGGTGTAGCCGTGACGCTGCAGCACAAGCAGGCCAATTTCATGGGTTGGGGTGGCGTGAACACCTTTGCCGTACAGCGCGGCCAGGGCCCGGGCACGGCGCTGGGCAGCACCGGCGATCCGACCCTGAGCAGCGCCGACGTCTCCTATCGCGTTGTCGACTTCTTCGATTGGCAGATCAGCCGCTACTGGGGTGGTCAGATCGCCGCGGTCTACCAGAAGGACGAACGTCCCAACGGCAATGACCTGCGCTGGACCTCGCTGGGTGGCCGCCTGGTGTACGGCATCACCGACCAGTTCAAGTTCTCCACCGAACTGGGCCATGATCAGGTGCAGGCTCCCGGCGGCACCCGCAAGCTGACCAAGCTGACCCTGGCGCCTACCTGGTCGCCCAAGGGCCCGGAATTCAAGACCCGTCCGGAGTTCCGCCTGTTCTATACCTATGCGGCCTGGAACCGGGCAGCGCAGCAGGCAGCCGATGATTTCGACGCCGGCTCCGCGCTGTCGAGCACCGGTACCTTCGGCAACGACCTGCACGGCTCCAACATCGGCTTCCAGATCGAGCAGTGGTGGTAGCCATCCTCCGCCGCGACCGGCGTGCTGCCGGTCGCGTTCTCGTCCGCGAACCTGAGCGCACAACAATGAAAAGAACCGTCTCCCTTTCCGCCTTCACCGGCTGCCTGCTGGCCGCCGCCCTGGCCAGCGCCACCGCCCAGGCGGCCCCCGTGTCCGCCTGCCTCATCACCAAGACCGATACCAACCCCTTCTTCGTGAAGATGAAGGAAGGTGCCAGCGCCAAGGCCAAGGAGCTGGGCATGACGCTCAAGGCCTATGCCGGCAAGATCGATGGCGACAGCGAAAGCCAGGTCGCGGCCATCGAGACCTGCATCGCCGATGGCGCCAAGGGCATTCTCATCACCGCCTCGGACACCAAGGGTATCGTCCCCAATCTGCAGAAGGCCCGCGAGGCCGGCCTGCTGGTGATCGCCCTGGATACCCCCCTGGACCCGGTTAACGCCGCCGACATGACCTTCGCCACCGACAACCTGCTGGCCGGCAAGCTGATCGGCCAGTGGGCGCGGGAAACCCTGGGTGACAAGGCCAAGGACGCCCGAGTGGCCTTTCTCGACCTGAACGCCTCCCAGCCCTCGGTGGACGTCCTGCGCGACCAGGGCTTCATGCTCGGCTTCGGCATAGATCCCAAGGATCAGAACCGCATCGGCGACGAGACCGACTCGCGCATCGTCGGCCACGACGTGACCAACGGCAACGAGGAAGGTGGGCGTGCAGCGATGGAAAACCTGCTGCAGAAGGACCCGACCATCAACGTGGTGCACACCATCAACGAACCGGCCGCCGCTGGCGCCTACGAGGCGCTCAAAGCCGTGGGTCGCGAGAAGGACGTGTTGATCGTGTCCATCGACGGCGGCTGCCCGGGCGTGCACAACGTCGCCGACGGCGTCATCGGCGCCACCTCCCAGCAGTACCCGCTGCAAATGGCCGCGCTGGGCATCGAGGCGATCAAGACCTTTGCCGACAGCGGCAAGAAGCCTACCGCCACCGAAGGCAAGAGCTTCGTCGACACCGGCGTGAAACTGGTGACGGACAAGCCGGTACCCGGCATCCAGTCCATCGACAGCAAGACCGCCCTGCAGAAATGCTGGGGCTGATGGCCCCTCGTCTACGCTAGAGCAGACCGATCGCCCCGCCAGCCGCGCCGGCGCGGGCGATCGCCTCTCGGCCGATCCGCTTTCAGGAGATTGCCATGAGCGATCCGACCTCGCCTTCCCCGTCCGGGCAACCCTTCGAACAGGTGCTCAAGCACAGCGCCACGGAGGTCGCCTCCTTCGCCCGTGACGAGCGCAGCCCGCTCGTCAAATTCCGCCACTTCCTGCATTCGCGCCCCTCGGCGGTCTCGCTGCTGGTGCTGCTGTTGTCGCTGGGCATCTTCGGCGCCCTGCTGGGCGGCAAGTTCTTTTCCGCCTTCGCCCTCACCCTGATCCTGCAACAGGTCGCCATCACCGGTATCGTGGGCGCGGCCCAAACCCTAGTGGTGATCACCGCCGGCATCGACCTTTCGGTAGGCGCCATCATGGTGCTGTCCTCGGTGGTCATGGGCCAGTTCACCTTTCGCTACGGCCTGCCGGTGGAGCTGTCGATCCTCTGCGGCCTGGTGGTGGGCACCCTGTGCGGCATGGCCAACGGCTGGCTGATCGCCCGCATCAAGCTGCCACCCTTCATCGTCACCCTGGGCATGTGGCAGATCGTGCTCGCGGCCAACTTCCTCTATTCGCGCAACGAGACCATCCGCGCCCAGGAAATCGGTGCGACGGCGCCCCTGCTGCAGGTGTTCGGTGACAACTTCCGCCTGGGCGGTGCCGTCTTCACCTATGGCGTGATCGCCCTGGTGGTGCTGGTCGCCCTGCTCTGGTACGTGCTCAATCACACCGCCTGGGGCCGGCATCTCTATGCGGTAGGCGACGATCCCGAGGCCGCGGCGCTGGCCGGGGTCAACGTCCGCCGCATGCTGATCACCGTGTACGGCCTGTCGGGGCTCATCTGCGCCTTCGCCGGCTGGGTGCTGATCGGCCGCATCGGCTCGGTCTCGCCCACCGCCGGCCAGTTCGCCAACATCGAGTCCATCACCGCGGTGGTGATCGGCGGCATCTCGCTGTTCGGCGGCCGTGGCTCGATCCTCGGCATGCTGTTTGGCGCCCTGATCGTCGGCGTCTTCGCCCTGGGCCTGCGGCTGCTGGGTACCGACGTGCAATGGACCTATCTGCTGATCGGCACGCTCATCATCGCGGCCGTGGCTATCGACCAATGGATCAGAAAGGCGGCCAGCTGATGACTACCGAACCCCTGCTGATGGCGCGCGGCCTGGTGAAGCGCTATGGCCGCGTTACCGCCCTCGACCACGCCGACTTTGACCTGCTGCCCGGCGAGATCCTCGCCGTGATCGGCGACAACGGCGCCGGCAAGTCCTCCTTGATCAAGGCCATCTCCGGCGCCCTGCGGCCCGATGAAGGCGAGATCCGCTTCGAGGGGCAGCCGGTGCAGTTCGCCTCGCCCATCGCCGCGCGCCGCGCCGGCATCGAGACGGTCTACCAGAACCTGGCGCTGTCGCCAGCGCTGTCCATCGCCGACAACCTCTTTCTCGGTCGCGAACTGCGCAAGCCGGGACTGCTGGGCACCCTCTGCCGCACCCTGGACCGCAAGGAAATGGAGCGCATCGCTCGGGAAAAGCTCTCCGAACTAGGGCTGATGACCATCCAGAACATCAACCAGGCGGTGGAGACCCTGTCCGGTGGCCAGCGCCAGGGCGTCGCCGTGGCCCGGGCGGCGGCCTTCGGTTCCAAGGTGATCATCCTCGATGAGCCCACCGCGGCGCTGGGGGTGAAGGAGTCGCGCAAGGTGCTGGAACTGATCCTCGACGTGCGGGCCCGCGGCATCGCCATCGTGCTGATCTCCCACAACATGCCCCATGTGTTCGAGATCGCCGATCGCATCCACATCCACCGGCTGGGTCGCCGGTTGACGGTGATCGATCCGCGCGAGCATTCCATGGCCGATGCCGTGGCCCTGATGACCGGTGCCCAGACGGTGGCCGCCTAGTCGTTCTCGCCATCTTGGGTCTTACAGCCGGCAGTCGCCTGGAAGACCCTAGGCCAGCCTACCCCAAGACGGATCGCCGCTGCTTCGACAAAGACCTGGCCAAACGCTCAAGTTATCGCGCACTTGCACCGATAAAGCCTGAATAATTATTTCGGAGCTACACAACGTGCCTGCCTTGTCGTTGAAACAGAAACTCTCGTTGTCTGCCACCGCGGCCGTGCTGGTGGTGGGTGTAGGTCTGACGACAATCAACTTCTTCAACACCCGTGCGGCCCTCGAAGCCTCCACGATCGAACAGCTGAAGACCGTCAGCTTCGTCTTCAACGGCGGTGTCCGCCAGTGGTTCGACGGCAAGGCCGCAGCGTTGCGCGCCCTGGCGGCGGACACTCAGGAGACGAACCTTCCGGCTGGTCTCAATCAGGTCAAGCGTTCCGGCGGCTTCGACAACGTCTTCTATGCCCGCGGCGATGGCAGCCAGGTCAATGCCAACGGCGCTCAGTTACCGCCGGACAACAACGACCCGCGCCAATGGCTGTGGTACCAGCAGGCGATGCAGAATCCCGGCAAGGTGTTCTTCTCCATACCCACGGTGGCGGCGGCGACCAAGCAGAACGTGCTGTCCCTGGGCTGGGCGTTGCAGTCCGGTGGCAAGACCAGCGCCATCCTCGGCGCCGACGTCAGCATCGGCGACATCCTCGACCAGCTCAAGCGGGTGCAGCTGCCGGGTGCCGGTAGCGCCGTACTGGTCAACGGCCAGAACATCGTGCTGGGGCATGAAAACACCGCCCTGTTGGCCAAACCGCTCACCGAGCTCTATCCCCAGCTCACCGCGGACACCCTCCAGCGGCTGGCCCAAGCGCCAGGCGAGCGCTATATCGAGACCAACGCCGGCCAGCGGCTCTATGCCGCGCCCATGAATCGCGACGGCGAGACCCTGGTGATGGTGGTCGACAGTGGCGTCCTGCTGGCACCGCTACAGCGGCAACTCTGGATCAGCATCGTCATCCTGGCCGTGGTGCTGGGGGGCTCGCTGCTGCTCATCAACCTGCTGTGCAGCTATCTGCTGCGGCCGCTGGGCGTGGTCTCGAACGGTCTGCAGGTGATCGCCGATGGCCAGGGCGACCTGACCCGGCGCATTGCCGTACAGAGCAACGATGAAGTCGGCGGCCTGGCCGGCCACTTCAACCAGTTCGTGGCCAGCCTGCACGGCTTGATCGGCGGCGTGCGCCAGCATGCCCAGAGCGTGGACGCCGAATCGCAAAAGGTCCTGCAGCGCAGCGCCGCGGCTACCCAGGAGCTGGGCCGCCTGCAGCAGGAGATCACCCTGGTGGCCACCGCCGTGACGGAGATGTCCTCGGCCACCCAGGAGATCGCCCGCAATGCCGAGCAGACCGCCGCGGCCATCCGCCAGTCCTCCGATAGCACCGCCCAGGGTCTGACGCTGGTGCAGACCAGCAAGGAATCCATCAACAGCCTGGCCCGGGAAGTCGACGACGCCACCCGGGTGATCGGCGAGCTGGATCACCACTCCCAGGCCATCGCCAAGGTGCTGGACAGCATCCAGAGCATCGCCGAGCAGACCAACCTGCTGGCGCTCAACGCGGCCATCGAGGCGGCCCGGGCCGGCGAACATGGCCGTGGCTTCGCGGTGGTCGCCGACGAGGTACGGACGCTGTCGCAGCGGACCCAGGCCTCGACCCGGGAGATCAACGAGACCATCGGCACCCTGCAGCAGATGACCCGCCAGGCGGTGCAGCGCATGGACAGCAGCATGGCCATCGCCGAGCGCAGCGTCGCCGACGTGGAACGCGCCTCCAGCGCCCTGGAAGAGATCGCCCAGAGCGCCGGCGTCATCTCCGAAATGTCCCTGCAGATCGCCACGGCGGCCGAGGAGCAGACCTCGGTCACCGAGGAGATCACCCGCAACGTCATCACCATCAAGGGCCTCGGCGACACCCTGGCCAGCGGCGCCGAGGATTCGGAACGTCAGTCGCGCTCCCTGCAGCATCACGCCGCCGATCTCAATCGCGACGTGGCCCGCTTCATCCTGTAAGACGCAAGGCATAGCCGCCGCCCCCCAGGTCGGCGGCTTTCTCCAGGCCGAAGACCCTGCGCCACGGGGCGGGCATCCGGTAAGATCGGCGCTTTTTCCGCGACGACTCCGCCATGTCCCAGCCTTCCCGCTCCGAACTGCTCTACGGTCCCCAGGACCGACCGCGCCCGCTGATCGCCCTGCTCGCCGCCATCCAGCACCTGCTGGCGATCATCGTGCCCATCGTCACCCCCGGTCTGCTGATCTGCCAGGCCCTCGGCGTCTCGCCGCGCGACACCAACCTGATCGTGTCCATGTCGCTGGTGATCTCGGGGATCGCCACCTTCGTCCAGTGTCGCCGCTTCGGGCCCTTCGGTGCCGGGTTGCTGATCGTCCAGGGCACCAGCTTCAACTTCGTCGGCCCGCTGATCGCCGGTGGCGCGCTGATGGTCAAGAACGGCACCCCGGTGGAAGCCGTGATGGCGGCCATCTTCGGCGTGGTCATGGCCGGTTCCTTCGTCGAGATGGGGGTGTCGCGGGTGCTGCCCTTCGTCAAGCGCCTCATCACCCCGCTGGTGACCGGCATCGTGGTGCTGATGATCGGCCTGACGCTGATCAAGGTCGGCCTGATCAGCATGGGCGGCGGCTTCGCGGCGCTGGGCAACGGTACCTTCGCCAATGGCGAGAACCTGCTGCTGTCGGGCACCGTGCTGGCCACCATCGTGGTGCTCAATCGCCTGCCGCTCCGTGGCCTGCGCAGCAGCGCCATCGTCGTCGCCCTGCTGCTGGGCTATGCCCTGGCGGCCTGGCTGGGCCGGCTGAATTTCACTGGCATGCACGAGGCCGCCTGGGTGCAGATCCCGATGCCACTGCACTTCGGCCTGGGCTTTTCCTGGTCGCTGTTCGTGCCCCTGCTGGTGATCTATCTGGTGACCTCGCTGGAGGCCATCGGCGACATCACCGCCACCAGCAAGGTCTCCCGCGAACCGGTGGAAGGTCCGCTGTGGATGCAGCGGATCAAGGGTGGCGTCTTGGTCAACGGCGCCAACTCGCTGCTGGCCGGGCTCTTCAACACCTTTCCCAGTTCGGTGTTCGCCCAGAACAACGGAGTGATCCAGTTGACCGGCATCGCCAGTCGCCATGTCGGCCTGTGGATCGCCGCCATCCTGGTCCTGCTGGGGCTGTTCCCAGCGGTGGCCGGGGTGATCCAGGCGGTGCCCGAGCCGGTGCTCGGCGGCGCGGCCATGGTGATGTTCGGCGCGGTCGCCGCCTCGGGGATCAACATCCTCGCCAGCGTCGAACTGGACAGACGCGCGCTGCTGATCATCGCCGTGTCCCTGGCCCTGGGCCTGGGCATTTCCCAGGTGCCGGAATTTCTCGCCCATATGCCTGCGGGCCTGAGAGCGGTGCTGGAATCCGGCGTCGCCACCGGCGGCCTGTGCGCCCTGCTGATGAACTGGTTCCTGCCGGAGACGCCCAAAGCCGCTGGCTAGACCGATTTTTCATCCGCGGGCTGAAGTTCCACGCGGGGGTGCCGATAGCCTGGGCAAGTCACCTGTGGACTCGCCACGATCGTCGTTTCGATCGTGAGCGACCCACCCAGCAGAGCGCCCATGATCAGCCCGGATGTTCCTGTCGTTAAGGTCCCGCTGCGCGAATATGCTGCCTTGGCGCGCGCCATGGGCGCCACCGTCTTTGCCCAGAACCTCGAGAAGCAGCCGGGCGAACTGGTCGGCTGGCGCTTTCCCAAGGGCTGCTTCGTGCAGAAGGCGTACTTCCAGATGCTGCTGGGCCGCCAGCCGGAAACGCTCTAGGGGTTACCGTCCAGCGCCGCGAGAAAGCGCTGCGCCTCGGCCAGTTCGGTCTCGTTGAAGACGGCGACCCCGGCGCGCTTCAGCGCCGCCGCAGTGACGCCCTCACCGGCTACCCGGGTGCCGCTGAAGCGGCCATCGTAGTTTTCCACATTGCCGCACGAGGGACTGCGGGCCTTGAGCACCGCCACGCGGATGCCATGGCGCGCGACCAGTTCGAGGGCGACCATGGCACCGGCGACAAAGGCGGCGCTGACGTCCTCTCCTGTCTCGGTCATGACTGGTAGCCGACCGTCCAGCACCGCCCCGCCCTGGCCGCCGGGGATCTCCGCGGGCGGACGCGGCGTGGGCAGGCCACCGGCCACCTCCGGGCAGAGGGGCACGATACGCCCTTCCGCCTGCCAGGCGCCCAGCAGATCGAAGGGGCCATGAGCGCCACCGTCATAGCGCACCCGATGCCCCAGCAGGCAGCGACTCACCAGTATCTTTTCCATACGCCCTCCAGGTCCGTCGCCAGTCTACCGCCTAGCCCTGCAGCGGATTCTCGCCACGGCGACGGAACCAGCCGGTCAGCGACAGCCGCTCGCGGGTGGCCGGCAGCACCTCGTGGGGCAACTGGCCGGAGAGAAAGCACACCAGGCTGCCGCCCAGGGGCAGGACATCCTGGTGGCGCTGCTCGTCCAGATAGAGGCGCAGCTCGCCGCCCTGCTCCGGCAACCAGGCGTCGTTGAGATAGAGCACCAGGGAGACCATGCGCCGGTCGTCGTCGCGGAAGCGATCCAGGTGGCGGGCGTAGAAGGCCCCCGGCGGATAGAGCGCGAAGTGGCTCTCGTAGTCTTCCAGTCCCAGGAACAGGGTGCGGTTGAAGGCCTCGCGCAGGGTGTCCATGAGTTGCAGGTAGCGCTGCACGCCGGGATGCTCGTCGTCCGGCTCCAGCCAGGCGATGTGATCGCCGCGGACGCCTTCGCGGATCAGCGGGCTGTCGCCACGGCCGATGCCGGCGCGCTCCAGCTCGCCGCGGGCATGGCGCAAGCGGCACTCGGCGGCCAGCTCGGCGGTGAGGTCCAGGGGCAGGAAGATGCTCTGCCGCGACCAGCCGTGCTCGGCGAGATCGTCGACGATACGTTGCAGCAGGGGATGCTCGGGGTGCAGAGCCATCGCGGGAACCGTAGGAACCGGACCAGGCCGGCGGGATGCCGAGTGTAAGAGAAGTCGGCCACGGCTGCGCGCCTGCCTTGACCAGGCGACGAATGCCCGGGATGAGCGCCTCGACAGCCAGCCTGGGGTTGCCGACAATGGCGGACTTTCCGGCTCCGTGCCGCTGCCCGAGGTGTCCATGCGCGTTCTGTTCGCTTCCCTGCTTTTCGCCATCAGCCTGCCCGCCCTGGCCGACGATACGGTCAGCCTCTATCAGGCCGCAGGTTGGCCCGAGCAGCGCGGCCACTTCCGCGACGCCCTGCAGGCCGCCCAGCAGCGCTATCAGAACAGCCTGCCGCCGGCGCTCTACCAGAGCCTGGTGGACAACAGCAACAAGCGTTATACCGCCGCGGCCATCGACCAGCGGGCCCTGGCCGCGCTGCGCCAGAGTCTGCCCGCCGAAGGCCCCGCGCTGCAGTTCTTCCAGTCGCCCGTCGGGCGCAAGGTGGTCGCCGCGGAAATCGCCGCCACCCGCAGCGATCAGCTGGCCAAGCATGCCAACGGCGTCCCCCAGGTGCAGGCCAGCCCGGCCCGGCGCGCCCAGGCCAAGCGTCTGGCCAGTGCCCTGCCCGTGCGTGAAGCCGGCGCCGAGGTCAGCGTGGCCCTGGCGGGCCTCGCCGCCGACAGCCTGAGCTCCATGCTGCCGGGCCTGATGGGGCAGCAGCAGTCCGGCGGCATGATCGAGCAGCAGCGCCAACGTTTCATCCAGCAGATGAATGCCGGTGACCTGGAGAACACCCTGCTCTATGTCTATCGCACCCTGAACGACAACGAACTCGGCCAGTTCGCCGACTTCGCCAGTTCGCCCAATGGCAGTGCCTACTACCGGGCCGCCGTGGCCGCGCTGCGCGCCGGTCTGGGCAGTGGCGGGCAGTAAGTCCGCTCAGGCGAGACGCTCGTCCAGCCAGCGGAAGTAGCGCTGGCGCAGGGCCTCGGTCTCGTTGACCAGATGGTGCCGCGCTTCCGGCAGGCGCAAGACCTCGGGCCGGACGAACTTGGCCTCCAGCACCCCCAGGTTGTGCCGCCAGTCGACGGTGAAATCCTGCTCGCCCTGGATCACCAGCGGGCTACGGGTACTGGCCGGCGCCCCTTCCAGTTGCGGAATCCAACGTGCCAGAGCGCCGACCCATAGGGCCGGCAGTTCCCTGGGCTGCAGGCTGTCCTGCTGCAGGAAGTCGAGAAAGGCTGGATCGCCGGAATTCACCGAAAAGCGCCGCGGCAGGGCCCGTACGAAGGGCTTCACCAGCCGATAGGTCCATAGGCTCTGGCGCCAGGCGTGGGGCCTGACCAGAGGCGCCAGCAAGATCGTCTCGCCCAGCTCGGGGGCAGGCTCGCCGCGCAGCAGATAGTCCAGCAGGATGGCGCCGCCGGTGCTCTGGCCCAGCAGGTGCCAGGGCCGGGGCAGGTCCAGGCGCCGGGCCTCGGCGATCAGCGCCGTCAGGGCGGTCTGGTATTCGGCGAAGTCGTTGATGCTGGCGCGGGCGCCGCTGGACAACCCATGCCCAGGCAGGTCGCAGGCCAGCACCGCCAGCTGCCGCGACAGGGCCCAGTCCACCACATGGCCATAGAGGCCCATGTGATCGTAGTAGCCGTGCAGCATCAGCAGGCTGCCACGCGGCTCGAGCGGCCACCAGCCCTGGACGGCGAGCTGATAGCCGCCGGCCGCGAGCGCGCCCAAGGCCACCGTCACCTCGGGTCGCGCCTGGCTGTCCGCCAGGCGGTAATGGGCGCGATAACCCAGGTGGTCGTCAGCCGCGGGCAGGTCGCGGTGCAGGGGCACCAGGGTCCCGCGCAGTCGGTCTAGATCGAAGGAAGAGATCATGGGTCGGTTCAAGATGAAGTTGCCACCATGATCAGCGTCCAGACCGCCACGGGACAAGAGGCCGCCAACAGACTTTTCCAATTGTTTCAAAGTGCGCAACTCTCCCCTGCGTAAAGGTGTCTGAATATTTCACTGCCTAGGCAGTATTCTGGATGCGCTTGATTGCCTGGGCAGATACTGCAATGTCACATTTCGACCGTAGCAACTTTCCATTGCGCAACTCCGTAGGTCATCTGATCCACCTGGCGAACCAATACAAGGATCGCGTGCTGGACAGCCACCTGGCGCCTTACGACATCACCGCTGCCCAGTTCAAGGTGCTGCTGCTGCTCGCTCGCGACCAGACCGACACCCCGGCCGAACTCAGCCGCTGCCTGTCCCTCGACAGCGGCGCCATGACCCGCATGCTCGATCGCCTGGAGGCCAAGGGCCTGCTGCGCCGGGTGCGCAGCCTGAGCGATCGCCGCCAGGTGCGGCTGGAGTTGACCGCCCAGGGTCAGGCCCTGAGCAGTGAACTCATGCAGATCGGCGTGGATGCCCTCAATGACCTCACCCACTGCCTGGATCGCCAGGAGCTGGATGACCTCGAACGCCTGCTGCGCCGCCTGCTCAGCCCCTCCGGCCTGCTGCCGGAGACCTCTGGAGACCTCTGACCCATGACCTTTCGCCTGCCGTTGACCGCCCTCTGCGCCGCCCTGCTGCTGGCCGGCTGCGTGTCGTCCGAGGGGTTGCACACCCAGGGACGCGCCGTGGATCCGGCGACGCTCAAGGGCGACGCCACCTTTGCCAGCGATCGCCTCTCTCCCGCCCAGTGGCCGAGCGCCGACTGGTGGACCCGGCTGGGCGATCCGCAGCTCGACAACCTGATCCGCGAGGCCCTGCGGGACAGCCCCTCGCTGCAGGAAGCCGATGCGCGCAGCCGCCAGGCCGATGCCGCCGTGCTCGCCGCCGATGCCGATCGCTATCCACAGATCGACGCCAACGGCGGCGTGACCCGCTCGCGCCTGGCACGGCCGGATGACCCCGTCGGCCAGGGCGAGCGCTACAGCACCCTGCGCCAGTTCGATGTGAGCGGCAGCTACAGCTTCGATCTCTGGGGTGGCCAGCGCGCCGCCTGGGAAGCTGCGCTCGGTCGCGCCCGCGCCGGCGAGGTGGATCGCCAGGCCGCCCGCCTGACGCTGGCCGCCGACGTCAGTCGCGCCTACAACCAGCTCGGCCTGGCCTATGCCAATATGGACGTGGCCCAGCAGGACCTGGAGCGTACCCGCGGCATGCTCGACCTGGCCCAGCGCCGGGTGGACGCCGGCCTCGACAGCGACTACCAGCTGCAGCAGACCCAGAGCCTGGAGGCCAGCGCGGCGGCGTCCCATGCCGCAGCTGAACAGCAGGTGCGAACGGCCCAGATCCGTCTCGCCGTGCTGTTGGGCAAGGGGCCAGACCGTGGCGCCGAGATTCCACGGCCCAAGCTGATCGCCCCCGCCGCGGTGAACCTGCCTGCCCAGTTGCCGGTCGAGCTGGCCGGGCGTCGTCCGGACCTGATCGCCGCCCGCTGGCGGGTGGAGGCCGCGAGCAAGGACATCGTCGCCAGCAAGACCAACTTCTATCCCAACCTGGACCTGACGGTGGCCGCCGGCAGCAAGGCCATCCTCGGCGACGCCTTGCTCGGCGGTCCGGCGCGCTTTTTCAACGTCGGCCCGGCGCTGTCGCTGCCGATCTTCGATGCCGGTCGTCGCCGCGCCGATCTCGCCAGCCGCGATGCCGACTATGACCTCGCGGTGGCCCAGTACAACCGGACCCTGGTGCAGGCACTGGGCGACATCGCCGACGCCATCACCCGCCAGCGCTCGCTGGACCAGCAGATCGTCGAGCAGCAACGGGCACGGGACATCGCCAAGAGCTCCTTCGACATCGCCATGCAGCGCTATGGCGCCGGCATCGGCAACTACCTCGATGCCCTGACCGTGGAGCAGCAACTGCTGCAGACCGAACGTCAGCTGGCCAGCCTCCAGGCCGACCGCGTCGACAGCGGCGTGCTGCTGATGCAGGCCCTGGGTGGCGGCTTCCAACCGTCCAAACTGCCGCCGGCGCCCGCCGCCGCGGCCACACACTGATACCGAGAGCCCGACCATGGCCGATTCCGCCGCAACCCCCAACGACAATGCCCAGGAGCAGAAGCCGCAGCGCTCCGGCAAACGCAAATTCCTCCTGCTGCTCCTGCTGCTGGTGGTGATCCTGGCCGGCGTGGGTGTCTACTGCTACCACCTGTTCTATGGCCGCTTCCATGCCGATACCGACGATGCCTACGTCAACGGCAACCTGGTGCAGATCACGCCCCAGGTCGTCGGCACCGTGACCCGCATCGCCGTGGATGATGGCGACTACGTCCGCCAAGGCCAGCCGCTGGTGGAATTCGATCCCAGCGACACCGCCGTCGCCCAGCAGAGCGCCGAGGCCAACCTGGCCAAGACCGTGCGCCAGGTGCGCGGCCTGTACAGCAACGTCGACAGCTACAAGGCCCAGGTGGCCGCCCGGCGCGTCGAGGTCGAACGGGCCCGCGCCGACTACGCCCGCCGCCAGCAACTGGCCAAGGGCGGCGCCATCTCCAAGGAAGAACTGGCCCACGCCCGCGACACCCTGGTGTCGGCGCAGAGCTCCCTGACCTCCGCCCAGCAGCAACTGGACACCAACCAGGCACTGGTGGACGACACCGAGATCGCCTCGCACCCGGACGTCAAGGCCGCCGCCGCCCAGCTGCGCCAGGCCTACCTCAACCATGCCCGCAGCACCCTGGTGGCGCCGGTCAGCGGCTATGTCGCCAAGCGCTCGGTACAGGTCGGCAGCCGCGTGCAACCCGGCGCGGCCTTGATGGCCGTGGTGCCGCTGGACCAGATCTGGATCGATGCCAACTTCAAGGAAACCCAGCTCGCCGAGATGCGCATCGGCCAGCCGGTGGAGATCCACTCCGACCTCTATGGCGACGACGTGCGCTATCGCGGCGTGGTGGAAAGCCTGGGCGTGGGCACCGGCAGCGCCTTCTCGCTCCTGCCGGCGCAGAACGCTACTGGCAACTGGATCAAGATCGTTCAGCGCCTGCCGGTGCGGATCCGCCTGGAAGACGACAACCTGGACAAGCACCCGCTGCGCATCGGCCTGTCGACCGTGGTCGACGTCGACCTGCACGACCAGGACGGCGCCCGCCTGCCCACCACCACGCCGCAGCAGCCGCGCTACAGCACCGATGTCTACGATCACCAGCTGGCCGAGGCCGATCAGCTGATCCAGCAGATCGTCCACAACAACGGTCCGGCCGCCCGCGCCGCCGGTGTCGCCAAGCGCTGACAGCCAAGGAGGCTCCCAGCGAGCCTCCCCGTCCACCCCTTCTGGTAATCCGTCATGAGCGATAACGCCTTTCGCCCGGCGAGCCTGCTGCTCGCTACGGTGGGCCTGTCCCTGGCCACCTTCATGCAGGTGCTCGACACCACCATCGCCAACGTCGCCCTGACCACCATTTCCGGCAACCTCGGGGTGAGTTCGGAACAGGGCACCTGGGTCATCACCGCCTTTGCCGTGAGCAACGCCATCGCCCTGCCGCTGACCGGCTGGATGGCGCGCCGCTTCGGTGAGGTGAAGCTGTTCATGGCCGCCGTGGTGCTCTTCGTCATCACCTCGTTCCTGTGCGGCATCGCCACCTCCATGCCGGAGCTGGTGATCTTCCGCGCCATGCAGGGTTTCGTCGCCGGCCCGCTCTACCCCATGGCCCAGACCCTGCTGCTGGCGATCTTTCCGGCGGCCAAGCGCGGCATGGCCCTGGCGCTGCTGGCCATGGTGACGGTGGTGGCGCCCATCATCGGGCCCATCGCCGGCGGCTGGATCACCGACAACTACAGCTGGCCGTGGATCTTCTTCATCAACATTCCCATCGGCATCTTCGCCACCCTGGTGGTCTGGAGCCAGCTGGGCAAGAAGCCGGAAAAGCTGGTGCACCAGCCCATCGACTACGTCGGGCTGATCCTCCTGGTGCTGGGTGTGGGCGTATTGCAGGTGGTGCTAGACAAGGGCAACGACCTGGACTGGTTCGAATCCAACCTGATCTGCCTGGGCGCGGCCTTTTCCGCCGTGGCCCTCACCGCCCTGGTGATCTGGGAGCTGACCGACAAGCATCCCATCGTCAACCTGCGGTTATTCCGCTATCGCAATTTCAGTTTCGGCACCCTGGCGCTGGTGCTGGGCTATTCGGGCTTCTTCGGCATCAACCTGCTGCTGCCTCAGTGGCTGCAGACCCAGCTCGGCTACACCCCGGTGTGGGCGGGCCTGGCCGCGGCGCCCATCGGCATCCTGCCGGTCATCCTCTCGCCGCTGGTGGGCAAGTTCGCGCACAAGACCGACCTGCGCCTGCTGGCCGGGGGCTCCTTCCTGGTGATCGGGGCGTCGTGCTTCATGCGCGCCACCTTCAACAACGAGGTGGACTATCGCCACATCGCCGAGGTACAGACCTTCATGGGCCTGGGCGTGGCGCTGTTCTTCATGCCGACCACCAGTATCCTGCTGTCCAGCCTCAAGCCGTCGGAGCTGGCGGACGGCGGCGGCCTGGCGACCTTCCTGCGGGTGCTGGGCGGCAGCTTCGCCTCCTCCCTGACCACCTGGTTGTGGCAGCGCCGCGCCATCCATCACCATGCCCAGCTGACCGAGGACGTCACCGTCTACAGCCCGGCCACCCAACACTACCTGGACGCCCTCGGCGGGCCATCGCAGCAGGCCTATGCGCAGCTGGACAAGGTGGTGGAAGGCCAGGCCTATATGCTCTCCACGGTGGACTACTTCACCCTGCTCGGCTGGATCTTCATGGGGCTGTTCCTGATCATCTGGCTGGCCAAGCCGCCCTTCGCGGCCAAGCCGGGGGCCGGCGGTGGCGACCACTAGGACAGCGTCTAGGGCGCGTGATGCTGGGTCTGCAGGTAGTCGGCGATGTCGCCTAGATCCTCGGCGTCACCGATGCCCCAGAATCTCATCTTGGTGCCTGGCACCTTCCGCTCGGGATCACGCAGAAAGGCCGCCAGGGCCTCGCGATCCCAGGCGAAACCGGCCTGGCGCATGGCTTCGGAGTAGTTGTAGCCGGCTAGACTGCCGGCCTGGCGGCCGAAGAGGTCGTTGAGCTGGGGGCCGAAGCCGGACTGGGCGCCGGGCCCCACCGAATGGCAGTTGTGGCAGCGCCGCAGGAAGAGATTGCGGCCGTTGTCGGCATCGGCCCAGGCCAATTCACCACTGAGCAATGCCAGCACGGCCAGCCCAGCCAGGCCCTTCATCGCTGGCACTTCCGGCAATAGACGCTGGCGCGCTGGCCCAGGCGGATCTCTTGCAGGCCCGTCCCGCAGACCTTGCAGAATTCGCCCTTGCGGCCGTAGACGAACAGCTCCTGCTTGAAATAGCCCGGCGCGCCGTCGCCGCCGATGAAGTCGCGCAGGGTGGTGCCGCCACTCTCGATGGAGCGCGCCAACACCTTCTTGATCTCGACGGCCAGGCGCTCGTAGCGCGCCCGGGAAACGCTGCCAGCGGCCCGGCGGGGATCGATGCCGGCAGCGAACAGTGCCTCGGCGGCGTAGATGTTGCCCACCCCCACCACCACGGCGTTGTCCATGATGAAGGGCTTGACCGCCATGCTGCGTCCACGCGACAGCTCGAACAGCCGACCGCCGTCGAAGGCCTCGGTCAGGGGCTCAGGGCCCAGCTTGCTGAGCAGCACATGGGCGTGGGGATCCTGGGTCCAGAGCAACGCACCGAAGCGCCGGGGATCGGTGTAGCGCAGCGACAGCCCGGATTCCAGCTCGATGTCGACGTGCTCGTGCTTGGCCGGCGGCTGGTCGGCCGGCACCAGGCGCAGGCTGCCGGACATGCCCAGGTGACCGATCAGGGTGCCGCTCTCGGCGCGGATCAGCAGGTACTTGGCCCGTCGCTCCACGGCCTCGATGCGCTGACCGGAGAGGCGCACGTCCAGGTCTTCGGGGACGGGCCAGCGTAGCCGACCATCGCGGACGATGACCCGGCGTACGCGCTGACCGACGACATGGGGCTCGATGCCCCGGCGAGTGGTTTCGACTTCAGGTAGTTCGGGCATGAGGATCCAGGAGGCTTATTCCAGAGATTTGGCTTAAAAGGCGCCGAGCGAAGGTCAGGCAAGGCGAAAAACAGCGAGGAAGCGGAGTTTACAAAGGGTAAATGAGCATTCCGAGCTGGTTTTCAACGCCGCCTGGCCGAGCGCAGGCCCTTTTAACCAAATCTAGTAATTGATCCGACCGCTGCCCATCTCAAGGATGGTCTCCTTGAGCGACTCGAAGTCGTACTCGGACAGGCCGACGTGATCCAGCACCCGCGGGGCGATGGCCTGCCACTCGTGATCCTCGTCCTGGCCGCCCAGGGCGCGATAGCAGCCACAGATGTGCTCGGCCATCTTCAGCAGGGCCAGCAGATTCTTGATCTGGATATCGGTGGTCGAGTCCTCGTCGAAGACCGACTGGGCGTTGTGGTGATTGGCGATGGCCTGGCCGACGTGCTCCGGCAAGCGCCAGGAGCGGGAGATGAAATAGCCCACCACGGCGTGGTTGGTGTTGAAAATCCGGTTCTCCACGTCCACCACCCGCACCTGCTCGTTGACGCTGGCATAGGCCTCTTCCAGCACCGCCATGTAGTTGGGGAAGCGCTTGAGCATCAGCGGGATGCCACAGTTGTGGAACAGGCCCAGGGCATAGGCCTCGTCCGGGGTCGGGTAGCCGGTCTTCTTGGCCAGGCTCAGGCAGGTCTCGGCCACGTCTTGGGCGGTGTCCCAGAAGCGGTTGAGGATGACGATGGTCTCGTCGGTGAGCTCGCCCTTGATCGACTGGGCGTTGATCAGGTTGATGACCGACTGGCTGCCCAGCAGATTGACCGCGCGCTGGATCGAGGTAATGCGATTGCTGAGGCCGAAATACGGCGAGTTCACCAGCTTGAGCAGGGCGCCCGACAGCCCCGGGTCCTGGCCGATCAGGCGGGAGATGACCTTGAGATCGGGGCTGGGCATGAGTTGTTCGAGCTGCAGATCCACCATGATCTGCGGCTGCGGCGGAATGCTGATGCCTTGCAGAGCCTGACGGATCTGCTCCTCGGTCAGCTGAGGGGACGCTTGGGACATGGGGACTACTCTGCGATGGATGTCGCAAATTTACTCCGCGCCGTGCGCCGATGCCATCGGGCGCGACGAAGGAACTTCAGAGGGGTAAAGCGAGACGGATTTAGGAGCGCTGGCAAAAGGCTAGCCCGACCGAATTCCAATCGAGGTATCCGCAACCATGGCTACATCCCTGAACGGCAAGAAAATCGCCATCCTGGTCACCGACGGCTTCGAACAGGCCGAGCTCACCGGCCCCAAGCAGGCCCTGGAACAGGCCGGCGCCCAGACCCACATCATCTCCGCCGAGCGCGGTGAGGTGCGCGGCTGGGACGGCACCGAGCCGGCCGACAGCTTTCCGGTTGACCTCACCTTCGCCGCAGCCAATGCCGGTGACTACGACGCCGTGCTGCTGCCCGGTGGTGTGGTCAATGCCGACACCATCCGCATCGACGCGCAGGCCCAGCAGCTGACCAAACAGATCGCCGATGCCGGCAAGCCGGTGGCCGTCATCTGCCATGGCGCCTGGCTGCTGATCTCCGCGGGCCTGGTGCAGGGCAAGACCCTGACCAGTTGGCCCTCGCTGACCGACGACCTCAAGAACGCTGGCGCCACCTGGCAGGACCAGGAGGTCATCGTCGACGGTCAACTGGTTAGCAGCCGCAAGCCGGACGACATTCCGGCCTTCAATCGCGAGTTCATCAAGCTGCTGGCAGGCTGACCCTCAGAGAATGGCACTTTGATCTCATAAGACTGAACTTATGGCAAAGTGCCAGGGTCTTATCGAGTGCCCCCAAAGCACTTTTAGCCCGCCCTGCCCGGCGGGCTTTCTTTTGCCTGGCGTTTGGCCTCAAGCCTGGAAGTCACCTTGCAGATCCACCAGATGGCGGTCGATAGCGGCCAGGCGCTGACCCTGATCGCCCATGCCCAGCCATTCCAGCTTGAGGTGGGCCTCGAACGGCAGCAGGTAGGCCAACTGGTAGCCCAGGGCCTGGCGGTCGGCGACTTCACCGCCCATGTCCAGGCTGGCGACCATGGGATGCTGGGCCAGGGCCACCAGCAGTGCCATGAGATCGGCGTCGCCATCGCGCAATGGCTGGGGCTCGCTTTCGGGGAGCCACTCCACCTCTCCCACCACCAGGTGATCGGGCTGTTCTTCCTGGCTCAGCAGGCGAAAGCGCCGGCCACCTTCGATGCGGATGCCCAAGAGGCCGTTGCTCTGCTGCTGCCAGTCGCGGATCAGTGCCTCGCAGCCGTAGGCGCCCAGGCGATTGGGCGCCGCACCGGTCTCGCGGCCTTCGAGGATGGTCACCACGCCAAAGCTGCTGCCCTGCTTGAGGCAACGACCGAGCATGTCCAGATAACGGGCTTCGAACAGCTGCAGATCGAGGCGGCAACCGGGAAACAGGGTGGTGTTCAGGGGAAACAGGGGCAGCGTCATGCAACCTCCAGGGCTTGAGGGTCCTGCTGGATAGAACATCGAGCGCCGCCGAAGGCTCCCGCGCGGCGACGCGCGGAGCCCGGCCGGATCAGAAGCGATAGACCTCGGCGCCGGTGCGAATGGGCACCACGGCTGGCAGCGTCGGCCGGGCCTGGGCCTCCTCGACGAGTTTTTTCGGCTCCTTGCGCGCTACCTCGGCCCCACGCCGGCCGCGCTGGGCGACCTTGGTGAGATCGGTGGCCAGGCGTGCGGCCAGTTGCTGCAGCAGCTCGCTCTGGGCCCGCACCTGGGCTGCGCGGTCGCCGGCATGACGCGCCTGCAGATGGACCACTTCGCTATCCAGCAGGCGGCCCTGGCCATCGCGCAGCTGCCAGCTGGCATCTAGCGCCGCAGGTGCCTGATCGCCCGCATCGAGGCGGGTCACCACCAGCTCCACGCGATACTGGGGATCGAAGCCCGCGGGTTGCTCACCCACCACCACCCGGCCGCTGTTCAGGCGACTGGCGAGTTGGCGCTGCAGCAGTTGCCGCACATTGGCATTCAGCGGTCCGGCCCAGTGATCGCCCGTGGTCTTGAGACTGCCATCGGGCTGGCGTTCCAGCAGCACGTCGCGCTGCAGATAGTCGGCCAGTTGCAGGCTTTCGATCCACACCGCAAGCCCACGCTCGCTGCTCGCCGGCGCGCGGGCGTTGCCGCCGTCGAGCTGGTAGTAGTGGCTGGGGCCGAGGCTGGCACAGCCACCCAGGCCGGCCAGCAGGCCAACGAGCGCCAGCCTGGCGAGACATATCCGTTTCATCGAGGCTCTCTCTCTCGACGGGCACCATGGCCCAGCGAGTCCTGGTCGAAAAAATCCGGACTATGCTAGCGGCTGACTGCAGACGGCTCAAGTTTCCACCTGCAGCGAGTCCACCCGCTGGAAGCCACGCGGCAGCTTGTTGCCGCGCCGGCCGCGCTCGGCGCGGTAGTGCTCCAGGTCGCTGCCCTTGAGGGTATAGGGTCGCTTGCCGGCCTGCAGGGTCAGGGAAGCACCGGCCGGCACCACGGCCAGATCGACCACGTACTCCTCGCGCTTGGCGACTCGCTCGCCAGGGATGGAGATCAGCTTGTTGCCCTTGCCCTTGGCCAGTTGCGGCAGCTCGGTGATGGCGAACACCAGCAGCCGTCCCTCGTTGGTGACCACCGCGATGGAGGTGTCCTCCAGGGAAGCCACCGGCTTCGGGGCCAGCACCTTGGCGCCGTTGGGCAGGCTGATCAGCGCCTTGCCGGCCTTGTTCTTGGCCTGCAGGTCCTCGCCCTTGACCACGAAGCCGTAGCCGGCATCCGAGGCTAGTACATAGAGGCTGCTGTCGTCCGGCAGGAGCAGACACTCGAAGCTGGCCCCTGGCGGCGGCGTCAGGCGTCCGGTCAGAGGTTCGCCCTGACCCCGCGCCGACGGCAGGGAGTGAGCCGCAACCGAATAGCTGCGCCCGGTGGAGTCGATGAAGACGGCGAACTGATTGGAGCGGCCCAGGGCTGCCGCCTTGAAGCCGTCGCCGGCCTTGTAGGACAGCCCGGTCGGGTCGACGTCATGGCCCTTGGCCTGGCGCACCCAGCCCTTCTCGGAAAGCACCACAGTCACCGGCTCGGTGGGCATGAGCTCGGTTTCGGACAGGGCCTTGGCCTCGGCACGGGCGACGATGGGCGAGCGGCGGGCGTCGCCATAGGTCTCGGCATCCTTGATCAGTTCGTCGCGGACCAGGTTGCGCAGCTTCTTGTCGCTGCCCAGCAGGGTCTGCAGGCGCTTCTGCTCCTTGAGCAGTTCGGCCTGTTCGCCACGGATCTTCATCTCTTCCAGCCGCGCCAACTGACGCAGGCGGGTTTCGAGGATGTAGTCGGCCTGGTCCTCGGAGAGCTCGAAGCAGGCCATCAGCGCCTGCTTGGGATGCTCTTCGGTGCGGATGATGTGGATCACCTCGTCCAGGTTGAGGAAGGCGATCAGCAGGCCGTCCAGCAGGTGCAGGCGGCGCTCGACCTTGTCCAGGCGGAACTGCAGGCGACGGCGCACGGTGCCGATGCGGTAGAGCAGCCACTCCTGGAGGATCTGCCTGAGGTCCTTGACCTGGGGTTTGCCGTCCAGGCCGATGACGTTGAGGTTGACCCGGTAGCTGGATTCGAGATCGGTGGTGGCGAACAGGTGCTGCATCAGCTCGTCGGCATCGATGCGGTTGGAGCGCGGCACGATGACGATGCGGGTCGGATTCTCGTGGTCCGACTCGTCGCGCAGGTCGGCCACCATGGGCAGCTTCTTGGCCTGCATCTGGGCGGCGATCTGCTCCAGCACCTTGGAACCCGAGACCTGGTGCGGCAGCGCGGTGATGACCACGTCGCCGTCTTCGCGGCGGTAGACGGCGCGCATGCGCACCGAGCCGCGCCCGGTCTCGTAGATTTTGCGCAGGTCGGCGTGCGGGGTGATGATCTCGGCTTCGGTAGGGAAGTCCGGACCGGGCACGTGTTCGAGCAGTTCGGGGATCCCGGCGATGGGATCGTCCAGCAGGCGCACGCAGGCAGCCGCCACCTCACGCAGGTTGTGCGGCGGGATGTCGGTGGCCATGCCCACGGCGATGCCGGTGGTGCCGTTGAGCAGCAGGTTGGGCAGACGTGCCGGCAACACCGCCGGTTCGTTCAGGGTGCCATCGAAGTTGGGCACCCAGTCCACGGTGCCCTGCCCCAGTTCATTGAGCAGCACCTCGGAATAGCGCGACAGCCGCGCCTCGGTGTAGCGCATGGCGGCAAAGGACTTGGGATCGTCGGGCGCCCCCCAGTTGCCTTGGCCATCCACCAGCGGATAGCGATAGGAGAACGGCTGGGCCATGAGCACCATGGCCTCGTAGCAGGCCGAGTCGCCGTGGGGGTGGTACTTACCGAGGACGTCACCCACGGTACGGGCGGATTTCTTGTGCTTGGCGTCGGCGTCCAGGCCCAGTTCGCTCATGGCATAGACGATGCGGCGCTGGACCGGCTTGAGACCGTCGCCGATGTGCGGCAGGGCACGGTCCATGATGACGTACATGGAGTAGTTCAGGTACGCCTGCTCGGTGAAGTCGGCCAGCGAACGGCGTTCGACGCCATCCAGGCTCAGGTCGAGGGGTGCACTCATGGGAGTCCTTTGGTGTTACGTCTTTGATCGGGGGGCCCGGTCCATCGCGGTCATGGACCACTCCTACAGGAGCTCGATACACCTGTAGGAGCGGTCGCTGCGGCGAACCGCCATGACCGCGATAAGCGCAGCCAACATATTTAGAGCAGCACTTCGGCGCGATCGCCCTTGGATTCCAGCCAGCTCTTGCGGTCGCCGGACCTCTTCTTGGCCAGCAGCATGTCCATCATCTCGAGGGTGCCGGGCACGTCCTCGAGGGTCAGCTGCACCAGGCGCCGGGTGTTGGGATCCATGGTGGTCTCGCGCAGCTGCAGCGGATTCATCTCGCCGAGGCCCTTGAAGCGGGTGACCTGGGGCTTGCCGCGCTTCTTCTCCGCCGCCAGGCGATCGAGGACGCCGTCACGCTCGGCCTCGTCGAGGGCGTAATGGACCTCCTTGCCCAGGTCGATGCGGTACAGCGGCGGCATGGCCACATAGACGTGGCCGGCGTCCACCAGCGGACGGAAGTGCTGCACGAACAGGGCGCACAGCAGGGTGGCGATGTGCAGGCCGTCGGAGTCGGCGTCGGCGAGGATGCAGATCTTGCCGTATCTCAGGCCGCTCAGGTCGGCGCTGCCCGGGTCGATGCCGATGGCCACGGCGATGTCGTGCACCTCCTGGCTGCCCAGCACCTCGCTGCCGTCCACCTCCCAGGTGTTCAGGATCTTGCCGCGCAGCGGCATGATGGCCTGGAATTCCTTGCTGCGCGCCTGCTTGGCACTGCCACCGGCGGAGTCACCCTCCACCAGGAACAGCTCGGATCTCATGGGATCCTGGCCGGCGCAATCGGCCAGCTTGCCGGGCAGCGCCGGACCCTGGGTGATCTTCTTGCGCTCGACCTTCTTGCCCGCCTTGAGGCGGCGGCCGGCGTTGTTGATGGCCAGTTCGGCGATCTGCTGACCCAGCTCCGGATGGGCGTTGAGCCAGAGGCTGAAGGCGTCCTTGACCACCCCGGCGACAAAGGCCGCCGCCTCGCGGGAGGACAGCCGCTCCTTGGTCTGGCCGGAGAATTGCGGCTCCTGCATCTTCATCGAGAGGACGAAGGCGATGCGCTCCCAGACGTCTTCCGGGGCCAGCTTGAGGCCACGCGGCAAGAGGTTGCGGAATTCGCAGAATTCGCGGATGGCATCCAGCAAACCTTGGCGCAGGCCGTTCACATGGGTACCGCCCTGGGCGGTGGGAA
Source organism: Pseudomonas sp. MS15a(2019) (assembly GCF_013277805.1). Lineage (NCBI taxonomy): Bacteria > Pseudomonadati > Pseudomonadota > Gammaproteobacteria > Pseudomonadales > Pseudomonadaceae > Pseudomonas > Pseudomonas sp. MS15a(2019). The sequence goes on from NZ_VBTN01000009.1 coordinate 102,839, forward strand.
TCAGGTTGACGTAGCTTTCCTGCACCGACTCGCCGCCCTCGGGCAGCCAGAACAGCGCCCAGTCGACCGCTTCCCGGGCCGAGGCCAGGCTGCCGTGGAAGGGGGCCTCGGGCAGCCGCAGGGCATCGCCCACGGTGTCGATCAAATAGGATCTCAGGCCGTCTTCGTAATGCCATTCGCTACGCTCGCCGCTGGCTTCGTCGAGGAAGCTCACCGCCAGGCCCGGGCAGAGCACCGCCTTGGCCTTGAGCACGTGCTTCAGACGGCTGACGGAAAACTTGGGCGAATCGAAGTACTTGGGATCCGGCCAGAAGTGCACGCTGGTGCCGGTATTGCGCTTGCCGACGCTGCCGACCACGGCCAGCTCGCTGGCCTTGAAGCCGTCGGCGAAGGCCATGCCGTATTCGTTGCCGTCGCGCTTGACGCGCACCTCGACGCGGGTCGACAGGGCGTTCACCACCGAGATGCCCACGCCGTGCAGGCCACCGGAGAATTGGTAGTTCTTGTTGGAGAACTTGCCGCCGGCGTGCAGCTTGGTGAGGATCAGCTCGACGCCGGAGACGCCCTCTTCCGGATGGATGTCCACTGGCATGCCGCGCCCGTCGTCGAGCACCTCGAGGGAGTTGTCGACGTGCAGGATTACCTGCACCTGGCGCGCATGACCGGCCAGGGCCTCGTCCACGCTGTTGTCGATGACTTCCTGGGCCAGGTGGTTGGGCCGGGAGGTGTCGGTGTACATGCCAGGGCGCTTGCGCACCGGATCGAGTCCGGAGAGGACTTCGATGGCGTCGGCGTTATAGGCGTTCTGCGTGGCCATGGGGTCTCTATTCGAAGGTGTTGAAATCCAGCTCGCGCCAGAGCGCCGGATCGAAGCCGGCCAGCTCCAGCAGCAGCGGCAGCTGGCGATGGAAGCCCTGGAAGCCGTGGTCGCCACCCTGCTCGATACGCAGGGTGCAGGCGCCGTAGTAGCGTTCGGCGTCGCGGTAGTCGAGGGTCTCGTCGCCGGTCTGCAGCCAGACGTGGAAGCGCTCGGGATCCGCCGGCGCGGCGACTTCCAGCGCACGCATGGCCTCGACGTGGGCCTCGGTGAGGATCCAGGTCTCGCCGGTATGGTGATTGCGCTGGAGCCCCAGGTAATGCTCCATGAAGCGCCAGGGCCGGACCGCGGGGTTTATCAGCACGGCCTTGAGCCCGTGGCGCTCGGCCAGGACGGTGGCATAGTAGCCGCCCAGGGAGCTGCCGACCAGCAAGGGGGCGTCCAGCTCGGCCAGTTCGCGCTCCAGGAGGGCGAAGGCGGCATCGGCATCGTTGGGCAGCGCCGGGGCACGCAGGCGGTCCGCCAGGCCGAGTCGGGTCATGCAGGCGGTCAGCTGCCGCGCCTTCAAGGACGCGGGTGAGCTGTTGAAACCATGGATATAGAGGATCGACGGCATCGGGCCGCTCCTACTGGATAAAAAAACAGGTAAAGAGTAACCCGTTTCGACCCGCGCGACCAAGGCAGCCGACCGGCGTCGGCGTCAGTAGCCCGCCGCGCTGTGATCCACAGTGAAGGCATGCTGTTGCAGACGCGAGACACCGGTTTCCAGGGTGCCATCGGGCAACAGGCGCAACCAGCGATAGCCCGGGGCCTGGTCGCCCGCCTTGAAATCCTCGCTGCCCGGCTCGAATTGCAGACCGGTGGACGGCGAGGCCAGCAGGCGCACGCCGTTGCGCAGCTGATCGAATTCCTGGTGGATGTGACCCCAGAGCACGACCTTGACCTGAGGATGGCGATCCAGCACGGCGAACAGCTCGTCCGGCCGGTGCAGCCCCAGGGGTTCCATCCAGCCACAGCCCACCGGGACCGGGTGATGGTGCAGGCAGATCAGTGCGGGACGTTCGGGCGCAGCGCTCAGGGCCTCTTCCAGGGCCAGCAGTTGCGCCTGCTCCAGCTCACCGAACACGCAGCCGCGCACGGTGCTGTCGAGCAGGATGAGACGCCAGGCGCCCAGGTCGGTGACGGATTCCAGAAAATCGCGATCGCCACAGGCCTTGGCCATGGGCGCGTTCTCGTCATGGTTGCCGGCCAGCCAGCGCATGGGCGCGTCCAGCGGCTCGGTCAGCGCGCAAAAGCGCTGATAGGACGCCACGGAACCATCCTGGGAGAGGTCACCGCTGGCCAGCAGCAGATCGATGCGTGGCTGCTCCCGTACCACCTGGGCGACCACCTGTTGCAGGCTGGCCGCCGTATCGATGCCCAACAGCCGGCCATTGGCACGAGCAAACAGATGGCTGTCGGTCAGTTGGACGACGAGGGGAGCGTTGACACTATCCGGCAAACTCACCAAAGCCTCCTAGGCATAAGGGGACAACGAGCGCAGGCAGGGTGCAGAAAAGTTCCCGGGAACTTGCGTGCATGCATCACATTTTCGCAGCTTGACGAGCGAGAGGGAAGCCGCGGCTGTCAGCGTTGCGCCCTGGTGCTCATCGCTGCAGGATGGGTTCAGCCTCGTGGCCACAGGCCAGGCAGTGACTCAACCACTCGCCGAGAAACAGATTGAGCTGGTTCTTTTCGTCAGGCTGATGCATCGCCTGGTTGGGATAGGGATAGCGTCCGAGCAGGTGCCGGGAGGCCCCGGCCGACACCACTTCCGCCATCCGCGCATCGTGATAGACCCGCACTTCCAGCTCGGGAACCGGCAGCCAGGGCAGCCCCAGTTCCTGGCGGACCCGCAGCACCGTCGTATAGGGACAGGCCTCGGTGACCTCCAGCGCCAGCACCCCCAAGGGGCGCTCGCCTTGCGACAACATGACGCGGCGCGATACCACGGCTTCGCGCATCTTGGGCAGAAGCCGCATCAGCCGCACGTAGTTGGCCTCGCACGTGGCCTGCAGGCCCGGCAGGTCAACTCGATAGCGATCTCGCAGTTTCAGCCCCATAACCCCCGTACCTCGGCGCGATTGAGCGCCAACCATTGCAGGGCGATGATTGCCGCTGCGTTATTGATTCGACCGTCGCGCACCCCTGCCAGTGCCTCGTCCAGCGACCAGACATGGACGCGAATGTCCTCGCCCTCCTCCTCCAGACCATGGACGCCACCGGCGTCCGCGGAGCTGCAGCGGCCCAGGTAGAGATAGACCTGTTCGTCACTGCCGCCGGGCGAGGGGAAGTAGGTGGAGATGGGCCAGAGCGATTGCAAGGTCAGCCCGGCTTCTTCCTCGGCTTCCCGATGAGCGACCGCCTCGACGGTCTCGCCCTGCTTGTCCACCAAGCCCGCCACCGGCTCAAGCAGCCAGGGATGAGCGGTCTTTTCCATGACGCCGACGCGAAACTGCTCGATCAGCACCACCTCGTCGCGCACCGCATCGTAGGGCAGCACGCAGACGGCATCGGGACGCACGAAGACCTCGCGCTCCAGTTCCGGGCCCAAATCACCGGAGAACTGGCGATGGCGCAGCCGGAAACGGGCCATGCGGTAGAAGCCTTGAAAGCAGATCTCGCGGCTCAGGATTTCAATGGCGGGCGCCTGGGATTCATTGGCTTCGGTCATGGGCGCTCCAGCGCTGATTGCAGGTAATCAGATCATCGTAGCGTGCCGCCTGCGTGCGTGCAGCCCCCGGCGCGCCAAGTCGCGAAAAGGACAACAAGCCGGGAAACCTGCGCCCACCCCTGGCAAACTTATGGGGCCAGACGGGTTCGAAAGCCGTCGTTCTCTGTTTCCAGGACAAGGAATCCCATGCGTATCCGCCCGCTCCTCCTGCTCGCCGGCCTGCTGCTCGGTGGTTGCCAAAGCGTCTTCGGCCCCAACCTCGACAAACCCCTCACGCCTCGCCACCAGGCCTGGGAGCACCGCCCCGCCGGCTGCCAGGGCGAAGACTGCCCACTGATCAACATCGACTACGTGGAGTTCGGCGAACCGGCGCTGGACGCCCTGGTGCAACGCCACCTGCTGGGCCTGGCCCGTGCCGAGCCGGGCGCGCCCATCCCCGCCTCGCTGGCCAGCTACGAGCGGGATTTCCTCGCCAAGGCCCAGCCGCGCTGGAGCAGCTATCTGCAGGCCAAGGTGCGCGAACAGCATGACGGTCTGGTGATCATCGAATTCTCCAGCTACCTGGCCAACGGCGGCGCCCATGGCCTGGCCGGGCGCGACTTCGTCACCTGGGATCGCCACCTCGATCGGCAGATCACCCTGGGCGACATGCTGGTGCCGGGGCAGGAAGCCGAATTCTGGCGCCTGGCGCAGCTGTCGCGGGAGGCCTGGATGCTCAGCAACGGTGTCGGCGATGCCGAATTCCGTCAGCAGTGGCCCTTCCTCAAGACCAACAACGTGGCCCTGGACTTCGGCGCCCTGACGCTCAAGTACGACATCGGCAGCATCGCCCCCTATGCCATGGGCCATCCGGAGCTGAAGATCCCCTATCCCAAGCTCAACGGCATCCTCAAGGGCGAGTATTTCCCGGGGCGCGGGAAGAGTCGCCAGCCGTAGTCCGCCCTGTTGGGCTTCGACGGTGGAGCCGTCTCAGCCCAACCTACGGTGTCACCTCGGACCGCGACCGACGTAGGTTGGGTTGAGCGCAGCGAAGCCAACAGGCCCTATTCAGCAGCGCACCGTTGGGTTTCGACGATGGAGCCGTCTCAGCCCAACCTACGCCTGCTAGGCCAGCACACTGTTCCCGTAGGTTGGCGCTGAGCGCAGCGAAGCCCAACAGGCCGGACCCTAAACCCGCTTCAACCCCAGCAGCGCCTGCGCGGTACCGGCCACCACGATGGCCGGCAGGGTCGCGCCCCAGGCCGGCAGCAGGGTCGGCAGCAGGTGGTAGACGGCCACGCCGAGGGCCCAGGCGATCAGGGATTCCAGGCGCAACGCCCGTACCCGCTGCGGAGCCTTGCGGCGGCGCAGCAGGAAATGATCCACCAGCACCACGCCGAACAGCGGGGCGAACACCGAGCCGATCAGCAGCAGGAAGTGCTCGTACTGGGCCAGAGGCACCAGCAGCGCCAGCAGGGTGCAGAGGATGCCGATAGCCAGGGTAAGCTGCCAGATCTTGACCTGAGCGAGAAAGCCCGTGGCCACTGCCGCCGAATGATAGGCGGCGAAGGCGTTTTCCGATTCGTCCAGCAGGATCAGCAGCAGTGGCAGGCCCAGGCCGGCCACGGCCAGGGCGCGCAGCAGGGCGTCGGCTTCACCGCCGCTGGCGAAGGCCAGGGTGTAGGCGAAGCCCAGGCCCATCAGCCAGAGGTTGCCGCAGAAATAGCCCAGCATGACGCCCCGGCCGGCGCTGCGTCCGGTGCGGGCGAAGCGGGTGTAGTCGGCGATCACCGGTAGCCACGACAGCGGCATGGCCACCACCAGGTCGAAGCCCAGGGCCTGGGTCAGGGAGCCATCGCCCGGGCGCTGCCAGAGCGCGGCCAGGTCGGCGCGCAAGAACAGGTCCAGGGTCAACCAGCCGCAGGCGCCCAACAGCAGCCAGATACCCCAGCGGCTGAGGAAACGGCGCACGAAGGTCAGGGGACCGGCCACCGCCAGGGCCGTGGCCAGGGCGCCGAAGACCAGGGTCCAGAGCACCGGCGAGGCCCAGCTCTGCAGGCCCCAGCTGCCCAGCAGCACACTGGCCGCCTCGCGCATCACCACCAGTTCGAAGGCACCCCAGCCGATCAGCTGGGTGATGTTGAGCACCGCCGGTAGCAGCGCGCCGCGCTGGCCGAGGCTCTGGCCTAGGGCGGTCATGCCGGCCAGGCCGGTATCGCTGCCCACCAGGCCGGCGGCCGCCAGCAGCAGCACCCCGACCCCGGTGCCGAGCACCAGCACCAGCAGGCCATCGGCCAGGCCGAGGCCGGGTGCCAGCAACGCGCCGGCCTGGGCCACCATGAGACCGATACCCAGGGAGAACCAGAGAGTGAAGAGATCGCGCCCGCCAAGGATGCGGCGGTCCGCCGGAACGGGGACGGTGGGGGTATAGAGGCCGGGGGCCTGGGCCATGATGGGTCTCGTGAACAAGGGGTTGAGGGCGCCCAACGTCGTTGGGTGACGCCGGGCATTGTTGGGCTTCGCTGCGCTCAGCACCAACCTACGGTGGTTTGTCTGGAACCGTAGGTTGGGTTGAGACGGTTCCATCGTCGACGCCCAACGGTACGAGGTCGACCTGCGCATCGTTGGGCTTCGCTGCGCTCAGCGCCAACCTACGGAAACAGCGTGCTGGCCCAACCTACGGTCGTCAGACCTGCTTGTAGATCACCCCGCCTTCGTCCTTGAAGCGCGCGGCCTGTTCCTGGAAGCCGGCTTCGATGGCCTTCTGCTCGTCGGTCAGGCCGTTCTCCTTGGCGTAGTCGCGGACCTCCTGGGTGATCTTCATGGAGCAGAACTTGGGTCCGCACATGGAGCAGAAGTGCGCCACCTTGGCCGAGTCCTTGGGCAGGGTCTCGTCATGGAAGGCGCGCGCCGTGTCCGGGTCCAGGCCCAGGTTGAACTGGTCTTCCCAGCGGAATTCGAAACGCGCCTTGCTTAGTGCGTTGTCGCGGATCTGAGCGCCGGGATGCCCCTTGGCCAGGTCGGCGGCATGGGCGGCGATCTTGTAGGTGATGATGCCGGTCTTGACGTCGTCCTTGTTGGGCAGGCCGAGGTGCTCCTTGGGCGTCACGTAGCAGAGCATGGCGCAGCCGAACCAGCCGATCATGGCGGCGCCGATGCCGCTGGTGATGTGGTCGTAGCCGGGGGCGATGTCGGTGGTCAGCGGGCCGAGGGTATAGAACGGCGCCTCGTCGCAGCACTCCAGCTGCTTGTCCATGTTCTCCTTGATCAGCTGCATGGGCACGTGGCCCGGGCCTTCGATCATGGTCTGGACGTCGTGCTTCCAGGCGATCTTGGTCAGCTCGCCGAGGGTTTCCAGTTCGCCGAACTGGGCGGCGTCGTTGGCGTCGGCGATGGAGCCCGGGCGCAGGCCGTCACCCAGGGAGAAGCTCACGTCGTAAGCCTGCATGATCTCGCAGATGTCTTCGAAGTGGGTGTAGAGGAAGTTTTCCTTGTGATGCGCCAGGCACCACTTGGCCATGATGGAGCCGCCGCGGGAGACGATGCCGGTGACGCGCTTGGCGGTCAGGGGCACGTAGTGCAGGCGCACCCCGGCATGGATGGTGAAGTAGTCCACGCCCTGCTCCGCTTGCTCGATGAGGGTGTCGCGGAACAGCTCCCAGGTCAGTTCTTCGGCGACGCCATCGACCTTTTCCAGGGCCTGGTAGATGGGCACGGTGCCGATGGGGACCGGCGAGTTGCGGATGATCCACTCGCGGGTCTCGTGGATGTGCTTGCCGGTGGACAGGTCCATCACGGTGTCGGCGCCCCAGCGGATGCCCCAGGTCAGCTTTTCCACCTCTTCCTCGATGGAAGAGCCCAGTGCGCTGTTGCCGATGTTGCCGTTGATCTTCACCAGGAAGTTGCGGCCGATGATCATCGGCTCCAGCTCCAGGTGGTTGATGTTGGCCGGGATGATGGCGCGGCCGCGGGCCACCTCGTCGCGGACGAACTCGGGCGTGATCTCCTGGGGAATGCTGGCGCCGAAGCTCTGGCCGCGGTGCTGGTTGCCGAGCAGGCCGGCGGCGCGGGCCTCCTGCAGCTTCATGTTCTCGCGGATGGCGATGTATTCCATCTCCGGGGTGACGATGCCCTGGCGGGCATAGTGCATCTGGGAGACATTGCGCCCGGCCTTGGCCCGGCGCGGCTGGCGCGCCAGGTCGAATCTTAGGGCGGCGAGGCTCGGATCGGCGAGCCGCGCCTGACCGAATTCGGACGAGAGCCCGGCCAGCAGTTCGGTGTCGCCACGCTCTTCGATCCAGCGCGAACGCACGTCCGGCAGGCCCTTGCGCAGGTCGATGCGGGCGGTCGGGTCGGTGTAGGGACCGGAGGTGTCGTAGACGAACACCGGAGCGTTCTTTTCACCGCCAAAGGCGGTGGGGGTATCGGCGAGGGAGATTTCCCGCACCGGCGCGCGAATGTCGGGACGCGAGCCAGTCAGATAGACCTTGCGCGAATTGGGCAACGGCTGGGTGGACTGGCGGTCGACGCGGGTAAAGTCGGTGACGTTGTTCTGCTTGTTCATCGAGGCTCTCCTGGTGGGCGCGTTGCCGAGGGAAGAACCTGGACGAAGGGGTGGGCACGCAGGAAGATGCAAGCCCGGACGGATGGCGACCACGGAGACGAATGCGGACGCCCTCTTGTTCCCTACGCAGGTTGACGCACCGCCATGCGGCGCGCCTAGCCTGATCAGGTTCAACGGGATCCGGGACTACCCGATCTCAGCGCCTCGTAGCGCACCCCGACAAGAACGCGGCCAGTGTAAACCCAGACTGGCAGAAACTTCGACCGCTATTTCCTCTCCTATGGCGGATTCGGACGAAGTCACTACACTGGCCCGGTCCCTCAAGGAAGGCTCCAAGAATGCGAAGATTCCTGCTGCTCGCGGCGCTCTGCACCACGGCCGGTCTGGCCCACGCCCAGGTGGCCGGCAATGGCCTGCTCGACGTCTACCGCGAGGCGCTGGACAACAACGCCGACCTCGCCGCCGAGCGCGCCGGTCTCGGCGCCCAGCGCGAGGCGGTGCCCCAGGCGCGCGCTGGCCTGCTGCCGCAGATCGGCCTTGGCGCCCAGTTCAACGACACCCACACCAGCCTGGAGCTGAAGGACAATCCGGCGCTGGGCGTCCAGGGTGGCCGCTACAGCAGCGATCGCAGCAGCCAACTGATCCAGGCCACCCTCAGCCAGCCCCTGTTCCGTGCCGACCGCTGGTTCCAGCTCAAGGCCGCCCAGGCCGCCACCGAGCAGGCCGAGCTGCAGTTTTCCGCCGCCCAGCAGCAACTGATCCTGCAGACCGCCGAGGGCTATTTCAGCGCCCTGCGCGCCCAGGACGCCCTGGCCACCGCCCGTGCCGAGGAAAAGGCCTTGTACCGCCAGCTGGACCAGTCCCGCGAGCGCTACAAGGTCGGCCTGACCGACGACACCGACGTGCTCCAGGCCCAGGCCAGCTTCGACAATGCCCAGGCCAACCGCTCGCAGAGCGAGCAGCAGGTGGCGGACGCCTTCCAGGCTCTGACCCGTCTGACCGATCGTGACTACGGCAGCATCGCCGGCATTCGCCACGACCTGCCGATCCTGCCGCCGCAGCCCAACGATGCGCGCCTGTGGGTGGACACCGCCATGCGCCAGAATCTGCAGCTGCTGGCCGCCGGCCAGGGCGTGAACGCGGCGCAGGAAACCCTGCGCCAGCGTCGCGCCGGGCACCTGCCGACGGTGGATGCGGTGGCGCGCTACAGCCACAGCGACAACGATGCGGTGAATCTGCCCAACGCCGAGCAGCTCGCGCTGTTCGGCAGCCCGGTCAACAGCCGCAGCATCGGTATCCAGGTGGAGCTACCGCTGTACAGCGGCGGCGCCACCAGCTCCCAGGCGCGTCAGGCCTACCAGCAGCTGGACCGGAGCGAACAGCAGCAGGAAAGCCTGCGCCGCCAGGTGGTGCAGAACACCCGCAATGCCCATCGGGCGATCAACACCGACATCGAGCAGGTGCGGGCCCGACGGCTGTCCATCGCCTCCAGCCAGCGCGCCCTGCGCGCCACCGAGATCGCCTACCAGGTGGGCAGCCGCACCATCGTCGACGTGCTCGACGCCCAGCGGCTGCTGTACAACGCCGTGCGCCAGTACAACGATGCCCGCTACAACTACATCCTGGATACCCTGAGACTCAAGCAGGCGGCCGGCACCCTGGCGCCCAACGACCTGCTGGCGCTGTCGGGCTATCTCGACGCCCACTACGACCCGGATCGCGACTTCCTGCCGCCGGACCTGGCCAAGACCCGCGCCGACGTCCTGCCGGCGCGCTCGGCTCAGGGCGTGAGCAATTTATCCAGTCCGGAGAGCAGGCGCTCCAGCGCACCCTGATTGGCGGCCAACACCGCCAGACCCGCCTGCCGGCGCCGCTCGGCTTCCGCCGGTTCGGCCCAGAGTCGGGCGACGGCGGCAGCGATGGCCGGGGCTTCCGCTACCGTTTCCAGGGCGCAGGCGTCGCGCAACTGGGCGACGATGTCGAGGAAGTTGAATACGTGCGGACCGCTGAGCACCGGCACCCCCAGGGCTGCCGGCTCCAGCGGATTGTGGCCGCCACGCTCGATCAGGCTGCCACCGACGAAGGCCACGTCGGCCAGGGCGTAGAGAAACAGCAGCTCGCCCATGGTGTCGCCCAGCAGGACCTGGGTCTGCGGTTGCACCGCCTCCCCCGTCGAGCGCTGGATCACGCTGAAATCTTCGCGGCGCACCTCGGCCAACACCTTGGGGAAGCGCTCGGGGTGGCGCGGTACCAGGATCAGCAGGGCATCGGGGCGTGCGGCCAGCAGTTGGCGATGGGCTTGGAGCAGGATCTCGTCTTCACCGGCATGGGTGCTGGCGGCGATCCACACCGGGCGATGGCCCCAGCCCTGGCGCAGGTCAGCCGCGCGGGCCGGCAGCTCGGGATCGATGCGTAGGTCGAACTTGATGGAACCGGTCACCGAGACCCGCTCGGCACGGGCACCGAGGGCCCGGAAGCGCTCGGCTTCCACCGGCGTCTGCACCGCGAGCCAAGCCAGCTCTGCCAGCATCGGCGCGGTCACTCCGCCCAGTTTTCCGTAGCCACGGGCGGAACGCTCGGACAGCCGGCTATTGGCCAGGGCGATGGGAACGTCGCGGCGCGCCGCCTGGTGGATGAGGTTGGGCCAGAGCTCGGTTTCCATCACCACCCCCAGACTCGGTCGCAGCCGGTCGAGGAAGCGCCCGGCCAGCCAGGGCAGGTCGTAGGGCAGATAGCAGTGATGGACCTCGCTACCGAACAGGGCGCGAATGCGCTCCGAGCCGGTGGGCGTCATGCAGGTCACGGTGATCGGCAGCTGCGGATGGCGCTGGCGCAGGGCGCGGATGACCGGCGCGGCGGCGATGCTCTCCCCCACCGACACCGCATGCACCCAGATGCCGCCGGGAGGTACCGCCGGTAGTCCCAGCGCCAGGCGCTCGCCGATACGTTGCCGATAGGCGGGAGCCTTGCGTCCGCGCCAGAGCAGGCGCAAGAGGATGAAGGGCAAGGCCAGGGTAAAGATCAGGCTATAGAGGGTACGGTTCATGGCGGCAGAGCTTAATGAAGCAAGGCCGCCAGTGCGAGCCCGATCCTAATGCGAATGCCGTGGCGTCCCGCCTTCGCGGGCGATCACCTTGAGGTGCAGGGTGGCCGGTTCCAGGCAGCCGCCGGTGGAGAGCTGGCCCACCAGTTGCCGGTAGAGCTCCTGCCAGGGGGTCTGGGCCGGCGGCAGGTTGGGTGTCCATTCGGCGCGGCGGCGCGCCAGCTCGGCATCGTCGAGCAGCACATCGACGCTGCGGGCGTTGAGGTCCACGCGCAGCCGGTCGTTGGTCTTGAGCAGGGCCAGGCCACCACCCACCGCTGCCTCCGGCGACATGTTGAGGATCGAGGGACTGGCCGAGGTGCCGCTCTGACGACCATCACCCAGGCACGGCAGGGAGTCGATGCCCTTCTTGATCAGGGCCGCCGGGGGCGCCATGTTGACCACCTCGGCGCTGCCCGGATAGCCCACCGGACCGGCGCCACGGATCACCAGGATGCAGCGTTCGTCGATGTCCAGCGCCGGATCGTCGATGCGCGCGTGATAGTCCTCCGGGCCTTCGAAGACGATGGCCCGCGCCTCGAAGCTGTTTTCCTTGCCCGGTTCGGCCAGGTAGGTCTGGCGAAAGGCCTCGCCGACCACCGACATTTTCATGATGGCGCTATCGAAGAAGTTGCCGCTGAGCACGATGAAGCCGGCGCGGTGCTTGAGCGGCGCCTCATAGGGCTGGATCACGGCGGGATCCGAGCTGGCGGCGCCCTCGGCGATGCTGCCGATGGTCTTGCCGGAGACGGTCAGGCATTCGCCGTGCAGGCGACCGGCCTTGAGCAGCTCGTGAAGGACCGCTGGTACCCCGCCAGCGCGGTGGAAGCCCTCGCCCAGGTACTTGCCGGCTGGCATACAGTTGGCCAGCAGCGGGATGTCCTCGCCCAGGCGCTGCCAGTCGTCCAGCGACAGTTCCACGCCCATGTGGCGGGCGATGGCGATCAGGTGCGGCGGGCAGTTGCTGGAGGCGCCCAGGGCCGAGGCCACCACGATGGCGTTCTCGAAGGCCTCGCGGGTCATGATCTGCGAGGGGCGGACGTCGCCCAGCACCAGCTGGCAGATGCGCTTGCCGGTGGCATAGGCCATCTGGCCGCGTTCGCGATAGGGCGCGGGGATGCTGGCACAACCCGGCAGCGACATGCCCAGGGTCTCGGCCAGGGCGTTCATCGACAGGGCCGTGCCCATGGTGTTGCAGTGACCCACCGAGGGTGAGGCGGCGGTGGTCAGGGCCATGAAGCCCTCGTAGTCAATCTCGCCGGTTGCCAGCAGGTTGCGCGCGTGCCAGAGCACGGTACCCGAACCGATCAGCTCGCCTTTGAAATGGCCGTCCAGCATGGGGCCGCCGGACAGCACGATGGCCGGTAGGTCGGTGGTGGCCGCGGCCATCAGGCAGGCCGGAGTGGTCTTGTCGCAACCGGTGGTGAGCACCACGCCGTCCAGGGGAAAACCGTGGAGGATCTCCACCAGGCCGAGGTAGGCCAGGTTGCGATCCAGGGCCGCGGTGGGGCGGCGACTCTGCTCGGCGATGGGGTGCACCGGGAACTCCATGGGGATGCCGCCCGCGTCGCGGATACCGGCCTTGACCCGCTGGGCCAGCTCCAGGTGATGACGATTGCAGGGCGTGAGGTCGCTGCCGGTCTGGGCGATGCCGATGATCGGCCGGCCGGACTGGAGTTCGTCACGGGTCAGGCCGTAGTTCATGTAGCGCTCGACATAGAGCGCGGTCATGTCGGCGTGGGCAGGATCATCGAACCATTGCTGGCTGCGCAGCGGGCGTTTGGCGGAAGTCATGATGGTCTCTAGTTGTTATTAGGAAAGAGCGGTTAGCGACCCAGCAGGCCGCGGGCGGCCAGGTTGTGCATCAGAGCACCGAGGCCGAAGCGCCAGGCCGGGGCCTGGTCGCTGGTGGTCACCCTATTGTGCAGGGTTCCCAGCAGCGGGCTGGCGATGCTCACCACGTCCCCTACCTTGTGGGTGAAGCCACCGCCCGGGGCGTCGCGATCCTGGGTCGGGGCGAATAGGGTGCCGAGAAACAGCACGAAACCGTCGGGATACTGGTGGTTGGCATTGAGGGTCTGGGCGGCGAGATCGGTGGGATCACGACTGATCTGCGCCATGGAGCTGCTGCCATTGAGGTGAAAGCCGTCTTCGCCCTGGACTTCCAGGGTCACCACACACTGGCGGACCTGGTCGAGATCGAAGGTCTCGTCGAACAGGCGGATGAAGGGCCCCAGGGCGCAGGAGGCGTTGTTGTCCTTGGCCTTGCTCAGCAGCAGGGCGCTGCGGCCCTCGATGTCGCGCAGGTTGACGTCATTGCCTAGGGTGGCGCCATGCAGGCGGCCGCGGCTGTCCGCCACCAGCACCACCTCGGGTTCGGGATTGTTCCATTGGGACACGGGGTGGATGCCGATGGCGCTGCCGCTGCCGACCGCGGCCAGCACCGGCGCCTTGGTGAAGATCTCGGCGTCCGGCCCGATACCCACCTCCAGGTATTGCGACCACATGCCCTTCTCGATCAGCAGCGCTTTGAGCGCCTGGGCGCGCGGACTGCCCGGCTCCAGGCCCTGCAGATCCGCGCCGATCACCGCCTGCACCTGCTCGCGGATGGCCACGGCGCGCCCGGCATCGCCGCCGGCCTGCTCTTCGATCACCCGTTCCAGCATGCTGGCGGCAAAGGTCACTCCGGCGGCTTTGATCACCTGCAGGTCGGCCGGTGGCAGCAGGTGCAGACGTGCGGGGTCGGCCTGCTCGCCACTGTTGGCCAGCAGGTCATCGAGGCTGCCGAGGTAGCGCCCAGGGGTATCGCGCAGGGCCTGCAGCGGCGCCTCTTCCTCGAACAGGGCGCTCAGCGTAGCAAAGCGTGCCGAGATATCGAAGACGCCGTCCTCGCGCAGCACCACGGGCGAGGGACCGGCCAGCGGACCGGGCACCCAGGCACGACCGACCAGAGTGCCGGCCAGGCCATCGGTGGGAAGGGTATTGGCAGGCGAGAGACGAAGGGGCATGGGCAGGACTCCAGGGCTGATGGGTCCACGCTAGGCAGCCGGACTGATAAACTCAAATGGGCTTATTTCATCATTCGATAACCTGCGCTTATCGCCTGGGAGGCATGCGTGTCCGAGCCGTCGTTCAGCCAGATCAGCCACTGGCTCAAGTTTCGCCACCTGCTGCTGATCGATACCCTGGGGCGCACCCGCAACATGCACCTGGCCGCGCAGCAGATGAATCTCAGCCAGCCGGCCATCAGCAAGATGCTCAAGGAGCTCGAGCACCTGCTGGGCTTCGCCCTGTTCGAGCGCCAGCCACGCAGCATGCCGCCCACCGCCCTGGGCGAGCACGTGCTGCGTTACGCCCGGGTGGCCCTCAACGATGCCCGCGACTTCGCCGAGCAGATCGACAGCCTGAGACGCGGCGGTCACGGCCAGCTCAAGGTCGGTGGCATCTTCGCCGCCACGGCGGTGGCCCTGCCGCAGGCCATCGTCGCGATCAAGCAGCGCTGGCCGCTGCTGGCCATCGAGGTGGTGGAGCAGACCAGCGATCACCTGATGGAGATGCTCGACGACAAACTGCTGCACCTGGCGGTGGCACGCTTCACCGACGAAGCCCAGGCCCAGCGTTTCGACTTCCAGCCCCTGGCACCGGAGCCCTTCCGTTTCGTGGTCAACGCCGATCATCCACTGGTGGGCAGCGGCCCCGTGGGCCTCGACCAGGTGCTGGCCTGGCCCTGGATCCTCTATCCCAAGGGCACGCCCATCCGCGGGCGCATGGAGCGGGCCTTCGCCGCCGCCGGCCTGCCGGTGCCGAACAACACCATCGACACCATCTCCATGCAGACCTTTCTCCAGGTGCTGCGCGCCGGCCCCATGATCGGCATGCTGCCGGAGGCCATGGTCGAGCCCTATCTCGCCAGCGGCGCGCTCAGTGCGCTGGAGCTGCCGCTGCACCTGCCGGCGCAGGACTACGGCATCCTCACCCGCAAGGGCGAACCCCTCGGCGAGGCCGCCCGGGAATTCGCCGCCATCCTGCTGAGCCATGCCGGTCGCGAGGAGTCCGCAGCCTAGACAGCTCGATAACGCGCCGTTATCGAATGATCCGCAAATGCCATTGGGAAAGAATCGCTCTCGCTCCTAGAGTGGCCTGGCGATCCAGACGGCCACCCCGCATCCCCGGCCGCCTCCGACCTCTTCAATAACAACAACGGGCCCCAAGGCCCCGAAGGTCATTCCCATGTTCGAGACCACCGCTCCCCAGGGCGCCGCTGGCGACGCCTTCGAAGAACGCACCTATCGCAAGGTGGTGCTGCGTATCCTGCCGATCCTGCTGCTGTGCTACATCGCCGCCTACCTGGACCGGGTCAACGTCGGCTTCGCCAAGCTGGACATGCTCGATGACCTGGGCTTCAGCAACACCGTCTATGCCCTCGGCGCCAGCATGTTCTTCTGGGGCTACTTCCTCTTCGAGGTCCCCAGCAACCTGCTGCTGCATCGCTACGGCGCGCGCTTCTGGATCGCCCGCATCATGCTGACCTGGGCGATCATCTCCATGGCGGTGGCCTTCACCCAGCCGCTGGCGCAATTCTTCGGTCTGCAGTCGAGCACCCTCTTCTATGTGCTGCGCTTCCTGCTGGGCGTCTGCGAGGCGGGCTTCTTTCCCGGGGTGATCCTCTATCTCAACTACTGGTTTCCGACCCGCCGGCAGAGTCGGGTGATGTCGGGCTTTCTCATCGCCCTGCCCTTCAGTCTGAGCTTTGGCGGCGTGCTTTCCGGCTGGCTGATGAGCAGCCTGCACAACTGGCACGGCCTGGCCGGCTGGCAGTGGATGCTGCTGGTGGAAGGGGTGCCTTCGATCATCATGGCGATGGTGGTGTTCTGCTGCCTGAGCGACAACATTGACAAGGCGCCCTGGCTGAACGCCCGGGAAAAGGCCCTGCTCAAGCGCAACCTGGAGCAGCAGAACGCCGGCAAGGCGTCGCGCCTCAGCGAGGTGTTCTTCAATCCGCGGGTCTGGCTGCTGGTGTTCATCCTGCTGACCTTCAACACCGGCTTCTATGGCCTGGCCTTCTGGATGCCCTCGATCATCAAGAACGCCGGGGTCAGCGGCAGCCTGCAGATCGGCCTGCTCACCGCCATCCCCTACAGCGTCGCCCTGGTGGTCATGCTGCTCAACGCCCGTCATTCGGCGCGCACCGGCGAGCAGCGCATGCATGCGGCGGTACCGGCCTTCGTCGGCGCCCTGGGGCTGGTGCTGAGCGCCTGGTTCATCCACAACATCGTGCTGTCGATCTTCTTCCTCACCGTGGCCGCCTCGGGCCTGCTGGCGCTGATGCCGATCTTCTGGTCGCTGCCCGGCACCCTGCTTTCCGGCGTCGCCGCGGCGGCGGGTATCGGCATGATCAACGCCATCGGCAACCTCTCCGGCTTCACCGGCTCGATGATCACCGCGACCATGGAAACCCTCACCGGTGACATCAACAATGGCACCTATGTGCTCGGCGCCTGCCTGTTCGTCAGCGGTCTGCTGATCCTGGCGATCCCGGCCTCGATGCTGCAGCGCACGCCGACCGCCGTGCCGCTGGACCTCAAGCCCGCCTAGCCCGCCTCGGGCACGGCCGAGCGCCCGGCTCCCGCGGCGCTCGGCCGGCCGATCCACAGCGCCATCAGCGCCGCCAGCAGACCGGTCAGCCCAGCCAGTACCAGGGCCTCCTGGTAGGAGCCGAAGTGCTCGCGCAGGGCTCCGGCGAGAAAGGCCGCGCAGGCGGCGCCGAGCATGTGCCCGCAGAATACCCAGCCGAACACCACCGGCGCGCTCCTTTCACCAAAGCTCTGGTTGGTCAGCTTGACCGTGGGCGGCACGGTGGCGATCCAGTCCAGCCCGTAGAAGATGCCGAACAGCAGCAGTTGCTCGGGGGCGAAGCCGGAGAACGGCAGGTAGATCAGCGAGAGGCCGCGCAGGCTGTAGTAGACGAACAGCAGGCGGCGCGGATCGTATCTATCGGTCAGCCAACCGGAAGCGGTGGTGCCCACCAGGTCGAAGATGCCCATCAGCGCGAGGATGCCGGCGGCCTGCACCTGGGACAGCCCGTGGTCGTGGCCCATGGCGATGAAGTGGGTGCCGATCAGGCCATTGGTGGTGAAGCCGCAGACGAAGAAGGTCAGGAACAGCAGCCAGAAATCGCGCCGCCGACTGGCCATGGCCAAGGTGCCGAGGGTCACGCGAAACAGATTGCCCGGTGCGGTGGCGACCGGCGCCTGATAGTCCGCCGGGGCGCCATGGGGCCGCAGGCCGACGTCCGCAGGACGCTCCGGCAGCAGCCAGGCCACCAGCGGGATCAGGGCGGCGCTGGCCACGGCCACGGTCAGCACCACGGTCTGCCAGCCTTCCTGACTGGCGAGATGGGCCAGCAACGGCAGGAACACCAGGTTGCCGGTGGCGGTGCTGGCCGCTAGCAGGCCCATCATCAGGCCCCGGTGGGCGACGAACCAGCGATTGACGATGGCGGCGCCCAGCACCATGGCCACGCAGCCCGTGCCCAGGCCGCTGAGCACGCCCCAGGTGGCCACCAGGTGCCAGGGTTCGCGCATCAGGGTGCTCAGGGCGGTGGCCAGGCTGATCAGGGTCAGGCCGCCGAGCAGGGTACGGCGGATGCCGAGGGTCTGCATCAGGGCGGCGGCGAAGGGCCCGACCAGGCCGTAGAGGAAGATGCCCACGGCGGCGGCGAAGGACACGCTTTCGCGGCTCCAGCCAAAGGTCTCCTGCAACGGCAGCAGCAGTACACCAGGGGTGGACCTAACCCCGGCCGAGACCAGCAGGGCGAGAAAGATCAGCGCCAGGACGACGAAGACATAGCGCTGGCCGAGGGCGGGAGGTGTGGTCATGGCGATCATCCCGGATCGAGGAGGAATGACCTGAGTATCGCAGCGCTCGCGCCTTGGCGCGGGTCAAATTACCCCACGGATCTGGCCAGGATACAACTTTCATAGGAAGAGCCCGTGGGCGAGCGCTGAAGGTCCGTCTTGTTGGGCTTCGCTGCGCTCAGCGCCAACCTACGGGCGCTCCGCGTAGGTTGGGTTGAGCACAGCGAAGCCCAACACGTCACGCTCAACCAATCGCCCGCAACTCTTCGGCCAGCCGCTGCGCCAGCCAGCGCGCGGCCGGCCCCGGCGCGGCGTTGCGGCGCCAGGCCAGCTCCACCACCAAGGCCGGCGGCACCCAGTCGCAATCCAGCTCGGCCAGCAGGCCCTGGTAGGAGGGATAGCGCGCCACGTGCCGCGGCAGCCAACCCCAGCCGAGGCCGCGCATCAGCAGTTCGGCGAGCAGATAGAAGCTGTCGGCGCGCCAGACCTGGGGCGCGATCTGCTCGCCGCCGGGATAGGGATGCTCCAGCGGCGCGATCAGCAGCTGGCGATGGCGGGCCAGTTCGCGTCGCCCTACCCCACGCTGGCGGGCCAGGGGATGCTGGGCGCCACAGGCGGTGACCTGGGCGACATCGCCCAGCGCCTGGCGCTCCAGGGCCTCGGGCATGTGCTCATGGCGAAACAGCAGACCGAGGTCGGCCTGGTCGGTCAGCAGCTTGCGCGCCACATCGCCCTGGGCGCCGCTGGTGAGCTGGACTTCCAGGTGTGGGAAGGCCGCCGCCAGGGCGTCCAGAGCATCGAGCACCGGCTGGTAGGGCATGGCCTCGTCCAGCGCCAGGCGCAACAGCGGTTCCTGACCGGCACAGAGCGCCTGGGCGCGACTGTCCAGCCGCTGGCACTGGCGCAAGACCTCACGCGCCTCCTCCAGCAGCGCCAGACCGGCCGCGGTGATGACCGGCGTGCGACCATTGCTGCGCGCGAACAGCGCGACGCCCAGATCGGTCTCCAGCAGGGCGATGGCAGTGCTCACCGCCGATTGCGCCCGTCCCAGACGGCGTGCCATGGCCGAGAAACTCGCGCCCTCGGCGATGCCGACGAAGATCTTCAGCTGCTCCAGATTCCACTGCACGACCCATCTCCTCAACGGATAGGTATCAACTTTCACCTATCGCCGCACAAGGCACAATGAGGCATTCGACAGGAGGAATCATCATGAGCGGATACATCTACCTGGCCATCGCCATCGCCGCCGAAGTCGTCGCCACCACCTCCATGAAAGCCATCAGTGGCTTCAGCAAGCCACTGCCACTGTTTCTGGTCATCACTGGCTACGGCCTGGCCTTCTGGATGCTGACCCTGGTGGTGCGCAGCATTCCCGTGGGCGTCGCCTACGCCATCTGGGCCGGGCTGGGCATCGTGCTGGTGAGCATCGCCGCGGCCTTTCTCTATGACCAGAAGCTGGACCTGCCGGCCATGCTGGGCATGGGGCTGATCGTCGCCGGCGTGGTGGTGATCCAGCTGTTTTCCGGCAGCACCGGGCATTGATGAGGGGCAGGACATTACACGTAGCGTGTAAAATTCCACGTAATGTGTAATGTCCTCGCTTTCTACTAGGTCTCGTTCATGTCCCAACCCTGCTCCACCGATATCCTCATCGTCGGCGGCGGCGTCGCCGGCCTCTGGCTCAACGCCCGTCTCAGACGCGCCGGCTACGCCACCGTGCTGGTGGAGACCGGTGCTCTGGGCGGCGGCCAGAGTGGCAAGTCCCAGGGCATCATCCACGGCGGCACCAAGTACGCCCTGACCGGGATGCTCACCGGCGCCTCCGAGGCCATCGCCGACATGCCGCGGCGCTGGCGCGAGAGCCTGGCCGGCAGTGGCGAGCTGGATCTGTCCGGCGTGCACCTGCTCTCCGAGGCCCACTACCTCTGGTCGCCCGGCAGCCTGGCCGGCAACCTCACCAGCTTCTTCGCCAGCAAGGCGGTGCGCGGCCGGGTGGATGCGGTCAAGGGCGACGAACTGCCCCCGGCCCTGCGCGACCGCGCCTTCAAGGGCAAGGTCTATCGTCTGGCCGAACTGGTGCTGGACGTACCCAGCCTCGTCGCGCGCCTGGCCGAGCTGGCCGGCGACAGCCTGCTGGCCGGGCATGACCTCCAGCCCCTGCGCGAAGACGGCGAACTGACCGGCCTGGTGGTGGACGGCCAGGCCATCCGCGCCCGCCGCATCGTGCTCACCGCCGGCGCCGGCATGGCCGATCTGCTCCAGGCACTCCATCTGGAACAGCCGGCCATGCAGCGCCGACCGCTGCACATGGTGGTGGTCAAGGGCCCCATGCTCAAACCCCTCTATGCGCACTGTCTGGGTGGCGGCCCCAAGCCGCGGGTGACCATCACCAGCCACCCCACCGCCGACGGCCAGTGGCTGTGGTACCTGGGCGGCGATCTGGCCGAGGCCGAGGGCGTGGCCCGTGAGCCAGCGGCGCAGATCGCCACGGCGCGCGAGGAATTGCAGCGCCTGCTGCCCTGGATCGACTTCGACGGCGCCCGCTGGGCAACCCTGCGCGTGGATCGCGCCGAGCCGGCGCAATCCGGACTGGTGCGGCCGGACAACGCCTTTCTCGCAGAGGAAGGCCGTCTGCTGGTGGGCTGGCCGACCAAGCTGGCGCTGTCGCCGGACCTGGCCGACCGTGTCCTCGCCAATCTCGCCCGCGACGGCATCGCCCCCGGACAACACCCCACCCTGCCCGCCCATCCGCAACCGCCGGTGGCCGCGCCCTTCTGGGAGGAACTGCTGCCATGAGCCTGCGCACCCTGCACGGCCTGCACCGCCCCCTGGGTAGCACCGGCCTGGAGATTTCCCCCCTGGGCCTGGGCACGGTCAAGTTCGGCCGCGACCAGGGCGTGAAGTATCCCAATGGCTTCACCATCCCCGACGATCGCACCGCCGCCGACCTGCTCAGCCTGGCTCGCGAGCTGGGCATCAACCTGCTGGATACCGCCCCGGCCTATGGCCGCAGCGAAGAGCGTCTGGGTCCGCTGCTGCGTGGCCAGCGCCAGCACTGGGTGATCGCCAGCAAGGTCGGTGAGGAATTCGAAGGCGGACTGTCCAGCTTCGACTTCAGCCCGGCCCATACCCGCCGCTCGGTGGAACGCAGCCTGAAGCGTCTGGAAACCGACTGGCTGGACCTGGTGCTGGTGCACTCCGACGGCAACGACCTGAGCATTCTCGAAGACAGCGGCTGCTACGAGACCCTGGCCGAACTCAAGCGCGAAGGCCTGATCCGCGCCTTCGGCTTTTCCGGCAAGACCGCCGCCGGCGGCCTCAAGGCTCTGGAAACCGGCGATTGCGCCATGGTCACCTTCAACCTCAACGAAGACGCCGAGATCCCGGTGATCCAGGCCGCCGCCGCCCAGGGCAAGGGCATCCTGATCAAGAAGGCCCTGGCCAGCGGTCACGCCGTACTCGGCGCCGGCCAGGATCCGGTGCGGGCCAGCTTCGCCCGGGTGTTCGGCGAGCCCGGGGTGAGCAGTGCGATAGTCGGCACTATCGATCCCCTGCACCTATCACATAATGTCCGTACCCTGGCCGAAGTGATCACCGCTCGGCCCTGATCCAGAGCGTTTCGCTGAACCCTTGCCTTCGTCCACTGGACGCCCTGCCCGATCGCCCGGGACGGCGCGTCCGCGGCACACTACAACAGGAGTCGGCCATGCCCCAGCTCATCGCCCGCCACAATCCCAAGGCGTTCAAGACCCTGCCCCTTTCGGTCGAGGCCAATCATGACGGCCTCACCTACCAGGCCCTCGGCCAACCGCTGAATTTCAGCGAGATGCTGGAGCGGCGCCAGCCGATCGAGATCGAGGATGCCCAGCACTTCAGTGCGAAGCTCGCCAACCTGGGCGTCTCGGTGCGCCTGACGTTGAACTGGCAGGGCCAGGACCACTGGCTGCTGGTGCGCCAGCGCCGGCCCGATCGGGGCGACGTGGTGCTCAAGCTGATCTCCGGCTATATCCCGACCCACGAACTGGCCCTGCCGCTGCTCACCGCCGTGCAGGAGGTGGCCGAGGAGTGCCTGATCGAGACGCCGCGCGGCTGGCTGGCCGGGCGCTTCGCCGACACCTGGCTACCGACGCCCTATGCCCCGGCCCTGCCCTATCGCGAGGACGTGGCCTTTCGCCTGAGCCCGCGTTCGGGGGCGGCACGGCCGGTGCGCTGCGGCAGCCTGGCGCTGCTGGAGCGTCCGCGCGCCTATGTGCACACCCCCACCGCCTCGCTGCAACTGGTCTATGACCTGCTGCTGGAGCTGCCCAAAGAGTGCAAGGCGCCAAGTCTGTTCCACGTCGACGAGAAGATCGAGAACGGCCAGCTGCTGGCGCGCCTGGCCCGCCAGCGCCCGGATCTCTATCTGGTCGCTCTGGACGACGGCAAGCCCACCGGCGAGCTCTATACCCTGTCGGTCGGCCAGCGCCTGCCGGTGTCGACCCGCGGCCTCTGGCTGTCGGAAAGCTTCGCCCGCCAGGACGGCTGGCTGGTCCACGACAGCCGCGTGCGCTGGCGCGACTGGCTGGAGCGCATGGCGCCCCAGAGCGCCCTGCAACGGGCCTAGGACACAGGGAGAACTAGTCGCCACCCGCGCGGCGTTCGCCGACACCGCCGCCGGCCGCGGCCTGAACCCGGCCGGCTAATCGCGAAAAGGGCAGCGTCTGGATCCACACGGTGCCGTGACCGCTCAGGGTCGCCAGCACCAGGCCTTCGCCGCCGAACAGCATGCTGCGCAGGCCACTGGCCAGCTTGATGTTGTAGTCGATGCCACTGGTGAAGCCCACCAGACAGCCAGTGTCCAGGCGCAGCGTTTCGCCCCTGAGTTCCTTGCGGATCACCGTGCCCCCGGCGTGCACGAAGGCCATGCCATCGCCTTCCAGCCGCTGCAGGATGAAGCCTTCGCCGCCAAAGAAGCCGGCGCCCAGGCGCCGGGTGAAGGCAACGCCGATACGGGTGCCCTTGGCCGCGCAGAGAAAGGAGTCGCGCTGGCAGAACAGGGTGCCGCCCAGGGCTGCCAGATCCAGGGAGATCACCTGACCCGGATAGGGCGCGGCAAAGGCGACGTGGCGCTTCTCCCGGCCCTCGTTGGTGAAATGGGTCATGAACAGCGACTCACCGCCGAGCATCCGCTTGCCGGCACCCCAGAGCTTGCCGAGCAGTCCGTCGGACCCATCGCCCATACGTGCGGTGAAATCGATGTCGGCCTCCATGTAGGTCATGGCACCGGCCTCGGCGATCACCGTCTCGCCGGGATCGAGACCGATCTCCACCGCCTGCAGGGATTCGCCGAGGATACGATGGTCGAGGATATGGCTGGCCATGGTGAGCTTTCTCGGTAGCTGCGGAAGCGTCCAGCCTAGCAGTCACCGGCCGCCTTGGCGCGCCCCTTCAGGCGGGTGAACGGCGCTTCGCTGTCCGCTCGCACTCGTCGGCCCGGCAGCCAGACGGTGGAACGCCAGCCCGCTTCCAGGGTTCACCTCTAGGTACCCGCCGGCTTCCTGTCCGGCTCAGTTCCAGAGGTGAACATGACCAAGCAATCCGCCCATTCCCCCGCTCAACCCCTGCACGGCACCCAGGAGCACGGCAGCGCCGGGGGCTGGGGTGCGCTCAATGCCGTGACCCAGCACCTGAGCCGCCAGAAGGTGTTGATGCGCGGCAACAAGGCATTGCTGACCATGAACAAGCCGGGTGGCTTCGACTGCCCGAGCTGCGCCTGGCCCGATCCGAAGACCCCGCATACCTTCGAATACTGCGAGAACGGCGCCAAGGCAGTGGCCTGGGAGGCCACCCGCAAACGCACCACCCCGGAATTCTTCGCCGCCCATACCCTGAGCGAACTGCGCACCTGGACCGATCACGACCTGGAAGACCAGGGCCGTCTCACCCACCCCATGCGCTACGACGCCGCCAGCGACACCTACCGCCCGGTGAGCTGGGCGGACGCCTTCGCCGAGATCGGTGCCGAACTGCGCACTCTGGACGATCCCTGGAAGCTGGAGCTTTACACCTCGGGCCGTTCCTCCAACGAAGCCGCCTTTCTCTACCAGCTGTTCGGCCGGCTCTATGGCATGAACAACTTTCCCGACTGTTCCAACATGTGCCACGAGACCACCACCACCGCCATGCCGGAGAGCATCGGCGTCGGCAAGGGCACCCTGGACCTGGAGGATTTCGCCCAGGCCGACGCCATCTTCATCATCGGCCAGAATCCCGGCACCAACAGCCCGCGAATGATGAGCGAACTGCACGACGCCGTGCACCGCGGCGTGCCCATCGTCACCTTCAATCCGCTGCGGGAAAAGGCCCTGGTGCGCTTCGCCTCGCCCCAGGCTGTGCGCGATATGGCCTTGCCGGGTGGCGGCGTGGCCATCAGCTCCCAGTACCACCAGGTGCGTATCGGCGGCGACATGGCGGCCATGCAGGGGCTGTGCAAGGTCGTCATCGAGGCTGACGACGAAGCGCGCCGCAGCGGCGCCCCGCGCATCCTCGACGTGGCATTCATCGAACAGCATTGCGTCGGCCTGGAAGCCTTCGCCGAACACTGCCGGGGGCTGAGCTGGGAGCGTCTGGAGCGCTATTCCGGCCTGACCCAGGCGGCCATGCGGGACGCGGCTCAGGTCTACATGAAGGCCGAGCGGGTGATCGCCTGCTGGGGCATGGGCGTGACCCAACACCGCCGCGGCGGCGATGTCCTGCAGCAGATCATCAATCTGTTGCTGCTGCGCGGCAACGTCGGCAAGCCTGGTGCCGGCCCCTGTCCCATACGCGGCCACTCCAACGTCCAGGGCGACCGCACCGTGGGCATCTACCAGAAGCCCAAGGAACCCTTCCTGGCGAGGCTGGACCAGGCGTTCGATTTCCAGGCGCCCCGCGAGGGCGGCGACGACGTGGTGGAGTGCTGCGAAGCCCTGCTGCGCGACGAACCCCAGGCCTTCATCGGCCTGGGCGGCAATTTCTTCCGCGCTATTCCCGACATCGACCGGGTAGCGCCCCATGTCGCCAACCTGCGCCTGACGGTGCAGATCGCCACCAAGCTCAACTGGAGCCATACCCTGCACGGTCGCAGCACCTTCCTGCTGCCCTGCCTGGGCCGCACCGAACGCGATGTCCAGGCCAGCGGAGTGCAAACCATCACCGTGGAAGACTCCATGTCCATGGTGCACGGCTCAACCGGCAGCCTGGAACCGGCCTCGCCGGAACTGCTGTCGGAGATCGCCATTGTCGCCGGCATCGCCAAGGCGACCCTGGGCGAGCGCTATCCCCATATCGATTGGGACGCCCTGGTTGGCAATTACGCGCGCATCCGCGACAAGATCGAGGCGGTGCTGCCCGAACAATTCGCCGACTACAACGCCCGTATCGAACAGCCCGGAGGTTTCCGCCTGCCCAATGGTGCCCGTGAGCGACAGTGGGATACACCCAACGGCAAGGCCAACTTCCTCTTTCCCGGCGACGTGCTGGACGAGGACGACAGCCCGCCGGATGCCGAGCACCTGCAGCTGATGACGATCCGCAGTCACGACCAGTTCAACACCACCATCTACTCCAATCGCGACCGCTACCGCGACATCGATGAGCGCATGGTGGCCATGCTCAGCCCCGAGGACATGCGCCGCCACGAGGTGCAGGAGGGTGACTTCATCGACTTCATCGGCGCTGCCCTGGACGGCATCTCACGCCGCGCCGGCCCCTTCAAGGTCATCGCCTACGACGTACCGGCCGGTTGTTGCGCCGCCTACTATCCCGAGACCAACAGCCTGGCGCCGCTGGCCAACCACGACACCCGCAGCCATACCCCGGCGTCGAAGTCCTTGCCGGTAAGAATTGAAAGGCTGAGTCAGGAACAGGCGATGCAACGGCGGGGGTTGATTGCGGCGGGATAGTCCTACGCGGCTACAGATCAACTCACGGAGTTCTCTTCACGCCGCCAGAGACTCAAGGCTTCCAGAGACTTGGTAGTCCTGAGCTGATTGGTTAAGTCAACTGCACTGCCTGGCAAAAGACCAACAAGATCCAGGCTGTGATTGCTGATCCTGGATAACCCTGGCGTAAGACGCCACATGCGGTGATAAGGAGGCCGCGGCCATGCGAGGCGCTTCCGTACGCCTGTAGTCCCCTGGCCATTGATTAAGGCTCAAGAGTAGGCGCAAATGAAGAGAGGGCGGGCTCTGGCGTTGTCGTGTCCAGAAAGGTCCCCATGCCTGCCTACGCTTCGCCTTGTTTGATCTCGAAAAACCTAGTGCGAATATGAGTTAGGGACCAATCACCTGACTTCGGTCGGGAATGAATTTTCGCACACTTACATCAGGTCTTCTGCATATCTTGCCGGCCTAACCAGAGCCTTGTTCATAAGCTTGCGAAACAAGGAGCAACGCTCTGGATGCAACTGCGTAAACAATTGCCAAGCCTGTCATCATGAATGTTAAAAACCATGCCATCGTATTAATGGAATCAGGTGCCACCAAGTTAGTGACACCAATCATGAACGCCCCATAAAGCAGCGGGATTAATGAAAGGCAGAAGGCAATTTTAACCAGCCTCTTGAACTTTAAAATAGATTCGAATTTTTCACCGCACTGCGCCACTCTGCCAGCAGCATTCAGCTTTAGCAAAGCTCGAATCAAATCATAAATTGAAGCGGCGCCACCTATAAAGCAAACCCAAGCCATAGGGTCGTTCAGCATAAACTTAGACTGAGAGCCGAAGAAATACAAAACCAAGTAACCAATGGGTGCAACCAATAGGAAAAACACAACACCATACATATCGAAGGCGACATCGATGAATTGCTTCCTACTGTCTCCGCTCAGCTTTCGACTAATACGCCAGTACATAAGCGGCGTGATCAATATCACTATCACAAAGACAAAGGCTGTAGACACCTGAACCCATTCCTTGGCATAGAAGCTTTCGAACATCAGAACCTATCCTTACAGAAATACATAGAAATTAGCATCAGGAGGCACTATTGTTCTGATACAGCATGTGCTGTCTGCCTCTGACCTGTCCGTTCGCGAACCCCGTATCACCGGAGAGTAGTAGGCATTAAAAGCATGGCGCCGAGTATCATCAGCGCGGCGCCGATGACCCTGTCTAGTACGATTTGCTTGCTAAGCATCTTCTGACGGAGCATCTCTGCAGAGAAAAAGATAGCGACGAGACTGAACCAAGCCCAGTGAGAGAACGACATGAACAGACCGTAGGCGAAGTTTGTGACAAGAGAGCTGTCAGGCTTTACCACCTGAGTGTAGGTCGACACAACGAACAGCATTGTCTTCGGATTGAGGGCATTGGTAAGAAATCCCATCCGAAAGATCGACAGTAGGCGCTCAGATGTTCCAAAGCCAGCATTGAGGTCAACTCGGTTTTTGTTAGTGAATGATTTTATACCTATATATATCAGGTAGGCTGCCCCGAGCAGCTTCATAGCGAACAGTAGGCGAGGTGACTGCACAATCAACAGGGCGATACCGAATACTGTGTAGAAGACGTGTATCTGAACACCACAAGCAATACCCAAAGCTGCTGTCAGGCCGGCCTTTCGACCGTGCAGAAAGCTGTTACGGGTTACCATGGCAAAATCGGGGCCCGGGCTGATAACTGCCAATATGGTGATCAATGCTACAGCTAGAATTTCGTTCATGTCGATCCTTTATGATGGACGAGCCTGAATGGCCCGTCCATGAACGGCTCTACTTTTTATTGAAAGTAATGACCAAGACGTCTCGGTAGGCTTCTCGTTCGGTATCGAGCTGGATAATTGGCGTTACGCCGTGCATTACCCTTTCATCATTCACGATAGCAACGTCCATAGGGTTGGTGAGCGTGAAGGCAGTCAGCCGCCTCTTTTGCCTATCGTGTATAGATGTCTCACCGTTAACGACATTAACTCGATTGATCAACATCATGAATACGAAATTTACGCCGTCACGATGTACACCTACGGGGGTGGGCGAGGAGCTCTGGCCTGGCTTGGCGTAGATCCGAAATTGATGAACCTCAATATGCCAAGAAAAAAACGGAGTGAGTTGTCCAAATGCTTCGCAGCACAGCCTCATTGAAGCGAGGAACGCTCGATTGTTGATCGTACCCGGATCAATTGGCGAAAAGTGCCGAGCGATATCGCCGTTGAGCTGATTGTAATCCAGGCTTTGATAGTGAGGCTGATGCGGAACAAGCTCGACCGATACGCCCAAAGGGTCAGCGTGAAAAGTTGCATGCCGACGATAGCGATAACTACCGCCGTCCCTCATGTAGCCATCCTGCTCCAAGAGATTCCAGCTTTCTTGAAACGCAGTCCATTCTTCCAAAAAGTCTTCATCCTGTTCAGCTAGCAGCTTGGACGTACGCCTTGCCGGCAGGTTTATAAAATCATTTTTGGCGATATTTTTGCACAGGTCCTCAACCCCTTTACGGACGCCGGCAAAGCTGTGACTGGAACGATTGGCAGATTGAGCAAAGCTAGAGGTGCTATCCATATCACTGTCCTAGATGTGTTCATAGAAGCTTTTTTTCCGAGTGGCTGCTGGATGATGCCTTGTTGCTTACCGAGATAAAAACGATTTAAAATCGCCTAACCTGTTCCATTTCGTTGCCGATCGATATGAAACTGCCACCACTGAATGCTTTGCGTTTTTTTGATGTTGCAGCCAGAACCGAAAGCTTTGTGGAGGCCGCGGCTGAGCTGCATGTCACGCACAGTGCCGTGAGTAGACAGGTACGACTATTAGAGGACGATCTGGGTGTTTCCCTGTTCGACAGAAGAGGGCGATCTATATATCTGAACAAGGCTGGACGTGAGCTGAGACAGGTCACTAGTAGAATGTTCGACGAGCTCGCGCAGGTGTCAGATCGAATCCGAAACTCGGCCATGGAGAATGTTTTGACCTTGTCCTGCGAGCCCACGATAGCGATGCGTTGGCTTATTCCTAAGCTGGGGTCATTTCAATCTGCATGTCCCGATATTACTTTGCATTTGGTGGCAGCAGGCGGGGCAATCGATTTTCGACGTACCAGGGTTGATATTGCGCTCCGCCGCAATGATTTCAAATGGGATGACAGTGTCGAAGCGCTATTCATCTGCAAAGAGCGCACAGGGCCGGTAGCGGCAGGAGCTCACGCATCAAGCATTGATAATGAAGATACAGTTTTTCTTCATACGAGCTCACGCCTCAATGCTTGGCCTACCTGGGCGTCGACGGCTGGCAGATCAATAAAAAGCAAACGTAACGTAACCTACGAACACTTTTATCTCTCCATTCAGGCTGCAACTGCTGGGCTGGGTGTGGCTATAGCTTCTTTTTTGATGGTACAAGAAGATGTTGCTGCGGGACAGTTGGTGGCGCCGCATGGATTTCTCGAAGACGGATCTGCTTATTATCTTTTGTCTCCAGAATCGATTTCCGGCTGTGACATTCGTCAGCGCTTCGCGAACTGGCTGCTAAGAGAGATCAGGAACAACGAATAAGTAGTTAAAAGACTCTATCAGGCCTTAAATCAACGCTTTCAAATGAGGGGCTGATACCACCGGCACAGTAAACATCTCGGCAGCACCATCTCAGCCGACGTGTCACATATCAGTCCCAAGGACACTGCGGTTAAGAGTCTATCTTATGTAAGAAAGGCCCCATTAGAGGCGGCCTCTGGCAATGATCGAAACTTACCTAGGCGCTGGAAACCTTACATCCGGCGTCCTCGCCCGGCCTCCGGAGAAGAACTGGGCGCTTTATTTCTTGAAGTGAGCTGAATACAGCGAAGCCCAACAACCAGACGCGGCTCCGACTGTTGGGTTCGGACGATGATGCCGGCTCAATCCACCCTACGCGGCCGGTCAGACGTCCCGCAGCTCGCCAGCGAAGCGTTCCAGGCGCCGTCGCAGCCGTTGGTTCTCCCGCCGCAGTTCTTCCACCTCATCCAAGAGGTGCAGCGCTAGAGCGGTCGCGGACCAGTCCAGGTCCAGTTCGTGGCGCAGACGCACGGCGCGGCGGGCGCGGTGCAGGGCACCGGTGTCGAAATGCCACTCGGCCGGGCGCTTGCCACGCTGGGGCGCCAGGATGCCGTGTTCGACGATTTCCACCACCACCGGCTCGCTCACCTCGCAGAGCACGCAGAATTCCTGCAGGACGATCAGACTGCTCATCAGACTTTCCTCCAGTCTTGGCGGGGATCGAAGGCCACCCGTTCGGCCAGTTGGCGCCACAGCGCCTGGGTTGCTTCATCACCTTTGGGCGGCATCACCACCTTGAGCAGGGCATGCAGATCGCCCTGCCCGTTCTTGCCGGCCAGGCCCTTGCCCCGTACCCGCAGCCGCGCACCGTTCTGGCTGCCGGGCGGGATGCTGAGCATGATCTGCCCATCCAGCGTCGGCACCTGCACCTTGGCGCCCAAGGCCGCCTCCCAGGGGGCGAGCGGCACGCTGACCACCAGGTCCTGGCCATCCACGTCGAACAGGGGATGAGGCACCAGACGGATGACCAGGTAGAGGTCACCCGGCTCCGCGCCACCAATGCCCGGCTCGCCCTGCCCTTTCAGGCGGATACGCTCGCCGTCGGTGCTGCCGGCGGGAATCTTGACGTTGAGGGTCTTGGTGGTCTCGCCGACGCGGCGACCTAGCTCGTCGCGCTGCGGCAGCGAAAAGCTCAGCGGCTTGGTGCTGCCGGCCTGGCTCTCTTCGAGAAACAGGGGTAATTCCAGCTCGACGTCGCGGCCACGGCGGGCGAAGCCACCCTGCTGCGAGCGTCCGGCGGCACCGAACAGGGACTCGAAGAAGTCCGAATAATCCTGGCCGAAGCCGGCATGGGGATCGCTGTAGTCGGCATCCGAGCCCGGTTGCCAATCCGGCGGCACCTGGAAGCGCTCGCCCTGTTGCTGATAGAGGCGCACCTGGTCGTATTCCGCACGCTTGTGCGGATCGCGTAGGACGTCATAGGCCTCGGCCACCTCCTTGAAGCGAGCCTCGGCATCGGCCTCCTTGCTCACATCGGGGTGGTACTTGCGCGCCAGTTTGCGGTAGGTGGTCTTGAGAGTCTTGTCGTCGACATCGGGGGCGACGCCGAGCACCTCGTAGTAGTCCTTGAAGTCCATTGCGGTCTCCAGTGGGGGTTCCCCTAGAGACCGCGCGGTGCCTGCAACGGTTGCATGACTCTGGTCAGTCGCCGCGCTTGCGGAAGGCCAGGCTACCGGCCAGCACGGTAAAGGTCGCCACCAACGCTACCAGGATCCAGAAGCCATGGGGCGAATCGGCAAGCGGAATGCCGCCGACGTTCATGCCGAAAAAGCCGGCGATGATGTTGATCGGCAGGGCCAGCACCGTGACCAGGGTAAGGGTGAACAGGGTGCGGTTGGTCTGCTCGGCGGAGGCGGCGGCGATCTCTTCCTGCAGCAGCTTGAGACGCTCCACCAGGGCGGCGAGGTCGTCCAGCACCCGGTCGAATTCCTCGGTGGCCTCGCGCAGGGTCTGGATGTCGTCGCGGCGCAGCCAGGCCGGTGGCCGGTTGAGCAGGCGCAGCAGCGAGCCCGGCTCCAGGGCCAGCAAGCGCTGCAAGCGCACCAGGGCGCGTCTCAGACTACCCAGCTCGGCGCGACTGGCGGACAGCCGCTGGGACAGCAGCCGATCCTCGATGGCATCCACCTTGACCGTGGTGTCGCGGATGATGCCGGTCAGCACATCGGCCTGGTCACGCAGCAGATGCACCAGCAGCTCCAGGGTCGAGCCGAAGCCCTCGCCCCGGCGTACCGCGTGGCGCAGGCGATCCACCGAGCGCAGCGGCTGGGCCCGGGCGGTCACCAGCAGTCCCGGACGGGCACATGCCCAGAGAGTGGCCACGTCCACCGAGACCTGCCCGTAGGCCAGGGTCACGTCGTTCACCACCCCGAGCAGGGTGTCGTCGGCTGGCTCCAGCCGGGTCGAATGGGAACCGGCGTGCAGGGATTCGAAGAATTCCTCCGGTAGCCCCAGGTGCTCGCGCATCCAGCGCTCAGCGGCGGCATGGGCCAGGTTGAAGTGCAGCCAGCGAAAGCCACCCTCTTCCGCGTCCCAGGGATCTTCCGGCGCCATGGTCAGGGCGCGCCCCGGCTGACCGGAAGTGAAATGGTAGGCGTAGAGCAGCCCCAGCCGTTCGGCAGCCGGATGCAGAGGAATCAGGGTGTTGGTCATGGCTACCTGCGGAGGGAACGCGACATCAGGGCTCTGTTAGCAGGTCCGGATGAACCTTTGATGACAGAGCCCCGAGTCTGCAGATGCCAGCGGCGCCCCCGAAAAGGAGGCGCGGCGCTTATTGCGGACGCATGTGCGGGAAGAGGATGACGTCGCGGATCGACGGCGAGTTGGTCAGCAGCATCACCAGGCGGTCGATGCCAATGCCTTCGCCGGCGGTGGGCGGCATACCGTATTCCAAGGCGTTGATGAAGTCGGCGTCGTAGTGCATGGCCTCGTCGTCACCGGCGTCCTTTTCCTGGACCTGCAGCATGAAGCGCTCGGCCTGGTCTTCGGCGTCGTTGAGCTCGGAGTAGGCATTGGCGATCTCGCGACCACCGATGAACAGCTCGAAGCGGTCGGTGACGCTGGGATTGTCGTCGTTGCGCCGGGCCAGCGGCGAGACCTCGAAGGGGTACTCGGTGATGAAGTGCGGCTGCTCCAGCTTGCTCTCCACCAGCTCCTCGAAAATCATCACCTGCAGCTTGCCCAGGCCTTCGTGGCCGAGGACCTTGGCGCCGGCCTTCTTGGCGATGGCGCGGGCCTTCTCGACGTCCTGGAGATCGGCCGCAGTGATGTCCGGGTTGTACTTGAGGATAGAGTCGTACACCGACAGGCGCACGAAGGGCTCGCCGAAGTGGAAGACCTTGTCGCCATAGGGCACGTCGGTGGTGCCGAGCACGGCCATGGCCAGTTCGCGGAACAGTTCCTCGGTGAGGTCCATGTTGTCGCGGTAGTCGGCGTAGGCCTGGTAGAACTCGAGCATGGTGAACTCGGGATTGTGCCGGGTCGAGACGCCTTCGTTACGGAAGTTGCGGTTGATCTCGAAGACCTTCTCGAAGCCACCGACCACCAGCCGCTTGAGGTACAGCTCCGGCGCGATACGCAGGAACATGGCCATGTCCAAGGCGTTGTGGTGGGTCTCGAAGGGCTTGGCCGCCGCGCCGCCGGGAATGGTCTGCAGCATGGGCGTTTCCACTTCGAGGAAACCACGCTCCATGAGGAAGCGGCGGATGTGGGCGATGACCTGGGAGCGTACGCGGAAGGTCTGGCGCACCTCTTCGTTGACGATCAGATCGACATAACGCTGGCGATAGCGCAGTTCGGTGTCGGTCAGGCCGTGGTGCTTGTCGGGCAGTGGGCGCAGCGACTTGGTCAGCAGGCGCACGTCGCTCATGTTGACGTAGAGATCGCCCTTGCCGGAGCGGGCCAGGGTACCTTCGGTGGCGATGATGTCGCCCAGGTCCCAGGTCTTGACCGCTTCCAGAGTCTCGGCCGGCAGGGTCTTGCGGTCGACGTAGACCTGGATGCGCCCGCTGGTGTCCTGCAGCACCATGAAGGCGCCGCGGTTGAGCATGATGCGGCCGGCTACCTTGACCTTGATGCCTGCGGCTTCCAGCTCTTCCTTGGTCTTGTCGGCGTACTGCTTCTGCAGGTCACCGGCCAGGCTGTCGCGACGGAAGTCGTTGGGGAAGGGAATGGCCTGCTGGTCGCGTAGCGCGGAAAGCTTTTCCTTGCGCTGGGCGATCAGCTTGTTGTCTTCCTGTTCCTGGGCTTGGGGGTCTAGGGGTTGTTCGCTCATGTCTGCTCTTTACCTGGGGTGCTGACCGTAGGAGCGGCCGCTTCGGCGGGCCGCCATGGCCGCGATAGAGTTTTATCGCGGCCATGGCGGTGCGCCGATGCGACCGCTCCTACAGGAAATGATGGATTAAACGCCCTGCTTGAGGCTGGCTTCGAGGTATTCGTCCAG
This sequence comes from Pseudomonas sp. MS15a(2019), assembly GCF_013277805.1. NCBI lineage: Bacteria > Pseudomonadati > Pseudomonadota > Gammaproteobacteria > Pseudomonadales > Pseudomonadaceae > Pseudomonas > Pseudomonas sp. MS15a(2019). Next base: position 136,837 of record NZ_VBTN01000009.1, read on the forward strand.
ATCGCCGTCGAGCACCTTGTCGCAGTCGCTGCGTTCCACGCCGGTGCGCAGATCCTTGATCCGCGAGGCGTCGAGGACGTAGGAGCGGATCTGGTGGCCCCAGCCGATATCGGACTTGGAGTCTTCCAGGGCCTGGGAGGCGGCGTTACGCTTCTGCATCTCCAGCTCGTACAACTTGGCCCGCAGCATCTTCATGGCGGTGTCCTTGTTGGCGTGCTGGGAGCGCTCGTTCTGGCAGGCCACCACGGTGTTGGTGGGCACGTGGGTGATCCGCACCGCGGAGTCGGTGGTGTTCACGTGCTGACCGCCGGCGCCCGAGGAGCGGTAGGTGTCGACGCGCAAATCGGACGGGTTGATCTCGATGTCGATGTTGTCATCGATCTCGGGCGAGACGAACACCGCGGTAAAGGAGGTGTGGCGACGGTTGCCCGAGTCGAAGGGACTCTTGCGCACCAGGCGGTGCACGCCGATCTCGGTGCGCAGCCAGCCAAAGGCGTATTCGCCCTTGATGTGCACGGTGGCGCCCTTGATGCCAGCGACCTCGCCTTCCGACAACTCGACGATCTCGGCGCTGAAGCCGTGCTGGTCGGCCCAGCGCAGGTACATGCGCAAGAGCATGTTGGCCCAGTCCTGGGCCTCGGTGCCGCCGGAGCCGGCCTGGATGTCCAGGTAGCAGTTGTTGGGGTCCATCTCGCCGCTGAACATGCGGCGGAATTCCAGCTTCTCGAGGATGCCGCGCAGGCGCTCCACCTCGGCCGCCACATCATCGACCGCGCTCTGGTCTTCCTCTTCGGCAGCCATTTCCAGCAGGTCGCTGGCATCCGCCAGGCCACCGTTCAGCTCGTCCAGGGTACCGACCACCTGGGCCAGCAGCGCGCGCTCGCGGCCAAGGTTCTGGGCGTATTCGGGCTTGTTCCAGACAGCGGGGTCTTCGAGCTCGCGCTCGACTTCGACGAGACGATCCTTTTTCAGATCGTAGTCAAAGATACCCCCGAATGGTCTCGGTGCGGCTGGAGAGGTCCTTGATGCTGGTGACGATCGGGTTGATTTCCATGGGGGAAACACTCGCGAGAAAAGCTGTGGAAAAGCTCGCGAGTATAACCCAATCGGCGGCGAAACTCAGAGTGCGACGGGGATTCGCCGCCTGCTGGGCCTCAATCGGCGTCGAGATCGCGGTGGCGGGTTTCCGGCAAACACAGCAGGCCTACCACCAGGCTGACGCCGGTCACCAGTACCGGGTACCAGAGGCCGTAGAAGATGTCGCCGGTATAGACCACCAGGGCAAAGGACACCGTGGGCAGGAAGCCGCCGAACCAGCCGTTGCCGATGTGGTACGGCAGTGACATGGAGGTGTAGCGGATGCGCGTGGGAAACAGCTCCACCATCAGTGCCGCCAGCGGCCCGTAGCAGAGGGTGGCGATCAGGATCAGAGCGAAGATTACCGCCACCACCATGGGCTTGTTGACCTGCGCCGCATCGGCCTTGGCCGGATAGCCGGCGGCCTGTACCGCAACGCGCAGGGCTGGCTCGTCATAGCCGACGATGACCTTGTCGCCGACATTGACCTGCACCGCGTCCCCCGGTGCCGCCGCCACGCTGCGGTAGGGCAGTCCGCTCTTGGCCAGCAGGGTCTTGACCCGGTCGCAGGGGCTGTCGAAACGCGCCTTGCCCACCGGATCGAACTGGAAGGTGCAGGTGGCCGGATCGGCGGTCACCACGATGGGCGCCTGCTGGCTGGCCTGGTAGATCTGTGGATTGGCGTAGTGGGTCAGGGCCTTGAACAGCGGGAAGTAGAGCACCGTGGCCAGCAGCAGGCCCAGCATCAGGATCGGCTTGCGGCCGACCTTGTCCGACAGCCAGCCGGCGATGACGAAGAAGGGGGCGCCCAGGATCACGCTGACGATCAGCAGGTTGTTGGCCAGCACCGGATCCAGCTTGAGGGTCTGGGTAAGAAAGAACATCACATAGAACTGCGACAGGTAGAAGGTCACCGCCTGGCCGCCGTTGATGCTGAACAGCGCGATCAGCACCACCTTGAGATTGCTCCAGTTGGTGAAGGAATCGCGGATCGGCGCCTTGCTCTGCTTGCCTTCGGCCTTCATGCGCAGGAAGGCCGGCGATTCGTGCATCGATAGGCGGATCCAGGTGGAGATGGCAAGCAGGAATATCGACAGCAGGAACGGCAGGCGCCAGCCCCAGACCTCGAACTGGTCACCGGTCAGGTAGCGGCAGACCAGGATCACCACCAGCGACAGCAACAGCCCCAGGGTCGCGGTGGATTGCAGCCAGCTGGTGTGGGCACCGCGCTTGCCGGGCGGCGCGTGCTCGGCGATGTAGGTAGCGGCGCCGCCGTACTCACCGCCCAGGGCCAGGCCCTGCAGCAGGCGCAGCACCACCAGGATGATGGGTGCGGCCACGCCGATGCTGGCATAGGTGGGCAGCAGGCCGACGCCGAAGGTGGCGATGCCCATGAGGATGATGGTGGCGAGAAAGGTGTACTTGCGCCCGACCATGTCGCCCAGGCGGCCGAACACCAGGGCACCGAAGGGCCGCACCACGAAACCGGCGGCGAAGGCCAGCAGGGCGAAGATGAAGGCGGTGGTGTCGTTGACGCCGGCGAAGAACTGCTTGCTGATCACCGCCGCCAGGGCGCCGTAGAGAAAGAAGTCGTACCACTCGAAGACGGTTCCCAGGGACGAGGCGAAGATCACCTTGCGTTCTTCGCGGCGACTGCTGGCCGCGCTGGGTTGGACCCGGGGTTGGGCATAGTCGGACATCGCACGTTCTCCTGACCCGGGATCGCCGGGCTGATTGTTGTTATGGGCGACAGCTACTACGGTGGAAACGGCGGGAGGCTCCGCCGTCGGTGGAACCGGATGGACGCAGCTAGGCCGCCGAGGCGGCGCTGGCCCGGGCAACCGCGGCGGGCAGCTCGTGACTGCCCTGCTCCCGCGCCTCGGCCAGCATGAAGGTGGCCGCCTGCTCGGCGATCATCAGCGTCGGCGAACAGCTGTTGCCCGAGACCAGGGTCGGCATGATGGAGGCGTCGGCCACCCGCAGCCCGGGAATGCCATGCACCCGCAGGCGGGCGTCCACCACGGCGTCGGCGCCCTGCCCCATGCGGCAGGTGCCGGAAGGATGGAAGATGGTGGTGCCAATGGCGCCCGCGGCTTGCTGCAGTTCTTCCTCGCTCTGATAAGCCGGGCCTGGCAGATACTCCTCGGGCCGGTAAGCGGCCAGTGCCGGCGCGGCGGCGATGCGCCGGGTCAGGCGGATGGCGTCGGCGGCCACCTTGAGATCCTCCGGCGCGCTGAGGTAGCGCGGCTGGATCAGCGGCGCGGCCAGCGGGTCGGCGCTGCGGATGGCCACCTGGCCACGACTGGCCGGGCGCAGGTTGCACACCGAGGCGGTAAAGGCGGGAAAGCCGTGCAGGGGCTCGCCGAAGCGCTCCAGCGACAGCGGCTGCACGTGATACTGCAGATTGGCCGAGGGCTGCCCGGGATCGGAACGGGCGAAGGCGCCCAGTTGGCTCGGCGCCATGGCCAGGGGACCACTGCGACTCCAGAGATACTCCAGGCCCATGCCCAGCTTGCCCCAGAGACTGCCGGCCAGGGCATTGAGGGTCGGCACGCCGTGCACCCGATAGATCAGCCGCAGTTGCAGGTGATCCTGCAGGTTGCCGCCGACCCCTTCCAGCCGATGCTGGACACCGATGCCCAGCCCTTCGAGCAGGCCGCGCGGACCGATGCCGGAGCGCTGCAACAGGGTCGGCGAGCCAATGGCGCCGGCGCAGAGCACGATCTCCCGCCGCGCCACCAGGCGCTGGGGTTCGGCCTGGCCCGGCAGCCGCGCCAGCACCGCCCGTGCCCTGCCCTCCTCCAGCAGCACCCGCTCCACTTGCACCCCGGTCAGCACCTGCAGATTGGCACGCTGGCGGATGGGCTTGAGAAAGGCCTTGGCGGCATTCCAGCGCACGCCATTACGCTGATTGACCTGGAAGTAGCCGCAGCCTTCGTTGTCGCCGGTGTTGAAGTCTTCCACCGGCGCGATGCCGGTTTCACCCGCGGCACTGCGAAAGGCGTCGAGCAGGGTCCAGTGCAGGCGCTGCCGCTCGACCCGCCATTCACCCCCGGCACCATGAACGGCCGAGGCGCCGTCGCAATGATCTTCCATACGCTTGAACAGCGGCAGTACGTCCTGCCAGCTCCAGCCGGGGTTGCCAGCGGCGGCCCAGCCGTCATAGTCACGGGCCTGGCCGCGCATGTAGATCATGCCGTTGATGGACGAGCAGCCACCCAGCACCCGGCCACGCGGATAGTTGAGCGCGCGGCCACCCAGGCCCGCCTCCACCTCGGTCTTGAAGCACCAGTCGGTGCGCGGATTGCCGATGCAGAACAGATAGCCGACGGGGATGTGGATCCAGGGATGGTTGTCACGGCCGCCGGCTTCCAGCAGCAGCACGCGATGGGCCGGATCGGCGGACAGCCGATTGGCCAGCAGGCAGCCGGCCGGACCGGCGCCGACGATGATGAAGTCATATTCCGCAGCAGGACCGGGCATGACGTTCCCTCGCTTTTTTGTTGTTGTGGTCCCTATCCTAGTGTCGTCATCCGCGAACAACAGTCGCAGAAAACGGGCACCGGCTGTGCATTTCTGAACAGCGCCCCGCAAGCGACCGCGCAGACAGGCCGAGACAAGGAGACGGGATGTTCGACTGGAACGATCTGCGGGTTTTTCTGGAGGTCCAGCGCCATGGCCGCCTGCTTACCGCCGCCCGCAGCCTGGGCGTCAGTCATGCGACCGTTGCCCGCCACCTGGAGACCCTGGAACGCGCCCTGGGCAGCCAGCTGCTGGTGCAGCAGGCCAGCGGCTACCAGCTCACCCCGGCCGGTCAGGCCCTGCTGGCGCACGCCCAGGCGATGGAAGAAGCCGCACTGCTGGCCCAGGAGGCGGTAACCCAGCGACTCAATCCGCTGGGCCAGGTGCGGGTCGGGGTGACCGAAGGCCTGGGCACCGGCTTTCTCGCCCAGCGCCTGGGCGCGCTGCTGCGCGACTATGCGGGGCTGGAAGTGGAGCTGGTCTCGGTGCCGCGCTTCGTCAGCGTCACCAATCGCGAAGCGGACATCGCCATCACCCTGGAAAGACCCACCGCCGAAGGCCTGATCGGCCGGCGGCTGACGCCCTATCGCCTACGCTTCTATGCCAGTCGTGCCTACCTGGATCGGGCACCACCCCTGGACGCCCAGGCCGATCTCGGCGAGCAGACCTTCATCGGCTACGTCGACGACCTGCTGTACACCCGCGAACTGCAATTCATCCAGGGACTCTGTTCGGATCCGCGCATCGTCTTTCGCAGCACCAGTGTCATCGCCCAGCGCGAAGCCGCTTGCGCCGGCATCGGCATCGCGGTGCTGCCCTGCTACCTGGTGGGTCAGAACACTCCCTTGGAAGGCGTGCTCCCGGAGCGGTCCTTCACCCGCGAGTACTGGATCTCGACCCACCGGGAGTTGCACCGCTCAGCGCGCCTGCGCGTGGTCTGGGATTTCCTGCTGCACCTCTGCGCGGCAGAGCGGAGCGTCCTGCTGGGTGAGGAACGCCCGCTCGCCTAGCCGTTAGACCGCCGCGGCCTCACGCTCCAGCTCGGCGCGCAGGCCGGGCTCCAGGCGCAGCTGGCGCGCCAGCTCGTCCAGGTAGGCCTTTTCCATGTATTGCTGATCGTCGATCAGCATCAGGCTGGCCAGGTACATCTCGGCGCCCATCTCGGGCGTTTCCGCCGCCGCGGCGACCTTGGCCGGATCCAGCGGTTGTTCCAGTTCGCGCTGCAACCAGCTGCGCAACTCGGGATCGTTGTCCAGCTTGGCCATCTCGGCTTCGATGGCCTGGCGCTCCTGGTCATCGACATGACCATCGGCCTTGGCTGCCGCGATCAGGGCGATCAGCACCGCCCGGCCATGGGCCTCGGCTTCGTGCTCCGGTACCCGATCCACGGTACGGGGCTCGACGGCTGCCGTACCCTGGGCCTGATTGGCCTGCCAGGACTGATAGGCCTTGTAGGCCACCATGCCCAGCGCCGCCAGACCGCCATAGCCGACAGCCTTGCCACCCATGGCGCGACCGCGCTTGCTGCCCAGCAGCGCAGTCAGGGCCCCAGCCGCCAGGCCGCTGTTGCCCAGTCCGGAGAGCAGACCGCCCAGGGAATCCTTGCCGGTGGACGCCGTGCCGGATCGGGGGGCCGAGTGACCGGTCTTCTTGGCCAGCGCCTGCTGGCCCGCCTTGAGCAATTGATCAAGCAAACCGCGGGTGTTCATGGATGACCTCCACAGAGTCAGGATTCAGCCCTTTAGGACCGCTGACCACACCGTCTGGCTCCCGGCACCTGCTTACCGAATGTTGCCGAGGTCGCCGTCGCGACCAGCCGGTTGATACAAAATATTGCTGACCGCGGGCCGCCCACGGCGCTACTCTTGCGCCTTTCCCTTGCAGTTGCCGGAGACACCCCATGCGCTCGCGTCTGGCTGTGCTGTTCGCGCTTTCGCTCGCCCTCACTGCCGGCCAGGTCCAGGCCGCCGCCGAGGACGCCCGCCTCATCGCCAATCGCTATCTCGATGCCTGGAACGATCACGATGCCGAGGCCGCCAGCGCCCTGCTCGACCCCAAGGTGCAGTATTTCGACAGCGGCGCCGCCACCACCGAGACCAGCCGCACCCAGGCCCGCGACCGCATCGTCAAGGTCACCCTCAAGGCCGTCCCGGATCTACAGGTAAAGATGGTGCACAAGCCGGTCATCGGCCCGCGCAGCATCGCCTTCGAATGGGAACTGACCGGCAACCGCGTCACCGCCACCGGCAAGCAACCGGTCAAGATCCGCGGCGCCAGCATCATGAAGATCCGCGACGGCCGCATCTGGTATCTGGGCGACTACTACGACAGCGACGCCCTGGAGGCGATGCTGCGCCCGGTCAAGCCCTAACTCGGGAGCCATCCGCACGGATGGCTCCGTCCCGCGCCCTATTCCTCCCCGAACGGCTTGCGCAGCGGCGTATCCCGGTGCGCGGCGCGCACGTATTGCGGCGGCCAGGAGACCTTTTCCCGTAGGGCTTCGGCGGCATTCAGCGGCCAATAGGGATCGCGCAGCAGTTCGCGGGCCAGCAGCACCAGATCGGCCTGACCGGTACGCAGCACGTGCTCGGCCTGGGCCGCATCGGTGATCATGCCCACCGCGCCACTGGGAATCCCGGCTTCCTTGCGCACCCGCTCGGCGAACTGGGTCTGGTAGCCGGGCCCGGTGGGAATGTCGGCCTGGGCGGCGGTGCCGCCGGAGGAGACGTCGATCAGGTCGACGCCCAGGGTCTTCAGCCGCCGCGCCAATTCCACCGTCTCATCGACATCCCAACCGTCTTCCACCCAGTCGGTGGCCGAGACCCGCACGAACAGCGGCAACGCTTCCGGCCAGACCGCACGTACATCGGCGGTGACTTCCAGCAACAGGCGAATGCGATTCTCGAAATTGCCGCCGTAATCGTCCTCGCGGCGATTGGAGAGCGGCGAGAGGAACTGGTGCAGCAGATAGCCGTGGGCGGCATGGACCTCGGCCACCTTGAAGCCGGCCGCCAGGGCGCGCTCGGCGGTGTCCACGAAAGCCCGGCGGATGCTGGCGATGTCGTCGCGATCCATGGCGGTGGGCCGGGTGTGCTGGGGATCGAAGGCGATGGCCGAGGGCGCCACCGGCACCCAGCCGCCCTCGGCGATGGGCACGCTGCCGTGCTTGCCGAGCCAGGGTTGCCAGGTACTGGCCTTACGGCCAGCATGGGCCAGTTGGATACCGGCGACGCTGCCCTGGCCTTCGATGAACTGGGTGATACGGCGCAGGGGCTCGATCTGCTCGTCCTTCCACAACCCCAGGTCCTGGGGCGTGATGCGCCCGTCGGCGGTGACCGCGGTAGCCTCGAAGATCACCAGGCCGGCGCCACCGGTGGCGCGACTGCCCAGGTGAACCAGGTGCCAGTCGTTGGCGAAGCCGTCTTCGCTGGAATACTGACACATCGGGGAGACCACCACGCGATTGGGCAGGGTCAGCTGACGCAGGGTCAGGGGCTGGAACAGGAGACTCATGGCGGACCTCGTCTAGTCGGGATTCACCGCATTGGAGTGTTCCCGAACAGAATAGGTCGCTGTTCCGACTAACGCGGTGCCAGGTGCACCACCAGCAACTGCACGCTCTCGTTGCCGCGGAATTCATTCACGTCCAGCCGATAGGCCAGCTCGGCCCAGCGGATGTTGGGATCGGGCCAGGTGTCACGGTCGATGTTGAAGGCGATGCCGTCCAGCTCCGGGCCGCCCTGCTCGCTGCGCAGGGTCAGCTTGAGGTGCCGTTCCTTGAGCAGGCGCTGGGAGAGGATCTCGAAGGTGCCGTGAAACAGCGGCTCGGGGAACTGCTGCCCCCAGGGGCCGGCCTGGCGCAGGGCCTGGGCCAGATCGAGCTGGAATTCGCTCGGAGCGAGGCAGCCATCGGTCTGCAGGCGCCCATTGAGGTCGTCGGCCTGCAGATGGCGACGGACCTCGGCGTCGAAGGCGCTGGCAAAGGTCTCATAATGCGCCTGGGGCAGACTGAGGCCGGCGGCCATGGCGTGACCGCCGAACTTGGTGATGAGCCCCGGATGACGGGTCGCCACGGCGTCCAGGGCATCGCGGATGTGCAGCCCGGGTACCGAACGCGCCGAGCCCTTGAGCATGCCGTTGCCACTGCCGTCGTCGGCGAAGGCCAGCGCCGGGCGGTGATACTTTTCCTTGAGGCGCGAGGCGAGGATGCCGATCACGCCCTGGTGCCACTCCGGGTCGAACAGACAGAGACCGAAGGGCAGATTGTCTTCCGGCAATTCCTTGAGCTGCTTGAGCGCCTCGCGCTGCATGCCCTGCTCGATGCTCTTGCGATCCTTGTTGAAGTCGTCCAGCTGCTGGGCATACTCCTGCGCCAGTTGCGGGTCTTCGCAGAGCAGCAATTCGATGCCGATGGACATATCGTCCAGGCGCCCCGCCGCATTGAGCCGCGGGCCGAGAATGAAACCGAGGTCGCTGGAGGCCACCTTGCCCGGTTGGCGCCCGGCCACTTCCAGCAGCGCCTTGAGCCCCGGGCGCGCCCGACCGGCGCGGATACGCATCAGTCCCTGGTGCACCAGGATGCGGTTGTTGGCATCAAGCGGCACGACGTCGGCGACGCTGCCGAGGGCGACCAGATCCAGCAACTCGGCTAGGTTGGGCTCGGCCAGGCCCTGACGGGCGAACCAGCCGTTCTCGCGCAGGCGACTGCGCAGGGCCAGCATCACATAGAAGATCACCCCGACCCCGGCGATGCACTTGCTGGGGAAGGCACAGGCCGGCTGATTCGGATTGACGATGGCATCGGCGGCGGGCAATTCGGCGCCCGGCAGGTGGTGGTCGGTGATGACCACCTGCAACCCGGCCGCCTTGGCCGCGGCCACGCCGTCCAGGCTGGAGATGCCGTTGTCGACGGTGAGCAGCACCTCGGGTTCGCGCTGCAGGGCCACGGCGACGATCTCGGGCGTCAGGCCGTAGCCGTATTCGAAGCGATTGGGCACCAGGTAGTCGACCCAGGCCGCGCCCAGGCGACGCAGGGCCAGCACGCCCACGGCGCTGGCGGTAGCGCCATCGGCATCGAAATCGCCGACAATGAGGATGCGCCGGCGCTCTTCCAGAGCGCGCGCCAGCAGCTCCACCGCCGCCTCGATGCCCTTGAGCTGGTGATAGGGCACCAGCCGCGCCAGCCCCTTGTCCAGTTCTTCCGGCAGGGTCACGCCGCGCGCGGCATAGAGCCGGGTGAGCAGCGGCGGCAGGTCACCCAGGTCGGGCAACACCGCCGGCAGCGGACGGGGCTCCAGGCGCATCAACGTTCGCCCAGCAGCCATTCCAGCTGCAATTCGTGCTGACCGCGGTCGTCGGTGACGAACAGGGTGCCTTCGCTGATCATCACCTGCCAGGAAATGCTGCGCGGCAGATCGCGGGCCAGTTCGGCCAGGGGCTCGGCGGGAACCGCGGCGATGTGCAGATTCTTCAGCGTCCTGACCGCGTCCACCACCTTGGTCTGCCAGACGCGCAGATTGCCGTAGGCCAGCAGGCTGGTGCGCTCGGTACGACGGCTGCACCAGGTCAGGCGCTCGGCATCGGGCTGGCCGACTTCGATCCAGTGCAGCACCCGGCCATCGAGACTCTTCTCCCACAGCGCCGGCTCGTCGACGTCGGACAGGCCACGACCGAAGGCCAGCTGCTCGTTGTACCAGAGCACATAGGCCAGCAACCGCACCGCCATGCGCTCCTCGGTCTCGGAGGGATGCCGCGCCACGGTCAGGCGCAGATTCTCGTAGACCCCGCGATCCAGATCGGTGAGGTTGAGTTCGACTTTGTAGGGCGTGGCTTGCAGAGCCATGGGCGGGTCACCGGCAGGGAAAGCCGGGCATTGTACCGGAAAAGGCCGAGGGGCTTGGGACCGTGGATCCGTAGGTTGGGCTGAGCGTAGCAGCGACGGTTGGAGTCTGCCTTGTTGGGCTTCGACGATGGAGCCGTCTCAACCCAACCTACAGGTCAGCGTAGGCTGGGTTGAGCGCAGCGAAGCCCAACAAAGACGGTTGGAGTCCGCCGTGTTGGGCTTCGACGAGGGAGCCGTCTCAGCCCAACCTACGGTCGCAGGTTGGACGAACCCCCTTACAGCGGCTGACCACGCTTGCCGTGGCGGCTGACGAAGGCCTGGACGGCGGCCAGGTCGTTGGGCAGCACGGTGCAGCGCTCTTCGCGCTGCAGCAGGTCGGCCAGGTGGGTCGGCAGGCTGAGGGTCGCGCCGATGCCGGCCTTTTCCACCGCTTCGGGAAATTTCACCGGGTGGGCCGTGCCCAGCACCACCATGGGTGTGGCCAGGCTGCGGCGGCATTCGCGAGCGGCGCGCACACCGATGGCGGTGTGCGGATCCAACACCTCGCCGGTGGCGGCAAAGACCTCGGCGATGGTGGCGCAGGTCTCCTCGTCGCTCACGGCCAGGGAGTCGAACAGCTTGCGCGCTTCGGTCCAGCGATCGTCGGCCACCGTCAGGGTACCGCTGCTGCGGAAGTTCGCCATCAGCTCGGCCAGGGCCAGGCCATCGCGACCGTGCAGGTCGAACAGCAGGCGCTCGAAGTTGGACGAGACCATGATGTCCATGGACGGCGACAGGGTGGCTTCCAGCTGCTGCTTGTCGTAGCGGTTGCCGGACATGAAGCGGTGCAGAATATCGTTGCGGTTGGTGGCTACCACCAGCTGGCTCACCGGCAGCCCCATGTTGCGCGCCAGGTAGCCGGCGAAGATGTCGCCGAAGTTGCCGGTGGGCACCGAGAAGGCGATGGAGCGCGCCGGGGCGCCCAGCTGCAGGGCCGCGTGGAAGTAGTAGACGATCTGGGCCATGATCCGCGCCCAATTGATCGAGTTGACCGCCACCAGCGGGGTGCCCTTGAGGAAACCCTGATCGGCGAAGCTGGCCTTGACCATCTCCTGGCAGTCGTCGAAGTTGCCTTCGATGGCGATGTTGTGGATGTTGTCGCCCAGCAGCGTGGTCATCTGCCGGCGCTGCACTTCCGACACCCGCTGGTGCGGATGGAGGATGAAGATGTCGACGTTCTCACAGCGCTTGCAGCCTTCGATGGCCGCCGAGCCGGTGTCGCCGGAGGTGGCGCCCATGATCACCACGCGTTCGCCGCGCTTGGCCAGCACATGGTCGAGCAGCCGTCCCAGCAGTTGCAGGGCGAAGTCCTTGAAGGCCAGGGTCGGGCCGTGGAACAGCTCCAGCACCCACTCGTTGGCATCCAGCTGACGCAGCGGCGCGATCGAGCTATGGGCGAAACCAGCGTAGGTCTCTTCCAGGATGGCCTTGAATTCGGCATCGGCGATGGAGCCGGCGACGAAGGGCTTCATCACCCGGAAGGCCAGCTCGTGGTAGGGCAGACCGGTCCAGGAGGCGATCTCTTCCAGGGAAAAGCGCGGCAGGTTCTCCGGCACATAGAGACCACCATCGCTGGCGAGACCCGCCAGCAGCACTTCTTCGAAATTCAGCGCGGGCGCCTGGCCGCGGGTACTGATGTAACGCATGACTCGACCTCGGGAAAGACGGCGGCGCCAGGCGCCGCCAGGCTGCTCAGTTCAGGTGCTCGACACGGATGCGGACGACATCGCCGACGACGTCATCGAGGGCTTCCAGCGCGGTGATGGCCTCGACCATATGGCGCTCCGTCACGCGGTGGGTCAGCAAGATCATGGGCACCAGGCCGTCATGTTCCTCGGCTTCCTTCTGCATGATGGACTCGATGTTGATGCCGCGCGCCGAGAGGATGCTCGCCACCTGGGCCAGCACGCCCGGGTGATCCTTGGCCTGGATACGCAGATAGTAGGCGCTCTCGCAGGCCTCGATCGGCAGCACCGGATGGTCGGACAGCGCATCGGGCTGGAAGGCCAGGTGCGGTACGCGATTCTCGGGATCCGAGGTCATGGCGCGAACCACGTCCACCAGGTCGGCCACCACCGCCGAGGCGGTCGGCTCCTGCCCGGCACCGGCGCCGTAGAACAGCGTCGAGCCGACGGCGTCGCCATTGACCATCACCGCGTTCATCACGCCGTTGACGTTAGCGATCAGCCGATCGGCCGGGATCAGCGTCGGGTGCACCCGCAACTCGATGCCCTGGTCGGTGCTGCGCGCCACGCCCAGGTGCTTGATGCGATAGCCTAGCGCCTCGGCGTAGCCGACATCGGCGGTGGTCAGGCGGGTGATGCCCTCGGTGTAGGCCTTGTCGAATTGCAGCGGAATGCCAAAGGCGATGGAGGCCAGGATGGTCAGCTTGTGGGCGGCATCGATGCCTTCGACGTCAAAGGTCGGATCGGCCTCGGCATAACCCAGCGCCTGGGCTTCGGCCAGGACATCGGGAAAGGTGCGACCCTTCTCGCGCATCTCGGAGAGGATGAAGTTGCCGGTGCCGTTGATGATGCCGGCCACCCAGTTGATGCGGTTGGCGGCCAGGCCTTCGCGCAGCGCCTTGATCACCGGGATGCCGCCGGCCACGGAGGCCTCGAAGGCGACGATCACGCCCTGCTCGCGTGCCTTGGCGAAGATCTCGTTGCCGTGCACGGCGATCAGCGCCTTGTTGGCGGTGACCACGTGCTTGCCGTTGGCGATGGCGCGCAGCACCAGTTCGCGGGCCAGGGTGTAGCCGCCGATCAGCTCCACCACCACGTCGATCTCGGGATTGTCGGCCACCGCCAGGACCTCGGCGGTGATCGGCGTACTGCCGGTATCGCACTGGGGATTGGGTCGGCGCTGGGCGATCTGCGCCACCTCGATACCCCGTCCGGCGCGCCGGGCGATTTCCTCGGCGTTGCGCTTGAGCACGTTGAAGGTCCCGCTGCCCACGGTACCCAGACCACAGATGCCTACTTTGACCGGCTTCACACCCTTATCCCCATGTCGTATGGGACCGCTCCGCGGCCCCGTTCATAGCTCTGATTGAGGCGCCTAGCGGGCGCCGATTGCCGCTTCCGCCAGCTGGTCGGCCGGCTGGTAGCCCGGGATCATCTGGCCATCGGCGAGAATGATCGCCGGCGTGCCCTGGATACCCATGTTCTGCCCCAGCGCGAATTGCTGGGCGACCGGACTCTGGCAGCTCTCGGACTTGACCTCACGCCCGGTGAACATCTGGTTCAGCGCCGCCGGCTTGTCCTTGGCGCACCACACCGATTCCAGCTGCTTGGAGCCCGGCGAGCCCATGCCCTGGCGCGGGAAGGCCAGGTAGCGCACCTCGATGCCGCGCTTGTTCAGCTCGGGCACCTCGGCGTGCAGCTTCTGGCAATAGGGGCAGGTGGTGTCGGTGAAGACGGTGATGTGCGCCTTGGTCTCGCCCTGGGCGGGATAGATGATCATCTGGTTGCGGTCGAGGCCGTTGATCTGCCGCGCCACGGCGACGTTCTCGGCCTTCTCGGTCAGGTTGGAGGCCTTGCCGTCCTTGACCTGGTACAGATAGCCCTGCATGACGAACTGGCCGTCGCCGCTGGCATAGAGCACCCGGCCGCCCTTGAGTTGGACCTGGTAGAGATCTTCCAGCGGACTCTTGGCGATGGACTCGATGGCGAGATTGGGCTGCAGCGCGGTCAGGCTCTGACGAATGGCCTGCTCAGGTTCGGCCTGAGCCAGTTGCACGCCGAGCCCCAGGCAAGCGGCGAGCAACAGTTGGGAAATACGCATGTTTGACTCCTGTTGAGACGCCGGCAAGCCTACCACAGACCTGCCGGCTACGGCGGTGGGCCCTAGCCGCGCGGATGGTGCTGGGCGTGCAGTTGCTGCAGCCGCACGCGGGCGACGTGGGTGTAGATCTGGGTGGTGGACAGACTGGTATGGCCGAGCAGCATCTGCACCGTGCGCAGATCCGCGCCGTGGTTGAGCAAATGGGTGGCGAAGGCGTGCCTCAGGGTATGCGGTGACAGCGAGGTGCGGATGCCCGCCACCTGGGCATGCAGCTTGATGCGGTGCCAGAAGGTCTGCCGGGTCATGGGCGTGCCCCGCTGGCTGGGAAAGAGGATATCGCCGGGCTGGCCGCCCAGCAGCAGCGGGCGCGCGGTCTTCAAATAGTCTTCCAGCCAGGCGATGGCCTCTTCGCCCAAGGGGATCAGCCGCTCCTTGCTGCCTTTGCCGAAGACCCGCAACGAGCCCTCGCGCAGGTTGATCTCGTCCAGGGTCAGGCTGATCAGCTCGGTCACCCGCAACCCGGTGGCATAGAGCACCTCGAGCATGGTGCGATCGCGCAGGCCCAGGGTGTCTTCGGTATCTGGTGCGGCCAGCAGGGCTTCCACGTCCGCCTCTGACAGGCTCTTGGGCAGCGGTGCGCCCAGTTGCGGCATGCTCACCAGCAGCGTCGGGTCCTCGGCGACCCGCCCCTCGCGCACGGCATACTTGTAGAAGCTGCGCAGACCGGAGAGAAAGCGCGCCGTGGAGCGCGCCTGGTAGCCCTCGCTCAGGCGCCAGCCGAGATGATCGAGCACGGCGTCGCGACCCAGGTTCTCCAGGGTCAGCCCCCTGCCCTCCAGCCAGCGGGCGAAGGCCAGCAGATCGGTGCGATAGGCGCTGCGGGTATGGGGCGACAGTCCCTTTTCCAGCCACAGGGCGTCGAGGAATTCCTCGATCAGCCGTTCGGCGCTCACGCGGCGAAGCCTGGCAGCACCGGCGTCGGCTTGCCCTCGTCATCGACCGCGACAAAGCTGAAGGCGCCGTTGATGGCGCGCTCGCGCCCTTCCGCCAGCATGCCTTCGACGAACACCTCCACCTGCACCTTGATGCTGGTGTTGCCAACCTTCACCACCCGGCCGATCAGCTCGACGATGGAGCCGGCGGGGATGGGGTGGTTGAAATCGATCCGGTCGGTGGAGACGGTGACCAGCGGCTTGCGACAGAAGCGCGTCGCGGTGATGAAGGATACCTCGTCCATCCAGGCCAGGGCGGTGCCGCCGAACAGGGTGTCGTGATGATTGGTGGTGGGCGGGAACACCGCCTTGGCCACCCGGGTTTCCGACAGCGCCGTGCGCCGCTGGATTTCCGCTTCGCGGGTCGTCATGTCTTACCTCGAACCTCAGAAACGAAAAAAGCAGCCGAAGCTGCTTTTTTCTGGTCACGCCGCGATCAGGAAAGCTTTTCCTTGATGCGGGCAGCCTTGCCGGACAGCTCGCGCAGGTAGTACAGCTTGGCCTTGCGCACGTCACCGCGACGCTTGACGCTCAGGCTGTCGACCAGCGGGCTGTAGGTCTGGAAGGTACGCTCGACGCCAACGCCGTTGGAGATCTTGCGTACGGTGAAGGCGCTGTTCAGGCCGCGGTTACGCTTGCCGATCACCACGCCTTCGAAGGCCTGCAGACGCTGACGGTCGCCTTCCTTCACCTTAACCTGGACAATCACGGTGTCGCCGGGGGCGAACGCCGGGATTTCTTTGTTCATCTGCTCAGCTTCGATCTGGGCAATGATTTTGTTGGTCATGTCACTCTGCTCCTAAGACAGGCCGCGGCCCGCCATCGATACCTAACTATCGTTCCGCTGACGAAGGTATTCCGCCAACAGGTTCTGCTCTTCCCCAGAAAGCGAGCGGCTATCCAGAAGATCGGCGCGTCGCTCCGCAGTGCGTCCCAGGGACTGCTGCAGGCGCCAGCGCCGGATATGCTCGTGATTACCACTGAGCAACACGTCGGGTACGCGACGGCCCTCGTACACCTCGGGTCGGGTGTAGTGCGGGCAATCGAGCAGGCCGTCGGTAAACGAATCCTGCTCGGCGGAATCCACATGCCCCAAGGCTCCGGGCAGCAGTCGCGTAACCCCATCGATCAGCACCATGGCCGGCAATTCACCGCCGGACAGCACATAGTCGCCAATCGACCATTCTTCATCCACGTGCGTCTCGATGAAACGCTCGTCGATGCCTTCGTAACGCCCGGCGATGAGGATCAGATGCTCCTCCTGCGCCAGTTCCCGTACCGCCGCCTGGTCGAGCTTGCGACCCTGGGGGGACAGGTAGATCACCTTCGCCGCCGAATCACCCCGGGCATCGGCCAGGGCGCGCTCCAGCGGCTGGATCTTCATGACCATGCCGGGACCGCCGCCAAAGGGCCGGTCGTCCACGGTCTGGTGGCGATCCTCGGTATAGTTGCGCGGGTTGTAGCAGGTCAGCTCCAGGAGCCCCTGCTTCATCGCGCGACCGCTCACGCCATAGGCGCTCACGGCTTCGAACATCTCGGGAAAGATGCTGATGACATCGATACGCATGGATCAGAAATCCGCATCCCAGTCGACCTGCATCTCGCCCTTGGCCAGATCCACCGCCAGCACGTACTGGTCGGGCAGATAGGGCAACAGACGCTCACGATCGTCGAGGCTGCCAGCACAGGGCATGACCACCATGACGTCGTTGGCCCCGGTCTCCAGCAGATGATCCACCACACCCAGCCACTGGCCTTCGCGATTGATCACCTTGAGACCTTCCAACTGATGCCAGTAATAGTCGCCGGCGCCCAGCTGGGGTAATTCACTACGCGGCACGCAGATCTCGAAACCGGCCATCAGGCGGGCTTCTTCACGATCGTCCAGGCCCTGCAGCCGTACCGTCAGGACCTTGCCGTGCAACCGACCGCCGAGCACCTTGACCTGCCGGGTCTCGCCTTCGCGCCGCAGCGTCCAGGTCCGATAGTCCAGCAGATTGTCGAGCGGATCGGTAAAGGAGTAGATCTTGAGCTCACCACGTACGCCAAAGACCGAAACTATCTTGCCCAGGACCACCAGGTCGGGGGCGGAGGTCGGCGTACTCATGGTCTTCAGGCGGTAGCCTGAGCGCTCTTCAGCAACTGAGCGACGCGCTCGGACGGCTGGGCGCCCTGCGACAGCCAGTAGCTGGCACGCTCTTGGTCCACCGACAGACGGATTTCTGCGCCGCTGGCCACCGGGTTGAAGAAACCGATGCGCTCGACGAAACGACCATCACGCGCATTGCGGCTGTTGGTCACGGTCAGGTGGTAGAAGGGGCGCTTCTTGGAGCCGCCACGGGCTAGACGGATGGTTACCATTGAACTTCGTTCCTGTAGTCGGTGCTTGTAGCTGTGGGCACACTGGGCCACATGGCCCGAAAGGCCGCATATTCTAAGGGCTGTCACCCGGTTTGCCAATGGCTTTAAACGGTGCCCTCGGCATTGCGGCAGCCTGGAGACTCCGACAGCGGAGCCTCATCGCTCGCGAAGGTGCATCAGCACTGGTGCCAACGCCCCACGCAGAGCCCTTTCCAATGCCGGCCATCTGGCGACGGGCGGCACCGGAAAATCACATCTTGGGCATGCCGCCGCCAGGGAACATGCTGCCCATGCCGCGCATCATCTTGGCCATGCCGCCCTTGGCGGTGACCTTCTTCATCATCTTTTGCATCTGCTTGTGCTGCTTGATGAGGCGGCCGACGTCCTGCACCTGGGTACCGGAGCCCAGGGCGATGCGCTTCTTGCGCGAGCCGCTGATCAGTTCCGGATCGCGGCGCTCGGCCGGGGTCATGGAGTCGATGATGGCTTCCATCTGCTTGAAGTGCTTTTCCGCCGCGCCCTGGGCGTTGCCCATCTGCTGGATGTTCATGCCACCCATCATGGTCGGCAGCTTGTCCATCAGCGAACCCAGGCCGCCCATGTTCTTCATTTGGCGCAGCTGATCGCGGAAGTCCTCGAGATCGAAGCCCTTGCCCTTCTTGAGCTTCTTGGCCAGCTTGTCGGCCTTCTCGCGATCCAGGGTCTGTTCGGCCTGCTCGATCAGCGAGAGGACGTCGCCCATGCCGAGGATGCGCGAAGCGACACGGTCCGGGTGGAAGGGATCGAGGGCTTCGCTCTTCTCGCCCATGCCGATGAACTTGATCGGCTTGCCAGTGATGTGGCGGACCGATAGGGCGGCACCGCCACGGGCGTCACCGTCGACCTTGGTCAGGATCACGCCGGTGAGCGGCAGGGCGTCGTTGAAGGCCTTGGCGGTGTTGGCGGCGTCCTGACCGGTCATGGCGTCGACCACAAACAGGGTCTCGGCCGGCTTGGTGGCGGCGTGGACCTGCTGGATCTCCGCCATCATCTCGCTGTCGATGTGCAGACGACCGGCGGTGTCGACGATCACCACATCGATGAATTTGAGCTTGGCTTCGCGAATGGCGGCCTGGGCGATCTCCACCGGCTTCTGGCTGATGTCGGAGGGAAAGAAGGTGACCCCCACCTCCCCGGCCAGTGTTTCCAGCTGCTTGATGGCGGCCGGACGATAGACGTCGGCGGAGACGACCATGACGGTCTTCTTCTTGCGCTCCTTGAGGAAGCGCGCCAGCTTGCCCGCGGTGGTGGTCTTGCCCGCGCCCTGCAGACCGGCCATGAGGATGACCGCCGGCGGCGCCACGTTGAGCGCCAGGTCTTCGTTGGCCGCGCCCATGATGGCTTCGAGTTCGGCGCGCACGATCTTCACGAAGGCCTGGCCCGGGGTCAGGCTCTTGGACACCTCGGTGCCGACCGCCCGCTCCTTGACCCGGTTGACGAATTCCTTGACCACCGGCAGGGCGACGTCCGCCTCGAGCAGCGCCATGCGCACCTCGCGCAGGGTGTCCTTGATGTTGTCTTCGGTGAGCTTGGCCTTGCCGGTAATGTGGCGCAGGCTTTGGGACAGGCGGTCTGTGAGATTCTCGAACATGCGGACATCCAGGGCAGAAACGGCGGCTGACCGACAAGTATAACGAAAGACCGCCTGACCAGGGATAGCCGCTGGGGCCGGTTACCGCGTGAATCCGTCAGCAGCGCCCGCTTTGGCGAGCAGCTGAGGAAGCAAGGACAGGCACCGGCATCAGGGCCGGTGCCCGAGGGGACGGGATCAGAAAATCAGCGAGAAGATGCCGATGACCACCACCAGGCCGATCAGAAAGATGATGCCCATGGTACCGCCGAGAAATTTAAGCATGGTCGCGACCTCTTCTAGATATGTACTTCATGGGACCACCCGACAGCGGCCAGGGTTCGCCCGATCCAGCCAGCCAGCCAGCACCAGGGCGTGGCTCGGACTTTCTGTACCGCCCTGTCTGTGCCACACTCGCCTGCTTTCCGCTCTGCTGAAACCGGACCATGCACGCCCTGCTGCCCACCCTCCTGGCCGCTGCCCTCTATCTACTCGCGACCCTCTACCAGGGCAGTTGCCTGCTGCGCAAACAGCCGTCGAGCAAGCCCCTGGTCCTGGGCGCCGGCATCCTGGCCCTGCTGCCCCATGCCCTGGCCGTCTATCTGCAGCTGATCCTCGAACCGACCCTCAGCCTGGACTTCTTCGACGCCTCCAGTCTGATCTCGGCGACCGCCATCGCCCTGATGCTGATCGGCTGCCTGCGCATGCCGCTGCAACCCTTGCTGGTGCTGATCTATCCCCTCGGCGCCATCACCGCGCTGCTGGCCGAATTCGTACCGCCCGGCACCGTGACCCCGCTGGACGTCTCGCCCAAGATCGTCGTGCACGTGCTGCTGTCGATCATCGCCTACGGCCTCTTCACCCTGGCGGTGCTGCAGTCGCTGCTGCTGCTGATCCAGGATCGCCAGCTCAAGAACAAGCATCCATCCGGCCTGATCCGCAGCTTTCCCCCGCTGCAGACCATGGAAAGCCTGCTGTTCGGCTTTCTCTGGGCCGGCTGGGTGGTGCTGTCGCTGTCGCTGATCTCCGGCTGGTTCTTTGTCGAGGACATGTTCGCCCAGCACCTGGTGCACAAGACGGTGCTCTCCTGCATCGCCTGGGTGGTGTTCGGCATCCTGCTGTGGGGGCGCAATCGGCTGGGCTGGCGCGGCCACCGGGCGATCCGCTGGACCCTGCTGGGCTTCATCCTGCTGATGCTGGCCTACTTCGGGAGCAAGCTGGTGCGGGAATTCATCCTGCATCGTTGACAGTCGTCATTCCACTACCCGCATAATCAGGCGACCGAACCACGTTCGGCGCGACCCGGCCAACAGCCAGGTCGCGCCCGGCACGTCATAACAGGTCGTCACGCCCGTCCTCATCCTCGGACAGCCGCTGCCCCATCAGGCCGCTCCGGCAGACGCCTCCTACAAGAACGACTGCCCGGTATCTCTGCATGTCCACAACCGCTGCCGCCTTCGACGCGCCCACTTCCGTGCCGCGCAATTCCCCCACCCGCGTGGCCACCGCCAGCTTCATCGGCACCGCCATCGAGTTCTACGACTTCTATGTCTATGCCACGGCCGCGGCCCTGGTGATCGGCCCGGTGTTCTTTCCCCAGGGCTCGGGCATGGCCCAGACCCTCAGCGCCTTCATCACCTTTGGCATCGCCTTCCTGGCGCGCCCCCTGGGTTCGCTGCTGTTCGGCCACTTCGGCGACCGCATCGGCCGCAAGTCCACCCTGGTGGCCTCGCTGCTGCTGATGGGTATCTCCACCACCCTGATCGGCCTCCTGCCCGGCTACGCCAGCATCGGCGTCTGGGCGCCCATCCTGCTGTGTCTGCTGAGATTCGGCCAGGGCCTGGGACTGGGTGGCGAATGGGGTGGTGCGGCGCTGCTGGCCACCGAGAACGCCCCGCCCGGCAAGCGCGCCTGGTTCGGCATGTTCCCCCAGCTCGGCCCCTCCATCGGCTTCCTCATGGCCAACGGCCTGTTCCTGGCTCTGGCGCTGCTGCTGGACGACGAGCAATTCCGCGCCTGGGGCTGGCGCATTCCCTTCCTGCTCAGCGCGCTGCTGGTGGTGGTCGGCCTCTATGTGCGGCTGTCGCTGCACGAGACACCGGTGTTCGCCGAGGCCATGGCCCGCCGCGAGAAACTGCGCCTACCCATGGTCGAAACCTTCGGCAAGCACGGCAAGGCGGTGCTGCTGGGCGCCCTGAGCATGGTGGTGTGCTACGCCCTCTTCTACATCTCCACGGTGTTCTCGCTGAGCTACGGGGTGAAGAATCTTGGTTACAGCCGGCAGGAATTCCTCGGCCTGCTGTGCATCGCGGTGCTGTTCATGGCCCTGGCCACGCCGCTGTCGGCCTGGCTGGCGGATCGCTTCGGCCGCAAGCCAGTGCTGGCGGTGAGCGCCATCGCCGCCCTGCTGTCGGGCTTCGCCATGGAGCCGCTGCTGACCCATGGCTCCAGCCAGGCGGTCGGCCTGTTCCTGGCGCTGGAGTTGTTTCTCATGGGCATGACCTTCGGCCCCATGGGTGCCCTGCTGCCGGAAATCTTCCCGACCCAGGTGCGCTACACCGGCGCCTCGGCGGCCTACAACCTGGGCGGCATCCTTGGCGCCTCCCTGGCGCCCTATGCCGCGCAGCAACTGGTGGAAGCCGGCGGCCTGAGCTGGGTGGGCGGCTACGTCTCGGCGGCGGCGGCCATCAGCCTGCTGGCGGTGCTCTGCATGCGCGAAACCCGCGATCAGTCACTGTAGATTCTTCAGCGCATGAAAAAGGGCCCCGCAGGGCCCTTTTTCGTGGCGCGAGACGGCGTTACAGCTCGACCTTCACCGCCTGGGAAGCACGCACGGCCTTGGCGCGCGCCGCCTCGATGCTTTCGTCGCGAGCCAGGGCCACGCCCATGCGCCGCTGCCCCTTGACCTCCGGCTTGCCGAACAGGCGCAGCGCGGTGTCGGGTTCGGCCAGGGCCGCGCCGAGGTTGCCGAAGGCGGTCTGCCGCGACTCGCCGTCCACCAGGATCACCGCCGAGGCCGAGGGGCCGAACTGGCGGATGGTAGGGATCGGCAGACCGAGGATAGCGCGGGCGTGCAGGGCGAATTCGGACAGGTCCTGGGAGATCAGGGTCACCAGACCGGTGTCATGGGGACGTGGCGAGACTTCGCTGAACCAGACCTGGTCGCCCTTGACGAACAGCTCCACGCCAAACAGGCCGCGACCGCCCAGGGCCTCGGTGACGGCGCGAGCGACCCGCTCGGATTCGGCCAGAGCCTTGTCGCTCATGGCCTGGGGCTGCCAGGACTCGTGGTAGTCGCCCTTGACCTGACGATGCCCGACCGGTGCGCAGAAGGCGGTGCCGCCGACATGGCGCACGGTCAGCAGGGTGATCTCGTAGTCGAAGTCGACGAAGCCCTCGACGATCACCCGGCCCTTGCCGGCGCGACCGCCTTCCTGAGCGTACTGCCAGGCGGCCTGCAGCTCATCGGCGCTGCGCAGCAGGCTCTGGCCCTTGCCCGAGGAACTCATGATCGGCTTGACCACGCAGGGATAGCCCAGCGCCTCGGCGGCGGCGGCGTAGTCTTCGTAGGTATCGGCGAAGTGATAGGGCGAGGTGGGCAGGCCCAGCTCCTCGGCGGCGAGGCGACGGATGCCTTCGCGATTCATGGTCAGCTGGGCCGCGCGGGCAGTGGGCACCACGGTGTAACCCTCGCCTTCCAGCTCCACCAGGGTAGCGGTGGCGATGGCTTCGATTTCCGGCACGATGAAGTGCGGCTGCTCGCGCTCGATCACCGCGCGCAGGGCGGCGCCGTCGAGCATGTCGATGACGTGGCTGCGGTGGGCGACCTGCATGGCCGGGGCATCGGCGTAGCGATCCACGGCGATAACCTCGACGCCCAGACGTTGCAGCTCGATGACGACTTCCTTGCCCAGTTCGCCGGAGCCGCAGAGCAGCACGCGGGTGGCGCTGGGGGACAGGGGGGTACCGATACGGGGCATGACAGATCTCTCCGGCTGATATCAGGTCAGGAAGGCCGCACCGCCCGCCCGCGCCCGCTCGTCGCAGCGCAGCAGCACCTCGCGGCGCTCGCTGTCGCTCATGGACATCCAGCGGGTGATCTCGGCGGCGCTGCGTTGGCAGCCGATGCAGATGTCCTGTTCGTCCAGGGCACAGACATGGACGCAGGGCGAACGCACGGGTGAATTGGCGGTGGTCATGCGGCTTCCCTCGAATGGCCGCGCATTGTGCCCGTTAACGTCCGACTTGGCATGTGCCTTTACCTTGTCGCTAGGCTCTGCACGAAAAGGCCTGCGCTCGGTGATGCTTCGTTGAAAAACGCCTGGATCGCCAGCCCGGCCTGGGCGGCCCCGTCGCAATGCTCATTTACCACTCGTAAACTCGTTCGCGAGCACGGTTCGCTTCCTCAGCGCTTTTCTCCTCGCCTGACCTTCGCTCGGCGACTTTTCGTACAGAGCCTACCGCTCAATCCCGCCTGGGCGGTGCCTTGAGCACGATACCGGCGTCGTACAGCAGGTTGACCAGCTCGACGATGATCACTGCCGTCAGCCCCCAGATGCGGTGCTCGCCATACTGATAGCTGGGCACCTGCCAACGCAGGCCGTCGTGGTCGACCCTGAGGGTGTAGTCCGGCGGCACTTCGCAGAAGAACTGCAGGGGCACGGTAAAGATCGCGGCGATCTCGGCTTCGCTGGGGACGTATTCGAGCTGATCGGGAATCAGGGCGACGATGGGCGTCACCGCCAGGCCGTAGCGTGACACCAGCGGACTCAGGGGCGCGATCACCTCCACCAGGCCTGGCGGCAGCCCGACCTCTTCCTCGGCCTCGCGCAGGGCGGTGGCGATCAGATCGACGTCCTCGGGATCGCGCCGGCCGCCCGGCAGGGCCACCTCGCCGCCATGGGTGGACAGGTTGCTGGCCCTCAGGGTGAGCAGCAATTCGGGATGCTCGCGACGAATGATGGGCACCAGCACCGCCGCTTCCTGATGGTTCTCGGTGCCGCTCAGGGTGCGCGGCCGATAGTGACGCAGGCGCTGGAGCAACTCATCCACGCCGGAATTCTCCCTTGCTCATCGTATCCCCTGGATCATGGCACGCCCGCCGGGCAATCCCAAGCCCAGCCATCGCTTGCGAGGCCCGCGATCGCCCCGGCACACTGCAGCAAAACGAGGATGAATCATGAAGCATTGCAACCACTGTGGCGGCCTGCTGGAAGAACGCATTCCCGCGGGCGACAACCGCATGCGCCTGGTCTGCAGCCAGTGCGGCGCGGTGCATTACCAGAACCCACGGGTGGTGGCCGGCTGTCTGGCAACCTGGGAAGGCCGGGTGCTGCTCTGCCAGCGCGCCATCGAGCCGCGCAAGGGCTACTGGACGCTGCCGGCAGGCTTCATGGAAAACGGCGAGACCACCACCGAGGCCGCCGCCCGCGAGACCCTCGAGGAAGCCGGCGCGCAGGTGCAGGACCTGGAGCTCTATACGCTCTTCGATCTGCCGCACATCGACCAGATCTACATGCTGTTCCGCGGCGAGCTGGTCGACGGACGCTTTGGCGTCGGCGAGGAAAGCCTGGACGTGCGCCTTCTGGACGAAGCCGACATCCCCTGGTCGTCTCTGGCTTTTCCGACCATCAAGCGAACACTAGAATGCTTTTTCGCTGACCGCCGCCGCGGCGAGTTTTCACTGCGCCATGAGGGCATGGCGCCCATGGTGGTCGCACCCAAGCCTGCCTAAGGGCCTGTTCAACGTCTGCTCGCGAGACCTTGAACAGGCTCTGAGCTCTTCCGAGGATCTTCTCGACATGCGTCCGTTGCACCTGTTGTTGGCGCTCTGCTATGTGCTGTGCGGTTCGTTGCTTCCCCAGCTGGCCCAGGCCAGTACCAGCGTCACGGTGATCCGCCAGCCGGCCGCGCCGCTGATCGACAAGGTGCTGGTCATCAAGTCGCGCAATCAGCTGCAACTGCTCAGCGGCGACACCGTGATGAAGTCCTACCGCATCTCGCTGGGCAAGAATCCCCGCGGCCCCAAGCTGCGCGAGGGCGACAAGCGCACCCCGGAAGGCTTCTATTGGATCGACTGGCGCAAGACCAGCGACAAATTCAACCTGGCCATGCACATTTCCTATCCCAATCGTGAGGACCTGGCGCGCGCCAGCCAGGCCGGCGTGCGTCCCGGCAGCATGATCATGCTGCACGGCACCCCCATCGACGAGGAGTACCCGGAGTGGTACTTCAACTCGCTGAACTGGACCGAGGGCTGCATCGCCATGACCAACCACGACATGCGCGAGGTCTGGGGGCTGGTCAAGGACGGCACTATGATCGAGATCCGCCCCTGAGAGCCTATCCAAAGGCTGCTGCGCGTCGGCCAGACTGCGTTGAAAAGGCCTTTGGAATGCTCATTTACAATTCGTAAACTCCGCTTCCTCAGGTCTTTTCGCCTTGTTTGGCTCTAGCTCGCGAGCCTTTGAACAGCCTCTGCGCCGATAGGCTTCCCGTGCCCTACCCCGCCACCTGCTCCGCGGGCGAGACGATGGTGGTCTTGCCCCGCGAACGACCACTGCTGAGGTAGTCGGCGATGGATTCCTGGGTGACCTCGCCAAGGAAGTCTTTGTCGGCGCTGAGCACCGGCAGCCAGGAAGTGTTGAACTGGTACATGCGCGACAAGAGGATGCGCAGGTGCTCGTCAAAGGCCGCGGTGGCCTTGAACGGGGTGACGAAGGGCGCCACCGGCCCGCTCTGACCGCGCAGGTCGCGGCGGCGCACGTAGCCCAGGCCCTTGTTGGCCGCATCCGTCACCACCAGGTAGCGGCGATCGTGCTCTTCCATCAATTCCACGGCATCGCCGATCAGCGTCTCGGCCTGGATCGCGGGCGCGTTGTCGGCGGCGTCCTCGGCACGAATCAGCAGCAGCCGCTTGAGGGTGCTGTCCTGGCCGACGAAGTTGCTGACGAACTCATCCTTGGGATGGGCCAGCAGGGTGTCCGGATGATCGAACTGCACCAGGCGCCCGCCGCGGAACACGGCGATCTTGTCGCCCAGGCGGATGGCTTCGTCGATGTCATGGCTGACCATGATCACCGTCTTGTTCAGCGCCCGCTGCATCTGGAAGAACTCGTTCTGGATGGCGTCGCGGTTGATCGGGTCCACCGCACCGAAGGGTTCGTCCATCAGCAACAGCGGCGCCTCGGCCGCCAGGGCGCGGATCACCCCGATGCGCTGCTGCTGGCCACCGGACAGTTCGCGTGGATAGCGCGACAGGTACTGCTTGGGCTCCAGCTGCACCATGCTCATCAGCTCGGTGGCGCGCTCGCGGCACCTCTTCTTGTCCCAGCCCAGCAGCTTGGGTACCACGGTGATGTTTTCCTCGATGGTCATGTTGGGGAACAGACCGATCTGCTGGATCACATAGCCGATATGGCGTCTGAGGGTCACCTCGTCGATGCCGGTGGTGTCCTCGCCGTTGATCAGCACCCGCCCCGAGGTGGGCTCGATGAGGCGGTTGATCATCTTCAGGGTGGTGGTCTTGCCGCAGCCGGAGGGGCCGAGGAAGACGCAGATCTGGCCCTCTTCCACGGTGAGGCTCACGGCATCCACCGCGGTCACGTCCTTGCCGTGCTGCTTGAAGGTCTTGGTCAGGCGGTCGAGTTCGATCATCTGGGGCTCCTTAAAGGGCGCTGCGCAGGCCGCGCGGGGTGAGGCGGCGTTGCAGCCACTGCAGGACGAGGTCGGCGACGATGGCCAGCAGGCTGACCAGCACGGCGCCGACGATGAGGGTGGCCATGTCACTGCGGCTGATGGCGGTGAGGATGAGCACGCCCAGGCCGCCGGCACCGATGGTGGCGGCGATGGTCATGACGCCGATGTTCATGACCACGGCGGTGCGTACCCCGGCGAGGATCACCGGCAAGGCGATGGGCAGCTCGACCATGCGCAGGCGCTGCCAGAAGGTCATGCCGATGCCGGCACCCGCCTCGCGGATGCCGGGCTCGACGCTGGTCAGCGCCAGGTAGGTGTTTCTCAGGATCGGCAGCAGCGAATAGAGGAACACCGCGGTGATGGCCGGCAGCGGACCGAGGCCCTGGCCGAACTTGGAGTAGAAGGGCAGCAGGAGGCCGAACAGGGCGATCGAAGGCAGCGTCATGACCACCGTGGCCACCGCCTGCAGCGGTCCGGCCAGCGCGGGGTAGCGGGTCATGAGGATGCCCAGGGGCACGCCTACCAGGATCGCCAGGGTCACGGCGATGCCCACCAGGGTGATGTGCTGGCGGGTCAGGTCGAGGACCTGCAGCCAGTCGATGTGATTGAAGGAGGTGACGAAATCCATGGGGTCATTGCCCTCCGCTTAGGGGGTGCTGGGCAAGAAAGTCGCGGGCCACCTGGGCCGGCGTCTGCCGCTCGATGTCCACCTTGGCGTTGAGCTGGCGCATGGTGGCCTGATCCAGGCTTTCCGCCAGGGGCCTCAGCAACGCGGCGAGATCCGGGTGCTTGGCCAGGTACCCGGCGTTCACCACCGGCGCGGCGGTGTAGTCGGGGAAATAGCCCTTGTCGTCTTCCAGCACCTTGAGCTTGAAGGCATCCAGGCGGCCGTCGGTGGTGTAGACCAGTCCAGTGAACACCTGGCCGTTGCGCAGCGCGGTATAGACCAGTCCCGGATCCATCTGGCGGATGTCGTCACGGGTGTAGTTCAGGCCATAGGCCTTGACCAGGCCGGCGAGGCCGTCGGAACGGTTGGCGAATTCGATGTCCAGCGCGGTCAGGTGGCGCTTGCCGGCCTCGGCCTTGAGCAGCCGGGCCAGGTCGCTGATGCTGTTCAGCTCGGGATGCTGCTGGGCGACCTTTTCCGGTAGCGCCAGGGCGTAGGTGTTGTTGAAGCGGGTGGGCGCCAGCCAGGCCAGCCCGACCTTGGCGTCCAGCTCCTTGACCCGCTGGTAGGAGGCGTCCTTGTCCAGCCGCTCGGTGACATGGTTGTAGGCCACCAGCGAGGTACCGGTGTATTCCCAGGTGAGGTCGAGCTGGGCGTTCTTCACGCCGTTCCAGGCGATGGTGCTGCCCAGGCCGCCGACGATCTCCGGCTGGTAGCCGTGCCTGGACAGGTACTGCCCGGTGAGCTCGGCGAGAATGGCCTGCTCGGTAAAGACCTTGGCACCGATGCGGATGGGCTCGGCCTGGGCACCACTGGCCAGCGCCAGTCCGAACCAGGCGGCGCCCAGGGCGATAAGCAACTTCTTCATCTCGTCTCCTTAGCGGGCCAGGCCGCGTTCCAGCCAGAGGCGACTGGCGAGCAGCACCAGGCCATCCAGCAGCAGCGCCAAGAGCGCCGTGGCGGCCGCGCCCAGCAGCAGCTGTGACTGGTTCTCCAGGGCGATGGCAGGAAAGATCAGACTGCCCAGGCTGTTGGCGCCGATGAGAAACACCAGCGGAGTGGTGCCGACGTTGATCGCCAGGGCCACCCGCACCCCACCGACGATGATGGGCACGGCATTGGGCAACTCCACCTTGGTCAGCACCTGGGTGGGGGTCATGCCGATACCGGTGGCCGCTTCCTTGAGCGAGCCCGGCACGTTCTTCAGCCCCTCGTAGGTGTTGCGCACGATGGGCAGCAGCGAAGCGAGAAACAGCGCCAGGATCGCCGGCCCGTCACCGATGCCGACGACGCCCAGGGCGATGGCCAGCACCGCAAGCGGCGGCACGGTATTGCCGATGTTGAACACCTGCATGAAGCGCTCGGCACTGCGGGCGAACCGCGGCCTGCTGAGCAATACCCCGGCGGGAATGCCCACCAGCAGCGCCAGGACCATGGAGACGGCCACCAGGTAGAGGTGGGCCTGGAGATAGAACAGCAGATCCGCGCGATAGGTACTGAGGGTATCCCTACCGATCCAGTGCACCAGCAGTGCCAGGATCACCACTCCCACGGCCGAGCCGAGCAGGAGGGTCTTGAACTTCGCCATGTCAGGCTCCTTCAACGGGCGGACAGGCCGCATGCCTTCCGAGTGCGGACCTCGCGACAGGGGCGAGGCGCAGGACGGCTGTCCGGGTTCAGGGTCGAGACACAGCAGGGCATAGCGGGTATGCCGGCTGGACCAACGGGGCGGTGCGGATCTCGGGATCTGCCTAGCCCTTAGGTGTCGCTCTCTCGTAGCGACATGGCGCTTTGCCTCGACCGAAGAGATTGACGTCCATCGCAGTCGATAGTTCGTCAGCTCCTTTTCAGGCTAACCCAATAGACTCGCTCAATGCCAACCCGATCGTGGAAAACGGCACACCTTGACAGGGTGAAAGGCCCAGGCGAGAGGCTCGGATACCCGGCGAAAAGCGAGAATCGCGTGCTAGAGCAGCCGGCGAATATGTGACGATAAATTTAATACCTTTACTGTTATCTGCTTTGCAGACTCGACGCGACATCTGTCACAGATGCCATGGCAGACCGGCCCGGTTTCGTGGAGCGTGACACAGCTCAGCTGACGTACGGTCATAACTGAAACATCTTTCTGTGAGCCAGTGCGATGCCGATGTTTTGGCACCTCTTTATCATGCCGACGAGTGGCTGACGCTTTGAGGGATCATTCAGCCATAACACGGTCAATAGGTGGCCCAGTGATAGCACCAAGCGCCGTTTCTGGAACCGCTATAAAAACAGACTATTCACCGAGCTAACTTCAAAGGGAACGTTATGAATGACAT
The DNA here is from genome assembly GCF_013277805.1 of Pseudomonas sp. MS15a(2019). Classification (NCBI taxonomy): domain Bacteria; kingdom Pseudomonadati; phylum Pseudomonadota; class Gammaproteobacteria; order Pseudomonadales; family Pseudomonadaceae; genus Pseudomonas; species Pseudomonas sp. MS15a(2019). The sequence continues at coordinate 166,751 of NZ_VBTN01000009.1, forward strand.
GACGGCTTGTGCATCGTTGGACTCCGCTGTTCTATCCTCTGCCCCCGTAATGCTGCTGCAACCCAAGGTGGAAAACTGGGTGGTGGTGTATGCGCACGGTGGCCTGATCGCCGACTTCGATGACGAGGCCTCAGCCCGCCGCGAAGCCGAGCAGTGGGCTGGAATCTGCCTGCGTCGCTAAAGACCGCTTTCGAATGATCTGCCTGCGCCATGGAAAGATGGAAAGCAGTCACAGGCAGTTCATTGCTCGCTCCAATGCCCTTTCCCTCCGTTCGGCTGATCGTCCCTCCCGGATCTAGACCCCGCGTTGTCCTGGCACAGGCTAACTCCCAGCCCTACCTAGCTCGCATTTCTGCGGCTTTCGCCTGGCATTAACGTCGCCTGGCGCACCTTCTGAGCAATACAGCGCAACTTCCTGACGTCTCTTCGGGCCTCATGGCGAATCGGGTCACCGTGACCCGTGCTCCTATCGTCTTCCGTCACTGTCCGGGACCTTGCCGATGACGCTACGCCTGAAAACCGCTCTCACGACCCTGCTCACTCTCCTCTGCCTGGCCATCGTGCCGGCCACCCGTGCCGATACGCGTGACTTCCCCACCGATCTGGTCGGACTGAACTTCTCCGGTGCCGGCTTCGCTCCTCATGTATTGCCGGGCAAGCCCGGCACCAACTACTTCTTTCCCGACGCCGGTCACTACCGACGCTGGGCGGCCAAAGGCATCCGCGTGATCCGCTTCCCGGTCATCTGGGAACGCCTGCAGCCCCGCCTGGGGCAGCCGCTGGATCCTGCCTATGCCAAGCTGATCGATAAGACCCTGGACAATGCCAAGCGCTATCGCATGCACGTGATCCTGGATCTGCACAATTACATGAGATACCGCGGGCAGATCATCGGCAGCGCGGCAGTGCCCTACCCGGCCTATGCCGATGTCCTGCGGCGGATCGCCCAGCGCTGGCACGAGCACCCCGCCCTCGCCGCCTACGACATCATGAACGAGCCCCACGATGCGGTTGAGCAATGGCCGATCGCGGCGCAGCACGGCATCGATGCGGTACGCGACGTGGACCGGGCGCGCCCGATCCTGATCGAGGGTAATGGCTGGTCCAGCAGCTATCTCTGGCCGCGCTACAACGCCAAGCTGCTCGGCCTCAGGGACCCGGCCGACAACCTGATCTATTCGGCGCACGTCTATTTCGACAACGACGGTGGCGGCAAATACCTCAAGAAGGACATGACCGACTTCGACCCGGACGTCGGCATCCGCCGGGTCGAGCCCTTCATCGCCTGGCTCAAGCAGCACGGCAAGCGTGGCCATATCGGCGAATTCGGCGTACCGGACAACGATCCCCGCTGGCTGGCGGCAATGGACCGGCTGCTGGCCCGTCTGCGCAAGGAATGCATTCCGGCCATGTACTGGGCAGCCGGCCCCAACTGGGGCGACTATCCGCTGGCGATCGAGCCGGTCAAGGGCAAACCCCGACCGCAATGGACCGTGCTGCAGAAGTACGTGAAGCCGGCCGACTGCACCGACCTGGGTCCTCGCTGAGACAAGGGCGCCACGGCCGAAGCCGAACGGCGCCCACTGCCACCCGTCAGCGATTTGCCTGAAAACAGGTGATTGCCGTCACAAAAGCCAAGGCCATGGACGGCCAGGCAAGAACTTGCTGGCTTTATGCGATCAAATTGTTACAGCAAGTAATAGTTCGACTATTAAGACGCTTGCACGACCACAAGAGCTAGGATGCCATGCCACCGTTCACCCCTCCGCTCCCTTCTCTTTCCCCCTAGCGGCTGCGCTGCCTCCGCTTGCCTCGTCCTGCTGCACCGTCAGGGAATTCCCATGGAAAGATTCGTCGCTCTGGATAGCTTTCGCGGTCTATTGGCCGTCGCCGTTGTCCTCTTCCACACCTATGTTGCTCAGGCTGCCTCGGAAAATCCGCTGATAGCCAATGCCTACCTGTTCGTCGAATTCTTCTTTGTGCTGAGCGGCTTCGTGCTGATGCACACCTACGAAAATCGGCTGCGCACCCTGGACGACTATCGCGACTTCGCCATCAGTCGCTCGGCGCGGATCCTGCCACTGCACCTGGCCATGCTGGGCCTCTATGTGCTGCTGGAGAGCGGTCGCCTGTTGGCGGAAAAACTGGGGATCGGCTTCAACGATCCGGCCTTCAGCGGCGCCACCGCGCCCGAACAATTCCTGCCCAATCTGCTGCTGCTGCAATCCTGGCTGGGCGAGGCCATCACCGGCTCCTTCAACTACCCCTCCTGGAGCATCAGCATCGAGTACTACCTCTATCTGGTATTCGGCCTGCTGGTACTCAAGGGCCAGGGTCATCAGCGCCAGTGGTTCCTGGCGATCGCCCTGCTGGCCTTCGTGCAGCTGCTGTTTCCCATCCTGCCGCTGAAGACCGAGATCTTCCGTGGCCTGTCGTGCTTTTTCGCCGGCGCCTGTACCTATCGCCTCTATGTCTGGATCAAGCAGCACAATCAGGGGCAATTCGGTGGCACCCTGCTGGAGCTGGCGTGCCTGATCGCGGGTGTCGCGGTGATGACCTCGGATCTGCCGGTGCCCAAAAAGGGCGTGCTGGCGACCCTGGTGTTCTGCGTCACCATTCTTACCTTCGCCTTCGAGCGCGGCTTGGTCTCCAGCGTGCTGCACCAGGGGTTCTTCGTCCGCCTGGGCGTGCTGTCCTATTCGATCTACCTCTGCCACGCCGCGGTGATCTTCGTGTTCAAGAGCGCCTTCATCGTGCTGGGCAAGCTGCTGCACCATGATCTCACGGTGGTGGCGCCCTCCCATGATGTGCCGGTGCCCTTCATGATCCGCTACATCGCCACCGGCAGCCCCGTGCTGGACAACCTGGTGGTACTGCTGGAACTGGGAGTGGTCTTCGCCTTCGCCTGCCTGACCCACAGGTACATCGAGATCCCGGGCATGGCCCTGGGCAAGCGCCTGGTCCGCCGCAAACGCACCCCATCCTGCTGCGACGGCACCATCCAGCCGCAGCGTTGAGCGGAGCCCCGGCAGCCCCACCGACCCAAGTCGGTGGGGCTGCGCTCTGCTATACTCCGCCCCCTCTTTTTTCTTCCCGCCCAGGTTCATCCATGACCACCCAGGCCGCCGAAGTCGCCAAGCGCCGTACCTTCGCCATCATTTCCCACCCCGACGCGGGCAAGACCACCATCACCGAAAAGCTGCTGCTGATGGGTCAGGCCATCGCCGTCGCGGGTACGGTGAAGTCGCGCAAATCCGATCGCCATGCGACTTCCGACTGGATGGAGATGGAAAAGCAGCGCGGCATCTCCATCACCACCTCGGTGATGCAGTTCCCCTACCGCGAGCACATGATCAACCTGCTCGACACCCCCGGCCACGAAGACTTCTCCGAAGACACCTACCGCACCCTGACCGCGGTGGATTCGGCGCTGATGGTGCTTGACGGCGGCAAGGGCGTCGAACCTCGCACCATCGCCCTGATGGACGTCTGCCGCCTGCGCGACACCCCCATCGTCAGCTTCATCAACAAGCTCGACCGCGACATCCGCGACCCCATCGAACTGCTCGACGAGATCGAGGCGGTGCTCAAGATCAAGGCCGCGCCCATCACCTGGCCGATCGGTAGCTATCGCGACTTCAAGGGCGTCTATCACCTCTCGGACGACCGCATCTACGTTTACACCCCCGGCCATGGCCACGAGCGCATCGCCACCAAGACCATCGACAAGCTGGACTCCGACGAGGCCCGCGCGCACCTGGGCGATCTCTACGACCGCTTCGTCGAGGAGCTGGAACTGGTACAGGGCGCCTGTCACGAATTCGATGGCGAGGCCTTCCTGCGTGGCGAGATGACCCCGGTGTTCTTTGGTACCGCCCTGGGCAACTTCGGTGTCGACCAGGTGCTCGACGCCGTGGTGGACTGGGCCCCGCGCCCGCTGTCGCGCGCCGCCCACGAGCGGGTGGTGGAGCCGGTGGAAGAGAAATTTTCCGGCTTCGTGTTCAAGATCCAGGCGAACATGGACCCCAAGCACCGCGACCGCATCGCCTTCATGCGCATCTGCTCGGGCAAGTACGAGAAGGGCATGAAGCTGCGCCACGTGCGCATCAAGAAGGACCTGAAGATCGCCGACGCCCTGACCTTCTTCTCCAGTGAGCGTGAGCACCTGGACGAGGCCTTCGCCGGCGACATCATCGGTCTGCACAACCACGGCACCATCCAGATCGGCGACACCTTCACCGAAGGTGAGCTGCTGGGCTTCACCGGTATCCCGCACTTCGCCCCGGAACTGTTCCGCCGCGTGCGGCTCAAGGATCCGCTGAAATCCAAGCAGCTGCGCCAGGGTCTGCAGGAACTGGCTGAGGAAGGCGCCACCCAGGTGTTCTTCCCCGAGCGCAACAACGACATCGTGCTGGGCGCGGTGGGCGTGCTGCAGTTCGACGTGGTCGCCAGCCGGCTGAAGGAAGAATACAAGGTGGAGTGCGCCTACGAGGCCATCAACGTCTGGTCGGCGCGCTGGATCGAGTGCGATGACAAGAAGAAGCTCGAAGACTTCAAGAACAAGGCCTTCGAGAACCTGGCGGTGGATGGCGGCGGTCACCTCACCTACCTGGCGCCAACCCGGGTCAACCTGGCGCTGATGGAAGAGCGCTGGCCGGAGATCAAATTCCGCGCCACCCGCGAGCATCACTAAGCGCTATCGTCTTGACCGGTGCGCCTGATACCGGTCAGGCGTACCTGCCCTCCCCCTGAACCCGTAGCGCCAGATCAGCCCTGGTTGGAAGATTCGGCCGCGGCTTCCAGCTCGACCATCGTCAGCTCCAGCTCCGCCCGCTCGGTCCACTGACCGTCCAGTTCGGTGCGTACCGCCACGCCCAGTTCCTTGAAGTCGGCCACCTGCTTGACCAGGTTGCCCGGGCCGCCCACCAGTTGGCCGCAGGCCTTGCGATAGGCTTCGCCGGCCTTGTCCAGACTCTTGCCGATGCCGTCCATGCTGCCGAGAAAGGTACGCAGCTTGTCGTAGACCTTGCCCGCGCGCTCGGCCAGCTCGGCGGTGTGGCGATTCTGGTCCTCGAAGCGCCAGAGCTGGCGGACGATGTTGAGGCTGGTCAGCAGGGTGGTCGGCGTGGCCACCAGCACGTTCTGCTCGATGGCGCGCTGGAACAGGCTTTCGTCGGCCTTGAGCGCTTCGACGAAGGCCGATTCGATGGGAATGAAGAGAAAGACCATCTCCGGCGAATTCAGCCCCGGCAGGCTGAAGTACTCGCGATCGGCCAGCTCGCGGATGCGGTCGCCCACGGCGCGCACGTGCTCGCCCAGGGCCAGGCGACGCTCGCCTTCGTCCTCACTGTTGACGTAGCGGGTATAGGCATTGAGCGACACCTTGGCGTCCACCACCAGGTGCTTCTTCTGCGGCAGATGGACCAGCACGTCCGGCCGTCGCCGCCCGGTCTCGGTGGTGAAGCTGCGCTCGCGGACGAAGTCGCGACCCTCGCGCAGGCCGGAACGCTCCAGCACATTTTCCAGGATCAGTTCACCCCAGTTGCCCTGGGCCTTCTTCTGGCCGCGCAGGGCGGTGGCCAGGTCATGGGCTTCCTGAGTGATCTGGCGGTTGAGCTCCTTGAGGTCGAGCAGTTGCTGGCCAAGGGCCGCCTGCTGCTGGACATCCTTGTGGTGGATGTCCTCGACCTTGGCGCGAAAGCCTTCGATCTGCTCGCGGAACGGCCGCAACAGCGCATCTAGCGATTGCTGGCTGTGCTGGGCGAAGGCCTGGCCCTTGGCGTCGAAGATGCGTCCGGCCAGTTGCTCGAATTCCAGCTTGAGTTGCTCGCGACTCTCGCGCAGCAGCAGCTGCTGCGCCTGGAAGTGTTCTTCCTTCTGCTCCAGGGTGGTCCTGAGCGTCGCATGCTCTTCGGCCAGGCGCGCATGGCGCTCCTGTACCTCGGCGTGCAGCTGTTGCTCGCGGTGCTGGCGTTCGCGCAGTTCGGCGAGCTGCTCCTGGCTACCCTGCAGCTGGGCGCGGGCGGCCTCGGCCAGGGCGTGTTGTTCGGCGGCCTGCAACTGGGCCTGGCGGGTCTGCTGGCGCAACTCGGCTTCCAGCTCGCGATTGGCCTCCAGTTGGCGCTGCAGGGCGGCGGTGCGTTCGCGCTCGGCGCCCAACTCCACCACCTGGCGACCGTTGGCCAGCTCGGCCCGCTGCAGGTCGTCGCGCAGCATGTCGTAGCGCTCGGCGGCGCTGTCGAGTTGCTGTTGCAGATAGCGCTGGCGCCCGGTCAGCCAGACGGCCGAACCCGCCCAGCCGGCCAGCAGCAACAGGGGAAGCACAAGGGAAACGAAAGGCAGGGAAGTCATGGCGCTCTCATCGCGGACGGCTCCCCTCACCTTAGGCAGGCGCAGGAGGAGCGTCCAGCGTTTATCTGTACATTTACACAGTGTTTCGCAAATCCAGGTCCAGGCCACTGACACGGCGGACTCGACGGGCCACGGCCTCGGCGAAGATGCCGCCGCGGGCCTCGATCAGGGTGAAATCATCGCGCGCCCGGGTGATGCCGGTATAGACCAGCTCCTTGGTCAGCACCGGACTGAGCTGCTCGGGCAGCAGCAGCGCGGTGTGGGCGAATTCCGAGCCCTGGGACTTGTGCACGGTCATGGCGAACACCGTGTCCACCGCCGCCAACCGGCTGGGCAGGACGAATCTCAGACCGCCGCTGCCATCGCCGCGGGGAAAGGCGACCCGCAGGACCTTGCGCCCCGGCTGATTGGCGTCCGGCAGGCAGAGGGTGATGCCGATGTCACCGTTCATCAGCCCCAGGCTGTAGTCGTTGCGCGTCACCAGCACCGGACGGCCTTCGTACCAGCCGTGCTCGCCCGTGAGCAAACCGGCGGTCAACAGGGCGTTGGCGATGCGCAGATTGAGGCCCTCCACGCCCCAGGGGCCCTTGCGCACGGCGCAGAGCAGCTGGAAGTCGTCGAAGGCGGCCAGCACCTGGCCGGCCCAGCGCGTCCAGACCGGATCCTCCAGCACGCTGTCGAGTTGCGGCCGCGTCTCATGCAGGACCTCAAGATAATGACGATAGCCACGGGCGCGCCCACGTCCTTCCAGTACCAGACGCTCCAGGGCGCGATCCTCCGGCCCCTTGAGCAGCACCCGGTGCAGGTCGGCGTAGCCGCCGTCGACCAGCACCTGCTGCGCGCCCATGCCGTCCTGGGCATTGACCCGGCGCGCCAGTTGGCCGATACCGCTGCCGGCGCCGAAGCGGCGCGAGCGCCTGAGCATCACCACCTGCTGGGCCAGGGCGTCACCCTGGTCGTCGCCGACCGCCAGCGCCGCCTGGGCCAGCGACTGGCCACTCACCCCTTCCAGCCAGGCCCGGGTGGCCGGACTGTAGCGTCCGGCTTCGGCATCCCGGCAGAGATCGCCCAGCACCGCGCCCGCCTCCACCGAGGCCAGCTGGTCCTTGTCGCCGAGCAGCACCAGTCGCGCCCGCGGCGGCAGGGCCGCCAGCAGGCTGGCCATCATTTCCAGGTCGATCATCGAGGCTTCGTCCACCACCAGCACGTCCAGCGGCAAGGGATGCCCGCGGTGATGGCGGAAGTGACGGGTATTGGGCCGACTGCCCAGCAGCCGGTGCACCGTGGTCACTCCCGTAGGGATGTGCCGGCGCAGTTCGTCGTCCACCGGCAGGCGACTGACCTGGCCGCCGATGGATTCGGTGAGCCGCGCGGCCGCCTTGCCCGTGGGCGCGGCCAGGCGGATACGCAGGGGCCGACCGGCCGCCACCGCCGGCGCCTGGAGCAGCGCCAGCAGCCGTACCACGGTGGTGGTCTTACCGGTACCGGGGCCGCCGGTGACGATGCTGAAGGCACCACGCACCGCCAGGGCGCAAGCCAGCTTCTGCCAGTCGGGTTCGCCGCCCGCGTCGGGGTCCGGCGGAAACAGCCGGTCGAGACGCTCGGCGAGATCCGCCGGCAACGGCTCCGGGGTGGCCAGGCGCTGGCGCAGGCTGGCCGCCACCGCACGCTCGTAATTCCAGTAGCGGCGCAGATAGAGGCGCTCACCGCCGAGCACCAGCGGTCGCTCCGGACAGCTGCCGTCGGCATCGACCAGCACGCTGGCCAACAACGCCTGCCGCCAGGCCTCCAGGGTATGGCCGTGCAGCAACTGCGACGGCAACAGCGAGGTGCGCGCCTCGTCGCCCTCGGGCGGCAGCGACAGGGCGGCATCGGGATTGCGCAGGGTGGCGGCGAGATCCAGGCAGACATGGCCATGGCCGAGCTGATGGCTGGCCAGGGCCGCGGCCAGCAGCACCGCCGAGTCGCCCTGGGGCTCGAGCTCACCGAGAAAGCTGGTGAAGGCCCGGTCCACCTGGCGCAGCCAGCCGCGCTGCACCCAGAGCTCCAGCAGGCGAAAGAGGTCATCGCGCTGTTCGAGCGGTGCCAGGGGGCGCTCCTGGGCCAGGGACGCCAGGCGCAGCAGCCGTTCGGTAGCGGGGCTGAAATCAGACATGGGCAATCTCCGCACCGCTGAACAGCAAATCCAGGGTCTCGATCAGGGCCTGGGCGGGACGCTCGACGAAGACGCCGTGGCCGGCAGGATCGCAGCCGCGCAGGAAGAGGTAGACGGCGCCGCCGAAGTGGCGCTCGTAGCTGTAGCCGGGCAGCCGCGCCTTGAGCAGGCGGTGCACGGCCAGGCTGTAGAGCACGTACTGTAGGTCGTAACGCTTGGCCAGGACGGCGGCTTCCATGGCCGCGCGGGTATAGGCGCCGGCCTCGGCGCCCAGCCAGTTGGACTTGTAATCCACCACGAAATAGCGCCCCTCGTGCTCGAACACCAGGTCGATGAAGCCCTTGAACAGACCATTGAGCTGGCCCGGCTCCAGCATCGGCCGTGCCTGGCCGCCATGGGTGCCGCGGCGGACCAGATCGTCAAGCCGCTCCAGATCGACGCCATGGGTGGCGAACCAGAATTCCATCTCCACCTGATAGCGCGCCAGTTCGCCCAGGCGCTGGCCTCCCCCCGGCAAGGGCAGCGGCAGCTCCAGCAACTGGCGCAGCCAGCCCTGCAGGATGGGAATCCAGTGATTCCAGCCGCGTCGCTGGCAACGCCGGGCGATCAGGTCGTCCAGCCGCTCGGGCGCGGCCTGGATGGCGGCGAAGCCTTCTTCGCCGACCCACTCCAACAGGCTGTGCAGGAAGGTGCCCGGACCGGGGCCGCGGGGAAAGCGATGAAGGTCTTCGCCGGCCGCGGGCTGGCGAGCCTCGTCCGGGGCGAGACGGTCATCGTCGAACAGCTTCTGGGCCGCCGGGGTGTCCAGGTCCAGCTCCAGGTTCAGCTGGCCTTCCTCCCGCGCTTCGCCCAGACGCGTGCCGATGCGCAGGGCGCTGTAGGAGGCGATCCACCAGTCCTCGCGGGCCGCGCGACGGGCCGTCAGCGCCCTGAGGGTCACCGGAGCCTCGCGGGCTTCGGGCAGCCGGGTCGGATCCGCCTCGGGCAGCGGCAGGATAAGGGTGTCGGATTGCGCGCCGATCAGGGTGGTCAGAGCGGTGCCCAGGGCCGCCGAACTCGCCAGGGGCTCGCCGCCGGTGGCCAGGTAGCCAAGGGCACTGCGGGCGAAGCCGGATTCCTTGCTGCGCCCGCGCTTGAGATCGGCCACCCCGACCCAGCAGGCATGGCGGGCCCGGGTCAAGGCGACATAGAGCAGGCGCAGGTCTTCGGCCAGGCGCTCGTCGTCGGCGCGGGCCAGTTCCTCGGCGGAGGGCTTGAAGGTACGGCGCAGCTGGCCCTGGTCGTCGTGATAGCGCAGCGGCAGGCTGGCGCCCTCCTCGGCGCGATAGGCGCAGGCGAAGGGCAGGAACACCAGCGGATACTCCAGGCCCTTGGACTTGTGCACCGTCACCACCTTGACCAGCTCGGCGTCGCTCTCCAGGCGCAGGATCTGTTCGTCGGCGGCCCCCTGGGCGGCCAACTGCTCGGCCAGGTGGCGGATCAGCGCCTGTTCGCCGTCCAGCTCGCCAGCGGCGCGCTGCAGGAGCTCGGCGAGGTGCAGCAGATTGGTCAGCACCCGCTCGCCGTCGGCGCGGGCCATCAGCCGCTGCGGCAGGCGGAAGTCCTGCAGCAGGCGGCGCAACATGGGCAACACGCCCTGAGTGCGCCAGAGCTGGCGATAGCCACGGAATTGCAGCACCCGCGACTCCCAGGCCTGCTCGTCGTGGTTGAGGGCGTCCAGCTCGGCCAACGGCAGGTCGAGGGTCAGGCTGCCCAGGGCCGCGCGCAGCCGGCGATCCACATCGGGCTCGGCACAGGCCTTGAGCCAGTCCAGCAGGCAGCGGGCCTCCTGGGCGGTGAACACCGAATCCTTGTCCGACAGATAGACGCTACGCACCCCACGGCGCACCAGGGCCTGGCGGACCGCCTGGGCCTCGCTGCCGGCGCGCACCAGGATGGCGATATCGGCGGGCCGCAGCGGCACCAGTTCGCCGTCTTCACGGCGAAAGCCAGCCTTGCCCTCGGCGGCCAGGCTCAGCAGCCGGACGATCTCGCTGGCGGTGCTCTCGGCCAGGGCGGCGCGATAGGCGGTACCGGCCAGCGGCTCGTCGCCCGCCAGTTGCCAGAAGGTCAGAGCTGCGCCCGGTACGCCGTCAATCTCCAGAGCTTCGCGCCGGCCCTGGGCACGGACCGGTTCAAAGGGCACCGGATTGTCCTCGCCCTGGCGGAACAGGAAGGCGGCGCGCGGTGCCGTCATCTCGCCATGCTGGAATACCTGGTTGACCGCCGCGACCATGGCGGCGGTGGAGCGGAAGTTGGTGTCCAGCGAATGCAGGTGGCCGGCATTGGCGCGGCGGGCCTGTAGATAGGTATGGATATCGGCGCCGCGGAAGGCATAGATGGCCTGCTTGGGATCGCCGATCAGGAACAGCCCGGTGCCCTCGCCCGCGCCGTAGACGGTGCTGAAGATGCGGTACTGCACCGGGTCGGTGTCCTGGAATTCGTCGATCAGCGCCACCGGAAACTGCTCGCGGATCAGCGCCGCCAGCCGCGCCCCGGCGCCATCGGCCTGCAGTGCCCGATCTAGACGGGTGAGGATGTCGTCGAAGCCCAGCTCGGCGCGGCGCAGCTTCTCGCGCTCGAATTTCTGCTGCACCCAGGCCGCGGCGTGTTCCAGCAGGGGCACCTCGGGGCTGGGCAGCTCGGCCAGTTGCCCGGGCAGGCGCGCCATGGCCGCCAGGGCCGGATGATCCGGCGGGCTGGCCTTGGTCCAGACCTCGGCGAAGCCCTCCTCGGTCAGCCGGGTGAAGCCGGTGCCGATATCGAGGTCTTCACTGGTGGGGTTGTCCGCCCAGGCGACCAGCTTGTCGCACCAGGGCCCGAAGAATCGCTTCTGCAATTTGCGACCATCGACCACCTTGGCGTCGCAGCCGGCCTGGCAGAGATCGCGCAACTCTTCCGCCCACCGGGCCCAAGGCGCCTTGAGCCTGGCCAACCGCACCTGGCGTTCGGCCAGGGCGGTGGTCAGCAGCGTGGCAGGCTCGCCCTGGGGTGCGCCCAAGGCCTCGCTCAACAGGGGCCGCAGGCGCGCAGCCAGGGCGCGGGGTTCGCCCCAGTGCTCGATCACCCAGTCCAGCGCCTCGCCCTCCAGCGGATAGCAGAAGCGCCGCCAGTAGTCGCGCACCACCTGGGCGAGTAATTCACTCTGGTCCTGCTCCAGGTTCTGCACGAAGAGACTGCCGCTGTCGAAGGCGTGCTCGCGCAGCATGCGTTGGCACCAGCTGTGGATGGTGGAGACGGCCGCCTCGTCCATCCACTGGGCGGCGATGTCCAGGCGCCGGGCGCAATCGGCCCAGGCCTCGGCGGGAAAGTCCTCGCGCAATTCGGCAAGCAAGGGATCGGGCGCCACGATCTCGTCACGGAAGAAGCGCGCCGCCTCGGCCAGGCGATGGCGAATGCGGTCGCGCAATTCCTGGGTGGCGGCCTCGGTAAAGGTCACCACCAGGATCTGCGGCGGCAACAGGTCGCGGCCAAAGGCCGTCTCGGACGTACCGTGGCCCAGCACCAGACGCACATAGAACGCGGAGATGGTGAAGGTCTTGCCGGTGCCGGCACTGGCTTCGATGAGCTGATTGCCCTGCAGCGGAAAGCGCAGGGCGAGCGGACGCTGGCTCATGCCTGTCCCTCCCCACCAACCACCTGCCAGCCGGCGGTATGCACCGGCGCATAGAGGGTCTGGCACCAGCCGTCGAATTCCTCGTCGGCCAGCAGCGCGGCGAAATCCGGATACTGCCGACGCAGCGCCGGATGGGTCGCCGCCTCGCCCTGATAGGCCTGCTCGGCCGCGACCAGGGCCTTGTCCGGCTCATTGGCCAGCCAGGCGAAGGCGGTGCGCGGCGCCACTGGCAGCGGACGCCGCTGGCCCAGTGCCCAAGCGTCCAGCAATTCATCCAGCTGCCGCCGGGCCAGCTCGGCGTCCAGCGGCGCCAGCAACAGGGTCAGATCGGTCGCCACCACCGCGGTGGTCAATTTCAGGCCACCCGCCGCAGCGACCAGATGCTGCACCCAGGGCCGTAGCAATCGGTGCCATTTGCGGGTACGGGTGCTGCCCAGGCCATTGGCCTGAGCGGTCAGGGCCAGCAGCCCTTCAGGACCACGACGCAGGCGTTCGAGGTTGGCCACCAATTGCAGCGCTTTGTGTTCGAGATCCAGGGTCACGGCCTCTTCCAGGGGTTCGGGCCAGCGTAGCGTCAGGGCCTCGACCTGGGCGACCACGGCAGGCAGAGGCTCGCGCAAGGCCCGCCCGGCCCGTTCGCCAAAACCCGCCAGCGGCAAGCGACCACTGCCGCGCAGGCGCTCCGCGGCGGCCATGAGCGCCTGGTCGGCCTCGGCCGGCTCAGCCAGTGCCGCCGTCAGCAGGTCTTCGCCCAACTGGTAGCGGGTCAGGGCATCCAGACCGAAGGGCTCTTCATCTTCCGCCGGCGCATCGGGCGCCGCGAAATGCACCTTGAGTCGATTGGCGAAGAACAGATCCACCGGTCCGCGCAGAAAGCGGGCGAGATCATCGAGGCCCAAGGGCTCTTCGGGTACCAGCAGCGGCAGCAGGGCATCCTCGTCGCGCGTGGTGCGGTCATGCACGCCCAGCCATTCAGCGGCAAAGCTGAAATACCCACGTTCGCCGCGGAAGTAACGGGCGCTGAAGGGTTGCAGCGGATGCTCCTGGGTCAGGGCCGCCAGGAGGCGCTCCGGCTCCTCTTCATGCCCCGCCAGCCGCCAACCGGCCTGGAGATGGTCACGCAACTGGGCGACCAGCACCGACGGCGGGCGCTCGCTGTTGTCGCGGATGCTGCGCCCCACCCAGCTGACATAGAACTGATCGCGCGCCGAGAGCAGCGCTTCCAGGAGCAGATAGCGGTCGTCCTCGCGCCGCGAGCGGTCACCGGGGCGATAGTCCTGGGCCATGAGATCGAAATCCAGCGGCGACTGGATGCGCGGATAGGCACCGTCGTGCATGCCCAGCAGACAGACCACCCGGAAAGGAATGGCGCGCATGGGCATCAGGGTGCAGAAATTGACCGCCCCGGCGAGAAAGCGCTGGGCCAGGCCCCCGCTGTCCAGTCCGGCCAGCCAGGCCTCGCGGACCACGGTGAGCGGCAGCTCTTCGTCCAGGGAGACGTCCTCGCACAGTTCGAGCCAGCGCTCGCGTAGATTTTCCAGCTGCTCCAGCAGGTATTCGTCATGCTCGTCCTGGGCGCTGAAGAACAGCGCCAGCAGCGCCTGCAGGCGGGCGCCCCACTCCGCCGGCCGGGCCGGCTGGGCCAGCGCCGCCTGGGCCGCATCCAGCGCATCGAGCAGATCCACCAGCGGCCCGACCAGCGCCGCGTCCAGGCCACCCACCTCGTCGAAGGGCTCGATATCGCCCAGGGCGGCGCCGCTACCCACGGCGTAGCCCAGCAGCATGCGCCTCAGGCCGAAGCGCCAGGTGTTCTGGTTCAGGCCTTCGGGCAGGTCGAGGCGACTGCGCTGCTCGGCATCCAGCCCCCAGCGCACGCCGGCGCCTTCCAGCCAGAGGTGCAGGGTCGGCAGATCGCCCTCGCGCAGGCCGAAGCGGGCACGCAGCGCCGGGACGTCCAGCAGATCGAGGATCTCGCTCAGGGCGAAGCGGCTGTCGGGCAGCTGCAGCAGATGCTCCAGGGCGATCAGCAGGGGCTGGAAACCGCGCTGGTGCTGGTCGGCCAGGCTAAAGGGAATGAAGCGCGGATCCTGGCGGTCGAGCTGGCCGAACACCGCACGGATGTGCGGCGCATAGGCGTCGATGTCCGGCACCATGACGATGACGTCGCGCGGTCTGAGGCTGCCATCGCTGCTGAAGCGCGCCAGGAGCTGGTCGTGAAGGATCTCCACTTCGCGCTGCGGACTGTGGGCCACATGGAAGCGCATGGACCTGTCGCGCGCCGGATCCACTGCCGGCCAGCGTTCGCGGGTCTCGCTCAGCGGACGCAATTCGAGGATGTCGTCCTGCAACTGGCCGAGCAGATGCTGGGGTTCGGTGTCGGCAAAGAGGTCGATGCGTCCGCCGTTGAGGTCCTCGAACAGCCGACGATAACCGTCGGGCTCGTCGAATTCGTCCAGCAGATGAATGTAGTCGCGGCCCTGCTTGCCCCAGCTCGCCAGCAGCGGCTGACCATGCTGGTGCAGCGCCTCGGCATCCAGGGTCTGGGGCATGCCCGGCTTGCGCTGCTGGCGTCGGTAGTTCTGCCGCAGGAGATCTTGGTCGGCAACGATGTCTGACCAGTGGTGGCGACAGGGATTGTGTACGCAGAGCAGCACCTGGCTGAACTGGGCCAGGGCAGCCAGAGCTTCGAGGGTCTGCGCCGGGATCGCCGACAGACCAAAGATCACTACCCGCCGCGGCAGACCGGCCGGCGCTTCGGTAGCCGCCCGCATCACCTCCAAAAAGCGCCGGTGCACGCCGGCCCGGCTGCGGGCCAGACCACCATCGCCCACATCGTCCAGCAGCGCCCGCCACAGCTGCGCCTGCCAACGGCAACTTTCCGGCAAGGGACGCCGACCGTCGCGCAGGCTGGCCAGCAGATCGCGACCCGCCGCCCAGTCGTTGAGCCAGTCGGCGCGATAGACTTGGTAGCCGTCATAGAGATCGGCCAGGCGCTCGGCCAGCTGGTATCTCTTGCGCAGATCGCCGTCGTCGTCGAGAAAGCGCCGCAGCGCAGCGAAGTCTGGCTGCAGGAGCAGCGTTGGCAAGAGCCGCATCAGGCGCCAGGTCAGGGGCGCGCGGTCCAGCGGCGAGGATGGCGGTACCTGGTCACGACCCAGTACCTGGCGATAGGTCCGCCAGAGAAAGGCCGCCGGCAACTGCACCTCAAGGGCTGCGGCCACCCCGCAGCCACCCTCGTCGTCCCCGCGCGGATCCTCGGCCAGCGCCAGCTTGAGCCATTGGGCGATGCCATTGCTCTGCACCAGCACCTGTTCGTTTTCCAGTGGCGCCAGGGGATAGCGCCGCATCCAGCCGACCGCCAGGCCGCGCAGCTCTTCGAGCCGGTTGCCGTGTACCACCATGAATCCGGGAGTGAGCGCCTCGGACATCCTACGCCTCGCTGTTCGCTGTCTGCGGCCAGGGTAAGGATCACCCGCGCCGGATACCAGTCCGCAATGTGCTGACCGACGCATGACGCAGCGCACAGCCGCTCCCGTCTTCCCGCCTGAGAAGAGGTTCCAGCCGGTAGACTCGGCCTCTATCGGCCGCTGGCCATCGACAGGATGTTTTCATGCGTTTCCTCGTTGCCCTTCCCCTGCTCCTGGGCGCTGCCCTCGCCCATGCCGATAACGGCGAACCCGTCGACTGCGCCAGCCTGCAGGCCCAGTTGCCATTGCCGCTGCTCCAGCAGACCTCCGGCCTGCCCCTGGCCTATGCCCGGCAGATCGCCGGCGGCTGCGCCTTCACTGATCGCGACACCGGCCAGCCGGCCAACTATCTGCTGGGCCTGTCGGCGGGCTACGAGAACGGTGGCAGGGCGCTGCCCAAACTGCGGCGACAGGTGCAATCGCTCAGCGAGCAACTGGAGTGCAAGGCCATCGACGGCCTCGGCGAAGGCGCCAGTGCCTGCAGCAAGCCCTTGCTGGGCACACAGGTGTTCTTTATCAAGCGCGATCGCATCCATACGGTGACGGCGTCGAGTCCGCTGGAATACGAAAAGCCCGAACTGGCGGCCAAGTTGCGTCAGGCAGCCCTGGCCACCGCCCAGGCGTGGACGCAACGGCTATAGAGGAAGGCGCGTCCTAGTGGCCGCGCCGATTAAGGTCTTCCGAATAGAGATCGTCTTCCAGCTCATTGCCCGGGATGGCATGTTCTTCCGCCGCCCAGGCACCCAGGTCGATCAGTTTGCAGCGGTCGGAACAGAAGGGCCGATTGGTGCTCTTTTCGCTCCATTCCACGGGTGCGCCGCAGGTGGGGCAGTCCACGGTGAGAGTGCTCATGCTTGGCCTCCGTCAAGGGTCAGATAAAAGGAATGCAGGCGCTCCACCTCGGTGTGGAGCGTGGCGAGATCGCCGTCGTTGCAGATGACGTCATCCGCCTTGGCCAGCCGCTCGGCACGCGGCAGCTGGGCCGCCAGGATGGCTCGTACCTGAGCCTCTTCCACTCCGTCACGGCGCATGGCTCGCTCAAGCTGGAGCGCTTCCGGCGCGTCTATCACCAGCCCGCGGCGAACCAGTGCCCGTTGCCCGGATTCGAACAGTAGCGGCGACACCAGGATGGCATAGGGCGACGCGGCCCGGGCCAGGGCCGCCAGGATCTCCTGGCGAATGAGGGGGTGCAGCAGGGCTTCGAGCCAGCGCCGCTCGGCCGGATCGGCAAAGATCGCGGCCCGTAGCGCCGCCCGGTCCAGGCTGCCATCCGGCTGCAAGACAGCCGATGAAAAATGCCCGGCGATCTCGACCAGTGCCGGTCGTCCCGGCTCCACCACCCAACGGGCGGCCTGATCGGCGTCGACACAGGTGATGCCCAACTGGGCGAAATGCTCGGCAGCGGCACTCTTGCCACTGCCGATGCCCCCGGTCAGGCCGAGGGTCCAGGCAGAAGTCATCGGAATCCGGCGAAGTTCAGGTACAAGCCGGTTATTTGATCACCCCAGAGCAAGGCAATCCACCCCGCCACGGCCAGATAGGGACCAAAGGGCAAGGGCGTGCTGGTTTCCGCCCGCCGTAGGCGCAAGGTGATGACACCCAGGATGGCACCCACCAGCGAAGACAAGAGGATGGTCAATGGCAGGATCTGCCAACCGCCCCAGGCGCCGAGCAGGGCCAGCAGCTTGAAGTCGCCATAGCCCATGCCTTCCTTGCCAGTAAGCAGGCGAAACAACTGGAACACCAGCCAGAGACTCAGATAGCCGGCTACCGCCCCCCAGACGGCATCGCCGAGGGTGGTGAACAGCCCGAACTGATTGGCGATCAACCCCAGCCACAACAGCGGCAGGACGATCATGTCCGGCAACAGCTGGTGATCGGCATCGATCAGACTGGCCGCCAGCAGCCCCCAGGTCAGCAGCAGAAAGGCTCCACCCTGCCAAGTCACGCCCAGATGCCAGATGACCCAGGCCGACAGCAGTCCACAGGCCAACTCCACCAGCGGATAGCGCAGGCTGATCGTCGCCTGGCAGCCCTTGCAACGACCGCGCAGGAGCAGATAACTCAGCACCGGCATGTTTTCCCAGGGCCGCACGGCACGCTGGCAGTGGGGGCAACGGGAAGCCGGTCTTGCCAAGCTGAAAGGCGCCTCGACCGGCTCAGCTGGCAACTCCAGCACCTCACGCGCCTCGGCTTGCCAATCCCGCCTAAGCATCACCGGCAGGCGATAGACCACCACATTGAGAAAGCTGCCCACCAGCAGCCCCAGGAGCAGCGCGCACAGCGCCGCGGCCAGCGGCGCGCCAGCCAGCAACTCCAGCGCCGCCATCAGACCACCGAGCCGAGCTGGAAGATGGGCAGGTACATGGCAATGATCAAACCACCGACCAGGACCCCGAGGACCGCCATGATCATCGGCTCCATCAGGGTGGTGAGGTTGTCGACCATGTTGTCGACTTCGTCTTCATAGAAGGTCGCGACCTTGGACAGCATCTCGTCCAGAGAGCCCGACTCCTCGCCGATGGCCGTCATCTGGATGGCCATGGACGAGAACACCCCGGTAGTACGCATGGAAAAGTTGAGCTGCATACCGGTGGAAACATCGCCCTTGATCTTCTCCACGGCATTGCGGAATACCACGTTGCCGGTCGCACCAGCCACCGAATCAAGAGCATCCACCAGCGGCACACCGGCCGCGAAGGTGGTAGCCAACGTGCGGGCATAACGGGCAATGGCCGACTTATAGAGAATGGAGCCGATCAGCGGGATCTTAAGTAATCCACGGTCCGTGGCGTCGCGAAACTTTTCCGATTTCTTGTAGAAGTGCCGCAGGACGAAAGCCAGTACGAAGATCCCGCCCAGTACCAGCAACCACCATTCCTGCAAGAGCTCGGAAATGGCGATGACCATAAGGGTGAACGCCGGCAACTGAGCACCGAAGCCTTCGAACACTGACTGGAACTGAGGCACTACCTTGATCAACAGAATGGCCGAGACGATCACCGCGACGACGATAACCGCCGCCGGATAGGTCATGGCCTTCTTGATCTTCTTTTTCAGCGCCTCGGTCTTTTCCTTGTAGGTGGCCACTCGATCCAGCAAGGTCTCCAGGGCACCGGATTGCTCGCCAGCGTCTACCAGGTTGCAATAGAGATCGTCGAAGTATTGAGGCTGCTTGCGCAGGGAATTGGCCAGGCTGTTACCCGCGGCGACATCCTGCTTGATGTCGTCGACCATCTTGCGCATGTTGGGATTGTCGAAGCCTTCGCCAATGATGTCGAAGGCCTGCAGCAGGGGCACACCCGCGCTCATCATGGTCGCCAGCTGTCGGGTGAACAGGGCGATATCCATGGGCTTGATCTTCTTGCCCTTGCCGAACAGCGACACCGACTTCTTGCGCACCCGGGTCGGATTGATACCCTGCTTGCGCAACTGTGCCTTGATCAGCGCAGGATTCAAGCCCGTCATCTCGCCCTTCACCTTGGTCCCTTTGCGATCGGTCCCCTCCCAGGTGAAGCTGCCCATCTTGATAGCTTTATCGGCCATGGCCTCGACTCGTCAAAGGCTCGGCCCGCCGTGGCGAGCCCGTCAAAAGAATGCTCTTTTCAGAGCCGGTTGCCGCTTTAAAGGCAAGCATCGCGCCAAACAGCGACAGTCGCCACGCCCGACATATCCGAGGCTTGCAGCGAGGATCGACCAACGCTCGGATAAAGTCCCCTCTCCCTCAGGGAGAGGGTTAGGGTGAGGGAAAACCGCTAGTCCTTGGTCACCCGATTGATCTCTTCCAGACTGGTAATCCCCTGCATGGCCTTCACCAGCCCCGACCGCCGCAGATCATTGAAGCCCTCTTTGCGCATCCGCGCTGCGATCTCGATGGAGTTACCCTCCTCCATGATCATCTGCTGCAGCGCCGGGGTGACCTTCACCACCTCATAGATACCCACACGTCCGCGATAACCGGCATTGCAGTCCTCGCAGCCAATGGGTTGGTAGAGGGTAAAGGTACCGATCTCTTCCTCACGGAATCCCTCAGCTAGCAGCGCCTCACGAGGTACCTCATGGATTCTCTTGCATTTATTGCACAGCTTGCGTGCCAGACGCTGGGCAATGATCAGGTTGACCGAAGTTGCCAGGTTGAAGGCCGGCACGCCCATGTTACGCAAGCGGGTCAGGGTTTCCGCCGCGCTGTTGGTGTGCAGGGTCGACATCACCATGTGACCGGTCTGGGCCGCCTTGATGGCGATCTCCGCCGTTTCCAGATCCCGAATCTCACCGACCATGATCACGTCAGGATCCTGACGCAGGAAGGCCCGTAGCGCCTGGGAGAAGTCGAGCCCTTGACGAGGATTGACGTTGACCTGGTTGATGCCTTCCAGGTTGATCTCCACCGGGTCTTCCGCGGTGGAAATATTGATGTCTTCGGTATTGAGGATATTGAGGCCGGTATAGAGGGAGACCGTCTTGCCCGAACCGGTCGGCCCGGTCACCAGAATCATCCCCTGCGGCTGCTTGAGCGCCTGCAGGTAGAGCTCCTTCTGCACATCCTCATAGCCCAGGGCATCGATCCCCATCTGGGCGCTGGAGGAATCCAGAATCCGCATCACGATCTTCTCGCCCCAAAGGGTGGGCAAGGTGTTGACGCGGAAGTCGATGGACTTGGTCTTGGACACCTTGAGCTTGACCCGCCCATCCTGGGGTTTGCGCCGCTCAGAGATATCCATATTGGACATCACCTTGAGCCGCGCGGAGATCCGCGATACCAGCTGCACCGGCGGTCGCGCCGCCTCGTGGAGGACGCCGTCAGTGCGGAAGCGCACCCGGTACATCTTTTCATAGGGCTCGAAGTGCAGGTCGGACGAGCCCTTCTTGATGGCATCGAGCAGCATCTTGTTGACGAACTTCACCACGGGCGCATCGTCGGCGTCGGTACCGGCTACGGCTTCCTGCGGCCGCTCGCCGCCATCGGCTTCCAGATCAAGATCGATATCGCCTAGGTCTAGGCCACCCGTGCCGGTGTCCAGATATCGCTCAATGGCTTGGTGCAGCTTGTCGTCCTCGACCAGCACAACCTCGACGGCTAGCTTGCTGCCAAAGGACACATCATTGATGGCCTGCTGGTTGGTAGGATCGGAAAGCGCGATGAAAAGCTTGTTGCCTCTTTTGCTCAAAGGCAGGAAGTGATGCTGCTGCATCAGCTTCTCGTTGACGATGTCCTTGGGTAGCTGCTCCTTGTCGATAGCCGCGAGATCAAGAAAGGGCACGCCGAACTCTTGAGCAGCCAATTCGGCCAAAGGCCGGCTCTGCACCAGCCGCTGCTGAACGAGATAGGTCACCAGTGGCACCTTGGCCTGCTTGGCCTTGACCACCGCCTGCTGCGCTGCCGCCTCCGCCAGCAACTGCGCATCCACCAACTGGCGCGCCAGTCCCGACAGCATCACCGTCTCGTTCATCGTTGTTCCTACCCTTGGCTACAGCAGGCGTTATAGCACCCCCCAGACCGCCCGCAAAATGGCGCCAGACAGCTGACATTTTTTGTCACGTGCTGCCCCTTTATTGACGCCTACCACATAAAAAACGTGCTGCAGTCGCCACTTTTCTTTGGCACGGCCTGTGCTATACCTGAAACAGGCACGTTGGCCTGATCCAACCTCGGAGATTTGGAATGAAAGCTCAGAAAGGTTTTACTTTGATTGAATTGATGATCGTTGTAGCGATCATCGGTATTTTGGCGGCAATTGCTATTCCGCAGTACCAAGATTATACAGTCCGGTCGCAAGCGGCAGCGGCACTGGCTGAAATCACACCTGGCAAAGTAGCTTTTGAACAGGCGATCAACGAAGGGAAGACTCCATCCACTACAGCTTCTGATGCTGGATTTATTGGCATAACGGCCTCTACTACATATTGCGGCGTAACTGTAGACGGCACCAAGATTGAGTGCACTACCAAAGGTGGAAATGCAGCCAACTTTAATGGCAAAAAGATTGCCTGGAACAGAGATGCAAACTCTGGCGTTTGGACATGCACTACTGATCTTGCGGCGAAGTATCGACCGGGCAGCTGCGGTGTGACCACGAGCACTGGTACTGGTACTGGTACTGGTACTGGTACTGGTACTGGCAGTTAAAATACGTTATTGAAAAATGCCTCGCCTGCGGGGCATTTTTTTACGAAACTTATGCACAAAAATTTCGCCAATAAATCAAACCCCTCAAAGTTAAAACCCAAAGGAATCTAAAAAGCACTAATAAGTCGCTACACCACACAAATCTACGACTGAAAGCCAAGAAATTAATAGATTCAGACAAACTGGCCACCCACCAGTATTGGTAGATTACGGCATCCCCTTCCCCCCAAACGCTCCCACTACAGTCCCCGTACTAAAACTCGCATCCTCCTCCGCAAGCGCCACATAGAGTCCCGCCAACTCCGCCGGCTGCCCTGCCCGACCGAGCGGCGTGTCCTGCCCGAACTCCTTCATCTGTCCTTCCAACTGTCCACCCGCCACCTGCAGCGGCGTCCAAACCGGACCCGGCGCCACGGCGTTGACGCGAATGCCCTTCTTGGCCAATTGCTTGGCCATGCCCTTGGTGAGATTGAGGATGGCGGCCTTGGTCGAGGCGTAATCGATCAGCTCTTCACCAGGATCGTAGGAATTCACCGAGACGGTATTGATGATGCTGGCGCCCGGCGGCAGGTGCGGGATGGCGGCCTTGCTGAAGCGGAAGACGTGATAGACGTTGGTCTTGAAGGTCCGGTCGAATTGCTCGTCGGTGATTTCGAGGATGTCGGCCTTGCTCTGCTGGTAAGCCGCGTTGTTCACCAGGATATCCAGGCCACCGAGTTGCTGGATGGCCTTGCTCACGACCTCTTCGCAATTCTCCTGGGTACGGATATCGGCCGGCAGGGTGATGGCCTTGCGGCCGGCCTCCTGGATCAGCTTGACCACTTCCTGGGCGTCGGACTCTTCGGAGGGGTGATAGTTGATGGCCACATCCGCCCCCTCGCGGGCGAAGGCGATGGCCACGGCGCGACCGATACCGCTGTCGCCGCCGGTGATCAGCGCCTTGCGCCCGGCCAGGCGACCCGAGCCGTGATAGCTGGTCTCACCATGGTCGGGGCGCGGCTCCATCTTGCTGGTCAGCGCCGGCCATTCCTGGCGCTGCTCCTTGAAGGGCTCGCGGGTGTACTTGGTCCGCGGGTCCTGTAGCGGCTTGGCGGGACGGGTCGTGCTGGTGCCTTCCTGGGCAACGGCAGCGCCCGAAGCTGCAGCGGCTAGCCCCACGGCGGAGCCGACGAGGACATTACGACGGGTGAGGGAGTAATCGGTCATCGTGGCTCTCCGCATGGGCAGCTATCAGCTTGCAGTATGGGTGGGGCGAAGCTGCGGCAAGGCTGGATCCGCGAAGGATTAGGTATGACGACTTCGATAAAGGTTTCCTGAATGAGCCATACCCTGACCACTGACCTTCCTCTCGACCAATATCGTCAGGCCGGGAGGCGTTGGCGAACCCCAAATTCGCAGCAGGCAGCAGTGCGACACATCGCCACAGGCCGTCGCACAGGGGCAGCGACCAGGCTTGCATAGCAGATAACCGAAGACTTATCATTGAAAGCTTCGTGCCGGTGTAGCTCAGTTGGTAGAGCAGCGCATTCGTAATGCGAAGGTCGTAGGTTCGACTCCTATCTCCGGCACCATCCTTCCGCGTCGTCCTCTCCCATCTTTCCAAAGCCTTCAAGGCCTTAGCCGCCTTGGGCCGCGCCTTCCTGGGTCGCTTGCCAGTCGCTCCCCCTGCCTTCGAGCAGCCCGTTACCTGCTCCGAGAACTGGCGACTCCGCAACCCTCGACTACTCTTACCCAGCGCATGACAGTGCCTTACCCCGCCTGTTTTCGGCTTTCTCGACGACCGATAACACCTGAACAGCGGCTGACCAAAGGGTCGAATATCCAGCCCCTCTGTGGCACCATACCGCGCTGCGAAATCCCGCAATTTCTGCAATCCATCAGCCTGCCGCACGGATGCCTGTCCGTTGCGGAGCATGAGGCTGGCGACAGGCACGTTGAGAGAATAACCACGATGAGCCGCTCTACTGAGGTCGTGAGATGAAACTAACGAAGTATCTAAAACCAACCGGTTGGCTTCTGGCCGGTGCCGCCGCGCTGCTGCTCAGCGGGTGCGACGCCGTGCTGCTGGATCCGAAAGGCTCCATCGGCGTGCAAGAACGCAACCTCATCTACACAGCGTTCGGCCTCATGCTGATCGTGGTGATCCCGGTCATCGTGATGACCTTCCTGTTCGCCTGGAAGTACCGCGCGACCAACAAGGACGCCAAGTACACCCCGAACTGGGCTCACTCCTACAAGATCGAAGCCGTGGTCTGGCTGGTCCCCCTGGCCATCGTGGTGTTCCTGAGCATCCTGAACTGGAAGACCTCCCACGAGTTGGATCCTTTCAAGCCGCTGGATCATCCCGAGCAGCCGCTGGTGATCGAAGCGGTCTCGATGGACTGGAAATGGCTGTTCATCTATCCCGAGCAGGGCATCGCCTCGGTGAACGAGATCGCCATCCCGGTCAATCGTCCGGTGCAGTTCAAGATCACCTCCGAGTCGGTCATGAACACCCTGTCCATCCCGGCCCTGGGCGGCATGATCTACGCCATGTCCGGCATGCAGAGCCAGTTGCACCTGATCGCCGATCATCCCGGCGAATTCGAAGGTCGCTCGGCCAACTACAGCGGCGCCGGCTTCTCCGACATGATCTTCGCCGTACACGCGGTACCCACCGCCGGTGATTTCGACGCCTGGGTCAACAAGGTCAAGCAGTCGGGTGGCAAGACCCTGGACCAGGCGAGCTACACCGAGCTGGCCAAGCCCAGCGAGAAGCAGCCGGTCGCCTACTACTCGACGGTCGAGCCGGATCTGTTCAGAACGGTCATCAAGAAGTTCATGAAGTCCGACTTCAGCAAGCAGACCGATCACGTGATGGACATGAGCCAGCACGGCGGTCAACACGGTACCGAGGAATAAGTCATGTTCGGTAAATTAACTCTCGCGGATATTCCGTATCACGAGCCGATCATTCTCGTGACGTTCGTCGTGGTCGCCCTGGGTGGCCTGGCGCTCATCGGGGCACTCAGCTACTTCGGCAAGTGGGGCTACCTCTGGAAAGAGTGGCTGACCACCGTCGACCACAAGAAGATCGGCGTGATGTACTTCATCGTCGCCCTGATCATGCTGCTCCGTGGCTTCTCCGATGCCATCCTGATGCGTAGCCAGCAGGCCATCGCCTCCGGCGGCGCCGAGGGCTACCTGCCACCCCATCACTACGACCAGATCTTCACCGCCCACGGCGTGATCATGATCTTCTTCGTGGCGATGCCCTTCGTGGCCGGCCTGATGAACGTGGTGACACCGCTGCAGATCGGTGCCCGCGACGTGGCCTTCCCCTTCCTGAACTCGCTGAGCTTCTGGCTGTTCGTGGCCGGCGCCGTGCTGATCATGATGTCGCTGTTCGTGGGCGAGTTCGCCGCGACCGGCTGGGTGGCCTATCCGCCGCTGTCAGGCATCCAGTACAGTCCAGGCGTAGGGATGGACTACTACATCTGGGCGCTTCAGCTCTCCGGTATCGGTACGACCCTGACCGGCGTCAACTTCTTCGTGACCGTGCTGAAGATGCGCACCAAGGGCATGACCCTGATGCGCATGCCGATCTTCACCTGGACCTCCTGGTGTACGGCCATCCTGATCATGGCGGCCTTCCCGATCCTGACCGTGACCCTGGCACTGCTGACCCTGGACCGTTACCTGGGCTTCCACTTCTTCACCGCGGAAGCTGGCGGCAACCAGATGATGTACACCAACCTGATCTGGGCCTGGGGCCACCCCGAGGTATACATCCTGATCCTGCCGGCCTTCGGCGTGTTCTCGGAAGTGACCTCCACCTTCAGCAAGAAGCGTCTGTTCGGCTACGTCTCGATGGTCTGGGCCACGGTAGCCATTACTGTGCTGTCCTTCATCGTCTGGCTGCACCACTTCTTCACCATGGGCTCGGGCGCTAACGTCAACGCCTTCTTCGGCATCGCGACCATGATCATTGCGATCCCGACGGGTGTGAAGATCTTCACCTGGCTGTTCACCATGTACCAGGGTCGCATCCAGTTCACCTCGCCGATGCTCTGGACCCTGGGCTTCATCGTGACCTTCAGCATCGGCGGCATGACCGGCGTCCTGCTGGCGGTACCGGGTGCCGACTTCGTGCTGCACAACAGCCTGTTCCTGATCGCTCACTTCCACAACGTGATCATCGGCGGCGCCGTGTTCGGCTACTTCGCCGGCATGATCTACTGGTTCCCGAAGGTCTTCGGCTTCAAGCTGAACGAGAAGCTGAACAAGCAGGCCTTCTGGTGCTGGCTGATCGGTTTCTATGTCGCCTTCATGCCGCTGTACATGCTGGGCTTCATGGGTATGACCCGTCGTCTGAACCACTACGACAACCCCGACTGGCACCCCTTCCTGGTGACCGCCGCCATCGGCGCCGGCATCATCGCCCTCGGCATCCTGAGCCAACTGTGGATGTTCTACGTCAGTATCCGCGATCGCAATCTGCCGGAGAACGTGGACGTGACGGGCGATCCGTGGGATGGCCGTACCCTGGAATGGTCGACCTCCTCGCCGCCGCCCTTCTACAACTTCGCCGAAGTACCGGAAGTGCACGACATCGACGCCTACTGGGGCATGAAGGAAAAAGGCATCACCGAGAAGAAGGATGCGGACTATAAGCAGATCCACATGCCGCGCAATACCGCTGCTGGCATCGTGATCAGCCTGTTCGCCCTGGCGCTTGGCTTCGCTCTGATCTGGCACATCTGGTGGCTGGCCATCGCTAGCTTCGTGGGTTCGATCGTCGCCTTCGTTATCCGTAGCTACGACGAAGACACCGATTACTACGTACCGGCGGAAGAAGTGGCGCGCATTGAAAACGCACGCATTCAGTCCCTGGCGAAATTGAAGCAGGCCTAACCAATGGCGAATCAAGTTATGCATAACGAAGTCGCCCATGCCGAGGAGCATGGGCACCACGACGCGGGATCCTTGACCACTTTCGGTTTCTGGTCCTACCTGATGACCGACTGCATCCTGTTCGGAACCCTGTTCGCGACCTATGCAGTGCTGAGCAACGCCTATGCGGGCGGCCCGACCCATCACGACATCGTGCAACTGCCGTTCGTGCTGGTCGAGACCTTCCTGCTGCTGTTCTCCAGTATCACCTACGGTTTCGCCATGATTGCCCAGCACAAGGGCAGCAAGGGCGGCGTCCTGGGGTGGCTGGCGGTCACCTGGCTGTTCGGTGCCGGCTTCATCGGCATGGAACTCTATGAGTTCAACCACCTGATCCATGAGGGCTGGGGTCCGGATCGCAGTGCCTTCCTGTCGTCGTTCTTCGCGCTGGTCGGCACCCACGGTCTGCACGTGAGCTCGGGTCTGATCTGGATGATCGTGTTGATGCTGCAGATCTCTTCCAAGGGTCTGACCACCACCAACGTGACCCGCCTGTCGTGCCTGAGCCTGTTTTGGCACTTCCTGGACATCATCTGGATCTTCGTCTTCACCATCGTCTATCTGATGGGGGTTCTGTAATGGCGCACGACCATAACGCCCACGGGCACACCGCCGAGAGCCATGGCACTTTCAAGAGCTACATGGTCGGCTTCATCCTGTCGGTCATCCTGACGGTCATTCCCTTCGGCCTGGTGATGTTCCCCACCTTCTCCAAGGGCGCGACCCTGGCGATCGTGGTGATCATGGCGGTGGTACAGCTGCTGGTGCACCTGTACTTCTTCCTGCACCTGAACACGTCCGAAGAACAGCGTTGGAACGTGATCTCCTTTGGTTTCACCGTGGTCATCGTCGGTATCTTGGTCGTGGGATCCCTGTGGATCATGTACCACATGCACCACAACATGATGATCCACTGAACCGGGCCGACGTGATGATCAAGAAGTACCTTCTCGTGACCAAGCCGGGCATCATCTTCGGCAACCTGATCTCGGTTGCCGGCGGGTTCTTCCTGGCTTCCAAAGGGAGCATCGACCCGCTGTTGCTGCTGGCGACGGCTATCGGGGTGTCGTTGGTCATTGCTTCCGGCTGTGTGTTCAACAACGTGATCGATATGGACATCGATCAGAAGATGGAAAGAACCCGCAATCGTGCCCTGGTTCAGGGCACGATCTCCTCGAAGGTAGCGCTGGCCTATGCCACCCTCCTCGGCCTGGCCGGGGTGGGGCTGCTGTACGTGGCGACCAATCTGGTCGCCACCGCCTTCGCGGTGATGGGTTTCGTGGTATACGTGGGGCTTTACAGCCTCTGGCTCAAGCGCGCCTCGGTCCACGGTACCCTGGTCGGCAGCCTGTCCGGTGCCGCTCCGCCGGTGATCGGCTACTGCGCCGCCAGCGGCCAGTTCGACAGCGGCGCCGCGGTGCTGCTGCTGATCTTCTGCCTCTGGCAGATGCCACACTCCTACGCTATCGCCATCTTCCGTCTCAAGGACTACACCGCGGCCTCGATTCCGGTACTGCCGGTGGCCAAGGGTATCTCGGTGACCAAGCGTCACATCGTCTGGTACACCGTAGCCTTCCTGGCCGCCACCCTGCTGCTGACCGTGCTCGGCTACGCCGGCTACGTCTACCTGGCAGTGGCTGCCGTGATCGGTGCCTGGTGGCTGCGCCTGGCCTTCATGGGCTATCAGGCCGAGAACGACGTGCAGTGGGCACGCAAGCTGTTTGGGTTCTCCATCATCGCCATCACCGCCCTGAGCGTGATGATGTCGGTGGACTTCCAGATCCCGGGTGACGTGCTGCTGACCTACGCGCGTTGAGACGCACCGTTCCATGAAAAAGCCCGGCCTAGTGCCGGGCTTTTTCATGACTTCTCGATTCCTAAGGATCGGGATAGTCCTGGTTGGTGATGACACGCCAGGTCTGGCGGCGGCTAGAACTTAAATTACCGCCTTTTCCGTCTCTGGGCGGCGTATCGCTGCCATAGATCGCGGAATCGGCCAAGGTGCCCTCCATGCTGAAGGTGCCATCGCCATAGACGAAGGGCACGATCCCTCCCAGCAAACCATCCATCTGGAAGCGCCCGTAGACCGTATCCAGTCCAAGGTTGAACAGTCCCCTGTTGCTGCCGCCGGTATAGGGATCCAGGGCATAGAGGTAGGTGGTCACACCAGCGGTACAGGCGTCGGTGCTGGGTATCAAAGAGCTCATCAACAGCGCGCCGCTGAACAGCTGGGGCTTATTGATCACCAACTCGCCGTTCAGCGGCAGATTGAGGTACCAGCCCTGTTTGCCGTTAGCAGCCGTGACAGGGTCATAGTTCACCGCCGTGGTGGAAACGGTGTTCGCGGTGCTGCTGGCACGGGAACCGGCGGAGCTGGTATAGCTGATGCGTTGATCGGTACCCAGGGTCTGCTGCTGGAGATTGGCCGTAGTCAGTAGCGGCGTACTGCCCGCTGGCGAACCATCGGTCTGCCGATCCCAGATACCGTAGAGGGTCATGGCCTTGCTGGTATTGGCGATGGCATCGTTGACCTCGAGGTACTTGCCAGTTCCGAACAGCACCAGGTGCCCCGTGCCACTGGGGTGGGTAACCGCCAACGGACTGGCGGTGATCGGCTGGACCAGGTTGGTAGTGCCTGGTGCCAGGCTGCTGGCCCGAGCGGTGTACAGCGGTCGACCGCCAAAGGCCACACGAAAATTGTCCCTGGTCGCAGACGCGGTCAAGGAAGTGCCTATCAGATCGAAGCGCCAAAGATTTCCGCGCAGATCACCGGCATAGGCGTAATCGGCGATCAAATCGCCATCGACGTCAGCCACGAAGGGTGAACCCAGCCCGTTAGGCGTGGCGAGATTGTCGCTAGCAGGCAACGCCTTCACCAGGCTACCGTCAGCGAGGTTCATCACGTACAGCACGGCATTGTCCTGAGCGCTGTTGTAGCCGTTGCTCACCACCACGCCCCAACTGCCCGTGTGCAAGCGCGTAATGACCGGCTGGCCATAGGTGAAGCCCAGGTCTTTGTAATCGGGATCGGCTGCGGACTTTTCCCACAGCAGTACCGGGACATTGGGATTGGTGATGTCCAGGGCGAAGATGCTCTGCCCTCCCCCCCTCAACGTCCCGATCAAAACCGTACGCCAGGCACCACCAAGGTAGGCCTCACCTATCACCGGCGTGTTATCGACATAGGAATGATGTCCGCCGCCGGTATAACTGCGCTCGGTAAGCCGGGTGAGATTACCAATGACCGCACTGGGAACGAAGGCATAGACCTCCTGCCCTTGATCGTTGAAGGCATGCAGCATGCCGTCGTTGGCGCCGACGTAGATACGGCGCTCACGAGCGAGGTTGGCGGTGCGAAAGGTGGCATAGGAATTGTCACCGACCATGGCATTCATCAAGGCGATGGGACTGCTGGGCATGTCTACCACCGCCGGCGAGGAATTCACGATATCCCCCAGAACATGGTTACGCGGTCGGAACGAGGGCGTCGCATTCGGCGCTTCCAGACTGCGATCTCCACGCAGATAGTCCACACGGCGACTGCCGTAGGTATCGGTAGCGCCGCCCGATGTTCGATTGAGGCTGATCTGTTGATCAACGTTCAGATTGGCCCAGGCAAAATCAGTCAGCGTGCCGCCCTTGGCCATATAGATCTTTCGAGCGGCAAAAGCGGTATTGCCCGCGACAAACCGGCTATCGAGCTGCTGAGCCGCACTCCAGATGCGGGTCTTGGTCGTGGCGGTGCGTTGATACTTGATGACATCCCCGCTCCAGTCGGTACTGGAAAAGGAGGGCTCATAGGTATAGAGCGAGGTGGTATCTCCCACCTGGGTTGGGGATAGAGTCTGGCTGGCGCCGACACTGGTGGATTGATTGATCCGGGTGATCACCTTGCCGAGGGAGCTGATGAGATCGCTAGCGTTTTCGGCACTGAAGAACTCACCCCGGGAATTGATCGCCGCGTGCCAGAGATCATAGACGTTGTTCTGATTGACCGAATTGTCCGCGCCGGCCACTGGCCAGAGCGTGGTACCGGCCGCCAACCCGGAATAGCCTCCGGAAAAGGTATCCCCGCCCCAGGCCGGATTGACCAGGGCGCTGCTCAGTCCGATACCGACATAGAAGCCGGTCAGGTGCTGCCAGGTGGCGGGGTCATTGCGCGGATTCCAATAGGGCGAAAGGGTCCGACTGCCCTGCTTCTCGTCACTGGTGGTGGTGTTATAGGGAGGCACCTTGTTATCGAGATTGGGCTGGGCATCGGTACGCCAATAGAGAAAGGCAAGATCCGCCAGGGTATTGGCCGTGGTGTCCTGAAACGGCGCCTGTGGGGAATACTGCTGGCCATCCGGCAAGGTAGCAGCGCTACCATCCACGTTGCTCGAAGCGAAAGCCGCATTCCAGATACCGTCGGTCACCACCAGGCTGTAGCTGGCCCGGCAGCCATAGACCGGCGCTTCGCTGCTGCCAGGCTGGAAGGCATAGGGACTTTCACTGCCTGTGGTCTTGAGCAACTCGCCGACACGGGCGACCGCCTGCAGCAAGGGCGTACTCTGGTTGTAGTAGACGTCGCCCAGCCAGGTGAAAAAGGCGGCCCGGTGCGCCCCGGCGAAGGGCCTCAGCCGGTTGTCATAGGTCGTGGAACTGGAGTTGCTAATGCCGCGGCAGTTGGCATTGGCGGTTACCAGAATGCAGCTGTCACTGGTGCCCAATGCCTGCCAGCCAAGCCGGATATTCTCCGAGGCGTCCGCCAGCGCCAGATTGGTCGACGTCTGCGCAGCCAGCGCTCGGCTACGATAGAAGGAATACCAGTTGGCGAAGTTCTGCCGCTCGTCCGTGTTGTTGGGACCCGAAGAGGCGCCTACCAGCACCCGCCGGTAGCAGCCTTCGGTCTGCAGGGTGGCGGGAAGACAGGTACTAAGCGTCGTGTCGTAAAGATAGTAATAGGCCTGTACACCGGTGATGGCGGCCGAGACGTTGGTGTTGGCCGTAACGGTGTAGTTGACCGAGGAAATCACTCCGAATAGCCCATAGTCCACATTGCGCGTGCAGGTGACGTTGCTATAGGTAACAGTCGACGTATTGGCGATGCTTGCCGCGCATCCGCCCGTCAGCGACTGCCCAAACAGTAACCAACCAAGCAAGGACGAATCGCTGATGGAAACCTGTGCGCCATTGATGATTTCGGTGAAACCGGCGCCCAGGAGTATGTCCAGCAGGGTCAGCCGCCCATAACTCCGACTGGTTCCCTGGTAGGTACCCGCGCTTTGGAAATCCTGCGACGGATTCTCTGCCAGCATACTTGGACTGTTGTTCTGCAATCCCGGGTTCCCGTAGGTATTGCCGCGTGCCACATTGGGATCAGTGGTCACCAAGTTGGGGTTGTAGCTCCAGCTCACCCGGTAGTCGCTGGCCAGATTGACGCTGCCCAGACTGGATCGATAGCCATTGACGTAGGCACTGGTAAAGCTGGTGGTCAGCCGCGTGCGAGTCAGGCCCCCGGCAGTGCTGTAGCTGACCGCATAGGGTGCCGGATAGGTGATCGCCGGATTGTAGTAGAGACTGTTGAAGGCCGCCGACTTGGCACGGCGGGTTGGCCTGATGACCTCGGTATTGGACGCATCCGGCACCACCGCCATCTGCATGCTGGTGGAGTTGTCCAGGGTGACGAACAGATTGGGACCGATGCTGTTGGTCAGGAACAGCGGCTGCTGGCTGAGATTCAGCGCCGCGGCTTGAGCGGCTGGCGCAGCGAAGGTCAGGAGCAGGGTCAGCGCCCCAAGGCCTGATACGGCTCGACTCATGGCACCTCCAGGGCGACGACGCTCTGCAGGATCACCGGGAAGCGCCGGCCTCGATCCTGGGCGACGGCGGTGATGCGGAACAGGTTGGTGGCCGGTGCAGACACATCGACCGAGCTACTCCCCATGGCGGTCACCACCCAGCGCGGCGTCTGGCTGAAAGAAGCGCTGCCATCGGAGCCGCGGTAGGCGACCGTACGGGTGGTGGGCGCACTTCCAGTCGCCTGCAAGGCGGTGGCCGCCCAGGTCTGGGTCAGGCTACTGGTGCTGAGATCACTGGCCTTGGTCAGGATGCAAAGATCACCGGTCTGTGCCTTGGCGAACGCGCTCCGCACGGCTGGCACGCTTTCCGTGCAGCTGGCAAAACCGGCGCTGAAGGCGGTGAAGGAAGGCTGTTGGCTGAGAGCGACCAAGCGGCGCTCCCCCTCCCGTAGCGCCGCCTCCGCCGCATTGAAGGCCTGGGTGTTTTCCAGCGCCGCGCCACCACTGCGGGCCTGCAGCAAGGTCTGACGCATGCTCGAGGCGGCCAATAGCGAAAGCAGCAGCAACATCACCAGGGCGATCAACAAGGTCGCACCCCGCTGCCCAGGACGGCGGTAGGCTTTCATAGCGCGAGATTCCTCAGCATGACGGTGCTCTGCAGCATCTGCATTGGCCGACTCGCGTCATCGATCTGCCGACCCGTCAGCGTCTTCCAATTAGCGGCAGCGTTACTGGCGACATCGCTCGTGAGTGCCTTGGTGGTGCTGAGCAGCGCCGCATAGCGCACCGCCGCGCTGCTGCCCTTTTGCACATCGGATTTCAACGGGATAGACCAGCGAAAATCTTGCAGCCCCTGCACCAGCACCGCGCTGCCCTTGCGTGTCAGAGCCC
Organism: Pseudomonas sp. MS15a(2019); assembly: GCF_013277805.1. Classification (NCBI taxonomy): domain Bacteria; kingdom Pseudomonadati; phylum Pseudomonadota; class Gammaproteobacteria; order Pseudomonadales; family Pseudomonadaceae; genus Pseudomonas; species Pseudomonas sp. MS15a(2019). Next base: position 200,109 of record NZ_VBTN01000009.1, read on the forward strand.
CGGACTGCTCGCTCCAAACGGTGCAGCTCAAGGTACCGGCACCAGGTGTCGCGCCGGCGGTATAACGCAGCTTGAGCAGGACATTGCCGCCGACATTGAGATTGACCCGGGGAATGACGTTGCCCAGGCAATCCAGGTCCTTGTTGTCCAGCGCACCTTGATAGCGGATGCAGACGCCGGTAGGCGCGTCGACATTGTCCGTAGTGGCAGCGAAGGTGACGCCCGCGTCAAAGGCGGGACAGCTGACACCATCGTTGTCCGCTACGGCATTGATGGCGGGAAACGCCGACGACAAGGTGCTCTGATTGCGAATGTTGGCGCGGAACCCGGTTCTCGCCAGTTGCCGATCAAGCACCTGCAAGGTCAACTGGGCATTGTTGCGATTGCCGGTCTGGCCTTGCTGGAAGAGAAAACTGCGCTTGTTGTTGATATAGATCTGCGACACGCCCAGCACCAGGAAGGTACCCACGGTCAGGGCGATCATCATCTCGATGAGTGAAAAACCCTTCTGTCCACGCGACATGATGAGCATGGCCTACAGCTCCGAGCGCAAGGCGTAGTAGCAGACGCCCTTGGGACAATTCAGCGAATCGTTGCTGACGTCCTGCCAGGCCACCACAACCATTACCGGTGCCACCGCCGTGGTCTCGCAGGCCTTGAGTGGCGTGGTGTTGCCGGTGGTATCGCTGGCGGGCAACGGTGGTACACCGGATGCCGGACAGACCGCGAAACTGCTGGCGATCAAGGCATCCGTCACCGGCAGCAAGGCCTTCACCTGATTCAACCAGCACCCCAGATCCTGTCCCGCTACCGTGTCACCTCCCGCAGAGCGATCCCGGGTCAGGCAGGTCTTGCCGGCATCGAGCGCCCTGATACGAAAATTGGTCCCCGGTTGCTTGATATAGGCCCCGTCGATCTTGACCTTGTCACTGGCCACCACCTGATCGCGATTGCTGCGCATCAGTTCGAGCAGGTCGTTGGCCAATACCATGGCATTGCTGCGCTGCACCGAATCCTGGGACAGCGCCACGCTGCGGGTCTGCAGGGCCACCATGCCCAGCACGCCGATGCAGATGATCACCAGACTGACCAGCACCTCGATCATGCTGAACCCCCCTTGCCAGCGCTTCATCTAGCTGCACCCCACGGCGCTGGCACGGTTAGGCACATAGTCGCTCACAGTCAGCACCCCGCCCTGACTGAGGGTGAATTGCTTGCCCTGGGTGAGCGCATTGGTAGCGCAGACGCGAATGGTGGCTTCACCGCTGAGTTTCAGGCTGCCATTGGGTTGGAAGGTCAGACTGGTGAGGGGGGTACCGCCCATGGATCCGGTTCCGTTGACACCGTTACCCAGTCCCCCGCTGTACTGCCGCAACACTTCGGCAGTGGGCAGCACCACCGTCTTGGCCGTGGTGATCCTCAGCGCGCCCATCCAGCCGTTGGCATCCTCCGGATCGGTGATGACGACGACATTTACACCGCGACTCATGGCTTCACTGCGCGCGTAATAGAGCGCGCGCTGTAATTCTCCCGCTGCCGCCTGGACGCGGTTGCTCTGGACCAAACCGGCGAAGCCCGGCGCCGCCAGTGCCGTGACGATGCCCAGCAGCGCCACGACGATCAAGACCTCGATAAGCGTGAAGCCCGAGAGGCGTTTCGACTGCATTCCCGCCGCCTGAAAACCCGTTACTTCACCTGATAGTAGTAAGGCCTCAGACGGTCGCTATGACCGGCTATCGCCTTGATAGGCGCGGGACGCAGCCTGGATGACGGCGTTTGCCAGAGATGAGCGGAATAGAGCGCGACGTGATGGAAGCGAGGCAGACCAACCTAGGCGCGACTTTTTCACGGCCCCCCTGTGGAAGCAGAAGGATGTCGAGCGCGCGCCTTGTCTGGCGTACTGGCGGGATCAGCCCCTTGCCAGCACAAATTGGATCTCGAAGGAAAAAAGTAATGCGCCAAAACGCAAAAACCCTCCTTGCGGAGGGTTCCTGGTAAAAATGGTGGGTCGTGCAGGATTCGAACCTGCGACCAATTGGTTAAAAGCCAACTGCTCTACCAACTGAGCTAACGACCCAAATATGGTCGGGGTAGGGGGATTCGAACTCCCGACATCCTGCTCCCAAAGCAGGCGCGCTACCGGGCTGCGCTATACCCCGAGAATGGAAGTGGCTCCGCGACCTGGACTCGAACCAGGGACCCAATGATTAACAGTCATTTGCTCTACCAACTGAGCTATCGCGGAATTTCGATCTTCCAACCCCTCTTACGTCAGTGCCTTTCGAGCTTTGCCGTAAGTGAGGTGCGCCATTTTACGGAAGTAGAAACAGACGTCAACACCTAGCCTGCTGTTTTTTCACAAATTTATGCGGAAAGCCGGGCAACCCTGAGGTCACCCGGTCTTTTCCTAGGCGAAGACGATCTCGTCGCCCTCTACGCTGCCGTGGATCCGCGTGTTTGGCGCGAAGGCACCCGACAGGATGCGCTGCGCCAGGGAGTTCTCGATCCAGCGTTGGATGGCCCGCTTGAGCGGACGCGCACCATAGACCGGGTCGTAGCCCACGGCGACCAGCTTGTCCAAGGCCTCCGGCGTCAGCTCGAGTTGCAAATCGCGCTCGGCCAGGCGCTGCCGCAGGTGCTGCAGCTGGATCTCGGCGATACCCGCGATCTGTTTGCGACCCAGGGGCTCGAACACCACCACCTCGTCGATCCGGTTGATGAACTCGGGGCGGAAATGACCGGCCACCGCATCCATCACCGCGGCGCGTTGGGCATCGGGATCGCCCACCAGCTCCTGGATCTGTGCCGAGCCCAGGTTCGAGGTCATGACGATCACCGCATTGCGGAAGTCCACGGTACGGCCCTGGCTATCGGTCAGGCGCCCATCGTCGAGCACCTGCAGGAGGATGTTGAAGACATCCGGATGGGCCTTTTCCACCTCGTCCAGCAGGACCACCGAGTAAGGCTTGCGCCGCACGGCCTCGGTCAGATAGCCGCCCTCCTCGTAGCCGACGTAGCCGGGCGGCGCACCGATCAGACGAGCCACGGAGTGCTTCTCCATGAATTCGGACATGTCGATACGCACCATGGCGTCCTCGGTGTCGAAGAGGAATTCCGCCAGCGACTTGCACAGCTCGGTCTTGCCAACCCCGGTCGGGCCGAGGAAGAGGAAGGACCCGCTGGGCTTGTTGGGATCCGACAACCCGGCCCGCGAGCGGCGCACGGCATTGGCCACGGCGGTGACCGCCTCGTCCTGACCGATCACCCGGTTGTGCAGGGCCTCTTCCATGCGCAAGAGCTTGTCGCGCTCGCCTTCGAGCATCTTGCTCACCGGAATGCCGGTCCACTTGGAAACCACCTCGGCGATCTCGTCTTCGGTGACCTTGTTGCGCAAGAGCTGGTTGGCCGGCTTCTCGTGCTGGTCCACCATCTGCAGACTGCGCTCCAGATCGGGAATGGTGCCGTACTGCAGCTCGGCCATGCGATTGAGGTCACCCTTGCGGCGAGCGGCCTCCAGCTCGGTGCGGGCCTGTTCGATGCGCTGCTGCAACTGGGCGGAATCCTGGACCTCGGCCTTCTCGGCCTTCCAGATTTCCTCCAGATCGGCGTACTCCTGTTCGAGGCGGGTGATGTCCTCGTCGAGCTTTTCCAGCCGCTTGCGCGCCGCCTCGTCTTCTTCCTTCTTCAGCGCCTGGCGTTCTACCTTGAGCTGGATCAGCCGGCGATCCAGGCGATCCAGAGCCTCGGGCTTGGAGTCGATCTCCATGCGGATGCGGCTGGCCGCCTCGTCGATCAGGTCGATGGCCTTGTCCGGCAGCTGGCGGTCGGTGATGTAGCGATGGGACAGCTTGGCCGCGGCGATGATGGCGCCGTCGGTGATGGCTACCTTGTGGTGCACCTCGTAGCGCTCCTTGAGGCCACGCAGGATGGCGATGGTGTCCTCTTCGCTCGGCTCGTCCACCAGCACTTTCTGGAAGCGCCGCTCTAGGGCCGCGTCCTTTTCGATGAACTGGCGGTACTCGTCGAGGGTGGTGGCGCCCACGCAATGCAGCTCGCCGCGGGCCAGGGCCGGCTTGAGCATGTTGCCGGCATCCATGGCGCCTTCGGCCTTGCCGGCGCCGACCATGGTGTGCAGCTCATCGATGAACAGGATGATGCGCCCTTCTTGTTTGCTCAGTTCGTTGAGTACGCCTTTCAGGCGCTCCTCGAATTCACCACGGAACTTGGCGCCGGCGATCAGGGCGCCCATGTCCAGGGCCAGTAGGCGCTTGTCCTTGAGGCCGTCGGGCACCTCGCCGTTGATGATGCGCTGGGCCAAGCCTTCGGCGATGGCAGTCTTGCCGACGCCGGGTTCGCCGATCAGCACCGGGTTGTTCTTGGTCCGCCGTTGCAGGACCTGGATGGTGCGGCGGATCTCGTCGTCCCGGCCGATCACCGGGTCGAGCTTGCCGTCTTCGGCGCGCTTGGTGAGATCGACGGTGAACTTGTCCAGCGCCTTGCGGCTGTCTTCGGCATTGGGATCATTGACCGCTTCGCCGCCGCGCAGGTTGTTGATGGCGTTCTCCAGCGCCTTGCGCGAGACGCCCTGCCCCAGCAGCAACTTGCCGAGGCGGGTGTTCTCGTCCATGGCGGCGAGCAGCACCAGCTCGCTGGAGATGAACTGGTCGCCCTTCTGCTGGGCCAGGCGATCGGCCTGGTTGAGCAGGCGCGCCAGGTCCTGGGACAGGTTCACGTCGCCGGTGGGATTCTGGATCTTGGGTAGCTTGTCCAGCTCTTCGCCGAGAGTCTTGCGCAGGCTGGCAAGGTCGAAGCCGACCTGGCGCAACAGCGGAGAAATGGAGCCGCCCTGCTGGTCGAGCAGCGCGGAGAACAGGTGCAGCGGCTCGATGGCCGGGTGGTCATGGCCGACGGCCAGGGACTGGGCATCCGCCAGGGCGAGCTGCAATTTGCTGGTGAAACGGTCTATACGCATGGGCAAGGTCCTTATCTGAAACGCGGGATGGCGCAGCAGAAGGCGCTTTCGATTACCCGCGGGAATGACCTTTAGATAGGGGCGATGCGTAACGATTCAAGCCAGGAAGGCTTGACATCCCAAAAAAATGCCTAGGGCTTGATCCAGATCAGGCTGGCGAAGCGACCGGTGCGAGAGGCGCGCCGGTAGGAGAAAAAGCGCTGATGATCGACAAAGGTATCGAAGCCACCCCCATAGACCGCCGTGATGCCCTGGGCGGCGAGACGCAGACGGGCCAGAGCATAGAGATCGCCCAGGTACTTGTCCCCGCCCTTGGCCACGAAGCACTGCCCGGCGTCACCGTGCTGGGCGAGGAAAGCCTCACGCACCTCGACACCCACCTCGAAGCTGGCTGGGCCAATGGCCGGCCCCAGCCAGACCAGCACCTCGGCGGGCGGCACGGCCAGACTGGCGGCAGCCGCTTCCAGCACCCCACCGGCCAGACCGCGCCAGCCGGCGTGGGCCGCCGCGACGCGGGAACCGTCCCGCCGGCAGAACAGCGCCGGCAGGCAGTCGGCGGTCATCATGGTCACGGCGATACCAGGCGTAGCACTCCAGGCCGCATCGGCACGCAGCACCTGGGTCGGGTCGGCTTCGACCACCGCGGTGCCATGAACCTGTTCGAGCCAGGCCGGCTGGCACCCCAGGGCCTCGCCCAGCCGTCGACGGTTCTCGGCGACCGCCGCCGGGTCATCCCCGACATGGGTGCCCAGATTGAAGCTGTCAAAGGGCGTCTGGCTGACACCGCCCATGCGGGTGGTGACGCAGGCCTGGACGCCGACCGGCGCCGGCCAGTCCGGCCGCAGCCAGTCGGCGCCTGTCACTCGAAGGACTCCCGGTCCTGGCGCAACAGATCCAGCAGCCAGACCAGGTCTTCCGGCAGCGGCGACTCCCAGCGCAGCCGTTCACCGGTCACTGGGTGATCCAGTTCGAGGAAGCGCGCGTGCAGCGCCTGGCGCGGAAATTCGCGCAGGGTCTTGATCAGGGTCGGATTGGTCGCTGGCGGAATCTTGAAGCGACCGCCATAGACCGGATCGCCGACCAGCGGGAAGCCGACGTGGGTCATGTGCACGCGGATCTGGTGGGTACGGCCGGTCTCCAGCTTGACCCGGGTATGGGTATAGGCGCGGAAGCGCTCCAGCACCCGATAGTGACTGACGGCTGGCTTGCCGCCGGCGATCACCGCCATCTGCTGACGACGCTGGGAATGACGCCCGATGGGCGCATTGACCGTGCCGCCGGCAACGATCACCCCGGCAACGACGGCTTCGTAGATGCGGCTCACCGAGCGTGCCTGCAACTGGGCGACCAGGTGGGTATGGGCCTCCAGCGTCTTGGCCACCACCATGAGCCCGGTGGTGTCCTTGTCCAGGCGATGGACGATGCCGGCGCGCGGCACGCTTTCCAGTCCCGGTACATGGTGCAGCAAGGCATTGAGCAGGGTGCCGTCGGCATGGCCGGCGGCCGGATGCACCACCAGCCCGGCCGGCTTGTCGAGCACCAGCAGGTGATCGTCTTCGTAGACGATGTCCAGCTCGATGTCCTGGGCCACCCACTCGCCCTGGGCCTCGCGCTCGGCGCGCAGCGCCAGCTGGGCGCCGCCATGGACGGAGTCACGCGGACGCAGCACGGCGCCGTCGACGGTCAGGCTACCGTCCTTGATCCAGGCGGCAAGACGCGAGCGGGAATGTTCGGCGAACAGCTGGGCAGCGACTTGATCGAGGCGCTGGCCACCGAGTTCGTAGGGGACTTCGGCATTGAGAACGATGGATTCGGACATGGATCTGCGCGGGCAATGGCGGGGCTTTTGGAATCGGCCCGACCCTGTGGTTAAATACGGCGACTTTTTTGCCCCGGCATTCCGGGTCGATCATCATAACAGGACGGTTCCGGCCCCGTCACAGGCTAGGTGAGCGCTCTCCGCGCTCATCCCTGCACCGCCGACCGTTTCGGGGAATCCAAGCCGCCATGCAATTGAAGCACCTGCTGCTGGTCACCAGCCTAGTCCTCACCGCCGCCTGCTCCTCGAAAGCGCCCGAGGTTCCGGAAAATCTGCCGGAAGGCGAGCTCTATACCCAGGCTCAGCGCGATATCTCCAACAGCAGCTACACGGACGCCATCAGCAAGCTGAAGGCCCTGGAGTCGCGGTATCCTTTCGGCCGCTATGCCGAACAGGCCCAGCTGGAGCTGATCTACGCCAACTACAAGAATGGCGAGCCCGAGGCGGCGCGCACGGCGGCGGATCGCTTCATCCGCCTGCATCCACAGCACCCCAATGTCGACTACGCCTACTACATGAAGGGCGTGTCCTCCTTCGAACAGGACCGCGGCCTGCTGGCGCGCTTCCTGCCGCTGGACATGACCAAGCGTGACCCGGGCGCGGCGCGCGATTCCTTCAACGACTTCGCCCAGTTCACCAGCCGCTTCCCCAACAGCCGCTACGCCCCGGACGCCAAGGCGCGCATGGTCTACCTGCGCAACCTGCTGGCGGCCTACGACGTCCACGTCGGCCACTACTACCTGACCCGCAAGGCCTATGTGGCAGCCGCCAACCGCGGTCGCTACGTGGTCGAGAACTTCCAGGGCACCCCGTCCGTGGGTGACGGCCTGGCGATCATGACCGAGGCCTACAAGCACCTGGGTCTGAACGACCTGGCGGCCACCAGCCTGGAAACCCTCAAGCTCAACTACCCGGACAACGTCAGCCTCAAGGATGGCGAATTCCAGCTGCGCGAGCCGGACGACAAGGATCAGCAGCGTTCCTGGCTGACCCGCGCGACCCTGGGCCTGATCGATCGCCCGAGCGATCCGCTGCCGCCCGGCGAGACCCGCGCCAGCCAGGACATCCAGCGCAAGTACCAGGAAGAGCGTGACAACCTGGCGCCCGAGTTGCGCATCGTCGACCCGGCCGAAGCCGAGAAGGCCGGCGGCGCGACCCCGGCTCCGGCCAAGCGCTCCTGGTTCAGCCGCCTGACCTTTGGTCTGTTCGACTGATCCGGCAGCAGATGTGCAAAGGGGAAGCCACTGGCTTCCCCTTTTTTATTGCGTCAGAACCGGCGGATTAGTCGCCGATCCGCCAGCCCGAGGTGATCGGGTAGCGCCGGTCGCGACCGAAACCGCGCTGGGTCACTCGTGCACCGACCGCCGCCTGGCGTCGCTTGTACTCGTTGAGATCCACCAGACGCAATACCTTGCGCACCGTTTCCTCGTCAAAGCCGGCGGCGACGATGTCCGCGGCCGAGAGATCCTGCTCGACGTACAGTCGCAGGATCTCGTCGAGCACCGGATAGGGCGGCAGCGAGTCCTCGTCCTTCTGGTCCGGCGACAGCTCCGCCGACGGCGGCCGGTCGATCACCCGCTGGGGAATCACCTCACCGTGGCGATTGCGGTACGCGCAGAGGCGGAACACCAGGGTCTTGGGCACGTCCTTGAGTACATCGAAGCCACCGGCCATGTCGCCATAGAGGGTGGCGTAACCCACCGCCATCTCGCTCTTGTTGCCGGTGGTCAGCACCAGATAGCCCTTCTTGTTGGAAATGGCCATCAGCAGGGTGCCACGGCAGCGCGCCTGTAGATTCTCCTCGGTGGTGTCGCGCCCAAGTCCGGCGAATTCGCCGGCCAGGGTTTGCTGGAAGGCCTCGACCATGGCCGCGATGGGCAAGACGCTGTAGCGTACCCCCAGCTTCCGCGCCTCGGCTTCGGCATCGTCCAGGCTGATCTGCGCGGTGTAGTGGTAGGGCATCATCACCGCCTCCACCTGTTCCGCGCCCAGGGCATCCGCCGCGACTGCCAGGACCAGCGCCGAATCGATGCCACCGGACAGGCCCAGGACCACGCCCTTGAAGCCGTTCTTGCGCACGTAGTCGCGTACCCCCAGCACCAGGGCGTCATAGATGCTGGCTTCCAACGAAGCCACGGGGGCGAGTTCGGCCGGCTGCGGGGTCAGGTCCCGGTCGAAGCTGACCGGATAGAGGCCCTCGACGAAGGCCGGCGCGCGCTGGCTGACCTGCCCCAGGGCATCGACCACGAAGGAGTGGCCGTCGAACACCAGTTCGTCCTGGCCACCCACCTGGTTGACGTAGACCACTGGCATGCCGCCCTCCCGGGCACGCTGGCCTACCACGGCCTCACGTTCCGGCTGCTTGCCACCATGGAAGGGGGAAGCGTTCAGATTGAGCATCAGCCGCGCCCCGGCGGCACGGGCCTTGGCCATGGGCTCGGCGAACCAGATGTCTTCGCAGATGGTGACGCCGATGGGCACGCCCTGGTAGTCGAACACGGCGGCACTGTCGCCTGGCTCGAAGTAGCGTTTTTCGTCGAACACCTGATAGTTGGGCAGTTGCTGCTTGCGATAGCAGGCCAGCTCGGCGCCATCGCGATAGACCGCACAGGCGTTGTAACGCCGCCCCTCTTCCAGCCAGGGAAAGCCCACCAGCACATGGATGCCGGCGATCTCCTGGCGGATCCGCTGCAAGCCCTTCTCGATGCGGCGCTGCATGCTCGAACGCAGCAGCAGGTCCTCCGGCGGATAACCGCACAGCGACAATTCCGGGAAGACGATGAGATCGCCCTGCAACCGGTCCCGGGCCTCATGGGCCGCGGTGATGATCCGTTCCACATTGCCGTGGATGTCGCCGACCTTGAGGTTCACTTGCGCCATCACGACCTTCAGCAGCTGACTCATGCACTCTTCCTTGCCCGATTCATCGCTGCATTTTCCTGCATGCAGCGAAGCGGGACAATCGATGCCCTGCGGGGGGGCTCACCCACTGCGGCGGCCCTGCTAAACTCCACCCTCCTTCACGCTGCGAGATCGCCATGGGTCTGCTTCGCCTGCTGTTGTGGCTCGTCCTCCTGGGCGCGCTGTTCTGGATGATCAGACGCTGGTGGCGCGGCAAGACGCAGAAGCCCGCTGCCAAGGCGCCTCCGCTGCCGCCCAATGCCATGGTGCGCTGCGCCCACTGCGGCGTGCATGTGCCCCAGGAAAGAGCCCTGGCCGACGGCGAAGGCCAGCGCTGGTATTGCAGCGCCGAACATCGCCGGTTGCAGCATGAGCACCGCGACTGATCCAGGCATCCTGAGAGCCGACGCGGTCCTGCGGCTCTATCATCTCTATCGCATCGTCATCGGTCTGGCGCTGGTGGTGCTGATTTCCAGCGATCTGGATCAGCACTGGCTGCGCACCGTCGACGGCCTGCTGTTCCGTCAGGCCAGCTGGGCCTATCTGGCAACCAACGTAGTGCTCGCGGTCGGCCATCGGCTGCTGCGCGGTCGCGCCTTCGCCCTGGCACTGATCGATATCCTCGCCCTGGGCGGCCTGTTCTTCCTGGCCGGCGGCATCGCCAGCGGCATGGGCAGTCTGCTGGTGGTGACCGTCGGGGTCTCCAACGTCCTGATCCGCGGACGCCGCGGCCTGCTGATCGCTGCCCTGGCCGCCATCGCCCTGCTGCTGGCGACCGGCTACCTGGACCTGCGCCGTGGCGACAGCGGCAGCGGCTATGTGCAGGCGGCAGGTCTGGGCACCCTTTGTTTCGCCACGGCGCTGCTGGTACAGGGCCTGGTCCGGCGGCTGCTGGACAGCCAGGCCCTGGCCGAAACCCGCGCCACTGCGGTGGCCGAATTGGAAGCCCTCAATGCCCTGATCCTCGAACGCATGCGTACCGGCATCCTGGTGTTCGATGCCGAGTACCAGGTGCTGCTGGCCAATCCAGCAGCCCGGCGCCTGCTCGGGGTGGACGACGAGGCCACCATCACGCCCCTGACCCTGGGCCTCGCCCAGCGGCTGGAGGAATGGGAGCGCAATCCCAGCATCCGTCCCACGCCCTGGCGCGCCCATGCCAACGGCCCGCTGCTGCAACCCAGCTTCGCCCGGCTGCAGCAAGGTGAAGGCGAACGGGTACTCACCTTTCTCGAAGACGTCTCGCGCATCGCGCAGCAGGCCCAGCAACTCAAGCTCGCCTCCCTTGGTCGTCTCACCGCCGGCATCGCCCACGAGATCCGCAACCCGCTGGGGGCCATCAGTCACGCCGCGCAACTGCTGCAGGAATCCGAAGAACTGACCACACCGGATCGGCGCCTGGCGCAGATCATCCAGGACCAGTCACGGCGAATGAATCGGGTGGTGGAAAACGTCCTGCAGCTGTCGCGCCGACGCCAGGCCGCGCCGCAGCTGATCGATCTGCGCTATTGGGCGCACCGCTTCGCCGGGGAGTTGCGCCCTACCCTGCCCGCCGGCCAGACGCTGCACGTCAAGACCGAAGCCGGTACCCTGCAGACCCACATGGACCCCCACCAGCTGGGCCAGATCCTGACCAACCTGGTACAGAACGGCCTGCGCTACAGCTGCCAGAAACACGGCACCGGCCAGGTCTGGCTCAGCACCTACCGCGACCCGGAAAGCGACCTGCCCATCCTCGAGGTGGTCGATGACGGCCCAGGCGTCGCCGCCGAACAACTCGACCACCTGTTCGAACCCTTCTTCACCACCGAGAACAAGGGGACCGGGCTGGGCCTGTACATCTCCCGTGAGCTTTGCGAGAGCAACCAGGCCAGACTTGGCTATCATCCTTTGGCGAACGGCAGCTGTTTTCGCATCACCTTCGCCCATCCCCGCACAATGAGCTGAGCATGGCCCGACAGAAAGTCCTGATCGTCGACGATGAACCCGATATCCGCGAACTCCTGGAGATCACCCTGGGGCGGATGAAACTCGACACCGCCAGCGCCAAGAACATCGCCGACGCCCGGGCCATCCTCGAACGGGAAAGCTTCGACCTCTGCCTGACCGACATGCGCCTGCCCGACGGCTCGGGACTGGACCTCATCCAGTTCATCCAGCAACGCTTTCCGCAATTGCCGGTAGCCATGATCACCGCCTTCGGCAGCCTGGAAACCGCTGTGCAGGCGCTCAAGGCCGGCGCCTTCGACTACCTGACCAAGCCGGTGGATCTGCCGCGCCTGCGCGAGCTGGTGGGCACCGCCCTGCGCCTGTCCGGGCCCACCCCGGCAGCAGCCGGTGCCAGTGAAACCCAACTGCTCGGCGAGTCGCCCCCCATGCGCGCCCTGCGCGGCCAGATCGCCAAGCTGGCGCGCAGCCAGGCGCCGGTCTACATCAGCGGCGAATCGGGCAGCGGCAAAGAGCGGGTGGCACGACTGATCCATGAGCAGGGTCCGCGGGCCGGTCGGCCCTTCGTGCCGGTCAACTGCGGCGCCATCCCCTCGGAACTGGTGGAAAGCGAATTCTTCGGCCACCGCAAGGGCAGCTTCACCGGCGCCATCGAAGACAAGCAGGGCCTGTTCCAGGCCGCCCAGGGCGGCACCCTGTTTCTCGACGAGGTGGCCGACTTGCCGCTGCCGATGCAGGTCAAGCTCTTGCGCGCCATCCAGGAAAAAGCCGTGCGCCCGGTAGGCAGCCAGCAGGAGATCAGCCTGGACGTGCGCATCCTCAGCGCCACCCACCGGGATCTCGCCGCCGAGGTCGCCGCCGGCACCTTCCGCCAGGATCTCTACTATCGCCTCAACGTCATCGAATTGCAGGTACCGGCCCTGCGCGAGCGCCGTGAAGACATTGGTGTCCTGGCCAATCACATGCTCGAACGCCTGGCGCGGGACTCAGGCCTCGCCCCGGCCATGCTGGGCGAGGATGCCCTGGCCAGGCTCAAGAGCTACCGCTTTCCCGGTAACGTGCGCGAACTGGAAAACATGCTGGAGCGGGCCTACACCCTTTGCGAAGGCGATGTCATCCGCCCGGCCGACCTGCGCCTGGCCGACGCCCCGGCGGCCACCGCCACCGGCGAAGCCAGCCTGGCCAACATCGCCAACCTCGAAGACCACCTGGAATCCATCGAGCGCCAGCTGATCATGCAGGCGCTCGAAGAGACCCGCTGGAATCGCACCGCCGCCGCGGAACGCCTGGGCCTCTCCTTCCGGTCGATGCGCTACCGACTGAAGAAGCTCGGCATCGATTGATCAGTCCGCCGCCAACCGCGCGCCTGGCGCATAGGGCGCCGAATCGATGATGGGCGTGCGTTCGGTGAGCAGATCGGTCAGCAACTGGCAGGACGCCGGTGCCAGCACCAGGCCATTGCGATAGTGCCCGCAGTTGAGCCACAGCCCGGGCAGCTCCGGTACCGGCCCGATGAAGGGCACGCCATCCGGCGACCCCGGCCGCAGTCCCGCCCAGTGCGCCACCGGCGCCTGGCCGGCCAGCGCCGGCAGCAACTCGGCGGCCGAGGCCTGTAGGCTGGCCAGCGCCTCGGCGGTCGGCGTCTTGTCGAATTCGGCGTGCTCCAGGGTACTGCCGATGAGGATATGACCATCGCGCCGCGGAATGGCGTAGCGCCCCTTGGCCAGCACCATGCTGGTCAGATAGCCGACCGGCTGGCGATACAGCAGCATCTGCCCCTTCACCGGCCGCACCGGCACCGCCAGCCCCAGGGTCTGCAGCAGCTCACCGCTCCAGGCGCCCGCACAGACGACGACCGACTCGGCATGGATGGCCTCGCGCGCCGTCTGTACCCCCATTATGCGCTCACCCTGGCGCAAGAACCCGGTCACCGGCGACTCGCTCATTAGCGTCACGTTCGGCATGCGCAGCAAGGCTTCGCGCAAGGAGCGCACCAGCCGGGGATTGCGCACATTGGCCACCCCCGCCATGAAGACTGCTCGCTCATAGCCCGGCCCCAGCACCGGCACCCGCTGCCGTACCGCCGCGACCGACACCGACGCCAGCGGCCGCACATTGCGCCGCGCCCAGTCCAGCGCCTCGGCTTCGTCCTCCAGATCGAGCCAGTACAGCCCGGTCACTTCCACCTCGGGGTCCACGCCCGTCTCCTGCCGCAACCGCTCCCCCAGCACCGGATAGAAATCCTGCGACCAGTGCGCCAGCGCCGTCACGGCCGGCTGATAGCGCCACGGATAGAGCGGCGAGACGATCCCGCCACCAGCCCAGGACGCCTCCCGCCCAGGCTCGCCCCGCTCCACCAACACCACCCGCCGACCGCTCAAGGACAGGTGATAGGCCGACAACAAGCCAATGGCACCGGCCCCTACCACAGCCACATCGAAACTCACGTCACACCTCTAGCACCTGGGAATTGACTCGCCAGCACGACGTCATTAAATCGCTTCTTCGGCCAGGAAGGCCGGAAGATCACACAAGGACGTCGACATGACATATCGCAACGCGCGAGGCGTCAGCCTCTTCGAACTGCTCATCTGTCTCAGTGTACTCGGCATCGTCACGGCGCTGGCGGCGCCCGCGTTCGGCGAATTGCTGCAACGTAACCGCCAGCAGATCGCCATCGACCACCTGAGGGAAACGGTCAACTTCGCCCGTACCGCCGCCATTACCAGAAAAAGCAGCGTCACCATCTGCCATGCGCCAGCGGCTACCTGCGAAGCCACCAGTCGCTGGTCAGCCGCGACGCGCGTCTTCCCCGATCATGATCGTGACGGGCAGCAGTCCGCCGAAGAGGCGACGCTGCTGGTCAGCGAACTGCCGGAAGGCCTGCACTGGCATTGGAACAACTTCCGCACCCAGCCCCATCTCACCTTCCTGGGCAACGGTACCACCGACTCGCTGAATGGCAGTTTCATCCTCTGCCGAGGCGACACTCCGCTCGCCCGCCTCGTCCTGAACAAAGCAGGACGGATCGAGCCAGCGAATCTCCGCGAGAGCGACCGTTGCGCTTAAACCCGCGTACCAGACACGTTCCTTTTTCGACCGAACATCCACCATTTGCTGGACATCAGAGTGCCATCACCCATCCTAGGCCTCCCAACCTGGCGAATCCGACGATGCGTGCTCAGTACGGCTTCACTCTTATCGAACTGATGGTGGCGATCGCCATTCTGGCGATCGTCATCGCCATCGCTGCGCCGTCGTTCAACAGGACCGTACAGAGCAACCGGGCGGCGGTCATGAGCAATGAACTGGTAGGCGCCCTGCAAACGACTCGTTCGGAAGCGCTCAAGCGCCGTACCAACGTCACCCTCTGTCGACGCAATGCAGACGGCAGCGCTTGTGAAGCGGGTACCGACTGGTCAGCAGGCTGGCTATTGATCCAAGAGAGTCTCGTCCTCCGCGTCTGGGAGCCTGCGACCGGGATCGCGCTCACCGGCCCCAGTGATGGCATCACCTATCGCAACAATGGCACGACGACGCTCAGCGCTGCTGAAACCCTGGGCGTCGCGACACCCAGTTGCCGCCGTATCGTCACCGTGACGGTCACCGGCAATGCCTCAGCCAACACGAGCGGTTGCATCCAGCCATGAACCGATCCCGATGGCAGCGTGGCGCGACGCTCATCGAGGTCCTGGTGGCCATGTTCATCCTCGCCATCGGCTTGTTGGGCCTGGCCGGCTTGCAGGCCATGAGCGTGCAGAGCAATCAAGGGGCCTACTATCGCTCCCAGGCCACCATCCTGGCCAATGACATAGCGGACCGCATGCGGGCCAATCGCAAGGCGGCGCTAGCTGGCGACTACGCGCAGTCCAGCCCCCCGTCCACCAGTAGCACGCCCAGTAGCACCTCAACTCCGGCGCAACGCGATCTGGCGGAATGGAATAGCCATTTGGCAAGCAGTCTTCCGCAAGGGACAGGCACCATAGTCACCTCGAGCAACATAGTGACCATCAGCATCAGCTGGAACGATGCACGAGCACGCATCAAGAGTACCGACGAAACGACCCAGCAAGCGACAGCGCGTGCACTGGAAACCTTCGAGTATAGGACCCGTCTATGATGCGCACCTCATCGCGTCGTCAAGCCGGTCTATCCATCATCGAATTGATGATCGCCCTGCTGCTTGGCTTGTTGCTGATGGGCGGCGTAATCCAGATTTTCCTGTCCTCTCGTCAGACCTATCAGACAAACACAGCCCTCTCCCAGGTACAGGAGTCAGGTCGCTTCGCGCTTGAATTCATCGCTTTCGATCTGCGAAATGCTGGCTACAGAGGCGAATGCCTGAGCAAGCTGAATGACCTCACGCCAACCAGCTTGACCAGTGGCAATGATGATCGCTATGTGCTGGGCAGCGGCCTAAAAGGCTGGAATGACAGCAGTCCAGGTACGCTACCGGACTGGTTGGATACTACTTATAACGCTCGGACATCGGGTACCGATGTCATCCTGCTCAAGCACGCTGCCAATCCCGTGGTGAAGGCCCTACCCGACAATGCCGCTGCCACTAATGGGAGCCTTACGACCGGCACCACCGACAGTGGTGCCAGGAAAGGCGATCTGATCATCGTCGCCGATCCTGTGGCTTGCGATTTCTTCATAAACCAAAGTGATACGGGCAAAAGCGTCTCTTTAAAAGAAGGTTTGAACTTTAGTCGCGCCTACAACAAAACGGCTCAGGCCCTCAACTATCAGAGCACACTCTATTACCTGAAGAACGACACCACTACCGGCGTCCCTTCATTGTGGCGCACCCGTTACACATCCAATGCGGGCTCGACACCGGTTGAAATAGCGGAAGAACTGGTAAGTGGCATCCAAGACCTGCAATTCCAGTATGCGCTGGGCAATGCCAATGGCCAGATAACAGGCAACTACCTCGATGCCAACGACTCGAGTCTGACCAACAACTGGCAAAGCGTGGTTTCCGTCCGCATCAATCTGCTCGCCGTGAGCCGACAAAAAAATGCAATCACGCCTGACCAGACTGTGCCATTCATGGGCAGCAACAGAACCATTGACGATGGCCGTCTTGCCCAGGTCTTCACCCTTACCGTCGGGATTCGCAACCATCTGCCATGAACAAGCTCCCAGGCCAGCAAAATGGCGCGGTACTCATCGTTACCCTGATCATGCTGCTGCTCATGACCCTGCTCGCCATCGGAAGCATGAGGGGCACCGTCCTGCAGGAGCGGATGGCGGGCAACTTGCGCGATGAGAATCTCGCCTTCCAGGCAGCGGAAATGGCGCAACGCGACGCTGAACAAGCGGCCAAGAACAAATCCATAGCGGAATGGCAAAGCACTGCCACTACCGACAACTGGACCGATGCCACAGACCTTTCCGACCAGGGTCAGGGTCGAGCAACCTATCGCATGAACCCGCTACCCGGCGTGACCATTCAAAAGTTCGGTTATAGCCTAGAGGCCGGGATCCCGATTACAACAAGTGTAATCCGGATTGAAACAAAAGGCTTGGGCAGTGCGAAAGACAGCTCAGGAGATACTCAGGTGGCTAGCTCCATAGTCAATCTCAGCACTCTTTTCATCAGGCGCTAGCGCTCGGAGAACAGCTCATGAGCAAACTCTCATTATTCCCCTTGATCTCACGTCGCGCCCTGCTTGCTCTATTAGCCCTACTCGGCATGAGTCCAAATACTCACGGTGCGGTATCTCAAACGCCGCTACTCATTGGCGGTGACATACCAGGTAGCCTAGCCTTGGTCCCCTCGGTGGAATGGCCAACGGTACTATCTGTAGCAAACATAAACAACTATGTTTCTGCCACCCGCTACACTGGCTACTTTGATTCCGAAAAATGCTACCTCTATCAATACGGCACACAAGAGCTCGACCGCTACTTCTATCCTGTAAGAAAAACGGAAAACTTTCGCTGCACTGGTGAAAAAGAGTGGAGTGGCAACTTCCTCAACTGGGCTGCCACACCCACTATTGATCCGTTTCGTAGCGCACTGACGGGAGGCAATCGAGTGGTCGACACCACCACATCGACCATCCTACAGAAAGCTCGACATAGCGGGCAGAGTGATGCAGGCAACCGCATAAATACCGGCCAGGATATGACTCAGCTTGAAGGCGCCCTACCACTCGACAACTGGAACAGTCTGAACATCCGCCTGGAGGGTCTGGGTTTTGACATGCTCATCTCCAACTGGACGGACAAGATCGGTGGGACTGGGTATTCAGAGGGGGACTACGAATGGACTGATTACGACCCTAACAACTCTGCCCAATGGGAAGATGGAAAGCTAAAAACTGCATATTACCCCCCAGAACAAGGGGTAAAAAGCGTTTACCGCTTAAGAATTCAGGTTAAGGTTTGCGTCTCCGAGAGTTTGAAAGAAGCCAACTGCAAGCGCTACCCTAACGGACAGTACAAACCTGAAGGCCTACTACAACAGTATGCAAACAATTTACGTTATTCAGCCTTCAGTTACCTAAACGTTTACGAGGATCGATTACGCGACGGTGGTGTTCTACGCGCCAACCAGGCCTACATAGGGCCTAACCCTCCAGACCAAACGACAAATCGCGCAGAATGGAGCTCTGAAACGGGGATATTGGTAAGCAATCCATCCACTTCCGAGGCTCAAGCAACAAACGATGCCATAGATAATACAGGTCGAATCGTCAATAGCGGCGTCATTAACTACATCAACAAATTTGGCTCCATGCCTTACAGAGGAAACCTTTATCGCAAGCTAAAGGATTTTGATCCGGTAAGTGAGCTTTACTATACTGCATTACGCTATTTCAAGAACCAAGGGAATGTTAACACCTATAGTGAGCTTACCGGCGATAGTGATGATCGTTACGCCCAGGCAGACGGCTTCCCCGTAGTTACCAACTGGATCGACCCTATTACCTACTCCTGCCAAAAAAATGTCATTCTCGGCATTGGCGACGTGAATACCTGGAGCGATAAAAATCTTCCAGGAAACCTTAAGCACGATCAGGAGCCAGCTTTACCTCCCGAGGTAGCGGCAGACACTACGGTCAATGTCGTAACGGCGACAAGCCGAGTAGCCGCCTTGGAAGGCATTTCGATTCCCACTCCATTCGACAATGAAGGGCGACAAAGCTCTGCCTATATCGCTGGCTTGGCATTCGATGCCCATGTAAAGGATCAACGAAACCTTATACCTGGCAAGCAAACCATTTCGACCTACTGGGTGGATGTCAGGGAAGGTCAACTGCTCAAGCCAAAGACAGCCAACCAGTATTGGCTTGCCACTAAATACGGTGGCTTCACCGTACCTCAGGGCTTTGATCCCGAGACCGCAGCGGCCTCAAGCATCACTGACGCCATGTGGACTACCAACGGGCAAACGCTTTCTTCTGGGGACAAGCGCCCAGATAACTTCTTCGTGGGTGGCGACGCAGCAGGAATGGTTGCAGGCCTCAAAAATGCCTTTGCTAGAATTGCCCAAGAAACTGCCACCACGAATACATCATTGGGAACCAGTAGCTCAGAGCTCAATACGGGCAGCGTCCTGTTCAAAGCCTCATACGAACCCAAGTTCTGGAGTGGTGATCTCCAAGCGTTGTCCGTCGATAGCTCAGGACAAGTCAGCAACGGCGCAACGTGGAGCGCAGCGACTATTCTAAACACCACGGAGCCTAGCGCACGCAAGATATTGACAAGCAACATAGCCACGACCAGCGAGCGCGACCTGGATGCCAATGCCCAGTTCTCTCGCGGTAGTGTTAATTTCTTGTGGAGTGAGCTTGACGATGACGCCAAAACGGCCTTGCGGCGAACAAATGATGAGTCTACTCACGTAAACGAAAGCGAAGGCCAGGCGCGCGTAGATTACCTGAGAGGCAACAGATCCTACGAAACGCGAGCAAGTAATCCCATGCGGGAGCGCAGAAGCCGTTTGGGCGATATCGTTAACTCAGACCCCTTATATATCGACACCGCAGACTATGGCTATAATTTATTAACCGGCTCCGCCTGGGGTACAGCCGGCTCGACTTATATAAACTTTCGCCAGTCTATAAAAGACCGCAAGCCGATGGTTGTCGTTGGTGCTAACGATGGAATGCTACACACATTCGACGCCTCATCAAACAACGGAGGCAATGAGCTATTTGCATTTATTCCTCGAACGCTCTTGGGAGAACTGTATCGCTTGACGCAACCAGACTATAGCCACCGTTATTACGTGGATGGTTCCGCCAAGGCTGGTGACGCCTGGATTAACAATTCGTGGAAAACATTGGTCGTAGGCAGTACCGGCGCTGGGGGCAAGGCCGTTTTCGCTCTAGATGTGACAAATCCAGAAAGCCCTGCGGTATTATGGGAGTTCACCTCTACTGAAATAAATTATCCTATCCAACGCCCCTCACTGGTTGCCTTGGCGAACGGTAAATTTGGCGTTATCGTCAGCAGCGGCTTTAGCGACGGTAGTGTGACTTCCGGGAAATTGTGGATCCTTGACGCGGCAGATGGCAGCGTGATAAGCAAATTCAACATCACGACTGAGGGTAGCCTGAGCGAACCTACGGCAATCGATCTCGACAATGACCGCGTAGCCGATCGCATCTATGTAGGCGACACTATCGGCAATGTTTGGCGCTTCGACATTGTCAGCAGTGATCCAGCGAACTGGAGCGCACCTACCTCTCTTGGGAGCGCCCCCTTATTTACCGCTAAGACAGGAAACACCAGTGACGCTGTTGCCCAGCCTATCACTTCTGCCATTTCCGTAGCGCTTAACAAGGACGGCAATCCAATCCTTCTATTCGGCACAGGCAGCTATTATAAAACGGGAGACAATGAAGTGCCGGACTCGCCGCGCCTGGAAAGTTACTACGGAATCATCGATCACGGACAGAATATATCCCGTAGTGCGCTTGTAGAGCAGACGATCATTGCGCAAGAAACCATAAACGGCAAAATTGCCAGAGTAATGAGCAATAACAGCATCCCTACAAACAAGTCAGGATGGTACTTGAACCTAGCAGTCAACAGTGTTAATAAAGGCGAGCGCGTCATATCGCGCGCCAGTGTCGCCAATGGAGTATTGAGCTTCGCCTCCTTGATTCCATCTGCCGACCCCTGTCAAGGTGGTGGGGTTAGCCCAGTCACCAAAATCGACGTGCTATCGGGCGGGCGTCTCTCCTACGCCGTTTTCGATATCAACGGCGATGGAGTCATCAATGATCAGGATTACTACGTGGCGACCGACGGTACGAAGACCCCCTATTCCAGTGTGATAGATCCCGAACAGGGCGCCATCAAAACCCCTACTCAAATCAATCGTGGCGAGGATGCCGATACTGACCTGATCTGCTATTCAGGGTCAGCGAACAGTGCGCCTAAGTGCGAGCCCATTAGCAAAGGTGCGCGAGTATCGGAGCGCGCATCGTGGCAAGAAATTAGGTAGACACAATGAGAGAAACTCACATCAGCCGCTATCAGACTAGCGGCTTCACCCTCATCGAAGTGATGATCGTGGTGGCCATCGTCGGCATCCTGGCCGCCATTGCCTATCCGTCCTATATGGAACACATCCGCAAGGGCAATCGGGCCGATGCGGAGGCGACGCTTATGCAACTGTCGCAATTCATGGAACGCTATTACACGGGGACGGGGCGTTACTCCAAGACAGCCAATAGGACAGACGTACCGGACAATCCGGCTCCGCCCTACCCCACTGGAACTCCGTACACCTTCAGCATCAGCGTGGGTGACGCCGGAGCGTCCTACACCGCCACGGCGACGCGGAATAGCTCGGGGGTAATGGCCAACGATAAGTGTGGGGATCTGAAGCTTACCAACACGGGCAAGAAGGACCAGACCGGCACCGGTGCCACCACCGCCGACTGCTGGCGCCGCTAGGGCGCCAGCGACGTCCTATACCGCCTTTACCCTGAGCTCCCGCGGCAGGGTGAAGGTGATGTTCTCCGGCTCGCCCTCCAGCTCCACTTCGCCAGTGGCACCCCAACTCTGCAGCCGATCGATGACGCCGCGTACCAGGACTTCAGGGGCCGAGGCGCCGGCGGTGACGCCGATGCGTTGCACGCCTTCGAACCAGCTCTGCTGCATATCCTCGGCGCCATCGATGAGATAGGCCGGGGTGCCCAGGCGTTCGGCGAGTTCGCGCAGGCGGTTGGAGTTGGAGCTGGTGGGGCTGCCCACCACCAGTACCACGTCGCTTTCCAGCGCCAGGGTCTTCACCGCGTCCTGGCGGTTGGTGGTGGCGTAGCAGATGTCGTTCTTGCGCGGGCCGTTAATCTGGGGAAACTTCGCGCGCAGGGCGTCGATCACCTTGCGGGTGTCGTCCATCGACAAGGTGGTCTGGGAGACGTAGAACAGGGCTTCGGGGTTGCGCACCTCGAGCTTTGCCACGTCTTCCTCGTCTTCCACCAGGTAGATGGCACCACCGGCGCGATCATCGTACTGGCCCATGGTGCCCTCCACTTCCGGGTGCCCAGCGTGGCCGATGAGGATGCACTCCTGCCCGTCGCGACTGTAGCGCGCGACTTCCATGTGCACCTTGGTCACCAGCGGACAGGTGGCGTCGAACACTTTGAGGCCACGCGCGGCGGCCTCCCGGCGCACGGCCTGGGAGACGCCATGGGCGCTGAAGATGAGGATGACGTCGTCCGGCACGTCGGCCACGTCTTCGACGAAGACGGCGCCGCGGGCGCGCAGGTTGTCGACCACGAACTTGTTGTGCACCACTTCGTGACGCACATAGATGGGCGGACCGAAAACGTCCAGCGCCCGGTCGACGATGTCGATGGCGCGGTCCACGCCGGCGCAGAAGCCGCGGGGATTGGCGAGCTTGATCTGCATAGGCTCCTCTGCCCGCTTCACGGGCGGCGTTGGATCAATGGGAGACGGCAGGCTCGATGGCCAGAATTTCCACGTCGAAGGTCAGCACACGGCCGGCCAGCGGGTGGTTGAAGTCGATGATCACTTGGTCGTCGTCGTAGCTCTTGACCACGCCAGGCATCTCGCCGCCGGCGGCGTCGCTGAAGATGATCAGCAGGCCGGGCGACAGCTCCATGTCGCTGAAGTCGTCCCGGGCCATGGTCTGCAGATTGCCGTCATTGGGCTGGCCGAAGCCACGCTCCGGCGGAATGGTCAGGCTGGTCTTGGTACCGGCTTCCAGGCCGAACAGCGCCTGCTCGAAACCGGGCAGCAGATTGCCGTCACCAACGGTGAAGGTGGCCGGCGCCTTGTCGAAGGTGCTGTCCACCACGTCGCCGTTCTGCAGCTTGATGGCGAAATGCAGGGTGACCCGGGTGTCCGGGCCGATGGTGATCTCAGCCATGGGCTTCCTCGGGTGTTTTCTTGCGGAACATATCCAGGGCCAGCATCACGGCGCCTACACAGATGGCACTGTCAGCCAGGTTGAAGGCCGGGAAGAACCACTCTTGGCGCCAATGGACCAAGACAAAGTCGATGACGTGGCCAAGCACCATACGATCATAGAGATTGCCCAGGGCACCGCCGAGGATCAGGGCCAAGGCGATCGCGGTCCAGGTATCGTTGCGCAGGCGCTTGAGCCAGACCACCAGCACCACGCTCACTACCAGCGCGATGCCGGCAAAGAACCAGCGCTGCCAGCCGGAGTGGTCGGCCAGGAAGCTGAAGGCGGCACCGGTGTTGTAGGCCAGGGTCCAGCTGAACAGATCGGTGATGACCGGTACCTGTTGGTAGAGCGACAGGTTGTTCTGGAAATAGGCTTTGCTCAGCTGATCCAGCAGGATCACCACCACGCTCAAGACCAACCAGGGCAAGGCGCCAAAACGCTGCGCATCACGCATGCTCGCGCACCTCGCCCGAACCATAGACGTTGGTCACGCAGCGCTCGCAGATCTCCGGATGCGCGGCGTCCTGGCCGACGCTGTGGCTGTGATGCCAGCAGCGGGCGCACTTGGGTGCCTCGGACTTGCGCACCACCAGCTTGAGGCCGCTCAGCTCGCTGACCACGGCGCCTTCCGGGGCCTGTTCCAGCGGCTGGACAGCCGCCTGGGACGAGATCAGCACGAACCTCAGTTCGTTGCCCAGGGCCTCCAGCACGGTCTGCAGGGCGCTGTCGGCGTAGAGGGTGATCTCCGCCTGCAGGCTGCCGCCGAGGGTCTTGGCCGCACGCTGGTTTTCCAGTTCCTTGTTGACCGCGGCCTTGACCGCCATGACCTGATCCCAGTAGGCGCGATCCAGGGTCGCGCCCTCGGGCAGGGCGAAGAGGCCGTCGTACCAGGTGGTCAGCATCACCGACTCTTCCCGCTCGCCCGGCAGGTACTGCCAGATCTCGTCGGCGGTAAAGGACAGGATGGGCGCGATCCAGCGCACCAGGGCCTCGGCGATCAGGTACAGCGCGGTCTGGCAGGAACGCCGCGGCAGGCTGTCGGCGCCGGTGGTGTACTGGCGGTCCTTGATGATGTCCAGGTAGAAGCCACCCAGCTCCTGCACGCAGAAGTTGTGCACCTTCTGGTAGACGTTGAGGAAGCGGTACTCGGCATAGGCCTGCTCGATTTCCCGTTGCAGCAACAGGGCGCGATCCACGGCCCAGCGGTCCAGGTCGATCATGTCCTCGGGGGCGACCCGATTGACCGCCGGATCGAAGCCGGACAGGTTGGAGAGCAGGAAGCGCGCGGTGTTGCGGATGCGGCGATAGGAGTCGGCGCTGCGCTGCAGGATCTGGTCGGAGACTGCCATCTCGCCGGTGTAGTCGGTGGAGGCGACCCAGAGACGCAGGATGTCGGCGCCCAGGCTGTCGATGACCTTTTGCGGGGCGACCACGTTGCCCAGCGACTTGGACTGCTTGCGACCCTGCTCGTCCACGGTGAAGCCGTGGGTCAGCAGTTCCTTGTAGGGGGCATGGCCGTCGATGGCGCAGCCGGTCAGCAGCGAGGAGTGGAACCAGCCACGGTGCTGGTCGGAGCCCTCCAGGTAGAGATCGGCCACCGGACCCTGCGGGTGCGCCAGTTCGGCATGGGAGCCGCGCAGCACGTGCCAGTGGGTGGTGCCGGAATCGAACCAGACGTCGAGGGTGTCGCGACTCTTGTCGTACTGGCCGGCTTCTTCGCCGAGCAATTCGACGGGATCGAGCTTGAACCAGGCCTCGATGCCCTCGCGCTCGACGCGCTGGGCGACGGCTTCCATCAGCTCGACGGTACGCGGATGCAGCTCGCCGCTTTCCTTGTGGGTGAAGAAGGGAATCGGCACACCCCAGTTGCGCTGGCGCGAGATGCACCAGTCGGGCCGGCCGGCGATCATGCCGTGCAGCCGCGCCTGGCCCCAGGCCGGGACGAACTGGGTCTGCTCGATGGCCGCCAGGGAGCGCTCGCGCAGGGTAGCGCCTTCGTTGGGCTGCTTATCCATGCCGACGAACCACTGAGCGGTGGCGCGATAGATCAGCGGGGTCTTGTGCCGCCAGCAATGCATGTAGCTGTGATTGATCGCCTCGTGCTTGAGCAGCGCACCCGCCTCTTCCAGGGCGCCGACGATAACCGGGTTGGCCTTCCAGATGAACTGGCCGCCAAACAGCGGCAGCGACTCGGCGTAGACGCCGTTGCTCTGCACTGGGTTGAGGATGTCGTCGTTGCTCAGGCCGTACTGCTTGCAGATGCGGAAGTCATCTTCGCCGTAGGCAGGCGAGCAGTGCACGATACCCGTACCGGCGCCCAGCTCGACGTATTCGGCCAGGTAGATGGGCGACAGACGCTCGTACAGCGGATGACGGAAATTGATCAGCTCCAGGGCGGTTCCCGGGGCAGTGGCGATCACCTCGCCCTGCAGGCCGTAGCGCGCCAGGCAGCTTTCCACCAGCTCTTCGGCCAGCAGCAGCAGGCGATCACCGACGTCCACCAGCGCATAGGTGAATTCGGGATGCACGTTGAGCGCCTGGTTGGCCGGGATGGTCCAGGGGGTGGTGGTCCAGATGACGATGGTGGTGGGCTTGGCCAGCGCATCGAGGCCGAAGGCAGCGGCCAGCTTGTCGGCATCGGCGACCGGGAAGGCCACGTCGATGGCGTCGGAACGCTTGTCCTGGTACTCCACCTCGGCCTCGGCCAGGGCCGAGCCGCAGTCGAAGCAGAAGTTGACCGGCTTGAGGCCCTTGAAGACGAAGCCCTTCTTGACCAGTTCGCCCAGGGCGCGGATCTCGCCGGCCTCGTTGGCGAAGTTCATGGTCAGGTAGGGATTGCTCCAGTCACCCAGCACGCCCAGGCGGACGAAGCCGGCCTTCTGCTCTTCGATCTGCTCGCTGGCATAGGCACGGCAGCGCTCGCGGGTCAGGTCCGCCGGCTGATTCTTGCCGAAGGTGGTCTCCACCTTGTGCTCGATGGGCAGGCCATGGCAGTCCCAGCCCGGCACATAGGGGGCATCGAAGCCGGCCAGGGTCTTGGACCGGGTGATGATGTCCTTGAGGATCTTGTTCAGCGCATGACCGATGTGGATGCTGCCGTTGGCATAGGGCGGACCGTCATGCAGGATGAAGGTCGGACGGCCCTTGCCGATGGCGCGCAGCTTCCCGTACAGGTCGATGTCCTGCCAGCGCTTGAGCGCTTCCGGCTCGCGCTGCGGCAGGCCGGCTTTCATCGGGAATGCCGTTTCAGGCAGGTTGAGCGTCGCTTTGTAATCGGTCATGTCAGTCCAGGCTCGTTGACGGTTGCCCCTGCCAGTAGGCGCGGGCCGTGGCGACGTCCGCTTCGATCGCCGCCTTGAGGGCCTCCAGAGAGGCGAATTTCTGTTCGTCGCGGACCTTCTGCACGAAGGTCACGCTGAGGTGGCGGCCATAGAGGTCGCCGGCAAAGTCCAGCAGATGGATCTCCAGGTGCGGACGGCCATCGCCCTGCACCGTCGGCCGCTGGCCGATGTTGGCTACGCCTGGCACCACCTGCCCATCGATCAGGCTGCTGACCAGATAGACGCCGCGCAGCGGCGGCCGGCGCCGCTTGAGCTGGACGTTGGCGGTGGGCCAACCCAGCTGACGCGCCAGCTTCTGGCCATGCAACACCCGCCCCGAAAGGCTGTAGGGTCGTCCCAGCATGCGTGCGGCCAGGGCCAGATCGCCATCGGCCAGGGCCTGGCGGATCAGGGTACTGCTCACCCGCAGCCCATCCAACTCCACGGTGGTAGCGGCTTCCAGGGTGAAACCGTGGTCGCGAGCGGCCAGATTCAGGTAGGTGAAGTCGCCGGCACGGTCGCAGCCGAAACGGAAGTCGTCACCGATCTCCAGATGCTTCACCCCCAGGCCGTCCACCAGCACCTGCTGGACGAAGGCCTCGGCGGACAACTCGCGCAGCCGCCGATTGAAATTCAGGCAGAGCACGTTGTCGACGCCCAGGCGCGCGAAGCATTCCAGCTTCTCGCGCAGGCGGGTCAAGCGCACCGGCGCGATGTCGGGCAGGAAGAATTCCCGAGGCTGCGGCTCGAAGATCACCACGCAACTGGGCACCCCGAGCTCCGCCGCCCGCTCACGCAGCCGCGCGAGGATGGCCTGGTGCCCCAGGTGAACCCCGTCGAAGTTGCCGATGGTGGCAACGCAGCCCTTGGGAAAGGCGTCGAGATGATGGAGACCGCGAAACAGCTGCATGGGTAGGGATTGCTCAGAAATTAATCGATTATATCTGGATGCCCGCCGCGAGGACAGGCGCACACCCGGCCTTGTGCAATCACAGCACCGCCCGCCGATTGAAGTCGCGCAGGCGGAAACCGAGCAGGAACAGGCTGGCGAAATAGGCCAGTACGCCCGCCGCGACCAGGCCGCCCAGACGCAGCAGGCGCTGCCACATCAGCCCTTCGCTCCAACTGGGCAGCAGCTGCATCAGGCCGAACAGGACGGCGCTCATCACCGCCACCGCGATCAGCAGTCGCAGCAGGAAGCCCGTCCAGCCGGCCTGGGGAATGAACAGGTTATGGCGGCGCAACTGCCAGAATAAAAGGCCGGCGTTGAGACAGGCCGCCAGACCTATGGCCAGGGCCAGGCCGACGTGCTGCAGCGGCCCGATCAGGATCAGGTTGAGCACCTGGGTCACCGCCAGGGTGAAGAGCGCGATCTTTACCGGCGTCTTGATGTTCTGCTGGGCATAGAAGCCCGGCGCCAGCACCTTGACCAGGATGATGCCGAGCAGCCCGACGGCATAGGCGACCAGCGCCCGCTGGGTCATCAGGGCGTCATGGGCATCGAAGCGGCCGTACTGAAACAGCGAGACGGTCAGCGGCTCGGACAGCAACGCTAGGGCCGCGGAACAGGGCAGCACCAGCAGGAAGCACAGCCGCAGGCCCCAGTCGAGCAGCCGCGAGTATTCCTGGCGATCGGCCTTGGCATAGGTCCGCGACAGCGCCGGCAGCAGGATGGTCCCCAGGGCCACGCCGAGCACCCCCGAGGGCAATTCCATGAGGCGATCGGCGTAGTACATCCAGGACACCGAGCCGGCGGCCAGGAAGGAGGCGAAGATGGTGTTGATGATCAGCGAGATCTGGCTGACCGAGACCCCTAGGATCGCCGGCCCCATCTGTTTCATGACCCGCCAGACACCGGCGTCGCGCAGATTCAGCCGCGGCAGCACCAGCATGCCGATGCGCTTGAGGTGCGGTAGCTGATAGAGGAACTGCGCCAGGCCACCCACCAGGGTCGCCCAGGCCAGCGCCATGATCGGCGGATCGAAATAGGGCGTCAGGAACAGCGCGAAGATGATCATGCTGATGTTGAGCAGGGTCGGCACGAAGGCCGGTACGCTGAACCTGTTCCAGGTGTTGAGCACGGCGCCGGCCAGGGAGGCCAGGGAGATCAGCAGGATGTAGGGAAAGGTCACCCGCAGCAGATCGGACGTCAGGGCGAACTTTTCCGGGGTATCGGCAAAGCCCGGCGCGGTGATCCAGATCACCAGGGGCGCGGCCAGCATGCCCAGCACCGTGACCACGGCCAGCACCAGGGTCAGCAGGCCGCTGACGTAGGCCAGGAAGGTGCGGGTGGCCTCCTCGCCCTGCTGGGCCTTGTATTCGGCCAGGATGGGTACGAAGGCCTGGGAGAAGGCGCCCTCGGCGAAGATACGCCGCAAGAGATTGGGCAGCTTGAAGGCGACGAAAAAGGCATCGGTAGCCATGCCGGCGCCAAAGGTGCGGGCGACGATGGTGTCGCGCACGAAACCCAGCACGCGGGACAGCATGGTCATGGAGCTGACGGCGGCCAGGGACTTGAGCAGATTCATGACTGAGAGAGCACTCGGTGAACGCAGCGGGAGGTGACGAAAGATGCGCGTGAGCGCAGTCGCGCGATGGGCACAAGCGATCGAGTGTAACGACGCACTTCATCGGCGACCAGCCGGATATCCATCCAGACAGCCTTGACAGCCGCCGCCAGGGGCGTCAAGATTCGCGACCTTAATTTAGCTCTGTACTCGCTACAGAGTTCGCTCTGTACCCAATACAGTCTTTTTCGAAGGAGCTCCACGGTGGCTAACTCCCCCTCCGCCAAAAAACGCGCCAAACAGGCTGAGAAGCGTCGCAGCCACAATGCGAGCCTGCGCTCCATGGTGCGCACCTACATCAAGAACGTCGTCAAGGCGATCGACGCCAAGGACCTGGAAAAAGCCAAGTCCGCCTATATCGCTGCCGTTCCGGTCATCGACCGCATGGCCGACAAGGGCATCATCGACAAGAACAAGGCCGCTCGCCACAAGAGCCGCCTGAACGCTCACATCAAGGCCCTGGCTACCCCCGCCGCCGCCTGATCAGCGTTCGAATAAAAAACCGGCCTCGGCCGGTTTTTTATTGCCTGCGATTTGAGAACACAACGCCTCCGAAGAGGCGCCAGGATCGACGATCGTCAGACCAGGACCAGATTGTCCCGATGGATCAGCTCGGGCTCGTAGACGTAACCCAACTCGACGACGATGGCATCCGAAGGTCTTCCCAGGATGCGTCGCGCCTCGGTCGCACTGTAGTTGACCAGACCACGCGCCACTTCGCGCCCATCCGGACCGACGCAGGCGACCATCTCGCCACGCCGAAAGCTGCCCTCCAACTCCCGCACACCCACCGGCAGCAGACTACGATGCCCGCCCACCAGGGCCTGCACCGCACCGGCGTCCAGGCGCAGGGTGCCACGCACCTGCAAATGCCCGGCCAGCCACTGCTTGCGCGCCGCCACCAGGCCGCGCTCGGGTGACAGCAGGGTGCCCAGCTGCTCGCCCTGCTGCAGGCGACTGAGCACCTGCTGGATACGGCCACCGACGATGACGGTATAGGCACCGGAGCGCGCCGCGAGACGAGCCGCGCGCAGCTTGGTCTGCATGCCGCCACGCCCCAGGGCGCCGCCGGTACCGCCAGCGACCAGATCCAGGGCCGGATCGTCGGCGCGCGCCTCGCTGATGAGGCTGGCGTCGGGGTTGTTGCGCGGATCGGCGTCGAACATGCCATCGCGATCGGTGAGGATGACCAGCAGATCGGCCTCGACCAGGTTGGCCACCAGGGCAGCCAGGGTGTCGTTGTCGCCGAAGCGGATCTCGTCGGTCACGACGGTATCGTTCTCGTTGATCACCGGCACCACACCCAGGCTCACCAGGGTGCGCAGGGTGCTGCGGGCATTGAGATAGCGCTTGCGATCGGACAGGTCGTCATGGGTGAGCAGGATCTGCGCGGTCTGCACCTGATGCTCGGCGAAACTGGATTCCCAGGCCTGCACCAGCCCCATCTGCCCCACCGCCGCCGCGGCCTGCAACTCGTTGATGGCGGTCGGGCGCTGCGCCCAGCCGAGCCGACTCATACCAGCCGCCACCGCCCCCGAAGAGACCAGCACCAGCTCGATGCCGGCCTGGTGCAGCGCCACCATCTGCTCGACCCAACCGGCCATGGCCCCGCCGTCCAGGCAACGACCGTCGTCGGTCAGCAGGGCACTACCGATCTTCACCACCCAGCGCTGGGCGCCAGACACCTGATCACGCATGGGCAAGCTCCTTTCTTACCGTACGTAGAAGATTTCCGGACCGTCGCCGTCGTCTTCGTCATCGAAGTCGTCATCGGCATCGTCCACTGCCTTGACTCCGGAACGACGCAGCGCACGCTGGTCGTCCAGCGCCTGCAGCCGCGCCCGCGCCTCGTCCTCGATGCGCTGATCGAGTTCTTCCAGCGCCTCGGCATAGGCCGGATCCTCGGCAAGACGCAGGGTACGCTCGTCGAGGTACTGCATGATCGCCTGACAGAGCTGCTCGGTGCCTTCCCGCTCCAGGGCGGAGATGACGAAGACCGGACCCTGCCAGTCCAACCGCTCGACCACCGCCTTGAGGCGCTCTTCGCGCTCGTCATCGAGCAGCTGGTCGGCCTTGTTCAGCACCAGCCAGCGATCACGCTCGCCCAGCGCCGGGCTGAACTTGGTCAGCTCGTTGATGATGGTCTCGGCAGCCTCGGCCGGATCGCTCTCGTCCAGGGGCGCCATGTCGACGAGGTGCAGCAGCAGGCGGGTGCGCGCCAGGTGCTTGAGGAAACGAATCCCCAGGCCCGCGCCTTCCGAAGCGCCTTCGATCAGCCCCGGAATGTCGGCGACCACGAAGCTCTTGAAACGCCCGACGCTGACCACGCCTAGGTTCGGCACCAGGGTGGTGAAGGGATAGTCCGCCACCTTGGGCTTGGCGGCCGACACAGCACGGATGAAGGTGCTCTTGCCGGCATTGGGCAGGCCGAGCAGACCGATGTCCGCCAGCACCTTGAGCTCCAGCTTGAGGTCGCGCTCTTCACCGGGCTTGCCGGGGGTGGTCTGCCGCGGCGCGCGATTGGTACTGGACTTGAACCGGGTGTTGCCCAGGCCGTGCCAGCCGCCTTGGACGACACGGATGCGCTGACCGGGCTGGGTCAGGTCACCAATGATTTCCTGGGTCGCCGCATCGATCACCGTGGTGCCCACGGGAACCGGCAGCACCAGGTCTTCACCCTTGGCGCCGGTGCACTCGGTGCTCCCGCCCTTCTCACCGTTCTGCGCGGTGAAACGCCGGGTGTAACGGTAATCGACCAGGGTGTTCAGGTTGATGTCGGCTTCGAGCCAGATCGACCCGCCATCACCGCCATCACCGCCATTGGGGCCACCCTTCTCGATGAATTTCTCCCGGCGGAAACTCATCATGCCGTTGCCGCCGTCACCCGCTTTTACGTGTATGGATACTTCATCGACGAATTTCATCTGGACCTCCCGCGCTCGCGGGCCGCTGCAAACAAGGAAATAGCTTAACTACAAGGGAAATAGCTTAACTACAAACGAAAAAGCCCCGTCGGGTAGACAGGGCTTTTCTTTCGTCACGGGCCTTAGGCGGCGGCGACGATGCTCACGTAACGACGGCCGAAGGCGCCCTTCACGTCGAACTTGATCACGCCGTCCACTTTCGCGAACAGGGTGTGATCCTTGCCAAGGCCCACGCCGTAACCGGCATGGTACTGGGTGCCGCGCTGACGCACGATGATGTTACCGGCCTTGACGACCTGGCCGCCGTACAGCTTCACGCCAAGGCGTTTGCTTTCGGAATCGCGACCGTTACGAGTAGAACCACCCGCTTTTTTGTGTGCCATGAGTCAATTCTCCGTTAGAGGCGAGATCAGGCCTGGATGCCAGTGATCTTGATTTCAGTGAACCACTGACGGTGGCCCTGACGCTTCATGTGATGCTTACGACGACGGAATTTGATGATGGTGACCTTGTCGTGACGGCCCTGGGCGGTCACTTCGGCGGTCACTTTGGCACCATCAACGACCGGCAGACCGATCTTGACGTCGTCACCGTTGCCAACCAGCAGAACCTGGTCGAAGGTGACGGTTTCACCGGTGGCGATGTCGAGCTTCTCGACCTTCAGGTACTCGCCTTCGGCGACCTTGTATTGCTTGCCACCGGTAACGATAACTGCGTAGGACATGGTAAATCTCCGTTAAACCTGCTCACCCGGTGCTTTATAAGAGGTATCGTCGACCGGCATGGCTGCACGGGACCGGAAGGAGCGCCGCGCAATTGCGTAAGACAGGGGGTTAACCCTAGGAATGTTCAGGGCCCGCGATTCTACGCAAGCCAAGGCCCGGAGGCAAGAGCCGCCCGCCCGCGCCTTGACAGTCCCCCACCCCACCCCTAGCATGCCGCGCAACCTCGTTCAGCGGCCATGCCGGGCCGGTGCCCAACCGAATCGGCAGGAGCGGCGAGCCGCGGGAGCGCGATGGCAATCCCTGGGCATGGCACTGGTGCCGGTCCCTAGGGCATAGTCTGGCGGTCATGCGCCATCCGGCCGCCTGAATATTGCCCGGACCTCCAGTGGACACCTCTCAATGACGCAGCAATCCCAGTCCTTCTATCGCGTGGTGACGGACGATTTCGCCGCCGTAGACGGCATCATCCGCCAGCAGCTGACCTCGCGCGTGCCGCTGGTCGAGAAGATTGGCGACTACATCGTCTCCGCCGGCGGCAAACGCCTGCGTCCGCTGCTGGTGCTGCTGGCCGGCAAGGCCCTCGGGCGCGCCGACCACGATCTGCAGTTGCTGGCGGCGACCATCGAATTCCTGCACACCTCCACCCTGCTGCACGACGATGTCGTCGATGCCTCAGGTATGCGCCGCGGCCGTTCCACCGCCAACGCCCTCTGGGGCAATGCCCCCAGCGTGCTGGTCGGCGATTTCCTCTATGCCCGCTCCTTCGAGATGATGGTGGCGCTGGGCTCCATGGAGGTGATGCGCATCATCTCCCAGGCGACCCGCGTCATCGCCGAAGGCGAGGTACTGCAGCTGTCGAAGATCCGTGACGCCAGCACCACCGAAGAGATCTACATGGAGGTCATCCGCGGCAAGACCGCCATGCTCTTCGAAGCCTCCACCCACAGCGCGGCGATCCTAGCCGGCGCCAACGCCGAGCAGGCCGAAGCCCTGCGCCGCTATGGCGATCACCTGGGCGTGGCCTTCCAACTGGTCGATGACCTGCTCGACTACCAGGGCGACGCCGTGGCCCTGGGCAAGAACGTCGGTGACGACCTCGCCGAGGGCAAGCCGACCCTGCCGCTGATCGTGACCATGCGCGAAGGCACTGCCGAACAGGCGGCGCTGGTGCGCCAGGCGATCCGCCAGGGCGGCAGCCAGGACCTGGAAAGCGTGCGTGCCGCCGTCGAAGCCGCCGGCGCCCTCGACTACACGGCGCGCAAGGCGCAGGAATTCGCCGAGCGGGCCATCGCCTGCCTGGACGCCCTGCCCGCCAGCGAATATCGCGACGCCCTGGCCGAACTGGGTCGCTTCTCGGTGGCCCGGACTCACTGACGCTTGCGCCGACCGATCGAGCCCGCCGTCGCCAGACCGCGGGCTTTTTCATGTCCGACCAAAAAAGTCAGGTAATCCCTTGCTATTTATTGAATAAGAATTATTCTCATAAATAGCAGCAGGAGCCTTCCCATGACTTATCTGATCGACGCCTGGCTGGACCGGCCTCATCCCTATCTGCGCATCCTCAATCGGGAAACCGGCAAGGTTTGCGCGGAGTTGGACGAGACGGCCCTGGAAGAACTCAAGGACCTGGGCGAGCTGGATCTGCACAGCCTCACTTCCAGCGAACCGCGGGTGGTGAAGGAGCAGATCCGCCAGGTCTTCCTGTTCAGCTACGCCTTGGCACTGCGCCCGGAAAACGAGGCGCTACGCCTGGACTGCTAGCGTTAGAGAACGTCGAGCAACTCGACGTCGAACACCAGCACGCTGTGCGGCGGGATGCCGCCGACGCCTTGGGCGCCATAGGCCAGTTCGCTGGGCACATGCAGGCGCCACTTGCTACCGGCGGACATCAGTTGCAGGGCTTCGGTCCAGCCGGCGATCACGCCGCCGACCGGAAACTCGGCCGGCTGGCCGCGCTGGTAGGAGCTGTCGAACACGCTGCCGTCGATGAGGGTGCCATGGTAGTGGGTGCGTACCTGGTCTTCGCGGGTTGGCGTAGCGCCCTCACCTTGGGTGAGCACTTCATATTGCAGACCGGACGGCAGCACCACGACGCCGGGGCGCTCGGCGTTGGCCTTCAGGTAGTCGACGCCTTCCTGGGCCGCTGCGGCGGCCTTGGCCTGGGCTTCCGCCTGCATGCGCTCGCGGATAACGCGGAAGCTGGCATTCAGCGACTCGACGTCCACCTGGGAATCCTGGCCATCGAAAGCTTCGGTGAGGCCGGCGAGCACGGCAGCCAGTTGCATGCCGGGGACCGGATTCTGGCGCAGCTGATCGCCCAGCTGGCGGCCGATGCCGTAGCTGACGCGAGCCTCGTCGGTATCGAGCAGGATGTCGTTCATAGCAGCCTTTCCATCGTGAAAAAAGGAGCCGAGCCTAGCACATCAGGGTCCCGGCTCGCCGCCGAGGCTGCCGCGCTGCCGGCGACAGCGCTCGGAGCAGTAGCGCACCTCGTCCCAGTTGCGCTCCCATTTCTTGCGCCAGGCGAAGGGCCGCTGGCAGACCGGACAGACCTTGGTGGGCAGATCGCCCTTCTTCATAGGGATTCTCCCGCGTCGAGACGCGCCAGCAGGGCCTCGCCACGCCGCCAGAGGGCCTGCTGGCGCTCGGGGGCCTGGGAATCGAGATTGCGATAGAGATTGAGCATGCGCGGATAATGGGCGAACCGCTCGCGATGGCGGATCAGGAAATGCCAGTAGAGGGCATTGAAGGGGCAGGCCCGCTCGCCCAGGGCCTCGCCGACCTGATAGTGGCAGCCCTTGCAGTAGTCGGACTGGCGACGGATGTACTGGCCGCTGGCGCAATAGGGCTTGCTCGCCAGATAGCCACCGTCCGCATGCATCACCATGGCCTGGGTATTGGGCAGCTCGACCCACTCGAAGGCATCCAGGTAGACCGCCAGATACCACTCGCCGATGGCCTGGGGCGCGATACCGGCCAGCAGGGCGAAGTTGCCGGTGACCATCAACCGCTGGATATGGTGGGCGTAGCCCAGCGCCAGAGTCTGGCCGATGGCCTCGCGCATGCAAGCCATGTCAGTGGCTCCGGTCCAGTAGAAGTCCGGTAGCGCCCGGGTATTGCCGAGTACGTTGAGCTCCCGATACTCGGGCATGCGCAGCCAGTAGACGCCATGGACATACTCCCGCCAGCCGATCAGCTGGCGCAGGAAGCCCTCGGCGCTGTTGAGCGGCACCCTCCCCTCACGATAAGCGGCATCCACCTCCGCGCAGAGCTGGCGCAGGTCCAGCAGCCCGATATTGAGCGCCGCACTGATCCGGGCGTGATGCAGATAGGGCTCGCCGCGGGCCATGGCGTCCTGGTAGGTACCGAAGTCGCGCAGCCCTGCATCCAGGAAGTGCGGCCAGAGGCGCTCGGCATCCGCGCGGGTCACCGGATAGTCGAAGCCGTCGAGCCGGCCATAGTGGTGAGCGAAGCGCTGCCCGACCAGCTTGAGCACTTCTTGGGTACAGGCATCGGGCGGACAGCTGAAGGGCTCGGGAACAGGATGGCCACTGGGCAGCGCCTTGCGATTGTCCTTGTCCAGATTCCAGACGTCACCGCAAGGCTCGCCTGGTCCCTCCATCAGCCAGCCGTGGCGCCTGCGCATGCCGCGGTAGAAGGCCTCCATGCGCAATTCGGTGCGGGTTCCGGCCCAGCGGGCGAAGGCGGCGCGACTGCAGAGAAATCGGTCGTCGCCGTGCCAGTGCACAGGCACCGCCAGATCGAGCCCGTGCAGCGCCTGCTCCAGTCGCCATTCGCCGGTCTCGGTCAGATGGACCTCATGCGCGCCCGACGCCCTGACCCAGCAGGCGATCTCGGCCGGCAGCGAGCCCTGGTTGTCCGGGTCGTCCAGGGTACGGTAGTGGACCTGGAAGCCACGCGCGCGCATCTCGATGGCGAAATGGCGCATGGCACTGAAGATCAGGGCGATCTTGCGCGGATGGTGAGGCACATAGCTGGCCTCGCTCATGACCTCTGCGAGCAGCAAGACGTCCTGCGCGGGATCGGCTTCACGTAGCGACGCCAGCTGGGGCGACAGCTGATCGCCGAAGACCGGTAGCAGGCGCCGGACGGCGCCTTCGCTCAAGAGGCGTTCCGGTAGTTCAGCGGGATCTTCAGCGGCTCGGCCGAGCGTGGCGCCATGCCGACCATCTCGTCGTAGGCGCTGTGCTGGATGAGAAAGCACGGCAGTGCCGGCAGATCGGCCAGCAGGCGGCGGGCCTGGGCGGCCGAGCCCAGGCGGTAGAAGTGCCCGTCCCGTCCGGTCAGCCGCGTGCGACCGTCCTGGGTGAGCACCTCGAGCACATAGAAGCCGCCCTCGATGGACAGCAGGTTGAGTTCACGGACCTCGCCGGCCTGGGCGCGCTGGGTCAATTCCGGCAATTGCATGGGAACCTCCGGGTCGAGATCGACATCCGGGATGACGTCGATTGGCAGCTGTGAGCATTCGACAACCTAGGACAGGCAAGCGCAACGGCGCAATCCACAAAGCGTAAGCGAAAGATGCCGACGGCGGACGAGTGGCCGCTCTGCCGGTCAGTGCTTGGTCAGCCGATCCAGGTAACCCATGGCGAAGGCCGAGACCACGAACACCAGGTGAATGATCACGTACCACTTGAGATATTCGGGATTGGTGTTCTGGGCATCCATGAAGATGCGCAGCAGGTGGATCGAGGAGATGGCGACGATGGAGGCGGCCACCTTGTTCTTGAGCGACCCCGAATCCATCTTGCCCAGCCAGCTGAGCTTTTCCGACCCTTCGTCGATGTCCAGCTGGGACACGAAGTTCTCATAGCCGGAGATCATCACCATGACCAGCAGACCACCCACGAGCGCCATGTCGATGAGCGACAGCACCAGCAGGATCAGCTCGGCTTCGGTGGATTCGAAGATATGCGGCAGGACGTGGAAGACTTCCTGAAAGAACTTGAGCGCCAGCAGAACCAGCGCCAACGACAATCCCAGATAGATGGGCGCCAGCAGCCAGCGGGAGGCGTAAAGGGCTTTTTCGATCAGACGTTCCATGCAGACTCGCTCGGTTTACCAGGGCCGGGCGAGTATACCGGGGCGTTGCGGACGGACCAATGCGGCAGGTTGTACCGTCGCTCAGGCGTCGGGACCGACCTGGAAGCGAACCTGCTGATGGGCGCGTTCGCCATTCATCTTGCGCAGTTCACTCTGCATGTGCAGGCGCCAGATCTGGGTCTCTTCGACCTGGATATAGCCCTGTTCGACCAGGTTCTCGGCGATGGCGGTCATGACGCCTTCGGCCGCCTTGGGCCCGTGGAAAGGCCCCTGGGCCTTGATGGCGGTGGGCTGCTGGCCATTGAGGCCGGCAGCGCACAGCAGGGTCCAGAGGCCCTGTTCCTGACCGAGCGGTTTGATTTCGCATTCGATACGGGTGACGAGGCCCAGGCAGGGACGGATCAGGGTAATGGTGCGGGACATGGCGTCATCCTCTCGAAGCGCTCAATGCTCGCCGGTCCTAGGCCAGAGGTATCCACAAAGGCTGTGGACAACCCTGTTGGTCAACAGGGGGCAAGCGGGTCTGGGCGCCGTGCTACTTGGGCTGCGACGCCTTGTACAAAATCCGACCTGCCCCCTGGACCTCAGTTCTCCTCCGCTTCGTTGTTTTTCCCTTTTGCCTTGGAGTTATCACTGAGTTTGTCGGCCAGTTCATCTTCCAGTTCGAGCTCGGCGATTTCCTTGAGACGCTGTACCACGCGCGCATTGACGCTGCCGTCGGGGAAGCGGCCCTTGGCATCGGGCGCCCCGGCGGGCTCGCCCACCAGCAGCGACAGGGCCTCGTCCGCCTGACGTACGGCATAGACATGGAACAGCCCTTCACGGACCGCTTCCAGCACGGTTTCGTCGAGCATCAGGTTGGTGACATTGGCGCGCGGGATGATCACGCCCTGCTCGCCGGTCAGGCCGCGGGCCTGGCAGAGGCGGAAGAAACCTTCGATCTTCTCGTTCACGCCGCCGACCGGCTGGACCTCGCCGAACTGGTTGATGGAGCCGGTGATGGCGAAACACTGCTTGAGCGGGGTGCGCGACAGCGCGGAGATCAGGGTACAGGCCTCGCCCAGGGAGGCACTGTCGCCATCGACGTAGCCATAGGACTGTTCCAGGGCGATGCTGGCCGAGATCGACAGGGGGAATTCCTGGGCATAGCGACTCCCCAGGTAGCCGGTCAGGATCATCACCCCCTTGGAGTGGATCGGCTGGCCCAGGCTGACCTCACGCTCGATGTCGAGGATGCCGCTGGCACCCGGGTAGACGGTGGCCGAGATGCGCGCCGGCATGCCAAAGGCGGAATCGGCCACTTCCAGCACCGTCAGGCCGTTGCACTTGCCCACCGCGGCGCCCTGGGTGTCGATGAGGATGAGCCCGGTGAGCATGTCGTCCAGCACCCGGGCACAGACGCGTCCGGTGCGGGTTTCCTTGGCCTTGAGCGCGCGCTCGACATGGCCCTTGTCGGTGCGCTCGTCCCCGGCCAGATGGCGGATGAAATCGGCTTCGCTGACCAGCTGGAAGAGATCGCCGATACGCGCTGACAGCCGCCCCTGGTGCTCGGCCAACCGGGCACTGTAGGTGGCCAGACGGGCTACGGCCGCCGAGGTCAGGGGCGCCATGCCCTCTTCCGAGGTGCGCGTCTTGAGCAGCTGGGCGAACTGTTCCAGGCTCTCGTCACGCAGCGGCAGTTCCTCGTCGAAGTCCACCAGCACCCGGAACATCTCCTGGAAGTCCGAATCCAGCTCCTGCAGGGTGTAGTAGATGTTGCGCGAGCCGATGATGATGACCTTGAGCTGCAGCGGGATCTGCTGGGGCGCCAGGCTCATGGCGGTGAGGCGCCCCAGCTCGGCCAGTGGCGATTCCATCTTCAGCTGGCGCGAATGCAGGGCGCGCTTGAGCGCGTCCCAGACGAAGGGCTCGGTCAACAGCTTGTCGGCTTCGACGATGAGGAAGCCGCCATTGGCACGATGCAAGGCGCCCGGGCGCAGCTGGCGATAGTTGGTGTAGAGCGCGCCCTGATCGGATTGGTACTCGATGCGACCGAAGAGATTGTCGTAGGTAGGGTGGGACTCGAACACCACGGGTGCACCGCCGGTGACGTGGTGGCCGATGATCAGATTGGGCTCGTACTGCTCGCGCAATTCCTTGCGCCGCTGCATGTCGGGCTTGGCGTCGTCGGCCAGTTGCTCGACCACCGTCTTGAGTAGATCCACCTGCATGGCCTGCAGATAGGCGCAGACCCCGGGGTTGTCGTTGTACTTCTCCGACAAGGGCGCCAGCAGCGGCTGCAGGGCCTGGATGATGGTGTCCTCGTTCAGCGCCCGCAGCTGGTTGCTCGACTCGCGCCGCCATTGCGGCAGGCTGGACAGTTCTTCGTTGAGGCGTTCTTCGAGGCTGGAGATATCGGCGTGGAAGCGCTCGCGCTCGGCCTCGGGCAACTGGGCGAAGTCGGCCTCATCCAGCGCCTTGCCGTCCTTCATGGGGGTGAAGGCGACATTGTTGGCGTCGCGGTAGAGGGCGATCTCCTTTTCCAGGGCGAGCTTTTCTACCACGTCCAGGGCCTGGTCGTAGCGCTGGTTGAAGGCACGCTCGATGGCGTTCTTCTTCTGCTGGAACGCCGGGTGTTCGAACACCGCCGGAAAGGTGGCCAGCAGGTTGTCGATGAAATGGGCCATGTCGGCCACGAAGGCCTCGCCCTCGCCAGGTGGCAGTTCCAGGGCTCCCGGTGCGCGCGGCTCTTCGAAGTGATTCAGGTACACCCAGTCGTTGGGCGTCGGCTGCCGCTTGGCCTCGGCCTTGAGATAGCGTTGCACGAAGGAGAAGCGACCGGTGCCCGGCTCGCCCATGACAAAGACGTTGTAGCCGGGCCGCGGCATGGCCACCCCGAACTGCAGGGCTTCAACCGCGCGCTCCTGGCCCAGGATGCCGCGGAAGGGTTCGAGCTGATCGGTATCGGCAAAGGAGAATTGTTCGGGAGCGAAGGGGCGGGTCAGCTCATCGGGAGCGAGCCGGAGACCGGCCGCGACGGGATCGTGCATCGTAAGTCCTTGTCAGGCATGCAAGCAGTGTCCGCATTCTGCGACCGGGATGACAGCGGAGGCAAGGCAAGCAGCGCTCCCCTGCATATTTAAACGCAGCGGTTCGAAGAGGCTGACATGACGTCTGTCGGTATTTTCCGACCCCAGCGTTTTTTGACGAAATTCTCACCAGACGCCTACTAAGCTCTCTGTAGGGGGATCAGTCGTAGGATCCCGTGAGGAGGCCCCATGGCTGGCTCTCGTCGTTTCATTCCGCTGTTCTTCCTGCTGTCCGCGCTCGCGGCCTGCACCAGTTATCACGACCAACTGATTGCCAAAGGCTATCCGCCGGCCTATGCCGACGGCTTCAGCGACGGCTGCCAGACCGGCAAGCAGGCGGTCAATGGCATTGGGTACGAACACAAGGATGCGCGCCGCTTCGTCGCGGAGAAGCCCTATCAGCAGGGCTGGGACGCGGGCTACGCGCAATGCGTGCAGGTGGCCCAGCGCGAAGAGCAGCAGCGCTTCATCGAGCAGGTCCGGGAAAACCGCGAAGGCGCGGAGCAACTGCATCTGCGCTCCAAAACACGTTGAGGTCGCAGCCAT
Source organism: Pseudomonas sp. MS15a(2019) (assembly GCF_013277805.1). Lineage (NCBI taxonomy): Bacteria > Pseudomonadati > Pseudomonadota > Gammaproteobacteria > Pseudomonadales > Pseudomonadaceae > Pseudomonas > Pseudomonas sp. MS15a(2019). The sequence continues at coordinate 241,366 of NZ_VBTN01000009.1, forward strand.
CCTTGCAGCACAGATAGGATGACCTATGCTGGCGGGCCCGCTTGTTGAGCTCAGCCAATGTCCGCCCGTTCGCCGCTGTTCGCCGTCGCCCTGCTGCTGGTCGCCATGACCTCGATCCAGACCAGCGCGAGTCTGGCCAAGACGCTGTTCCTGCGCCTCGACCCGGTGGGTGTCACCACCCTGCGCCTGATCTTCGCCGCCCTGGTCCTGCTGATCGTGCTGCGTCCCTGGCGCAACTTCCGCCGCGAGGCGCTGGGCAGTCTACTGGGCTATGGCGTCGCCATGGGCGTGATGAACCTGACCATCTATATGGCCATGCAGCGCCTGCCGATCGGCATCGCCGTTGGCCTGGAATTCGTCGGCCCCCTGGTGGTGGCGCTGTGTGCGCTGCGCCGCTGGCTGGACCTGCTGTGGATCGTCCTGGTGGTCGCCGGCCTGGCCGTGCTCCTGCCCTTCGGTCACAACGCCTCGGCGCTGGATCCCCTGGGTACCAGCCTGGCACTGGGTGCCGGTGCCTGCTGGGCGTTGTACATCGTGCTGGGCAAGCGCGCGGGCGCGGTCCATGGCACCGGCACGGTGGCCTTTGGCGCTTCCATCGCCGCCCTGGTGATTCTGCCCATCGGCATCGTTCACAGCGGCAGCAATCTCTTGCAACCGGAAATCTGGCCACTGGCACTGGCCTTGGCTCTGATGTCCACGGCCATTCCCTATGCCCTGGAAATGGTCGTGCTCACCCGCCTGCCGGCCTCGACCTTTGGCACCCTGATGAGTCTGGAACCCGCGCTGGGCGCCCTTTCCGGCTGGGTGTTCCTCGGCGAGATCCTGGGTGTCGCCCAATGGTTCGCTCTCGCCTGCATCATCGCCGCCTCGATCGGCGCCACCTGGAGCAGCCGTCTGACCCCGGAGCAAACGCCGCTCTAGGGACTCTATAACGAGGCGAATCCTCACGCGGAGTACCGACGATGATCTATCTGATAATGGGCGTCTCGGGCAGTGGCAAGACCACCCTGGGCGAACTCCTGGCCAGCCGACTAGGCTGCCGTTTCGACGATGCCGACACCTTTCACAGCCAGGCCAACAAGGACAAGATGGCCAAGGGTATCGCCCTCACCGACGAGGATCGCTGGCCTTGGCTGGATGCCATCCACGCTGCCATGCAGCAGGCGCGGGCCGAGGGCACCACCCGGGTGTTCGCCTGTTCGGCGCTGAAGAAAGTCTATCGAGATCGCCTGCTGAACGGCCTCGAAGGTGTGCGTCTGCTGTTTCTCAAAGGCTCCCCGGAGCTGCTCGCCGAGCGTATCGGCAGCCGCCGTGGGCACTTCTTCGATCCAAAGCTGTTGCAGAGCCAACTCGATACCCTGGAAGCGCCCGACCACCTGGAGGCCCAGGTACTTGACGTACGCCAGTCGCCCGAGCAACTGGTGGACGAGGTGCTGGAACACGACCGCAGCGCCTGAGCGCTGCGGTCACGGCGTCAGACCGCGACCGGTGCCTTGATGTGCGGATGGGCCTGATAGCCTTCCAGCTCGAAATCCTCGAAGCGGAAGGCGAACAGGTCCTGTACCGCTGGATTGAGCTTCATGGTCGGCAGCGGCAGCGGTTCGCGGGTCAGCTGCAGATCGGTCTGCTCCAGGTGATTGGCATAGAGGTGGCAATCACCGCCGGTCCAGATGAATTCGCCCGGTTGCAGCCCGGTGACCTGGGCCACCATCAGGGTCAGCAGCGCATAGCTGGCGATGTTGAAAGGTACGCCGAGGAAGATGTCGGCGGATCTCTGATAGAGCTGGCAACTCAGGCGGCCATCGGCGACATAGAACTGGAACAGCGCATGGCACGGCGGCAAGGCCATCTCGTCCACCAGCGCCGGATTCCAGGCCGAGACGATCAGGCGGCGTGAATCGGGCTTGGCGCGGATCATGTCCACCACCCCGGCGATCTGGTCGATATGGCGACCATCCGGTGCCGGCCAGCTGCGCCACTGGTAGCCGTAGACTGGGCCCAGTTCGCCATTCTCGTCGGCCCACTCGTCCCAGATGGAGACGCCATTGTCCTTGAGATAGCGGATGTTGGTCTCGCCCTGCAGGAACCACAGCAGCTCGTGGATGATGGATCTGAGATGGCACTTCTTGGTGGTGACCAAGGGAAAGCCCTCGGCCAGATCGAATCTCATCTGGTAGCCGAAGACGCTGTAGGTCCCGGTGCCGGTGCGGTCGCTCTTGAAGGTGCCGTGTTCGCGCACGTGGCGCATCAGGTCGAGGTACTGTTTCATGGCGGGAGCGCTACCTGGCAAAAGCCAAATGGTATCAAATCGCGCCCTGCGGGAGCGGTCGCGCTTGTCGCAGCCCTGACCATCGGACACAAAAAAGGCGGCCCTGAGGCCGCCTTTTCCACCAATCCTCAGCTGTTGGCTGGCGGCGCCGTGAGGGTCGCCGTCTCGCGTTCGCGCTGGGTGATCTCCGAGGCCGTGGCATCCATGGCCTCCTGCAAGCCTTGCAAGCGCTTCTTCTCGGCGCGCCGGGTGAAGTACCAGGCGAAGAAGGTGAACAGCGAGACCGCCAGCAGGATCAGGCTGGCGATGGCGTTGATCTCCGGCTTCACGCCCAGGCGCACCGCGGAGAACACCTCCATGGGCAGGGTGGTGGAGCCGGGACCGGACACGAAGCTCGCCAGCACCAGGTCGTCCAGCGACAGGGCGAAGGACATCATGCCACCCGCCGCCAGCGACGGCGCGATCATGGGGATGGTGATCAGCAGGAACACCTTCCAGGGGCGGGCGCCCAGGTCCATGGCCGCCTCTTCGATGGACAGGTCCAGTTCGCGCAGGCGCGAAGAGACCACCACCGCCACATAGGAGGCGCAGAAGCTGGTGTGGGCGATCCAGATGGTGGTCACGCCGCGGTCCTGCGGCCAGCCGATCAGCTGCGCCATGGAGACGAACAGCAGCAGCAGCGACAGACCGGTGATCACCTCGGGCATCACCAGCGGCGCCGTGACCATGCCGCCGAACACGGTGCGGCCGCGGAAGCGTGGGATACGGGTCAGCACGAAGGCCGCCAGGGTCCCGAGGATCACCGAGGAGATGGCCGTGTAGAAGGCGATTTCCAGGGAGCGGAACACCGCACTCATCAGCTGGGTGTTGTCCAGCAGGCCGACATACCACTTCACCGACCAGCCACCCCAGACGGTCACCAGGCGCGACTCGTTGAAGGAGTAGATGACCAGGATGACCATCGGCAGATAGATGAACAGCAGTCCGAGCACCAGCATCAGGTTGGTGAACTTGAGGCCTCTCATAGCTTGCCCTCCAGTTCCTTGGCTCGGCTCCAGATTGGAGAGCCGGTTGAACAGCACGATGGGCACAGAATGGCTGTCTGGCTCACAGCTTGCCCTCCAGTTCCTTGGCTTGGTTGCGATTGAACAGCACGATGGGCACGATCAGGATCAGCAGCATCACCACGGCCAGCGCCGAGGCCACCGGCCAGTCACGGTTGTTGAAGAACTCCTGCCAGAGCACGCGGCCGATCATCAGGGTCTCCGGGCCACCCAGCAGTTCGGGAATGACGAACTCCCCCACCGCCGGAATGAACACCAGCATACAGCCGGCGATGATGCCGTTCTTGGACAGCGGCACGGTGATCTTCCAGAAGCTGGTGAAACGACTGGCACCCAGGTCGCCGGCGGCTTCCAGCAGGGTCAGGTCATGCTTCACCAGATTGGCGAACAACGGCAGGATCATGAACGGCAGATAGGAATAGACGATCCCCAGGTACACCGCGAAGTTGGTGTTGAGCATCTGCAGCGGACTGTTGATGATGCCCAGATTCATCAGGAAGCTGTTGATCAGGCCATTGGTGGAGAGCAGCCCCATCCAGGCATAGACGCGGATGAGAATGGCGGTCCAGGTCGGCATCATGATCAGCAGCAGCAGCACCGTCTGCTTCTCGCGACTGGCGCGGGCGATGGCATAGGCCATGGGATAGCCGATCAGCAGGCAGATCAGGGTACTGATGCCGGCCATCTTCAGCGAGCCGAGATAGGCATCCAGATACAGCGGATCGCCGGCGAACATCAGGTAGTTGCCGAAGTTGAGCGCGATATCCAGTTGCTGATCGGCGTAGCTGAACAGCTCGGTATAGGGCGGGATGGCCACGTCCGCCACCGAGAAGCTGATCTTGAGCACGATCAGGAACGGCAGCAGGAAGAACAGGAACAGCCAGACGAAGGGCACGCCAATGGTCAGGCGGCGGCCATCGAGCAGGCGCTTGAGCAAGGGAGGTCTGGTCATGCTTGCAGTACCACGCCGCTGTCGTCTTCCCAGTACACCACCACGGCGTCGTCCCAGGTGGGTCGTTTGCCGAGACGCTCGGCGTTGGCGATGAAGCACTGGACGATGGGCCCGGTCCCCAGCTTGACGTGATAGACCGAGTGCCCACCCAGGTAGGCGATGTCATGCACGGTGCCGCTGCACCAGTTGTAGTCGGGATGCTCGTGATCCGCTGGCAGGCTGGTGCCCATCAGCAGCTTCTCGGGCCGCAGGGCGAAGGTGACCTGCTTTTCCTGGGCACGGGTGCTGATGCCGTGACCGATGTAGATCGGCCGCTCCAGTTGCGGACTGTGGATGATGGCGTGGTCGGCGCCATCGTCGGTCAGCTCGCCGTCGAAGATGTTGACGCTGCCGATGAACTCGCAGACCAGCCGGCTCGCCGGGGTCTCGTAGATGTCCATGGGGCTGCCCACCTGGGCGATCCAGCCCAGGTGCATGATGGCGATGCGCTCGGCCATGGTCATGGCCTCTTCCTGGTCGTGGGTCACCATCACGCAGGTCACGCCCACGCGTTCGATGATTTCCACCAGTTCCAGCTGCATCTGCGAGCGCAGCTTCTTGTCCAGGGCGCCCATGGGCTCGTCGAGCAACAGTAGCTTGGGTCGCTTGGCCAGGGAACGCGCCAGGGCCACCCGCTGGCGCTGGCCACCGGAGAGCTGGTGCGGCTTGCGCTTGGCGTACTGGGTCATGTGCACCAGCTTGAGCATCTCGGCCACGCGGGCGTCGATCTCGGCCTTGGGCAGCTTGTCCTGCTTGAGGCCGAAGGCGATGTTCTGCTCCACGCTCATGTGCGGGAACAGCGCATAGGACTGGAACATCATGTTGATCGGCCGCTCGTAGGGCGGCATGTCGGTGATGTCCTCGCCATCGAGGAAGATGCGTCCTTCGCTGGGCCGCTCGAAACCGGCCAGCATGCGCAACAGGGTCGACTTGCCCGAACCCGAGCCGCCGAGCAGGGCGAAGATCTCACCCTTGTTGATGGTCAGGGAGACGTCGTCGACAGCGACGGTTTCGTCGAACTTCTTGGTGACCCGGTCGATCTTGACCAGGACTTCCTTGGCTTTCTTGTCGCCGGTGGCGGCTTTCTTGAAGGCACTGGTGGCGGTCGCCATGTACATCTCCCCAGGAAAATCGGGGACCGGCCGGGCCGGTCCGCTTAGCGTTGGTTATTTGCCGGACTTGACCCGCGTCCAGCTACGGGTTTCCAGGCGCAGGAGTTGCGGGGGCAGCTCCTTCATGACGTACAGCTTGTCCATCACCGCCTGAGGCGGGTAGACGGTTTCGTCCTGCCGCAGCTCGGCATTCATCAGCTCGCCCGCCTTGGGATTGGGGTTGGCGTAGCCGACATAGTCACTGACCTTGGCGATGACCTCGGGCTGCAGCAAATAGTTGATGAAGGCATGGGCCTCCTTCACGTTCTTGGCATCCTTGGGGATGGCCAAGAGGTCGAACCAGAGGTTCGCGCCCTCCTTGGGAATCGCGTAGCCGATGTTGACGCCCTTCTTCGCTTCCTCGGCACGCGAACGTGCCTGAAAGACATCGCCGGAATAGCCGAAGGCCACGCAGATGTTGCCGTTGGCCAGGTCCGAGATGTACTTGGAGGAATGGAAATAGGTGATGTAGGGCCGCACCTTGAGCAGCTGTGCCTCGGCCTTCTTGTAGTCGTCAGGGTTGGTGCTGTTGGGATCGAGTCCCAGGTATTGCAGTACCGCCGGATAGACCTCATCGGGCGAATCCATGAAGGAGACGCCGCACTTGCTCAGCTTCTTGAGGTTCTCGGGTTCGAACAGGATGGCCCAGGAATCGAGCTTGTCGGTACCCAGCGCGGCCTTGACCTTGTCGACATTGTACCCGATGCCGTTGGTGCCCCACAGGTAGGGCACGCCGTATTGATTGCCCGGATCGCTCTTTTCCAGTTGCTTGAGCAAGGCCGGGTCGAGATTCTGCCAGTTCGGCAGCTGACTCTTGTCCAGTTTCTGGAAGGCGCCCGCCTTGATCTGCTTGGCCAGGAAGTTGCTCGAAGGCACCACCACGTCGTAGCCGGTGTGGCCGGCCAACAGCTTGCCTTCGAGGGTTTCGTTGGAATCGAAGACGTCATAGACCGGGGTGATGCCAGTGGCCTTCTGGAAGTCTTCCAGCGTGGTCTCGCCGACGTAATCGCTCCAGTTGTAGACACGTACCGTCGGGTCGGCGACAGCGGTTCCCATGACGGTCAGGGTGGTCATGGCCAGCAGGGTTTTACGCAACGAAAGCACGGGCGGCTCCTTTCATGATGGGCATCGACGGCGACACCCTTTCAGCGGTCCATACAGACGTACGGCACGCCGGAGCGACTCCGGCGTGCCGTCCTTTCAGCCGCACGCGGCGGCAGCAATCACTTGCCGGACTTGATGGTGGTCCAGGTACGGGTCATCAGACGCTGGGTCTTGGCCGGAAGATCCGGGAAGGCATACAGCTTGGTCATGGTTTCCTGGGTCGGATAGATCCCCGGGTTGGTGCGGATCTCTTCGGCCACCAGCGGGGTGGCCGCCTTGTTGCCGTTGGGATACTGCACATAGTCGCTGACCGCCGCGATCACCTTGGGCTCCATCAGGTAGTTGATGAACTTGAGCGCGCCCTCGGGATTCTCGGCATCCTTGGGAATGGCCATGGTGTCGAAGAAGGTACCGGCGCCTTCCTTGGGAATGTTGTAGGCCACGGTCACGCCGTTCTTGGCATCGGCGGCACGGGCCTTGGCCTGGGCGATGTCGCCGGAGTAACCGACCGCCACGCAGACGTTGCCATTGGCCAGGTCCGAGATGTACTTGGAGCTGTGGAAATAGGTGATGTACGGACGCACCTTGAGGAACAGCTCTTCGGCCGCCTTGATCTCCTTGGGATCCTGGCTATCCGGCTTGTAGCCGAGGTAGTGCAGGCCGGCGGGAATGATCTCGGTGGGCGAATCCAGCACCGCCACGCCGCAGCCCTTGAGCTTGGAGAGATTCTCGGGCTTGAAGATCAGGTCCCAGGAATCCACCGGGGCATTGTCGCCCAGGGCAGCCTTGACCTTGGCCGGGTTGTAGCCGATGCCGATGGTGCCCCACAGATAGGGGATGGCGTACTGGTTGCCCGGATCGCTGACTTCCAGGGTCTTCATCAGCTGCGGATCCAGGTTGCTGTAGTTGGGCAACTTGGACTTGTCCAGCGGCTGGTAGACGCCGGCCTTGATCTGCTTGGCCAGGAAGGAGTTGGACGGCACCACCACGTCGTAGCCGGAACGGCCGGCCAGCAGCTTGGCCTCGAGGGTCTCGTTGCTGTCATAGACGTCATAGACCACCTTGATCCCCGACTCCTTCTCGAAGTTGGCGATGGTGTCTTCGGCAATGTAGTCGTTCCAGTTGTAGACGTGCAGGACCTTGGGGTCCGCCGAGGCGTTGCCGGCAAAGAGGCCGGCCAGGCTCAGCGCTAGAAGAGTCTTGCCAAAAACATTCATGCGGTGGTGCTCCTCAAGTCATCGTTGGTCTTTTGATTCGGTGCGCGGCCAGCGCCCGCGCGCAGTCTGGCAAGGTCCGCCGCCGCGCTCAAGCCTTGCCGGCCATTAGCCACGTTGACGTAGCACCGCATGGGTCTGATCGAGACTCAGGCGCGCCAGGGTGACGAGCTCGTCGATGGACTCCGGCGTGATGACCAAAGGCGGGGCGATGATCATGGTATCGCCCACCGCACGCATCACCAGCCCATTGCGGAAGCAGTGCTCACGGCAGAGCATGCCCGCCCCACCCTCGTACCGCGTCCGCGTCTTCTTGTCGCGCACCAATTCCAGCGCCGCCACCATGCCGACACCGCGGGTCTCGCCCACCAGCGGATGGTCGGCCAGCTCAGCCCAGCGTTTCTGCAAATAGGGTGCCGTGGCGTTGCGAACCCGGTCGACGATGCCTTCGTCACGCAGGATGCGGATGTTTTCCAGGGCCAAGGCGGCGGCCACCGGATGCCCGGAATAGGTGAAGCCGTGATAGAACTCGCCACCCTCGTCGAGCACCCTGACCACTTCGTCGCGTACCACCACGCCACCCATGGGCACGTAGCCGGAGGTGAGCCCCTTGGCGATGGGCATCAGGTCCGGGGCATTGCCGTAGTACTGGCTGCCGAACCATTCGCCGGTGCGACCGAAGCCGCAGATGACCTCGTCGGCGATGAACAGGATGTCGTACTTGGCGAGGATCTGGCGCACTCGCGGCCAATAGCTTTCCGGCGGCACTATCACCCCGCCGGCACCCTGGATGGGCTCGGCGATAAAGGCGGCGACACGTTCTTCGCCGACCTCGAGGATCTTCTGCTCCAGCTGATCGGCCGCCCAGACGCCGAACTCCTCCGGGCTCATCTCGCCACCTTCACCGAACCAGTAGGGCTGCGGAATATGCACGATGTCGGGCAGCAGACCGCCCTGTTCGTGCATCGCCGCCATGCCGCCCAGGCTGGCGCCGGCCATGGTCGAGCCGTGGTAGCCATTCCAGCGGCCGATGACCACCCGCTTCTCCGGCTGGCCCTTGGTTGCCCAGTAATGGCGCACCAGACGCAGCACCGTGTCGTTGGCCTCCGAGCCCGAACCGGTGAAGAACACGTGATTCATGCCCTCCGGTGCCAGTTCGGCGATGGCCTTGGCCAGCTCCAGCGCCGGCGGGTGGGCGGTCTGGAAGAACAGGTTGTAGTAGGGCAGCTCACGCATCTGGCGACTGGCCGCTTCGACCAGCTCTTCACGGCCGTAGCCGACGTTGACGCACCAGAGCCCGGCCATGCCGTCGAGAATGCGCTGACCCTCGCTGTCCCAGAGGTGCACACCCTCGGCACGGGTAATGATGCGTGCGCCCTTCTCGTTGAGCTGGCGATAGTCGGTGAAGGGCGCCAGCAGGTGCCGACGACTCAGGTCCTGCCAATGGGCGGTGGTAAAGGTAGTCACGAAGCCTCTCCTTGAATCGCGGTCAGACGCTGAGCAGCAGGAATTCCCGCTCCCACGAACTGATCACGCGCTTGTAATTCTCATGTTCGGCGCGCTTCACCGCGACGTAGCCACGGGTGAAACGACTCCCCAGATAACGCTCCAGGGTGGCCGACTGCTCCATGCGCTCCAGGGCGGCTTCCAGGGTCAGCGGCAGGCGCAGGTTGCGGCGCTCATAGCCGCGGCCCTGCACCGGGGCGCTGGGCGAGACGTTCTCGACCATGCCCAGATAGCCACACAGCAGGCTGGCGGCCAGGGCCAGATAGGGGTTGGCATCGGCGCCGGCCAGACGATTCTCAACCCGGCGATTCTGCGGATCGGAATCCGGTACCCGCAGGCCCACGGTGCGGTTCTCCTCACCCCACTCCACGTTGACCGGCGCCGAGGTATCGGGCAGGAAGCGGCGGAAGGAATTCACGTTGGGCGCGAACAGCGGCAGCGCCTCGGGAATGTATTTCTGCAGACCGCCGATGTGGTGCAGGAAGAGCTCGCTCATGCTGCCATCGGGGTTGGAAAACACCGTCTTGCCGGTCTTGAGATCCACCACGCTCTGGTGCAGGTGCATGGCGCTGCCAGGCTCGCCGGTCATGGGTTTGGCCATGAAGGTGGCGGTGACGTTATGCTTGAGCGCCGCCTCGCGCAGGGTGCGCTTGAAGACGAAGATCTGGTCGGCCAGGTGCAACGGATCGCCGTGACGGAAGTTGATCTCCATCTGGGCGGTGCCTTCCTCGTGGATCAGGGTATCCAGATCCAGCTCCTGGGCCTCGCACCAGTCGTACATGTCCTCGAACAGCGGATCGAATTCGTTGGCCGCGTCGATGGAAAAGGATTGGCGCCCAGTTTCCTGGCGACCGGAGCGGCCTACCGGCGGCTGCAGCGGATAGTCGGGGTCGTCGCTGCGCTTGGTCAGGTAGAACTCCATTTCCGGCGCGACGATGGGCTGCCAGCCATGCTCGGCATAGAGTTTGAGCACCTTCTTGAGCAGGTTGCGCGGCGACAGCTCGATGGGGATGCCGCGCTTGTCGTAGGTGTCGTGGATCACCAGGGCGGTGGGTTCCAGCGCCCAGGGCACCAGGAACACCGCGCGATCATCCGGCCGACAGTGCATGTCGATGTCAGCCGGGTCGAGCAATTCATAGTAGATGTCGTCGTCGACATAGTCCCCGGTCACGCTCTGCAGGAGCACGCTCTCCGGCAGGCGCATGCCCTTTTCGTTGAGAAACTTGGCGGTGGGAGAAATCTTGCCGCGGGCGATGCCGGTCAGATCGGCTACCAGGCATTCCACTTCAGTGATCTTGCGTTCTTTCAACCAGGCGGTGAGCCGGTCAAGCGGGGTGCTCATAAAGACCTCGAAGGTTCGAGCGGGGTGAACAGCATCAGCGGCCGGCAGCGCGCTCCTTGCAGGCCTTGCCGAACGCCTTGAATAAAGCGAGATAGACTGGGTAACTGCGTACCTTCCACTCCGGGTGCCACTGCACACCGCAAGTGAAGGCGCGGGCCTCGGGAAGCGAGACGGCTTCGATCAGGCCATCGGGGGCCAGCGCCTCGGCGCGCAACCCCGGCGCCAGGCGCTCGATACCCTGGCCATGGATGGAGTTCACCTCGAAGCGCGCCGGCAGATCCAGGGTCTCGAACAGGCCACCTGGCTGGACCTCGACCGGATGGTGCAAGCCATAGTGCTCTTCCAGGGTCTCGCCGCGCTCGCGGTGATCCATGAGGGAAGCGACCTCATGCACCTTCTGGTGCAGGCTGCCGCCAAAGGCCACATTCATTTCCTGGAAGCCCCGGCAGATGCCCAGCACCGGCACGCCCGCAGCCACCGCGGCGCGCAACAGCGGCAGGGTCACGGCGTCGCGCGCCGCATCGTGCAGGGTGCCGGGCTCGCTGGGCGGGCCCTGGTAATGGCGAGGTTCGACATTGGACGGCGAACCGGTGAACAGCAGACCGTCCAGACGCTCCAGCAGGGTCTCGGTGGCGATGAGGTCGGCGAGGGCCGGAATCACCAGCGGCATGCCCTCGGCCCCCTCCACCACCGCGCGCAGATACTTGTCGCCAGCGATGTGAAAGGGATGCAGGCCTAGTTGCCTGGTACAGGCTGTGACACCTATGAGGGGCAGCGCGGACATGGGGCACCGGGTTGAACAGGAATCATCCGAGCCTAGTCTTGTTCGTTATTTTTCACAACCACCGGTAAAAAGTTTCGGGATTCTGCACAGAAGCGGCACAACAGAGGCGTTCTAGCGCTCATGAATGCGCCAAAAACAGGCACCTGCGCACCACCCCTGAGCAGGCTTTCCGCCAGTTGACTTTGCTCCGCCTTTCGGATTGACTCCAGGGTGGTAACTCCGCTGATTGATATTTTTAACAGGGGCGCTGGCAAAGCGTCGGAGCGCAGGCGAGACCGTACTCTCAGGTCGCTGTCGGATCGACAGCGGGCACTCGTGCCCTCACTGCGGTTGGCCCACTGGGCAAACAGGCGCATCAGGCGCTAACCGTTTTGTCGAGCGCAGCCAAAAGCAAAGGTGTTTCATCATGTCGGTACCCCCGCGTGCCGTTCGTTTGGATGAAGCGACCGACTTCCTCAGGGAGCACCCTGAGGTCCAGTTCGTCGATCTTCTTATTGCGGATATGAATGGCGTGGTGCGTGGCAAACGCATCGAGCGCAACAATCTGCCCAAAGTCTTCGAGAAAGGAATCAACCTCCCCGCTTCGCTGTTCGCCCTCGACATCACCGGCTCCACCGTCGAAAGCACCGGTCTCGGGCTCGACATCGGCGATGCCGACCGCGTCTGTTTCCCCATCACCGATACCCTCTCCATGGAGCCCTGGCAGAAGCGCCCCACCGCGCAGCTGCTGATGACCATGCACGAGATGGAAGGCGAGCCCTTCTTCGCCGATCCCCGCGAGGTCCTGCGCCAGGTCGTCCAGCGCTTCGACGAGCTCGGACTCACCGTCTGCGCCGCCTTCGAGCTGGAGTTCTATCTGATCGATCAGGAGAACATCAACGGCCGCCCGCAACCGCCGCGCTCACCCATTTCCGGCAAGCGTCCGCAGTCGGTCCAGGTCTACTCCATGGACGATCTGGATGAATACGCCGACTGCCTGCAGGACATCATCGACGGCGCCCGCGCCCAGGGCATTCCGGCCGACGCCATCGTCGCCGAATCGGCGCCAGCGCAATTCGAGGTCAACCTCAATCACGTCGCCGATCCGATCAAGGCCTGCGACTACGCCGTACTGCTCAAGCGCCTGATCAAGAACGTCGCCTACGACCATGAGATGGACACCACCTTCATGGCTAAGCCCTATCCGGGCCAGGCGGGCAATGGTCTGCATGTGCACATCTCCCTGCTGGACAAGGAAGGTCGCAACATCTTCGCCGGCGAGGATCCCGAGCAGAACGCCGCATTGCGTCATGCCATCGGCGGTGTGCTCGAGACCCTACCCGCCTGCATGGCCTTTCTCTGTCCCAACGTGAACAGCTATCGGCGCTTCGGCTCGCAGTTCTTCGTGCCCAATGCCCCGAGCTGGGGCCTGGACAACCGCACCACCGCCCTGCGCGTCCCCACCGGTACGCCGGAGGCACACCGCATCGAGCATCGAGTGGCTGGCGCCGACGCCAACCCCTACCTGCTGCTGGCCGGCGTCCTGGCCGGGGTACACCACGGCCTGACCCGGCAGATCGAGCCCGGCCCGGTCACCGAGGGCAACTCCTACGAGCAGCACGAGCAGAGCCTGCCGAACAACCTGCGCGATGCCTTGCGCTACCTGGACGACAGCTCGGTGATGGCGGAGTACATCGATCCGAAGTACATCGACATCTTCGTCGCCTGCAAGGAGCACGAGCTGGAGGAGTTCGAGCACTCCATCTCCGACCTCGAGTACAACTGGTACCTGCACACCGTGTAAGCACCGCCTGCCGACCGGTCCTGCACCGGTCGGCAGGTGCGCTGCAGTACCGCCGGAGCCCTGCGCGTAATCACGCTCGTGGCGCCCTGCCGATCTTTCCCTTTATCACCCACGACGACTCTGGACGGAGAGCTTCGCCATGACCACCCTCACCACGCCGCGTGCCGATGGCTTCCACATGCCGGCCGAATGGGCCGACCAGCGCCAGATCTGGATGGTCTGGCCCGAGCGACCGGACAACTGGCGCCTGGGCGGCAAGCCTGCCCAGGCGGCCTTCACCGCCGTGGCCCAGGCCATCGCCCGCTTCGAGCCGGTCACCATCGGTGCCTCGGCGCAGCAGTACGAAAATGCCCGCGCCCGCCTGCAGCATCCGAACATCCGGGTGGTGGAAATCAGCAATGACGACGCCTGGTGCCGCGATACCGGCCCGACCTTCGTCAGCGACGACCAGGGCGGCGTGCGCGGTGTGGACTGGAGCTTCAATGCCTGGGGCGGCCTGGACGGTGGTCTCTACTTTCCCTGGCAGCGCGACGACCAGGTAGCGGGCAAGATCCTGGCGATCGAGAATCTGCCGGGCTATCGCACCCCGGACTTCGTCCTCGAAGGCGGCTCCATCCATGTCGACGGCGAAGGCACCCTGATCACCACCGAGGAATGCCTGCTCAACGCCAACCGCAATCCACACCTGGATCGTGCGCAGATCGAGCGTTACTTGAGCGACTACCTGGCGGTGGACAAGGTCATCTGGCTGCCCCACGGTCTCTACAATGACGAGACCAACGGCCACGTGGATAACTTCTGCTGCTACGTGCGCCCGGGCGAGGTGCTGCTGAGCTGGTGCGACGACCAGGCTGATCCCAACTACGGCCGGTGCCGCGAGGCCCTGGCCGTGCTGGAGCGTGAAACCGATGCCCGCGGCCGCACCCTCAAAGTGCACCGCATTGTTACCCCAGGTCCGCTGTTCGCCAGCGAGGAAGAATGCCGCGACGTAGACGCCTGCCTGGGTACCCAGCCGCGCCGGGCTGGCGAGCGTCTGGCCGCCTCCTACGTCAATTTCCTGATCGTCAACGGCGGCATCATAGCGCCGACCTTTGGCGTCCCCGAGGATGCCGAGGCCCTGCGTACCCTGCAGGCCTGCTTCCCGGAGCACCAGGTGATCCAGGTCCCCGGACGCGAGATCCTGCTGGGCGGTGGCAACATCCACTGCATCACCCAGCAGCAGCCGACCGGCCGCTGATTTCCGGCGGAAACGAAAAAAGCCCGTCTTTCGACGGGCTTTTTTCTGACCTGAGCGCGGCTTAGAGCAGCGGCAGGGTGTAGCTGACGATGAAGCGGTTTTCGTCCTGATCGCGCTGACCCGGAACGCCCTGGGTGCTGGCTGCCGGCAGGTCGGAGCGCAGCGAAGCGTTACGCCAGGTGAAGCCCAGACCTTTCAGCTGGCCTTCCGGGACCACGTAGCTCAGCGTCAGATCGCGTTCCCACTCCATGTAGTCGCCATTGCGGGTGCGGATGTTGTCGCCGTACTGGTAAATGATACCGGCAGTCAGACCCTTCATACCCAGCTGACCGAAGTCATAGGAGTAGCGAGCTTGCCAGGTGTCTTCACCGGAGCGGGCGAACTTGTTGATCTGCAGGTCGGTGATGATGTAGGCGGAAGCGCCATCACCCTGGTTCAGGAAGGGGAAGTCGCTGTTGCCATTGCTACCCTGGTAGCCAGCGCCAAAGGTATGGCCCTTGATCGAGTAGGTGAACAGGGCGCTGTACAGACGGTTGTCCACTTCGCCACGGGTAACGGCGCCAGTGGCGGTGCGGCCGTAGTAACCGCTGGACGCATAGAGCGCGCCTTGGGTGTCGGCATTCTTGTTAGCGCCATCGCCGTTGCTGTCGAAGTAGCGCAGATCGGTCTTGAAGGTACCTTCACCCAGCTTGACGCTGTGGGTCAGACCCAGGAAATGCTGGCTGTAGAAATCTTCCAGCTGACCGAAGTAGTACTGCAGCGTCAGGTCCTTGGTGACCTTGTAGTCGGCACCGGCGAAACGGAACTGGTTGCTGTCACGCGCGGTGGAACCACTGTTGGAGCCCGCGATGGACATTTCTTCGTAGTTGCTGGAAGCACGGCCCTTGACGTGTTCGATCTGACCAGCAGTCAGAGTCACGTCCTTGATTTCCTTGGAGGTCACCTGACCGCCCAGGAAGGTCTGCGGCAGGATACGACCATCGTTGAAGGTGATGACCGGCAGCTTGGGCATCAGGGTGCCGTAGCGCAATTCGGTCTGGGAGATCTTCATCTTGGCAGTAGCGCCAACGGTGCTGAATTCGTCGACGGAGCTGCCGTCGGTTTCACGCGGGAACATGGTGCCCGGCTGATTGGAGCCGTCGGTCTTGCCGGCACGGCCGCCGCCATCCAGACGCAGACCCAGCATGCCGATCGCGTCGACACCGAAGCCAACGGTGCCTTGAGTGAAGCCGGACTGATAATTGAGCAGGAAGCCCTGACCCCATTCCCGGTTGGTCGACGGGTTGGCGGTGCCATTGCGGTTATCGAGATTCTCGTAGAAGTTGCGCAGGCTCAGGGTTGCTTTGCTGTCCTCAATAAAGCCGGCAGCGTTGGCGGCGGCAATGAGGGACAGGTTCAGACAGGCCGCGGAGACCGCGACCACCAGTGGCTTCTTGACCATGTGTGCTCCAGGGGTGAATCGTTGTTATGCAGCCACCAGAGGTGTCAGCGTCTGCTGGTGGTATGCCCGACGGGCCGTGCGGAAGGGAAAGCTAGAGGGCTTTTGTTTCAATTTGGAGAATTATCCCGAGCTTGGTCGACTTTTAATTTGCGACTTCAAGCACAGGTCCCCTGCCACCGTCTTCCACGTTGCGAAAGCTAATTGCAAAAAAGCATTTCGTCTAGCGATACCTCGTTGAAAACCCGCTCTGTGGTCTTCCCCTTAGACTGGTCGGTCATGGCTGTAGGGAACCTTCCCCGCATACCGCACCGGAAAGGCTGGCCTTTCCCTGAAAAAAGGCCAGCTCATAGCCTGCGACTTTCCGCTCTAGGACGGGCTTTTCAAGGCATTGGAAAACCCTTGCAGTCCGTCATCGAATGCTGGATCCAGAGAAATTCCCTGCGCTCTTCAAGGACTTGTAATTTTTTGCTACGGCTTCCAGGGCCGACTCGCCCAGCACATGACACGCCTCGTCCGCCGCGTGAAACCTGACATCCCGCATCACAGTGGTTACGACGCGTTAGCGGCTTGGAAACAGACTTTCCATTCAGCGGGTGCCAACTCGCCGGCTTCCACAAACAGCTGTGGATAGCGTCAGGCTGCCGGGGCAAGAGGGGGAAGAAAGGAGTCCATGCCAGCTGACTGGGGAGAGGATGAAGCTACCGGGCACCGAGGACCAGGCTAGGCTAGGCTAGGCATGATCGGAACTGGCACGCTGGTATCCGAGAGCCAGACCTGGAGGTACGGCTCTGGAACATCTGCCAAGGGCTTCAGCCTTGGACGACTTGATCCTTGCCCTGGCGCTTGGCCTTGTACATGGCCTCGTCGGCCCGTACATAAAGAGTGTCGAGGGACTCATCGCCCTCACGCAGGACGGTGACACCCTGACTGATGGTGACCTTCAGCGGCCCCTCGGCGGTGGGTACGGCCAATTGGCGCACGGCGCGCTGTAGTCGGCCCCCGATCTGCAGTGCGAGGTCGCTGTCGCAACCTGGCAACAAGAGGGCGAATTCCTCGCCGCCGATGCGGCCGAACAGATCGCCTCGACGAGTGGTCTGGACCCCGCACTCGGCAACACGCTGTAACACTTGGTCGCCCATCTGGTGGCCGAAGCGATCATTGATCTTCTTGAAGTCATCAATGTCGAGCAGCAGGAAGGCCAGCGGCTCGCCTTCGTTCTGAGCGAATTCGAAGGCGCGCTGGGCACTTTCGAAGAAGTGCCGACGATTGCTGCTGCGGGTCAGGACGTCGGTGGTGGCGAGCCGCTGCAGCTCCTCCTCCATACGCTTCTTGTCGGTGATGTCTTCGGCGATGCCCACCACCAGAAGCGGCATGCCCGCCTCGCTGCGTTGACTGACAAAGCACTTGTCGCTGAGCCAGCGGATTTCGCCATCGGCGCGGATGATGCGGTATTCGCGCGACTCTATGGCGCCTTGCTCTATCACCTGTTCCAAGGTGCGCTGGGCGTATTCGAGGTCGTCCGGGTAGATATTATTGAGCCAGGTGCTGTAGTCGGTCAGTACCAGCGACTGGGAGCGGCCGAAGATCTGTTCGTAGGCGGGGCTGACATAGATGATCTGGCGAGTGCGCCAGTCCAGGGCCCAGAGCACTGCGTTGACGCTTTCCAGCAGCGCGCTGAACAGCTGCTCCCGGTCACGCAGGCGATCTGTCTCGGCCCGCGAATGCAGGAGAGCCAGCAGATTCTCTTCCGGAGTGGGAAGAGCAGACAGAGAGGGTTGTTCATCCATATACACATGCGCCTACGCGGGGTCCTGAGGGAGTTAGAGACAGCTGAAACCAGCCTGGTTCAATCCCCGCATAGAGCAGCCCACCGCTTCGGTGGGCTTTTGTGAAGCCTTTCTCAGGCGGTTCCAGCCGGCCGCAAGGAATAGGTTTTCAGCTGTTCGGCGAATTCGCGAAGCGACTGGATGCCGCTGGCTTCGGCCTCGCCGATCCACTGCCGGGTCGCGGCCAGCATGTCGTGACCGTTGGCACTGGTCCGCGCCCAGATCTGCTGCAGCGCCAGGCGCTTTTCGTAGATCAGCTTGAGCGCTTGGCTGTGTTCGAGCAATTCATCGATACGCACCTGATGACGGGCCTTGAGCAGACTGGTTTCCCGCGCCAGCAGGCCGCGCGCCCGACGGAACAGCGGGCGCTGGGAGGGCGTGGCACTGCCTCGCTCCTGCCGCAGCAGTGGCCCGATCACCTGCTTGCGATACTGGGCCATGATCTGGAAGCGGTTGTTGAGGATGGCCATGGCGGTATCCATATCCAGCTGACCCTTGCCTTCGATGCGATGGGCGATGGGGGCGACGCGATTGACCTTGGCTAGGCGCAGCCAGGTGAACAGCTTGATCCAGGCCCAGCCCATGTCGAACTCCCAGCGCTTGACCGACAGCTTGGCCGAGTTGGGATAGGTATGGTGGTTGTTGTGCAACTCTTCGCCACCGATGACGATGCCCCAGGGGATGAGGTTGGTGGCGGCATCGCGGCATTCGAAGTTGCGATAGCCCACGGCATGGCCCAGGCCATTGACCACGCCAGCAGCCCAGAAGGGAATCCAGACCATCTGCACGGCCCAGACGGTGAGGCCCAGGGCGCCGAACAGGGCGACGTCGATCAGCAGCAACAGCACCACACCCAGGTTGCGGGTGCGGGGATTGGAGTAGAGCTTGCGCTCGATCCAATCATCCGGGCAGTTCTTGCCATAGATGCGCAGGGTATCAGCGTTGTTCGCCTCGGCCTTGTACAGCTCGGCGCCGCGCCGGACCACGGTGGCGAGGCCCTTGTGCACCGGACTGTGCGGGTCCTCTTCGGTTTCGCATTTGGCGTGGTGCTTGCGGTGAATGGCGGTCCATTCACGGGTATTCATCGCCGTGGTCAGCCACAGCCAGAAGCGGAAGGCGTGTTTGAGCGCGGGATGCAATTCCAGCGAGCGGTGGGCGGAGTAGCGATGCAGGTAGACGGTGACACTGACAATGGTCAGGTGGGTCAGCAGCAGGGTGACCACCACCAGTTGCCAGACCGACAGGTCGAGCAGGCCGTTGTAACTCATGGACGCAAAGGACCTCGCGCGGGTTGTGTAGTGCAACTGTCACCTAAAGTTCAGTGAACAGGCGTTCGCGCATTATTGCCAGGGTGGGTGATAAATCCAGCCCTCCCTTTTGCTACACAACGTGTCCTTCACAGAGTGTTAATTCTAAAAACGAATAAACAAAGCATTATTAGCAATTTTAAGAAATAAAGATCAGCCCCCTAAGATGGCGTCACTCTTTCGCCCACCTCTGCACACGAGGACGCCATCCATGAGTTCCGTTCCGTTCCGCAGCCTGGAAAACCAGGACGAAACCGCACTGCTCCGCGATATTCAGCAGGCTTTGCGCGGGCTGAGATTCGGCGCCATCGAGATAACCGTGCACAACGGTCAGGTGGTGCAGATCGAGCGCAAGGAAAAATTCCGGCCCCAGAGCGGCCAAGCCAACAAGCATTGAATTCTCGAGGTCAGCGGACGAGCGGGCACGGTGCCCGCCAGACGGTGTCCGGCTTTCTCACGTCAAGGAGTCTTTTCATGTCGATTCGCCGTTTCGCTCTGGCCGCGCTGGCCGGTGCCCTGTTCGCCACCCAGGTCCACGCCGTTGAATTGCTCAACGTGTCCTACGACCCGACCCGCGAGCTCTATCAGCAGTACAACGCGGCCTTCGCCAAGCACTGGAAGGCCGAAACCGGCGAAGACGTGAGCATCAAGAATTCCCATGGCGGCTCCGGCAAGCAGGCGCGCTCGGTGATCGATGGCCTACAGGCCGACGTGGTGACCCTGGCGCTGTCCGGCGACATCGATGCCCTCAACCTGCACCAGCAACTGGTCGACCCCAACTGGCAGAAGCGCCTGGCGGACAACAGCACCCCCTACACCTCGACCATCGTCTTCCTGGTACGCAAGGGCAATCCCAAGGGCATCAAGGATTGGGACGATCTGGTGAAGAAAGACGTCCAGGTCATCACGCCCAATCCCAAGACCTCCGGCGGTGCCCGCTGGAACTTCCTCGCCGCCTGGGCCTATGCCAAGGCCAAGTACGGCAGCGATGCCGAGGCGCTGAAATTCGTCACCGAGCTCTATCGCCACGCCCCGGTGCTGGACACCGGCGCCCGCGGCGCCACCATCAGCTTCGTGCAGCGCCAATTGGGTGATGTGCTGATCGCCTGGGAAAACGAAGCCTATCTGTCCCTGAAGGAAGAAGGCGGCGACCAGTTGGAGATCGTCACCCCGTCGTTGTCGATCCTGGCCGAGCCGCCCGTAGCCGTGGTGGACAAGGTGGTCGACAAGAAGGGTACCCGCAAGCAGGCCGAGGCCTATCTGCAGTATCTCTACAGCCCCGAGGGTCAGCGCATCGCCGCGCAGAACTTCTATCGTCCTCGCGATGCCAAGGTGGCGGCGGAATTCAAGGATCAGTTCAAGCCGGTCAAGCTGGTGACCATCGACCAGGAATTCGGCGGCTGGAAAGCGGCGCAACCCAAGTACTTCGCCGACGGCGGCGTGTTCGACAAGATCTTCGCCGACATCAACAAGTAGCACCGCAGCCGGGACGGCTCACGCTGACCGGCCCGGAACAGGTATCGTTCCACCCCTCTGCGCCCTGGCGAATGCATCGCCGGGGCGCCTTGCAGAAGGACGCCTCATGTCTCGCCGTCTCTCCCCGGTCATACCCGGCTTCGGGTTGACCCTGGGCTTCTCCCTGACCTACCTCGCGCTGATCGTGCTGATCCCGCTGGGCGCCATGTTTCTCCATGCCAGCCAGCTGAGCCTAGGGCAATTCTGGTCGCTGATCACCGGTCGCCAGGTGTTGGCCGCGCTGCAGCTGTCCTTTGGCACCGCCCTGCTCGCCGCCTTCGTCAACGGCATCCTCGGCACCCTGCTGGCCTGGGTGCTGGTGCGCTACGAGTTCCCTGGGCGCAAGCTGATCGATGCCATGGTCGACCTGCCCTTCGCCCTGCCCACCGCGGTGGCCGGCATCGCCCTGACCGCCCTCTATGCCCCCAACGGCCTGATCGGCTCGCTGTTTCCCTTCAAGATCGCCTATACCCCGATCGGCATCACCCTGGCGCTGATCTTCGTCACCCTGCCCTTCGTGGTGCGCACCCTGCAGCCGGTGCTGGCGGACATCCCCAAGGAGATCGAGGAAGCCGCCACCTGCCTGGGTGCCCGCCCCTGGCAGGTGTTTCGCTATGTGCTGGTGCCGACGCTGTTGCCAGCCTGGCTGACCGGCTTCGCCCTGGCCTTCGCCCGCGGCGTGGGCGAGTACGGCTCGGTGGTGTTCATCGCCGGCAACATCCCGTTCAAGACCGAGATCCTGCCGCTGCTCATCGTCTCCAAGCTGGACCAGTACGACTACACCGGCGCCACTGGCATCGGCGTGTTCATGCTGCTGGTGTCCTTTGTCATGCTGCTGCTGATCAACATCCTGCAGCGCCGCATCCAGCCCAACATCTAAGGAGTCCGCATGAGCCTCATGACGTCGACCAAGGCGGATGCGCGCGCCAACAAGCAGCGCACGCCGGTGGCCATCGCGCTGATCGCCAGCGCCTGGCTGATCTTCCTGCTGATCCTGGTGCTGCCGCTGTACATGGTACTGAGCCAAGGCCTGGCCAATGGCATCGGCGCCTTCTGGGACGCCATCAGCGAACCGGACGCGATCTCGGCCCTCAAGCTGACGCTGTTCGCCACCGCCATCTCGGTCCCCCTGAACCTGGCCTTCGGCCTGGCGGCGGCCTGGTGCGTCACCAAGTTCGAGTTCACCGGCAAGAGCCTGCTGATCACCCTGATCGATCTGCCCTTCTCGGTCTCGCCGGTGATCGCCGGTCTCATCTATGTGCTGCTGTTCGGTGCCCAGGGGCTGATGGGCCCCTATCTGCAGAGCGTGAACGTGCAGATCGTCTTCGCCGTGCCCGGCATCGTACTGGCGACGATCTTCGTCACCTTTCCCTATGTGGCCCGCGAACTGATCCCGCTGATGCAGGAACAGGGCACCCAGGAAGAAGAAGCCGCACGGCTGCTGGGCGCCAGTGGCTGGCAACTGTTCTGGCACGTGACCCTGCCCAACGTGAAATGGGCGCTGATCTATGGCGTGGTGCTCTGCACCGCGCGGGCCATGGGCGAGTTCGGCGCGGTGTCGGTGGTCTCCGGCCACATCCGCGGCCTGACCAATACCCTGCCGCTGCACATCGAGATTCTCTACAACGAATACAACATCGTCGCCGCCTTCAGCGTGGCGATCCTGCTGTTGCTGATGGCCCTGGTGATCCTGCTGCTGCGGCAGTGGAGCGAGAGTCGCCTGAGCCACCAACTGCAGCACCGTGACGAGGAATAAGGCGCCATGAGTATCGAGATCCAGGATATCAACAAGAGGTTTGGCACCTTCCAGGCGCTCAAGGACATCAACCTGCACATCGAGAGCGGCGAACTGGTCGCCCTGCTCGGCCCCTCCGGCTGCGGCAAGACCACCCTGCTGCGCATCATCGCCGGTCTGGAAGCACCGGACACCGGTAACATCGGCTTCCACGGTGAAGACGTCTCCGGACGTGACGTGCGCGATCGCAACGTCGGCTTCGTCTTCCAGCATTACGCGCTGTTCCGCCACATGACGGTGTTCGACAACGTGGCCTTCGGTCTGCGCATGAAGCCGCGCCGGGAGCGGCCGAGCGAGGCGCAGATTGCCAGCAAGGTGCACGAACTGCTGAACATGGTGCAGCTCGACTGGCTGGCCGACCGCTATCCCGAACAGCTCTCCGGTGGTCAGCGCCAGCGCATCGCCCTGGCCCGCGCCCTGGCGGTGGAGCCCAAGATCCTGCTGCTCGACGAACCCTTCGGCGCCCTGGATGCCAAGGTGCGCAAGGAGTTGCGCCGCTGGTTGGCACGGCTGCACGAGGAGATCCACCTGACCTCGGTGTTCGTCACCCATGACCAGGAAGAGGCCATGGAAGTGGCCGACCGTATCGTGGTGATGAACAAGGGGCAGATCGAGCAGGTCGGCTCGCCCGGCGAGGTCTATGAGCAACCCGCGAGCGACTTCGTCTATCACTTCCTCGGTGATTCCAACCGCCTGGCCCTGGGCGAGCAGGAGGTACTGTTCCGTCCGCACGAGGTGGAGCTGGAGCGTGAGCCGCGAGCGGGTTATCACGCCGCCGAAGTGCGCGACATTCGCCCGCTGGGCGCCATTACCCGGGTGACCCTGAAGGTGCCGGAGCAGACCGAGGTGATCGAGGTGGAACTGGTCAAGGACCACCCGGCGCTGGCCGGTCTGCAACGCGGTGCGCCGCTGCATTTCCTGCCGCGTACGCCCTGAGCTGCAGCAGGCGGCTAAGACCAAAGTCGTAGCCGCCTGGATCAGACAGCGGTTGCAACCTCCGGAAAGCTGGCTCCATGATCGACGAAGCTGACCCACGTCACATTTCGTAATCGATCGAGCCGAATCACAAGGAGGTCGCATGCCCAGGCGCTGGCCCGTCGTGCTGTCGCTTCACCTGGCCATCCTCGTGGCTGCGCTGCTACTCTGGCAGGGGCTGGCGCTGCCCTCCACCGCCGGCCTGGGACTGGTTCTCGTGGCAGCCCTCTGGCCTTGGCTACTGCTGCTGCGCAAGCCTGTCGCGCCGCCGGCCCCGCCCCAGTCCTTCGACGAGCTGACCAGCGATCTTTCGCGCAGTACGGCGCGCAACGCCGTGGCCATCGCCGGGGTGGCCTTCGCCGCCCAGCAACTGGCGGCCCGGGTGCAATCTCAAGCCAGCACGGCCGCACAGATTTCCAGCAGCGCCGCGTCCCTTACCCAGACCGAGCACGACAGCGCCGGCAGCGCCCGCCAGGCCCTGGCGGTGGCGCAGCAGGTGCACCAGCGCAGCGAGGCCGGTCGGGAGGCCCTGAACTCGGCGATCGCCGCCATCCGCGCGCTCAGCGAGCACGCCCGCCAGAGTCGGGAATTGATCGCGGGTCTGAGCGCCCGCACCGACAAGATCCAGCAGGTCACCGAGGTCATCCAGGCCATCGCCAGCCAGACCAACCTGCTGGCGCTCAATGCCGCCATCGAAGCCGCCCGGGCCGGCGAGCACGGTCGCGGCTTCGCCGTGGTGGCCGACGAGGTCCGCGGCCTGGCGGCACGGACCTCCAGCGCGACCGGCGAGGTGGGCGTGATCGTCGCCGATATCGGCCAGCAGACCGAGGCCGTGGTGGCGCAGATCCAGGAACTGGCCCAGGCGCTGGAAGATGGCGTGCGCCAGGTCGAACGCACGGGCGAAGGCCTCCAGGAGATCGCCCAGCTGGCGCAGACCGCCGAGCGCCAGGCGGCGGACATCGCCCAGGGCACCTCGGCCAATCTCGCCCAATTGGAAAGCCTGGCCCAGGCGGTGGAGCAGGTGCACAGCGATCTCGCTGACAGCGAGCGTCAGACCAGCCGCCTCAGCGGCGCCGCCGATGAATTGGTGGACATGGCCGAAGCCAGCAGCGAACGCCTGGCCGAGGTCGGCCTGGACAGCTATCACCAGCGCATCTTCGAACTGGCGCGCCAGGGCGCGGATGCCATCGGTCGCCGCTTCGAGGAAGACCTGGCCGCCGGACGCATCACCCAGGACGCCCTCTTCGACCGCCAGTACCAGCCCGTGCCCGGCAGCCAGCCGGCCAAGTACCGCACCCGCTTCGACAGCTACACCGATGGCGTGCTACCGGCGATCCAGGAGCCGCTGCTGGACCAGCATCCCGGCCTGGTCTTCGCCATCGCCTGTACGCCTGAGGGCTATGTGCCTACCCACAACCGCGCTTTCGCCCAGGCGCCCACCGGCGATGTGGCGGTGGATACGGCGCGCAGTCGCAGCAAGCGCCTCTTCAGCGATCGCACCGGCAAGCGCTGCGGCAGTCATCAGCGCCGCCTGCTGTTGCAGACCTATATGAGGGACACCGGCGAGGTGATGCACGACCTCTCGGTGCCGATCCTGGTGAACGGTCGGCACTGGGGTGGACTGCGCCTGGGCTATCGCCCCGACACCGCGCGCTAGCCCAACTTGAGCTGGGTGACCGCCAGCTGCCAGACCGCGGCTTCCAGCCCGAGCATACGCCCGGCCTTGTGCTCGAGCAGGGCCTCGAGGGATTCGCCCGGAGCAGGATTCGCCGCCTGCGCCGCCAGATGCAGGATCAGCGACGGCTTGGGCAGTACGCCGTGCAGGCTGTGTACCGCTGTCACCAGTTCGCGCAATTCCAGCGGCAGCCGCCAGTGCCGCTGCAATTCCGCGGAGAACTCCAGGCTGTAGCTCAGCAGGGCGCGCTCCAGCGCTGCCTCCTCGAGAACGCCGCCCCCGTCGCACCAGCGTTGCACACCTTGCAATACGGCCAGCTCACCTAGCCGATGGAGCAGGCCGGCGGTATAGCAGCGCTCGGCGTCTTCGCGCGCATAGCGCAGCGCCAGCAGACGCGCGCAGTCGGCAGCGCGTTGGGCCAGATGCAGATAGCCTTCGGCGCGCGTGGCCAGCAGCGGGTCGGTCAGACGCGTCGCCCGTCGCAGACTCAGGCCCAATACCAGATTGAGGGTAAAGCCGACGCCCAGCCGCGGCAGGGCCTGGCTGAGGGTCTGGCAGGACTGGCCGACGCGCTGAGAGGCGCTGTTGGCCGCGGCGATCAGGGTCGCCGTGACCAGCGGATCCTGGCCGAATTCGGTTTCCAGCTCGCCCAGGCTGCAGCTCTCGCTCTCGCGGCAGCGCTGGATGATAGCGGGCAGATCGGCGAACAGCGGCACGGCGTCGATTTCGGCGGCCATGCGCTGCAGATGATCGTCCAGCGAGCCCAGGGCCGCGGCACTGGCTGCCTGAGCGGCGTCTCCCGCAGGTGGCAACAGACTGCGCAGACGGCGCAACACCTCTTCCGCTGCATAGGGTTTGACCAGATAGGCCGTTGGTGCCAGGCGCAAGGCGGCGCGCACATAGGCGGCATCGGAATGGTCGGACAGCAGGATCACCGGCTGCAGTGGCTGGGCACCGCGCTGGCGGATGCGCCGCAGCAGGTCGAGGCCGTCGCAATCGGCCGGTCGCTCGACGATGATCAGGGCGCATCTCTTGCGCTGATCCAGTTCGGCGAGGGCCTGATAGCCATGGCCGTATTCATGCACCAGGGCATCGGCGCGCACGGCCAGCACCAATGACTTGAGCAGGTCACGGGTCCAGGGATTGGCGTCGACGATGAGTATCAGGGGCGGCATCCCAACCCACTCCTGCTTGAGGAAAGCGAAGCGGCGGATGATGCGTCAAAGCAGAAATAATGCCAAGTACATCACAGAAAAACCGCCCTCCAGGAGGGCGGTTTGGGCAGGACTCAGGCCAATTCGGTGAAACACTCGCCGATAATGGCCAAGCCGCGATCCAGCTCTTCGTCGCTGGCGGTCAGGGGGACGAGGATGCGCAGCACATTGCCGTAGCTGCCGCAGCTAAGCAGGATCAGGCCCTTCTGGCGTGCGCGGACCACGATCTGGCTGGTCAGCTCGGCGTCGGGCTGCTCGATATCGCCACCCTTGCCCAGCTCCATGGCGATCATGGCGCCCAGACCCCGGACGTCGCAGATCTGCGCGTGCTTGGTGGCCAGTTCGCGCAGGCCGGCGGTGAGGCGCTCGCCCACGGCCTTGGAGCGGTCCAGCAGTTTCTCTTCTTCGAAGGTCTCGATCACCGCCAGGGCTGCGGCGCAGGCGATGGGGCTGCCGGCGTAGGTGCCACCCAGGCCACCAGGGGTGACGGCATCCATCACCGTGGCCCGGCCGGTCACGCCCGACAGCGGGAAGCCACCGGCGATGGACTTGGCGAAGGTCACCAGGTCGGCGTCGACGCCCATCTGCTCCATGGCGAAGAAGGTGCCGGTACGACCGGCGCCGGACTGGACTTCATCGGCGATCAGCAGGATGCCGTGGGTGTCGCACAGCTTGCGCAGGCGCTGCATGAATTCCTTGGGCGCGGCATAGAAACCGCCCTCGCCCTGCACCGGCTCGAGGATGATGGCCGCTATGTCGCCAGGGGCCGCATCGTTCTTGAAGATGCGCTCGACGCTGGCGATGGCGTCATCGACGCTGATGCCGTGCAGTTCGCAGGGATAGAGCGCGCGATAGACGCCGCCGGGCATCAGGCCCATGCCGGCCGAATAGGGCGCGACCTTGCCAGTCAGCGACAGGGTCATCATGGTGCGGCCGTGGTAGGCGCTGGAGAAGGCGATGACGCCAGCGCGCTGGGTGGCGGCGCGGGCGATCTTGACGGCGTTCTCCACGGCTTCGGAGCCGGAGTTGAACAGCGCGGTCTTTTTCGGGAAGTTGCCCGGCACCAGTTCGTTGAGCTTTTCGCAGACCTCGACGTAGGGCTCGTAGGCCAGCACCTGGAAGCAGGTATGGGAGACCTTGGTCAGCTGCTCCTGCACGGCCGCCACCACGCGCGGATGCAGGTGGCCGGTGTTGAGCACGGCGATGCCGCCGGCGAAGTCCAGGAACTCGTTGCCCTCGACGTCCCAGACCTTGGCGTTCTCCGCACGGGCGACGAAGATCGGGTGGGTCTGGCCGACGCCACGGGCGACGGCGGCGCTGCGGCGGTGCATCAGGGAATCGTTGGTGTGGCTCATTGCAGTCCTCGATGGCCGCTCATCGTGGCGGCCGGCTACGGGAAAGGCGCGGACCGGATTCCGGGCAGCATACGATGATCGACTGCCAACGGCCCGGCGTCCGCGCCGGGAAAAACTTTGGTTCAGGCTGAGGGGGCTGTTGGGCTTCGACGGTGAAGCCGTCTCAACCCAACCTACCTCGACCGCAGGTTGGGTTGAGCTCCGCGAAGCCCAACAGATCCAGCTAGCAGCGGTATCAGACGCCCAGGCAGAGGTACTTGATCTCCAGGTACTCTTCGATGCCGTACTTGGAGCCCTCGCGGCCCAGGCCCGATGCCTTGACGCCGCCGAAGGGCGCGACCTCGTTGGAGATCAGGCCGGTGTTGATGCCGACCATGCCGTACTCCAGCGCCTCGGCCACGCGGAACACGCGGGACAGGTCGCGGGCATAGAAGTAGGAGGCCAGGCCGAACTCGGTGTCGTTGGCCAGCTCGATGACCTCGGTCTCGTCCTTGAAGCGGAACAGCGGCGCCAACGGGCCGAAGGTCTCTTCCTTGGACACCTTGGCGCTCTTGGGCACGTCGGCGAGGATGGTCGGCTCGAAGTAGCTGCCCCCGTTGGCGTGGGCCTTGCCACCGGCGATGACCTTGGCGCCCTGGCTCACGGCGTCGTCGATGTGTTCCTTGACCTTGGCCGCGGCCTTGGCGTCGATCAGCGGGCCGATGGTGACGCCCTCTTCCAGGCCGTTGCCGACCTTGAGTTTGGCCACCGCGGCCTTGAATTTCTCGGCGAAGGCCTCGTAGACACCGTCCTGGATATAGAGACGGTTGACGCAGACACAGGTCTGGCCGGCGTTACGGTACTTGGAGGCGATGGCGCCTTCCACGGCCTTGTCCAGGTCGGCGTCGTCGAAAACGATGAAGGGCGCGTTGCCGCCCAGCTCCAGCGACAGCTTCTTGATGGTGGGCGCGCTCTGCTCCATCAGCTTGGCGCCGATCTCGGTGGAGCCGGTAAAGGAGATCTTGCGCACGATGGGGCTTTCGGTCAGTTCGGCGCCGATCTCGGCGGCGGAGCCGGTGACCACGCTCAGCACGCCCTTGGGAATGCCGGCGCGCTCGGCCAGCTCGACCAGGGCCAGGGCCGAGTACGGGGTCTGGCTGGCGGGCTTGATGACCATGGTGCAGCCGGCGGCCAGGGCCGGGCCGGCCTTGCGGGTGATCATCGCGGTGGGGAAATTCCACGGCGTGATGGCGGCGGTGACGCCGATGGGCTGCTTGATCACCAGAATGCGCTTGTCGGCCTGGTGGCCGGGAATGGTGTCGCCATAGATGCGCTTGGCTTCTTCGGCGAACCACTCGATGAAGGAGGCGGCGTAGACGATCTCGCCCTTGGCCTCGGCCAGCGGCTTGCCCTGCTCCAGGGTCATCAGCCGGCCCAGGTCGTCCTGGTTCTCGATCATCAACTCGTACCAGCGCCGCAGCTTGGCCGAGCGCTCCTTGGCGGTCAGCGCACGCCAAGCCGGCAGGGCGCGGTTGGCGGCGTCGATGGCACGCTTGGTCTCGGCGCGACCGAGCTTGGGGATGGTGCCCAGGGTCTCGCCGGTGGCCGGGTTGTCCACCTGGACGGTGGCACCGCTGTCGGCGTCGATCCAGGCGCCGTCGACATAGGCTTGCTGGCGAAACAGGGAAGCGTCTTTGAGCTGCATTACGGTCTCCTTGGCTGAAAGGGCCGGAAGCAAGGGCATGACACCCCTGCGCCTGCGATAGGGTCAGGCTTGAAAACGCTGGCATGGCCACCGTTCAGCGCCCGCTCGAGCAACATCCGAACCGCCCTGGGCGTTCGAAATATTGAACGCATCCTAGGAGAATATTGAACCCCCGCGCAAGAGCGCCGGAGCGGTTTTCGCGCGGCCCTCCTCCTCGTTTATGCAGCCCTTGCCACGCCCCGCGAAACAGTCGTTCAAAATCAACAACATCGTGCTTCCGGGCATGGACGGTTGAGGGCAAGGTGAGTATGATGGCGACCGATTCAGCGTCACCGAATCGTTGCACTCGTAGCTCAGCTGGATAGAGTACTGCCCTCCGAAGGCAGGGGTCGTGGGTTCGAATCCCGCCGAGTGCGCCATCTTCCGTTCGCCGTCGCGTGAACCTCAACAAAGCCCGCCATCGAGCGGGCTTTGTTGTTTCTGACTGTTTATTCCTACTACCGAATCATCACGCGCTCAACCACATGATTTGGGAAAAGCGTGGGCGGAGTGCGACCAGCACTGACGGCTTAACATCAGGATTCAATTAATTAATAAACCGAACCCCATGAGCAGGAATAGGATGCGGCTAGCATATGCGGCAGACGAAGGAAATCCTCGCAGCTGCTTCAAGGCGGCCTAGCAGAGCTCAAACCACTAAAGTCGCCTCGAGAAAGCCCTGTCTATTCCTACAAGCTCTGATCAGGAGCGCTTGCTCCAAGCGTTTTCAGCATTTTCAAAATCGTCAATGCGAACGCTCTCGTCTTTGTTTCACTATCTAAAACTTCCAACGAGAGCTTTTCATGATCAGTGATGGAGTCCAGCACCGTGTCCAATACCCGTTTGGGGAAAAGGCCATGCATAACCTGCTCGGTCGAGTGATTGTTAACCTGAGCCATCACATCTTCTTGCCGACTAATTCGCTTTGCAATGCCGGTTAAAAAGTGCAGTTGATCATCGTCACTCACCTCAGCTCCGAAGATATCGTTTAGTGCCTTGACGATCTCCGATAGGCGCTTCTTTTCTGGATCGTGAGGCTTGCCGCTGCCTACCTCACTCGCTGGTTGCAGCTTGTACTCACCGTTATCAGCACTCAGCTGAAGCATCTGTTCTGCACGTTTGCTTAGCCGATAGTGGGTCAACTCCAGCTCGCCTAGATCTACATCGTCCCGCTCAAGCCGATCTACTCGAAGCAACGGATACAGGTGCTTAGCAAAGACACAAAGCTGCTCTAGCTCACGGTCTTCGTACGGGACAATTTGAGAGAGGAATTCATACAAGCGCACAAAGCTTTGCAGGTTCTTTCGGAAGAGGTCGAGCTGATCCACCTGCTCGCCGGCCTCCCTGAGAGCATGCTCAGCTTTCTTCAAACCGGCGCTATCGCCATTGGCCTCAGCGGTACGCTTGTAATCCAGTGCTTGCTGGCGCGACTCGACGCTGAAGGCGTAACGCTTGGCAAAGCGTTCCTTCGCCGGCTGACAGTAATAGCTGAGCTTGCTAGCGGCCGCTTTCGGGTCGAAGAACGCCAGGGCAAACGCCTCGACCTCTTGCCAGTGATAGATCCCTTCAGCATCCAGTCTTTTCTGCAGGTCATAGATAATCTGCGGGTCAGTGACATCGCTCAGCTCGGCCTTGGTGTAGTAAGGCAAGAAAGCATCGAGAATGTCCTGCGGCTCGTTGAAAAAGTCGAGGATGAAGGTCTGCTTGGCGGGAAAGGTTCGATTAAGGCGCGATAGCGTCTGTACGCAGTCCACGCCCTGTAGCTTCTTATCAACGTACATGGCGCACAGCTTGGGCTGATCAAAGCCAGTCTGGTACTTGTTGGCCGCGATCATGACGTTGAAATCTTGAGTGTCGAAGGCCTTGGCTAGGTCGCGGCCATTTAGGCCAGCGTTGAGCAGGTTGCTAGTCTCGGTTACCTCCTCTGGAATCACGTCATCAGGCAGCACACTACCCGAGAAGGCCACCAGTGGATGCACATCGGCATACCCCATTCGCTGTACATACTCTTTAACTGCGAGTTGGTAGCGCACCGCCTCTTGGCGACTACTGGTGACTACCATTGCTTTGGCCTGGCCGTTGAGCAGATGAAGGATGTTGGCGCGAAAATGCTCGACGATGATCTCGACTTTCTTGTCAATATTGTAAGGATGCAGCCGCACCCAGCGTGCCAGCTTCATGCGCGCTTTCTTTGAATCCACCTCATCGTCTTCACCATCGGGGTGGGCGATCTTCCAGGCGGTGCTGTAAGTGGTGTAGTTCTGCAGCACATCGAGAATGAAGCCTTCCTCAATGGCTTGACGCATGGAATACAGATGGAACGCCTCGGGCTTATTGCTGGCGCTTGGTGGGAGCGTCGGGTCAGGCACGCGACCAAACAGCTCTAAGGTCTTAGCCTTGGGCGTGGCGGTAAAGGCGTAATAGCTGATGCGCTCGTTTGGCTTGCGCGCCTGCACGGCAGCGTCGAGCAAGTCTTCAGCGCTGATCTCTTCAGCTTCGAGCGCATCGCTGCCGAGGATCTGTTTCAGTTTGCTAGCCGAGGAGCCTGTCTGAGAGGAATGCGCTTCGTCAGCGATCACCGCATAGCGCCCTGAGGCTAGCTTTGGATACTTCTCTAGCGCGTCGAACAGCGCCGGGAACGTCTGGATTGTGACGATGATGATGCGCGTCTGCTCAGCCAGCGCCTCCGCCAGTTGTTCAGACTTGCTCTGGTTGCCAACGTCACGGGTAATTGGTCTCACCACACCTTGCGCATGCTCAAACTGGTAGATGGTGTTCTGCAGCTGACTATCCAGCACCGTTCGGTCGGTGACCACGATCACCGAACTGAATAGCCGCTGACCGTCGTCGTTGTACATGGAAGCAAGCTGGTGGGCGGTCCAGGCAATTGAGTTGGACTTACCAGAGCCAGCGCTATGCTGAATCAGATACCGCTTGCCCGGTCCTTCAGTGTGGGTGGTTCCGATCAGCCGGTTGACCACATTCCACTGATGGTAGCGTGGGAAGATCATCGTCTCTTTGGTGGTGAGCGTACCGTCAAAACCCTCGCTGGTCTTCTTATCCAGGTGTAGGAAACGTCCAAGCACCTTGAGCCAGGCATCCGGCTGGAACAGCTGCTGCCACAGATAGCCAGTGGCGTATTGACTGTCGTCGGGCGGCGGCGGGTTGCCTGCTCCGCCCTCCAAACTGCCAAGGTTGAACGGTAGGAAGAAGGTGTCCTTGCCGTCCAGCTTGGTGGTCATTGCCACCTCGTTCTGGCCGACGGCGAAATGCACCAGCGCGCCGCGCTTAAAGGTCAGTAGCGGCTCGGGCTTGCGGGTCAGCGGATCTTTTACCGGGCGGTCGTAGCGGTACTGGCGCTTGGCATTTTCTACCGACTGCTTGAATTCGCTTTTTAGCTCCAGCGTCGCTGTTGGGATGCCGTTGACGAATAGCACCAGATCCAACCGTGGGTTGTAGCTCTGCCCGCCCGCACCGGTTTCCCGTGCGTGGGGGGAGTAGGACACCTCCGGCACCACGCGCAGGCGGTTGTACTGGTAGCGCTTGAGCGTATCCGGGTTCATGCCGTGGTCGGGCTGGAAGCTGCATATCTCGACCTTCACCGCCGGCAGCTTGAAGCCATGGCGCAGCACATCCAAGGTGCCGCTCTGCTCCAGCTCGCGCACCAGCTTTTGTACCAGCACATCATCCGGATTATTCGGGTTGGCCTTGGCGAACTTGCCCCAACGCTCCGGCCAGGCTTCCTTGAAGTAGCCGAGAAAGTCCTCGGTATAGAGCGCTGTGCGCCGGTCATAGCCACTGCCCGGGCCGGTGAGCCAGCCCTGAGCAGTCATGGCGGTAATGATGTCCTGCTGGAATTGATATTCCTTACTGTCGGCCATGCTCAATCCTTTCTGCCGAAGCCTTAATGGCTTTCGTCCATTACTGCCTCAGCAGCTAAATCATCATTGCGACCTGAAGCAGGCCTCTCAGCGGACTGACTGTTTAGCCACGTTCCATAATCAATCGTCGTGCCCTGTAATCGCCAACTGGCTCGACCGTTGTCGGCTCTGCCAAGGATGACTGCAGATGCAGCGCTGGGGCTTTTGAAGGCCACGTCACGGGTGAATACCAAAAGCTCACCAGCGTCATCAAAATGGAAACATCCTTCCTCCCTCAGCTGAGCATGCAGCGAGGCGTAGTTATGCGGCACACCAATCCACTCCGGGCGTGCCTTCGAGCCCTTCAGTACTACAAACTCATTGCCCAATTCTCGGGCATTTGCCTCCAGCCCGCTTTTCGGCTGTTTGAGTTCGAACAGCGCCTCCGCCTCAGCATGGGTTTGCAAAGCAATTTGCTGCATCGCTTGTTCAACGCTGGTGATACGGCCTTCTAGACGCCAGACCTGCTCAAGCTTGCTCAACAATGAAGCCTGTCTCCCCTTGATGACATCAGCCGTCCAGCAGTCGTGCTGCAGCACCTGTGTGGTCAGCGCAAACGACGAAACCCCACCTTTAGTGAAATAGGCCGTCTTTTTCTTGGGAAATTCGTAGTTACTGGCGGAGCTGTTCTTCCTCCGGCTCAGAAGGGCTAGATTACCCAATCGATGAACCCAATGCTGGTGCTGCTCCAGCTCTGGTACCCATTCCTTCCACTTGCTGCCCGATGCCGGCTGTCTCGGCAAAACGTGCTCCACACTTACGATGTCGTGTTGATAGCTTGCACTTCCATCGGAGAGCAAAGCATCCAGCCTTAACAAAAGTACCCCCAAGGCCTTCGATGAGTGTGTCTCGTAGAGCGGGCCGTTGAGCGCGTTATAGGTTTCATTCTGCTCGGCTGGCCGCAACTGGAGTGGCGATTGCTGCAACGCTAGATCGTCACCTTTTTCCACCGCCTCGATCAGTTTCGAGAACCGTTCAATACGCGCGTTGACCCCAGCCTTACGCACCAGCATCGAATAAGCCAGCCGTTCCAAATCCTTGAAGAACGCCATCATGGCCTTAGGGTCGTTGTGGTGGCGAATATAGAAGGACAACGCGGGCGGCACCCAGTCCTTAAACTCTAGGCGATTCAGCCAGCGCAGGTGATTGTTGACCTCACCTGCCAGCTTGGGGCTGCTGTATTCCGCATCAGTTATAGCCTCGTAGGCCTCTGCCATAGGCAGCAATACTTGTTCCATGAACAACTTGGGTTGGGCTGCAAGCGTAACGTGGGTGCGGAACTCCTTGAGAAGAGTCCCTTGCGGCTTAGCCTTGCGATAAACCATCCGAATATGACTGAATAGCTCACTGAAACTGCTCCGACCCAACGACTCCTCAACATCCTCCCAACGCTTGGTGTAAGCGTCCCTTAGTGCTTCGGGCAGCGAGCCGATTATCTCTGCCTTCAGGATATCGGTTGCGCTGAGGTCGAGCCCTCGGCTATTCAATACGCCGAAGATTCGATACGCCGAGTCGAGGTCTGGTGTAGAGACGACCACCAGAA
The DNA here is from genome assembly GCF_013277805.1 of Pseudomonas sp. MS15a(2019). Classification (NCBI taxonomy): domain Bacteria; kingdom Pseudomonadati; phylum Pseudomonadota; class Gammaproteobacteria; order Pseudomonadales; family Pseudomonadaceae; genus Pseudomonas; species Pseudomonas sp. MS15a(2019). The sequence continues at coordinate 276,100 of NZ_VBTN01000009.1, forward strand.
AGCAGCGCGTAACAATGAATTGCACGAGTCGAACCAACTCGACTTCGGCCAATGCACTCAGCTCTCGCAGAAAGAGCCGAGCATTGGAACGCATACGATTAGGGGCATCGTGGAGCGTGGCGTTTACCTCCACCAATTGACCCAAGCCATTCTCGTGCTGTACGTACTTACGGAAAAACTCTCGATCGCGTTCACGCAGCGATAGCCGATAGCGAGGTTCAACCGCTGCCACCACATCACCTGTCTCATAAATGCGCTTGGTGATGCCAGCCTGAACACTTGAGTCCTTAACCGTTGCCCGAATGGCCGATAACAGCAGCGTCAATGTGGTCAGCCGCTGCTGACCGTCTACCACTGTCGCATCCGGTACGGCGTCACGCTTGATCAGGACGACGCTGCCGAGAAAATACGGCATTGAATCGGCCAGCTTCTCGGGCGCATCGCGCAAAGCGCCAAGTAGGTCGTCTAGCAGCTCCTGAGCCTGTTCCTCGCCCCAAGCATAGGGTCGCTGATAGCCTGGGATAGTGAATACGTAATCATCCGAGAAGACCTTGGAGAGTGCCTGCTCTTTGGCACTAAGGGTATGGCTCATCAATTCATCCCTAGATTAAAATTAAGCTTCCACGGCTTTGCGATACTGTGTACTATTTACAATAGATGGCTGCCAACCGCGCACGTCGATTTTTCCGGTGACGGCGGCGGATATTAGAGCGGAGCGGCGCTCTTGGAGTAGCGCCATAGAGTTTTCTGACTCTGCCGCGAGCTCATCAAAGACAGATGATTGCTCCTCGACAAACTCAGCAATTATTGCTTGCTCGCTCAAAGGCGGCCTAAACATCCAAAACTCTATTGCGTCAGCGATGTTGAACTGTTTCTGGGCCGCACCATACTGAACAACCTCCACTTGCTGCCTAACCAAACGGCTATTCATTACAGCGCAAAGCCATCTCGAATCGAAACCTCCGCGTTTAACCAACATAACTGAAGCGCAGTTCCCACCTTCGCATTCAGGCGGTACGACAGCTGTCAAACCTGGGTATCCAACACGCATTGTGACAATGTCACCTGCCTCAAGCATAGTCTTTCTATTTTTCAAACTATCTTTCAAAGAAATTTTTCGAGCCTTATCAACTTCAATAAGTCCTTCCTTCACCTCACCACCGTATATGAACGGCAGACCTTCTTCTGCCACGTAGTCACTAGGATTAACGACTATCCCTACAGTGATAAACGGCGAAATATTTTTAAGGCGCTTCCTCTCCCAATGCGCCGGCACCTCGCCTAGCCACTCCACGCCGGAGTCTTTCATGGGCACTGTCGGGTCGAGGCCTTTGGTGACAGCGTGGGAAATTACGGCTTGGCGCTTTTCCTTGAGTAGTTCGATCAGGCGCTGCTGTTCTTCGATCAGCGCGTCAATGCGGGCGGTTTCGTGGTCGAGGAAGCGGGCGATTTGGTTTTGTTCTTCCTCACTTGGCATCAGTGCTGGAATATCACCTATAAGCTCAAGATTAAGACCGTCCCGAAGATCACCGCCAGCCATGTTTCGAATATTCTGGTAGTTATTTGAAAGCCACCAGAAAAGGTATCTTGGCTTTACATTACCTACCGGGGTTATAGCCGCCATCGATTGATTGCAAGTGGTTCTAATGGCTAGCTGTGCAACCATGCCTTTCGTCTTGCCTTGTCCTGCAAGAGCCATCACCAACGATCCAGAAGGAATCCATCTGGCACTACTCGAGTTAAATGCTTCAGTCGTTATGAAGGCGGACGGCTCAGAGATTAATACTTGATTGACTGCCCCTGAGTTCAGCCAGGGTATTGACCCATTTTCCCAGTAGTGAGTTTTTGTTTTATCTGGGGTGCCTCCAGCAAAAATCCTCGATACCCACTTGAGGGCTACTTTTTCCCAATGGGCAGGAAGGGTATCCAGCCACTCAACTCGCGAATCCTTGTACTCCGGATACGCTGGAAACGGACTCGGGCTATCCATGCCCTCGCCCTGCGAGCCAACGGCTGCGCGGTTACTCAGATCTGCTCCCGACAAATTTTTCATGCCGACAGCCCTTCAATCATCTGCTTGATCCGATCGGTGCAGGCTTTCAAGTCGCTATCGATCTCGGCCAACGGACGCGGTGGTTGGAACACATAGAAATGACGATTAAAGGGAATCTCGAAGCCAACAATACCGACTTCGCCGTCCAGCGCATCGGTCTTGCTTTCGTCGATCCAGGCATCCGGCACATGGGGGATGACTTCGCGCTGGAAGTAGTCGTACACCGACTCGCCTAGAGGCACGTTCTCATTGTCACGCAGGCCAGCATCGGCTTCCGGCTGGCCCTTGGTCACGCAGATATCCGCCTCGGGGTCGCGCTCGCTCAGGGCGCTCATCAGAGCTTTTAGTTCCGGCGTGCTGAGGCTGATACTGTGTGCAGTAAGGGCTTTTTTTAGAAGTTTGCTGAACTGCTCGCGGTTGCGGTGCAACACGCTGGCGTCCATTGTTTGCAGGGCGGCCATTAGTTGCCGCTGAGCAGCACTGTCGAGTTTTTGTATGGCTTTTTCCTCCAGCACTTTGGCGATGCGCTCAGCACTGGTCTGGAAATTGAGGCGCAGCGGGCGCTCGACGGTGATGCGCCGGTAGCCAAAGGCTTCGATAGGGAAGATCTTGCTCTGTGCGGTTTGCTCGAAGCTGCCGTAGAGGCGCACCAGCTCGCTGATTTGATCTTCGGTGACGTACTGGCGCTTGCTGCCCAGCGACTTACGCATTTTGGCGAATTGCTGGCTGCCATCGATCAGCTGCACCTTACCCTGGCGCGCAGTGGCTTTGTGGTTGGAGAGTATCCACACATAGGTGGCGATGCCGGTGTTGTAGAACATGTCGGTCGGCAGCGCGACGATGGCTTCGACGAGATCGTTCTGCAGCAGGTAGCGGCGAATTTCCGACTCGCCAGAGCCCGCGCCGCCGGTAAATAGTGGCGAGCCGTTCAGGATAATGCCGATGCGCGAACCACCATCGCGCGGATCACGCATCTTGCTGACCAAGTGTAAGAGGAACAGCAGCGAGCCGTCGGACACGCGGGGCAGGCCTGGGCCAAAGCGGCCATCGAAGCCCTTCGATGTATATTCGTCAGTGATCTGCTTCTGAACCTTCTTCCACTCCACGCCGAATGGCGGGTTGCTCAGCATGAAGTCGAAGCGCTTGTCAGCAAGCTGGTCATTGGACAGGGTGTTGCCGAGCTTGATGCTGGTGACGTCTTGGCCCTTGATCAGCATGTCCGCTTTGCAGATGGCGTAGGACTCGGGGTTGAGTTCTTGGCCGTGCAGAGAAACGGTGACCTTGTCGCTGATGGACTGGATGTACTCGTCGCCCTCAGACAGAAAGCCACCGGTGCCGGCGGTTGGATCGTAGATGGTGACGATGCTGTTGGGCGCGAGCTTGCCGTCCTGCCCGGTGATCACCAGCGAGGTGGTGAGGTGCACGATATCGCGGGGGGTAAAATGCTCCCCGGCGGTTTCGTTGGAGCTTTCCGCGAATTTGCGGATTAGCTCTTCGAAGATGATGCCCATGCCGAAGTTGCTGATGCGCTCGGGGCTCAGATCAGTGGCAGCGAAACGCTGCACCACCTGGTACAGCAGGTTGGCACTAGCCAGCTGCTGAACGAAATCTTCAAAGTGGAAGTGCTCGAAGATCTCGCGAGCGTCTTTGCTAAAGGCCTGCACGTAGCTCATCAAGTCGGCGGCGGTCTGGGTGTCAGACAGCGTACCGAGAGTCAGCGGCGAGGCGTTGAAGAACTGCAAGTCTCCAGTAGCGCGGCGCAGGAACATCTCACGCACGGTATCCGGGCGGCCTTCCTGGGCGAAGGTCTGTTTGATGACCTCATCCTTAGTGGGCGCAAGCACGCATTCCATCCGCCGTAGCAGCGTGAACGGCAGGATGATGCGACCGTACTGGGACTGCTTGAAGTCACCGCGTAGCAGGTCGGCAATCGACCAGAGAAAAGTGGCCGTCTGAGAATGGTTTTCCGTATTCACGCTGGAGCTCCAAGAATCGCTAGCAAAAACGCTAGTTTAGCTTGGATGAATCAAACGGTTAGGCCCTACTCATGCCATCTAGCTACATAGCGCTACCACTGGCCGGGCGGCAGGAAAGCGTGTTTCCGCGCAGGATAGGGTAGCTACGCTCAGATAGTCCGCGAGCTAGAAAATGTTGGATCCCTGTGGCAACCCATATCAACCTCAGTTGGCGAGGCGCTAAACACTCCTTGTGATGAGTCAAACGTCTCAAAGACAACCGCTGGCAAGTTATGCCACAAATTTGCCACACTCAACCCGCTAATCACAGCGAAATCGAGCTAACGCAAGCTAACTTAACTCGTTGATCAATAAGCTAAATTCCGCTAACGTGTTGTTTCTAAACGTCGACTTTTAGGACTCCGAAGGCAGGGGTCGTGGGTTCGAATCCCGCCGAGTGCGCCATCTTCCGTTCACCGTCGCGTGAACCTCAACAAAGCCCGCCATCGCGCGGGCTTTGCTGTTTCTGGCTGTCGCTCGAGCCTTTCCAAGATGCACAGACCGTTCGTGAAAGGACCTTCGCCAGATTGCCGGCGTGATTTCTCTGACCATTATCACTACCGCCCTGGCGATTCTGATCTAAGCTCTGACCTCTAGACCCGCTCCAACAGGCCGGCCGGATGCCGATACCCTGGTGATCACCCGCAAGGACGCCTCATGAAATACCTCCTGACCAGCTCGGTCACCCTCTTTCTCGCCGCTCCGCTCTTGACCGAAGACACCGCCCTGGCCCAGGCCGGCCATGCCCTTCGTCCGGGGATAGAGGCAGCGGCGCACTCCCTCAATCTGTCGCTCCTCCAGAGCAGCGCGGTGGGCAGAGGCCCGGTGGCCGACGGGGCTCGGCTGCAGTTGGCGGCGCTGGAGCGACAAGCGCGGTTGGACGACTAGTCTCAGGGCTTTGCCAAGGCCCGGCGCAGAGGCCTTCTTGAACGAAGCGCCCGCTCTGAGCTCTCAAGGTCTCCACTACGGCCACCCCGAGGAGACCTTGATGAAATCCCTGATTCCCCTGTTGCTGCTGCCCCTCGCCCTGGGCGCCTGTACCCGAGAGCCGGTTCGGCAGGACGACCTCGGCCTGCCGAGCTGCAATCTCCAAGAGCAACGCGCCGTGCCGGGAGAACTGGGCGGATCGATCACGGATCCGCGGCAGGCGCATGTCTCGATGCGGGCCAATGTGCTGCTGGCGGATGTGAGCACGGCGCGCAAGGCGCGGCGGATCAGTCAGGAGCAGGCGACAGCCTTCAGCGAGCGCATCGCCGCAGTGCGCAGCCAGACCGATGCCTTCGTACAGCAGCAAGGCTTTCTCAGCGCGGCTGAGCGGGCCAGTTTCGATCGGGAATTCGACGAGATCGCCGCGCAGATCTGCCAGCCACGTACGGCGCAGTGATCTCTGCCTAGCCAGGACGGGTCGAAAGACCGCCGCTCGAACGGCTAGGATAGCGGGGCCGATCAAGCGGTAAGGACCCTTTGCCGCCCTTCTCTTCCAGCCCAGGGGACGACCCCGGCGATCGGTGGGCAGCGCTCCGGGACGGCCCGGTTTCACAGGAGGCCGTCTTTGGCTTGGTTCTATCTGGTTTGTGCAGGACTGCTCGAGGTGGTCTGGGCGTTCTACATGAAGCAATCCGCGGGCTTCACCCGCCTCACGCCGACGATCATCACCGGGGTCGCCATGGTAGCGAGCGTGGCGCTTTTGTCGATCTCCATGCGCAGCCTGCCACTGGGTACCGCCTATACCATCTGGACCGGCATCGGCGCAGTAGGCGCCTTCATGGTCGGCATCCTGCTGTTGGGCGAGGCGGCGAGTCCGCTGCGCATCCTGGCCGCGGCGCTGATCGTCAGCGGCCTGGTGCTGATGAAGCTGACGTCGTCCTGAGCGCTTGCCCCTAGCGCAGGTCCCCTGCTCGGTCGGCTTTTGGTCGGGCCAGCCAGATGAACAGCAAGCCTCCCACCAGGCCGCCCACGGCCATTGCCAGCAGGCCATCCAGGGTACGGGTGGCGTAGATGAGCACCGGCATGGGGGCGAAGGCGTCGATCAGGCGAATGGCGGCGATCAAGCTGACACTGGTGGCTAGCGGCACCACGCAGACTAGATAGGCGCCCTTGCGACGGCCGAGCCAAAAGGCGGCGGCAAAGGCTGGTAACCAAGCGGCGAGCACGATGGCGGCGTAGACGGGTCCGAAGCCCAGCAGATCCTGTAGCGACGTCTGCCAACGGGTGGCGGCGTCTATCGACTGCCCCAAGCCCTGCAGCGCGGCCAGGTTGTACTGGGTCTGCACCAGGCTGCCCCAGGCGGTGGCCAGCAACAGGGCGGCGGCGAACGCCAGCAGCGGGCGGGGTCTGAACAAGGCGCGCCAGAGCGGTTTGGACATGATCGATCAGTCTCGAAGAGAGGTAGTGATGGTAACGACAGCGGATGCCTGCGGTAGACCTCGGCCGTCACGTAAAGCTTCCCGGCGTGGGGTCTGGTTTGTGTTGCTAACCGTTGTGCTGGGAAGCCCGTTGGCCACGGCGGCGCCCGCTTACCGGATCGAGACGGTAGCGACCGGACTCGAGCGGCCTTGGTCGCTCGCCTTTCTGCCCGATGGCCGGGCGCTCTTGACCGAGGGTGCCGGGCGTTTGCGGCTGCTGGTGCCGGATGGCCAGGGCCGGCTCAGCCTGCAGGCGGAGGCCGTGAGCGGACTGCCCGAGCTCTATACCGAAGGCCAGGCTGGTCTGTTCGAGGTCATGCCGGATCCAGATTTCGCCCGTAATCAGCTGATCTATCTCTCCTATGCGTCAGGCACGCGCCAGGCCAATCACCTCAGGGTGGTGCGCGCGCGGCTGAACGGCGGACGCCTGCAGGACGTCCAGCCGCTGTTCACCAGCCAGCCGGCCAAGGCGTTCGGCCAGCACTTCGGGGCGCGGATGGCCCTGCTCGGCGACGGCACCCTGGCCATCGCCCTGGGCGACGGCAACGTCGAGCGCACCGACGCCCAGCGGCTGGATACCCATCTGGGCAAGATCGTGCGCATCACTCGGGACGGCCAGGTGCCGGCGGACAACCCCTTCCTCAAGCGACCCGGCGCCCTGCCGGAGATCTACAGCCTCGGCCATCGCAATCCCCAGGGCCTGGTGTGGGTGGCCGAGCGCCAGGCCCTGTACGAGCACGAACACGGCTCCAAGGGCGGCGATGAACTCAATCTGATCCGCGCCGGGGCCAACTATGGCTGGCCGCTGACCACCGGCGGCGTGGACTACACCGGCGCGCGCATCACGCCCTTTCGTGAATTACCGGGCATCACCCCGCCGCTGTTGGAGTGGACGCCCTCCATCGCTCCCGCCGGCCTGACCTGGTACGACGGCCAGGGCTTTCCCACCTGGCGCGGCAGTCTGTTCGTGGCGGCGCTGCGCGAGAAGTCGGTGCGGCGGATACCGCTGGTGAACGGCGTGCCTGGCGAGCAGGAGCTCTTGTTCCAAGAGCTGGACCAGCGTTTGAGAGACGTGCGCAGCGGACCGGACGGTAATCTGTGGCTGCTGACCGATGGCGAGGACGGCCAGCTGTTGCGGGTGGTACCGGGGTAGAAGGGGCCACTGCAGGAGACCCCGACTGCCCGATCAGACGGCGATGAAGGTGTTGTTGGCGCCCAGCAGGGTCAATTCGTCGATGGGATTGTTGTAGGCGTCGTAGACGAAAGCCTCCGGCAGATAGACGCTGTACTGGTGCCCTTGCTCTAGGTCAGTCGCCAAGCGGATGTCTACCAAGTTGGTCAGATGACGCACCGTGGTAGCGAGCTCGAAGCCAATCTTCGTGCCTGTGGTGACATCGAGTAGGAAGGCCTTCTCCAATAGCGTCGGGTCCACCTTCACAGGCGTCGGATAGACTTCCGAGTAGAGACCCTGTGTCCCACGATAGATGGAGCTATCAAACAACAGATTGATGTGATCATCAGCACCAGGGCTGTAGTAGGACTGCTGATCGATACCGATCAACAGCGGCGGCGTGAGGTCGGCGGGCAGAACCTCGAGGTCACGCGATAGGGCCGTCACCGCGACATTGCCGGCGGTATCGGTGGTCTCCACCAGGATCGAGCCCTGCGCATAGAAGCCCGGCTCCAGCTTGGGTGCGGGCCAGCTTCCCTCCCCCTGCTGCCAGGTCTGACCGCCATCGCTGGAACTACGCCACTGCTCGATGTCGCCATCGTCGAAGAAGCGGAACTGCAATAGGTTCTCAGTGGTGGGGCCACGGGTGGTGAACAGATAGAGTTCCGCTCCCTGGATGTCGACCTTCCATTGAGCTTCGTTCGTCAAGGTTCGGCCGTTACCGTCGCCAGCAAGATAACTAACCTGCAGCTGACCTGCCTGGTAGTAGCCCGCGCCTAGTTGCAAGGTATCACTGCCGGCGCTCGCCACGGTCCAGCTCTGCCCTCCATCCAGGCTGTAACGCCACTCCTTCACCCCTTCCGGCAGGGTCACGTCCACCTGGCCGTTGCGGGTGATGCCGTCAGTGGCCGACACCCCGGTGTCTTCGTGCAGGGCCAGGCCCGGCGTGAGCGGCTGCCATTGTTCGAGCCGCGTCTGGAACAGCTGCTGGTCGGCGCTCTGGCCATCCGGGCGGCTCAGATAATCGATCATCTCGACGATGACCGCTGCCCTGGCGTCCTGCTGGGTACTGCCCAGGGTCTCCAGTCGGCCCAGCCAGAAGGCCTTGCCGTCGGCATCGGCGTTGCGTCCGAGCAGGTCGCCATAGCAGCCGTCGATGAAGGCGCTGGCGCTCTCCTCGGCCGGTTGCGCCTGCAGGCGCTCGGCGCCGTTGAGGAACAGGCGGACGAGTTGCTCATTGCCCAGGCCCTCGTCCAGTTTGGCGACCCAGAAACGGAAGCCTTCCGCGTCCGGGGCACGGCCCAACACCCCCCAATAGCAGGCGTTCACCCGCGCTGCATTGTCCACGACCATGGTCTTTCCTCCTTGAAGCGGCCACCCACCGTGGCCGACCACTGGCTTATAGAAGGCGTCGCCAAGTGGTGCAGACCTGTGTCCGGATTCCTGTGGTGGGATCGACAGCCTTTCGCCTAGAGCGATAAGCAACAGGACGGATGAAAAGAAGGTCCTGGTCGAATCGTCAAGGTACTCGACGTTTCGTCAAATAAGGGACGACACTTCGACGCTCTGACGCTCACATCTGGCAGCGCCGCTTTTTAAGCTGGAGCCTCAACCACGGAGGATCCGCCATGAACGTCACCCTGCTCGGCGCCGGCCACATCGGCTACACCATTTCGCAATTGCTGCACGCCAGTGGCGACTACCGGGTGACGGTGGCGGATCGTGACGAACGCGCCCTGGCGGCCATCGCGGCCCTGGGCGTGCAGACCCGCACCCTGGACACGTCCGACGCCAGCGCCCTGGCCGCGGCCCTGGACGATCAGGACGTAGTACTCAACGCCCTGCCCTATCACCTGGCGATTCCCGTCGCCCAGGCGGCCAAGGCCACCAACACTCACTATTTCGACCTGACCGAAGACGTCAAGGCGACCAAGACCATCCGCCAGCTGGCCGAGGGCGCGAGCAATGCCTTCATGCCCCAGTGCGGTCTGGCGCCTGGCTTCATCGGTATCGCCGCCCATTCCCTGGCCAAGCGTTTCGACAGTGTGCGCGAGGTGAAGATGCGCGTCGGCGCCCTGCCGGAATTTCCCACCAACGCCCTGAAGTACAACCTGACCTGGAGCGTCGACGGCCTGGTCAACGAGTACTGCCGCCCTTGCGAAGCCGTGCGCAACGGCGAGCTCCAACTGGTGCAGCCGCTGGAAGGCCTGGAGCATTTTTCCCTGGATGGCGTGGAATACGAAGCCTTCAACACCTCGGGCGGCCTGGGCACCCTCTGCGAGACCCTGCAGGGCCAGGTGGAAACCCTGGACTACAAGACCGTGCGCTATCCGGGTCACCGCGACCTGATGAAGTTCCTGCTGGAAGACCTGCGCCTGGCCGGCGACCAGGAGCAGCTCAAGAACATCCTGCGCGGTGCCGTGCCCACCACCATGCAGGACGTGGTGCTGGTGTTCGTCACCGTCAGCGGTATGCGCGGCGGCAAGCTGGTGCAGGAGGTGTTCAGCCGCAAGATCTTTGCCGCCGAGCGCGACGGTCGCCTGACCAGCGCCATCCAGATCACCACCGCCGCCGGCATCTGCACCGCCCTGGACCTGTTCCGCGAAGGCAAGCTGCCGCAGCGCGGCTTCATTGCCCAGGAACAGGTGGACATGGACGCCTTCCTGGCCAACCGCTTCGGCAAGGCCTACCAGCCGGCCTGATCAGGAAGCTTAGCGGCCGATGTGGGGTCCATAACGGAACAGTTTCCGTTGGAGGACCCCTCGTCATGCTTAGCGTCGCCATCGTCGGTTGCGAACAGATCCACGCTCAGGACTACCTGGACACCAGCCTGGCCGATCCGCGCGTGCGGGTAGTGGCCGTGGCCAGCGAACGCGATCCTGCACGTGCCCGGCGTCTCGCCGCGCCCCATGGCCTGCCGGTGCTGGACGATTTCGCCCAGTTGCCCGAGGTGGATTTGGCCTTCGTCACCACGGCCATCGAGGATCACGAAGCAGCGGTGGCCGCGCTACTCCCCCGCGCCCGCCATCTGTTCGTGGAAAAGCCCCTGGCCGTCTCGGCTGCGCGCGCGAAGGCGCTGGCCGCGCAACTCGCCGGGCGCTCCTGCTTCAGCGGCTTCTATTTGCGTACCGACCCTGCCCTACAGCAATTGCGCCAGCTGGCTCGCACTGGCGCCATCGGCACCCTTTCCCACCTGTCGCTCACGGCTGGCCACCCGGGTCTGCTGGAGGGCTGGCTAAGCGGCTGGCCGGCGCATCTGGACGAGACGCGCATGGGCTATGGCGCCTTTGGCGACCTGGCTGTGCACCTGCTGGACTTCAGCGCCTGGCTGACCGGTGAATCCCTGACGGTCGAGTACTGCCGCCTGGAACGCGATGCGCGCTGGCCACTGGATCATGGCGGCGAGGCGTTGCTCCGGGCCGGCCACCTGCCGATCCAGCTGCGGGCCAGCGCCACCCTGCGCGGTCCGCGATTGGCCATCCGGCTGGATGGCAGCACGGGCACCCTGGAGCTCACCGCTGGGCGTCTGCTGCTGCACGAGACCAGTGGTGAGAGCCAGGTGCTGGCCGAGGCGATCGCACCCGGTGTTCCCCAGGGCGCCCAGGCGGTATTCGATCAGCTGCTCGGTCAACCGCGTCCAGAATTGGCCAACCTGGAGGATGCCCTCGCGGCCAACGGCCTGCTGGATCGCCTCTATGGACGCGACTAGAACGTCAGGCCAGGCCGTGTTGGCCACCGTTACCGAGAGACCGGAGGGGTTAAAGGTCAGTCTGATGGTGCCGATAGCGAGGCATCCGGCGCAGTTCGGCTGGCATCCCCGTCGCTGAAAGGAATTCCCAATGGTCTGGTTCAACAATCTGGCGCTGGCGAAAAAACTCGCCGTGGCCTTTGGTCTTTGTACGCTCATTACCCTGGGCATAGGCGCAGCGGGCATGAGTGGACTCAACAGCCTCAATGCGCTGCTGAGCACCTTGCTGAATGACAATCTGCGCTCCATCGTTCAACTCAACGATGCCAAGAGCAACGTGATCGGTCATAACCGCGACATCTTCCGCCTGATGTCCATGGCCTATGCCAATGCGCCCCAGGCCGAGCAGGATCGCATCATCGCGTCTCTGCGCTCCAACCAGGCCGATGCCGAAAAACCCTTCGCCGCCTATCGCGCCACGCCCTTGGAGCCTGATGAAAAGGCCGCGGGTGATGCCTACGAGGGTGATTGGAAAACCTATCTGGCCGGCATCGACGCCGTACTGGCCCGGCTGGCCGCCAAAGACGTAGCCGGTGCCAACCAGTTGCTCAACGAGCAGGTTCAACCCAGCTATCGCAAGACCATGGCTTCTTTCAAGATCATGGTGGAATCCAACAAGCGGCAGAGTGCCGAAGCCGGTGTCGAGGCGCAGACCACGTACGATAAGGCGTTCTGGACGCTCACCGGTGGTCTGCTGTTGGCCACACTCTGCGCCCTGGCGCTGGGCATCGTCATTACCCGCCTGATCGTGGCACCGATCCGCGAGGCCGTTTCCAGCGCCGAGCGTGTCGCCCAGGGCGATCTGACCCTGCCGATCCAGAGCAGCCGGCGTGACGAAGCGGGCCAGCTGCTGCAAGCCCTGGGCGGCATGCAGCGCAGCCTGAAGGACACCGTGCAGCAGATGGCCGGTGCCGCCAGCCAGCTCGCCGCGGCAGCCGAGGAACTGCATGCCGTGACCGAGGAGACCTCCCGGGGCCAGGTTCGCCAGCACGACGAGGTGCAGCAGGCCGCCACCGCCGTCAACCAGATGACCGCCGCCGTCGAAGAGGTAGCACGCAACGCCACCTCCACCTCGACCGCCTCCCAGGACACCAGTCGCGAGGCCCAGCAGGGTCGCGAGCAGGTGCAGCAGGCGGCCCAGGCCATGGCGGTGATGACCAGCGAGATCACCGATTCCACCCAGAAGGTGCAGACCCTGGAAGGCCAGGTGCGCGAGATCGGCAAGGTGCTGGAAGTGATTCGTGGCATCGCCGAGCAGACCAACCTGCTGGCGCTCAACGCCGCCATCGAAGCCGCCCGCGCCGGCGAGCAGGGTCGCGGTTTCGCCGTGGTGGCGGACGAGGTCCGCGCCCTGGCCCATCGCACCCAGGGCTCCACAGGCGAGATCGAGCGCATGATGAGCGCCGTGCGCGACAGCGCCGAAGAGGCAGTGAGCGCCATGCACAAGAGCCAGTCCCTGGCCGGCGATACCCAGGAGCGCGCCAACCGTGCCGGTGAAGCCCTGGACCGCATCACCAACGGGATCGCCAGCATCGAGGAGCGCAACCTGGTGATCGCCAGCGCCGCCGAAGAGCAGGCCCAGGTGGCTCGCGAAGTGGACCGCAATCTGGTCAACATCCAGGACCTGTCTACCCAGACCGCCACCGGTGCCCAGCAGACCGCGGCGTCCAGTCAGGAGCTGTCGCGCCTGGCAACGTCCTTCCAGGGCCTGGTCGCGCAATTCCGTTATTGATCGATCGTTCAGCAAACTTCCGACCAGTGGTCGACCCGCCCTCATCTCGGTGAGTGGCGGGCTTGCTGCGCTCCAGAGGGGCTGACGAGCCTTGTCCAGGTCGGCGCCAGGGAACATTGGGCACCAGGGCCGTTCTGAACTGAAACACCTGAATGGATGCTCCCATGCGCTTTACCTATGATGCCCGCCGAAGTTACCGCCTGATCGGCCTCGACGACGGGCGTCTGGCCGGGCAGTTGCTGCGTGGTCAGCTCTACATCATGGTCGCCGGCGACGGTAAGCAGCCGCAGTCGTACGCTCAGTTGGAAGACGATCAGCTGCGTACCGCCGAAGGCCGCCTGATTGGCTGTCGCGAAGCGGACATCCTCACCCTGCAGCGCACCGGTGTCGCCTTACGCCTGGAGCCGCTCGACGCCTGAAGCGTTTGGCAATGGCCAAGGCAGTCCGACGTGAGCGAGGCCACCACCAGGCTCAGCTGGGTCCAGTGTTGAGAGCCAGCTCCAGACCGTGACCGCCATCCGGTCAGCGAGGCCACCTCGGCGCTTTTCGTGCAGCTGGGATTTCCCATACGCGAAAGGACTCTCCTTTCTCCATGCCCTTGGACGTCAGATCGCGCCGGAAGCGTATCGGGGTAAGGCCCAGTATCAAATCTGCCTGTATCGACACATCCTCTGCTGATCGCGGGAACCTCGTTGGGTCTTTGCCCCTCCATTTCCTTGAACGTCATCGAAAAGATGCCAAACGGGCGCCTTCTTGGCCCCATCAGGAGATGTCATGTCCAGCGACAACCAGTACCGCATGCAAAACCCCCTTACCCAGTATCCCCAGCCGGAATTTCCCAAGCAGCCCCAGGAAGCCCCGGGCCTGGCGCAGGTCATGCAACCGCGCCCCGACCATGGCGAGACTAGCTACCAGGGGTTTGGTCGTCTGGCCGGGCGCAAGGCGCTGATCACCGGGGCGGACTCGGGGATCGGTCGGGCCACCGCCATCGCCTATGCCCGGGAAGGTGCCGACCTGGTGCTCAACTACTTGCCCGAGGAAGAGGCCGACGCCCAGGAAGTGGTCAAGCTGGTGGAAGCCGAGGGTCGTAAGGCCGTCTGCGTTCCCGGTGACCTGAAGGACGAAGCCTTCTGCATCCAACTGGTGAGCAAGGCCAAGGAGGCCCTGGGCGGCCTCGACATCCTGGTCAATGTGGCTGGCAAGCAGACCGCCGTGCAGGACATCGCCGAGCTGACCACCGAGCAGTTCGACGCTACCTACAAGACCAACGTCTACGCCCTGTTCTGGCTGTGCAAGGCCGCGCTGCCACACCTGCCAGCCGGCGCCGCCATCATCAACACCACCTCGATCCAGGCCACCCAGCCCTCGGAGTTCCTGCTGGACTACGCCTCGACCAAGGCGGCCATCACCAACTTCACCAAGGCGCTGGCCAAGCAGGTCGCCAGCAAGGGCATCCGCGTCAACGCCGTGGCCCCCGGTCCCTTCTGGACCCCGCTGCAGCCCAGCGGCGGCCAGCCCCAGGAAAAGATCCCCACCTTCGGCGGCGAGACGGTGTTCAAGCGCCCCGGCCAGCCGGCGGAGCTGGCACCCATCTATGTGCTGCTGGCGTCCCAGGAGTCGAGCTATGTGACCGGTGAGGTCTATGGCGCTACCGGAGGCATGGGCTGACGGCCGTGGCGGCCTTCGACCCCGCTCGCCAGGATGGCTACGCGCCCCTGGCGGGCTACGCCGCCCTCTCCGATGGCCGTTCGGTCGCCCTGGTGGCGCCGGATGGCTCGCTGGATTGGTGGTGCGTCCCCAACATGGATTCCGCACCGCTGTTCGACCGCCTGCTGGACGCCCCAGCGGGCGGTTTCTTTTCGATCGCCCCGGTCGCCCACTATCGCGTGGAGCGGGCCTACCGCGAAGACAGCAACGTCCTGGAAACCTGCTTTCACACCGCCGAGGGCAGCGTGCGCCTCACCGAATCGCTCAACAGCGGCTCGGCCGGACGCCTGCCCTGGTGCGAACTGGGTCGTCGCGTCGAAGGTCTCTCCGGACGGGTCGAATTGCGTATCGAGCTGGTACCCGGGACCCAGGGCCAGACCGTCTCGCCCTGGATGCGCAGCACGCCCAATGGCGAGGTCATGCATGTCGACGGTGTGATGGCCACCCTGCGCTATTGCGAACGGCTGGAGATCCTCGAATGCGACGATCGCCGGCTGGTGGCGCGACTGGTGCTGGAGGCCGGGCAACGCAGTGTCCTGGCCTTGACCGCGACCGAGAACGAACCCCTTGTAGTGCCGTCCCTGGACGAAGTGGACCAGCGCATCGACCGCAGCGATCAGGCCTGGCGTGAATGGGCCCAGGGCTTTGCCTATCAGGGCGAATTCCTCAGCGAGGTGAAGCGCTCGGCATTGGCGCTCAAGCTGCTGCTCTACTCGCCCACCGGTGCCATCGTCGCCGCCGCCACCACCTCGCTGCCGGAACGCATCGGCGGCGATAAGAACTACGAATACCGCTATGCCTGGGTGCGCGATGCGGTCTTTACCATCAAGGCCTTCCTGCGTCTGGGCGCCCTTGGCGAGGCCCAGGCGGCCCTGGCCTGGATTCAGAACGTCATCCGCCGCCACGGCAATCGCCTGCACACCTGCTTCACTCTGGAAGGCGAACTGGCACCGGAAGAGCGCACCATCCCCGTACCCGGCTATCGCGACTCCCAGCCGGTACGTGTCGGCAATCGCGCCAGCGCCCAGTGTCAGCTGAGTCTCTATGGCGATCTGCTGGAGACCTTCCGCCTCTATGCTAGCAAGGGCCATGTGCTGGATTTCGCCACCGCCAGCCTGCTTACCGATCTGGCAAACCTCTGCGCCGATGGCTGGCGGCAGACGGATGCCGGGATGTGGGAATTGCCTGAAGAGCGCCACTACACCCTGTCCAAGCTGGGCTGCTGGTTCGCCCTGGATCGCGCCGTGACCCTGGCCCGCGACGGCCATATCCCCGACGCCATGTGCGGTCGCTGGGAGCGCGAGCGCGACCGCATCCGCGACTGGGTCAACGAACATTGCTGGAGCGAGCGCAAGCAGGCCTACACCTTCTATGCCGGTACCGAGCGCCTGGACGCCGGGCTGTTACTCGGCATCCGTTTCGGCTTCGACGGCGGTGAGCGCTCGGTCAGCACCCTGGCGGCCATCCGCCGCGAGTTGGCCCATGGACCTCTGGTCTATCGCTATAGCGGTGCCGAGCAGGAAGAAGGTGCCTTCCTGGCCTGCTCCTACTGGATGGTCGAGGCCCATGCCGTGCTGGGCGAGGTGGACCAGGCGCGCGAGCTGATGCGCGAGGTCCTGGCCGCCAGTCTCAATGGCGTCGGCCTGATGACCGAGATGCGCGATCCCCGTGACGGCGCGGCCCTGGGCAACTTCCCTCAGGGCCTGAGCCACCTGGCCATGGTGCATGCGGCGCTGATCTTGGAAGAGCCGGAGCCCGAGGCGTGAGCGACCTGGATTTCACCCGCCCGGTGGACGAGGTCGCCCGGCAACTGATCGGTGCGACGCTCAGGCTCGAAGGTGTAGGCGGCCTGATCGTCGAAACCGAAGCCTACGACGGCGAAGATCCGGCCTCTCACAGCTTTGCCGGCCCCACGCCACGCAACAAGGCCATGTTCGGTCCGCCCGGGCATGCCTATGTCTATCGCTCCTATGGCATTCATTGGTGCTTCAACCTGGTCTGCCGTGAGGCTGGCCATGGCGCGGGGGTGCTGATCCGCGCCATGGAGCCGCTGTGGGGGCTGGAGGTGATGCGCGAACGCCGAGGCGGGCTGGCCGATCGCCTGCTCTGCGCCGGTCCCGCCCGGCTGTGCCAGGCATTGGGCATCGATGGCAGTCACGACGGCCTGTCGCTGGCGGAGCCGCCCTTTCTGCTGGAGCCGGCGACCGCCGCGGTGGCGGTGATCGCAGGCCCGCGCATCGGTATCAGCCGCGCCCGCGAGGTGCCCTGGCGTTTCGGTCTGGCCAGCTCGCGTTATTTGAGTCGCGGCTTTGCCAAAGCGCCCCACGCCAGCGATAACGGCTAGGCTGAAGGCAACGGCCTCTGCCACAACCTCTCGGAGTTCCCATGCGCGCTCGTCACCTGCTGCTGACTGCCCTGCTCTTGCCCCTGCTGGCCCAGGCCAGCCTGCGCTGCGGGCAGAATCTCGTCGAAGAAGGCGACAGCGTCGAGCAGGTCCTGGCCGCCTGCGGCGCCCCGGCCGAGCGCAAGGTCAATCCCCCTGCCCTGCGCAACAACAACGTGCCCAAGTTCAATGCGGCCGAGACCCAGTTCTGGACCTATGGCTCGGAGAACGGCGCCTCCCGCCACCTCAAGTTCATCGATGGCAAGCTGGTGGAGATCAGGGTCGAGCGGTAGTGGGCGGGAGCTTCCCTCACCCCAGCCCTCTCCCAGAGGGAGAGGGGGCAAAGCGACTCCAACGTAGGTTGGGTTGGGCGCAGCGAAGCCCAACATTTTCAGGCGAGCCTTTCCATCGGTTGGTAGGCGGGAGCTTCCCTCACCCGGCCCTCCCCCGGAGGGATAGGGGGCATAGCGGCTCCGGCGTAGGTTGGGTTGAGCGCAGCGAAGCCCAACATTTTTGAGGCGAGCATTTCCATCGGTTGGTAGGCGGGAGCTTCCCTCACCCCAGCCCTCTCCCAGAGGGAAAGGGGGCAGAGCGTCTCCGGCGTGGGTTGGGTTGAGCGCAGCGAAGCCTAATATTTCCCAGGCGAGCCTTTCCATCGTTAGTAGGCGGAAGCTTCTCTTACCCCAGCCGTCTCCCGGGGGAATAGGGGGAAGAGCAGCTCCAGCGTAGGTTGGGTTGAGCGCAGCGAAGCCCAACATTTTTCAGGCGAGCCTCTCCACCGAGCAGGCAAAAAAGAACCGCCCGAGGGCGGTTCAAGAGGAGCACGACCTAGGGCCGTGGTTAGAACTTGGCTTCCAGGTCCAGCTGCAGGGTCTTGACGTCGGCGTCGCGGCGGAAGCGGCTGGCGGTATCGGACTCGGCGAGGAAGTAGGTCAGGCCCACACCGAAGTTCTTGTCGATCTCGTAGCCGAGCTTGAGCTTGTGGCCGCGGGCGCCGGTGGAGCCGTTGCCGAAGTCGGAATCGGTGAAGGCACCCACCACGGCGTTGCGCTGGACATCGCGGTAGTTGTATTCCAGCCCGACCCGCTGCATCAGCTTGGTCTTGGCGCCCAGCAGCCAGGCGGTGTCTTCGCCGTCGTTGGCCTTGTCGTTGACCACGTACTGGCCATAGAAGGACAGCGGCACCCACAGCTTGGTCAGGTCCAGCTGGGCGAAGCCCTCGTAGAGCTGGAAGCGGTCGGTGGTGTTGCCATTGACCGCCAGGGCGCAGGGCGCGGTGACCGAACCGGTGGTCGGGCAGGCGCTGTCCTGCTCCTTGTCGTAGGCATAGACGCTGCCGCCCACCATCAGCTTGGCGGCATCGCCCAGGTTGAAGCGGCTGCCCAGCTGACCGGCGTAGAGGCGCAGGTCATGCTTGAATTCATAGCCTTCGCCGTCGACGTTGTCCTTGAGCACATAGTAGCCCGTGCTGCCGAACAGCTCGGCGCCGCCGCCTAGGTCGTACTTGTAGGTGCCGGCCAGGCCTTCGGGATTGATGTCGGCGTCCCAGATGACGTCGCCGGTGCTGACCCACTGCTGGCCCATCTTGCCGCCCACCAGGTGCAGATTCGGCACTGCCGTGGGGTGGTAGTCGATGTAGGCCTGATCCAGCCAGAGCTGCTTCTTGTTGAAGTAGTTGTTCAGATCCTGGTTGGTGGAGCGGGCGTCGTCGCCACCGCCGGTGGCAATGCGGATGCCAGTATTCACCTGCGGATTGATCTCGCTATAGGCACCCAGCCGCGCGCGGATACGCTGGCGGTCACGGTCGCGGCCGTTGTCCGGCTCGCCGCTGATGTCGATGCTCTCGTGGCGAACCCGCACGTCGCCCTTGATCTGGGTCTTGGCGGCCCAGGCCAGCTTCTTCTCGAAGTCGGAGGTCTTCTGCTGCTGAGCGACCTGGGCGGCACGCGCCTGCTGCTCCTGCTGCAGGTCGCCGCGCAATTCGCTGTATTGGGCCGGGGTGATGGAGCCATTGGCCTTGAGCATGTCGAGCAGTTTCTCATCGACAGCGGCACTCGCGGTGGCCGAGCAGGTGGCCAGGAGCACGCCCGAGAACAGCGCCGTGAATCGATAAGGGTTAACAGACATCGGCAGATCTCCTTTCAAGACAATCCAGGTGGTAGTGGCTGGCGGTGCAGCCCGTCACAAAGCTGGGTCAGTCTCGGCAGAAGAGATGTCGTTTTGCTTGCAGGAACATAAAGGTTTTAATTCAAGTCACTGAATCTAAAGCAAAATTTAACCAAAGATTCATCCGCTCCGAACGGCTCCGCTGCGGACCGGGAAGGATGAGGACGACCAGAGGCCCTGGCTCGCCGCTTTTCAGCCGCCCATGAAAAAGGCCACTCCGAGGAGTGGCCTTGCGAGATCCGGCGAGACTTTCAGCCGAAGCGACCGGTGATGTAGTCCTCGGTCTGCTTCTTGTCCGGCTTGGTGAAGATCTTGTCGGTCTTGTCCACTTCGATCAATTCGCCCAGGTACATGAAGGCGGTGACGTCGGAGCAACGCGCCGCCTGCTGCATGTTGTGGGTGACGATGACCACGGTGAACTCCTGCTTGAGTTCGGCCAGGAGTTGCTCGATGCGCGCGGTGGAGATGGGGTCCAGGGCCGAGGTCGGCTCGTCCAGCAGCAGCACCCGCGGACGCAGGGCAATGGTACGGGCAATGCACAGGCGCTGCTGCTGACCGCCGGAGAGCCCCAGGGCGCTCTGATTGAGCTTGTCCTTGACCTCATCCCACAGCGCCGCGCCACGCAGGGCCTGCTCGACCCGATCCTGCAGCTCCACCCGGGACAGGCGCTCGTGGTGGCGAATGCCATAGGCGACGTTGTCGGCGATGGACATGGGGAACGGCACCGGCTTCTGGAACACCATGCCGATGGTGCTGCGCAGACGGCTCAGCGAGTACTTGGGATCGAGGATGTTCTCCCCGTCCATGAGGATCTCGCCGGTCGCTTCCAGCCCCGGGTATTCCGAGTAGATGCGGTTGAAGATGCGCAGCAGCGTGGACTTGCCGCATCCGGACGGGCCGATGATGGCGGTGATCTGCTTGGCCGCGATGTCCAGGTTGATCGACTTGAGCGCCTGGTGGCCCTTGTAACGGAAGCCGACGTCGCGCGCCTGCAGTTCCGGTATCTGCGTCTGCATGGTAGTCACTTGGAATCCCGGTTACGAAAGAAGAAGCGAGAGGAAAGGTTCAGGAACAGCACGAACAGCGTCAGCAGCAGGGCGCCGGCCCAGGCCAGGTGCTGCCAGTTCTCGAACGGACTCATGGCGAACTGGAAGATGGTCACCGGCACGGTGGCCATGGGCTTGAGCACGTCGGCGTTCCAGTACTGGTTGCCGAAGGCGGTGAACAGCAGCGGTGCGGTCTCGCCGGTGATGCGGGCGATCGACAGCAGCACCCCGGTCACCACGCCGGCGCGGGAGGCGCGCAGCAGGATCTGCAGGGTCACCTTCCACTGGGGGATGCCCAGGGCCAGGGCCGCTTCGCGCATGGCCGGCGGCTGCAGCTGCATCATCTCGTCGGTGGTACGGGTCACCACCGGCACCACCAGCATGGCCAGCGCCAGGGAGCCGGCAAAGCCGGAAAAGCCCAGGCTGCCACCGGAGTACTGGTTCAGCGTCACCACCACGGCGGTGTAGATGAACAGGCCGATGACGATGGACGGCGCCGACAAGAGGATGTCGTTGACGAAACGCACCACCAGGCCGAGCTTGGAGTGGCGGGCGTATTCGGCCAGCCAGAGGCCGGCAAGGATGCCGATGGGTGCACCGATGGCGGTCGCCAGCAGGGTGATCAGCACGCTGCCGAACAGGGCGTTGGCCAGACCGCCGTCAGTGGCGCCGGGTGGCGGCGTCATCTCGACGAAGATGGCCGGGCTCAGGGCGCTGACGCCCTTGATCAGGGTGGTGCCAAGGATCCAGGCCAGGAAACCCAGGCCGAGCACGGCGGCGGCGCTGCCAAAGATCAGCGCGATGCCGTTCTTGATCCGCCGCTTGCGATAGAGATAGGCGTCGATGTGCATCAGTTACCTGCCTTGCGCGACAGTTGCGTCAGCATCAGCCGTGCCGCCAGCAGCACGAAGAAGGTCACCACGAACAGCAAAAAGCCCAGGGCGATCAGCGAAGAGCGGTGCAGATCGGTGTAGGCCTCGTTGAATTCGTTGGCGATCACCGAGGCGATGGAACTGCTCGGCATCATCAGCGAGAGGGAGAACTGGTGAGCGTTGCCCAGCACGAAGGTCACCGCCATGGTCTCGCCCAGGGCGCGACCCAGGCCGAGGAAGGCGCCGCCGACCACCGCCGAGCGGGTGTAGGGCAGCACGATGTCCCAGCAGACTTCCCAGGTGGTGGACCCCAGCGCATAGGCCGATTCCTTGAGCTGGGCCGGCACGCTGCGGAAAACCTCGTACATCACCGAGGTGATGAAGGGCAGGATCATGATCGCCAGGATGATGCCGGCGGTCAGCATGCCGATGCCCAGCGGCGGTCCCTGGAACAGCACGCCGATCACCGGGATGGCGCCGAGGTAGTCGTTGATGAAGGGCGAGATGTGCGCGGCCATGAAGGGGCCGAAGACGAACAGGCCCCACATGCCGTAGATAATCGAAGGGATACCGGCCAGCAGTTCCACCGCCGTGGCCACCGGACCGCGCAGCCAGGTAGGGGCGATCTCGGAGAGGAACAGGGCGATGCCGAAGGCGGTAGGCACGGCCAGCAGCAGGGCGATGAAGGAGGTCATCAGGGTGCCGTAGATGGGCACCAGGGCGCCGAACTTCTCGGCCCCGACATCCCATTCGGCCGAGGTGATGAAGTCCAGGCCAAAGGTCATGAAGGCGTGGCGACCGCCCCAGAGGGTGGACGCGGCGGCGCCGACCAGTACCAGCAGTACCAGCAGCGCGGCGGAAAACAGGAGCCGGCGGAACCAGACATCGGCGCGGGTATCCCGGCGGATGCGCTGTTCCTGAGCGGCGGAGAGGGGCAGGGTCTGGTCGGTCATGGAGCTTTCCGTCTACCTGGAAGGACGCGCGAAACCGCCTGGACCCCAGGGGATCCAGGCGGCGGGACAGGCGTGTTTACTTCTTGAAGTCGGACGCCCAGTAGCCTTCGATCTGCTTGACCAGGGCATCCGGGACCGGGACGTAATCCAGGGCCGCGGCATCCTTCTGGCCATGCTCCAGGGACCACTTGAAGAAGTCGAAGGCGACCTTGCTGCGCTCTTCGTTCTTGGGTTCCTTGTACATCACGATCCAGGTGGTGGCGGTGATCGGCCAGGCATCGGCGCCCGGGGCGTTGGTCATCAGCAGGTTGAAGTCCTTGGCGCTCTTCCAGTCGGCGGTGGCGGCGGCGGCCTGGAAGCTCTTGGCGTCGGGCTGCACGAAGTTGCCGGCGGCGTTCTTCAG
This sequence comes from Pseudomonas sp. MS15a(2019), assembly GCF_013277805.1. Classification (NCBI taxonomy): domain Bacteria; kingdom Pseudomonadati; phylum Pseudomonadota; class Gammaproteobacteria; order Pseudomonadales; family Pseudomonadaceae; genus Pseudomonas; species Pseudomonas sp. MS15a(2019). The sequence goes on from NZ_VBTN01000009.1 coordinate 298,754, forward strand.
CTGCACATGGGACATCTTGTTGGTCAGCGCATAGGCGTACTCGACGTAGCCGATGGAGCCCTTGATCTGCTTCACGTAGGCGGCGATACCCTCGTTACCCTTGCCACCCACACCAACCGGCCAGTTGACAGTGGTGCCGAAGTTGAACTTCTCCTTCCACTCCGGGCTGACCTTGGCCAGGTAGTTGGTGAAGTTGTAGGAGGTACCCGAGCCGTCGGAACGACGCACCACGGTGATGGCGCCCTCAGGCAGCTTCAGGCCGGGGTTCAGCGCGGCGATGGCCGGGTCGTTCCAGGTCTTGATCTCACCCATGAAGATCTTGGCCATGGTCGGGCCGTCGAGCTTCAGCTTGCCGGGCTCGATGCCTTCCACGTTGACGACCGGAACGATGCCGCCAATGATGGTCGGGAACTGGCCCAGGCCACCCTTCTGCAGGTCGTCGGTGCTCATGGGGGCGTCGGTGGCGCCGAAGTCCACGGTGCCGGCCTTGATCTGGGCAATGCCGCCGCCGGAGCCAATGGACTGGTAGTTGATACGGTTGCCAGTCTTCTCGCTGAAGCCTTGCGACCACTTCGACAGAACGGGGAAGACGAAGCTCGAGCCGGCGCCTGTGACATCCACGGCGTGAGCGGCGGTGCTCAGGCAAAAGGCCGACAACAACAGAGAGAGGCTGAACGTGCGTTTCATGGTGGCTCCATTACCTAGTGAGGGCTGGCGCTAGGCTATTGCCGAAATGTGACAATTAAGTGTCAGCGGCATGACGAAACGGGGACGGCAGAGCGCCATCATTGAGAGCGGCGGCGACAGCTCCTGCGTTGGCAAGCGAAGGTGTCCGCACCCAGGCCTTGCAGCAGACCGCTCGGACTCATCCGCCCTAGGCTGCGGATGGCAAAGAGGCCGCCTACCTTCTGGTCGGCTTCCACCGGCGACCTCCGGCGGTCACCAGACGACACGCCTGTCCGCCGCCCGCGGTCGTCCCGGCAGCCTATGCTGTGGCCGCGATCCAGTTATGGCGGGCCTTGCAGGCCTCCCGGCGCATCCGCGCGATCGAATTGGCAGCAGGAATTTAGCCAAGGCTATATATATTAGAACTATCTACAAGATAGACTTTCTCTATCCGGATGGGTAAGGTGGCGGCCTCTTTGGGGAGTAGCCTGCTTCCACTGCGGTGGAAAGCGTTCTGATCAACATACTCGGCAACCGCCGTGGTCAGGACAGCCGGTCAGGGTTGGCGAGACCAGAGGCATCACCGCGCCATGCCGGGCGTGCGGGGGTGTCTTGTGGATCGAGCCCGGTCGGCGCTGTGACGATGAACCCCGCTTCCCTGATGTTCCTGGCCTTCGCCATGTCCACCGATGCCTTTGCCGCCGCCGTCGGCAAGGGTGCCAGCCTGCACAAGCCCTGCCTGCGTGAAGCCCTGCGTACCGGCGCCATCTTTGGCGTCATCGAAGCCATCACCCCGGTGATCGGCTGGGCCATCGGCCTGACCGCCGCGCAGTACGTCCAGCCCTGGGATCACTGGATCGCCTTCACCCTGCTCACCGTGCTTGGCCTGCGCATGATCTGGGCCGGCTTCGGCGCGCCCGAAGCCGAAGCCGAGAAGCCCCGCCAGCACTCCTTCCTGCTGCTCGCCCTGACCGCCGTGGCCACCAGCATCGACGCCCTCGCCGTGGGCGTGGGCCTGGCCTTCATCGACGTCAACATCATTACCGCCGCCCTGGCCATCGGGCTCGCCACCATGGTCATGGTCACCACCGGGGTGATGCTGGGCCGGGTGATGGGCAATCTTGTGGGCAAGCGCGCGGAGATGCTCGGCGGCGTGGTGCTGATCGTGATCGGCGCGGCCATCCTCCATGAACACCTGGCCGCTGTCGCCGCCTGATGGCCCCGCTGTGGCGTAGCGCCCTCCTCGTCCTGGTCGCCCTGCTACTGGCAGCCTTGGGCTTTCTCGCCTGGCAACGCTTCTGGCCGGCCCAGGCCGCGCCTGGCTGGCGCTACGAAGTGGCCCATGCCGATATCGCCAAGGCCAGCGCCCTGGCCTGGCAGGGCGACGCCCTGCTCACCGCGGAAGAACTCAAGGACGGCAAGGGTCGCCTGCTGCGCATCGATGCCCAGGGCCGGCGCAGCGTGCTCAGCGCGGGCCTGTACAAGCCCGATGGCTTGGTGCCCTACCAAGAGGGTTTCGCCTACAGCCAGGAAGGCGGCACCCATCCGATCCGCTGGTTCGACGCCACTGGCAGTCGTGATCTGTTCATCGGCATCAACGCCCAGGGCCTCTGGGCCGAAGGCAAGCGCCTCTATGCGGTGGAAGACCGCAAGGGCGAGGGACGTCTGCTGCGCTACGACGCCGCCGATGGCAGCCTGACCGTGCTGCGCGACCACCTGGACGAGGCGGAGTCCTTTACCCGCTGCCCGGATGGCAGTGCCTTCTATACCGAGAAATCCCGTGGCCTGGTGCGCCAGCTGAGCGACGATGGCCGTGATCCGCCGGCGCTGAGCGATCTGCGCGAACCGAGCTTTCTGCTCTGCGACCATCGCGGCCTGTGGATCAGCGAAGACTCCACCCACCGCGCCCGCCTGCTGCTCTGGGATCGCCAGTCAGCCCCGCGCGCCATCCTGACCTTCCTGCGCGCACCCCAGGCGCTGCTGCCGCGAGGCGACGGCTACCTGCTGGCCGAAGGCGGGCGCGACCGCATCATCGCCCTCGATCCGCGCTAGAGCATGCGTCTCAGGGTGTCGTCCTTGCGCACCAGGTGATGCCAGAGCGCGGCCAGCACGTGCAGGCCGATTACCCAGTAGAAGGCCTGGCCGAGCCAGAGGTGCACGCCCTTGAGCGACTTGGCCAGTTCCGGATCCACGGGAAAGGGCGAAGGCAAGGCCCAGGTGCTGGAAGGAATCTTCACCGCGCCGATGGTCAGCCAGACGGTGAACAGCCCGAGCAGCGGCTGGGCGAGCAGAAAGGCATAGAGGGCATAGTGGGTCAGGCGACCGACCGCCTCCAGGCTTGCCGCCAGTGGCGGGGTGATCGGCGGCACCGGATGGCGGTGGCGCACCAAGAGCCGCGGCAGGACCAGCGCCAGGACCAGCAGACCGACCCAGAAATGACTGAGCACCACCCACTGGCGCTCCAGGGAACCCCGCTCGAACTGGCCGCGGTTGGTGATCAGCACATAGGCCAGCAGCACCAGCAGGGCCATGAGCCAGTGCAGCAACCGGGCGCTGCGCGCATAGCGGGAAATAGGAGAGGCGGAAGACATGACGAGGTCCTGCTACTGAGGTGAAAAGGCGCCGGCAGTGTAGCGGTGCCCCGTTGCCGAGGGTAAGACGGCAACGGCACTAACCGCAGGGCGCCGCCGAGGTGTCCAGCAGCAACTTACTCAGTTGCTGCGGCGGCTGGTGCACCAGGCCGGTGGGCGATTCGCAGACGCGCTGCACGAAGTTATCGCTGAACAGGAGCTTGCCATGGACGAAGTACTCGCCCGGGCGGCGATTGGGATTGTCGATGCGGGTACCCAGGCGCTCCGCCAGCCAGCTGCCGGCTTCGTAGTGACTGATCCAGCGCTCGTCCTGCAGCTCGGCCAGGGCCTCGGTCGGGGCATCGCGCGCCACCACGATCATTGGGACATCGCTGACCTCGGGCACCAGGTCGTTGTGGCCCCAGTGACCCCCCTCCCCCAGCCGCTGGCCGTGATCGCCGGTGATGATCAGATAGCGCTCGCCGTCCAGACGATCGAAGTCGGCGAGAATCTCGGCGAGCAGGCCATCCAGGTAGTGCAGGGAATTGTCGTAGGCATTGGCCTGGCCCTCGGCGCCGCTGTCCGGCCAGGGCGCGGGCGTGGTCTCGTGCCGATAGTTCTGCGCATAGGGCAGGTGCGCGGTGCGCAGGTTGAGCACCACGAAATTGCGTGGCGCCCACTGCTGTTCGTCGAGGATCTCCAGCAGGGCGCGATCCTGGCGCTGCAGAAAGCGCAGCGGATGGTCCTCGCGGGTGATGGAAACGTCCAGGTGGCGACTGCCCAGGTGCGCCAGCAACTTGGATTCCTGGGAGGACAGCCAATGGGTGCGAAAGCCGGCGGTCTGAGCGAAGCGAAACAGATTGATCTCGCCGCTGCGCAACCGCTGGTCCTGGCCCGGCTCGCGGATGGGATTCAATAGATAGGGCAGACTGACGTCGGTGGCCACCCCTGCCGCTACCCCGGGGCGGATCAGCGCCTGGGGATTGTCCGCCAGGTAGGCCGAAAGCTTAGGGGTGGTATTGCGTTCGTAACCAAAGGCGCCCAGCCGATCGCTGCGCAGGGAATCGGCCACCACCAGCCAGACGTGTCGCGCGGTACTGGGCACCTGGGCCAGCCCATAGGGCGCATAGGCGGTGGGCGGCAGGACGACGTCATCACGCCCGGCCAGGCGCACCGCCCAGGCGGAAAAGGCATTGAGGCTGTTGTGCAGGCCGCTGCGACTGGGGCTAGGCACGAAGGCATCGAGGTTGCGATAGGTGGCGCGATAGGGTTTGGACAGCAGCACCGCGGCGATCAACAGCAGCGCCCAGCGACTGGCCGGCAGCGGCACCCGGCCCGGCAGGTAGAGATGCAAGGCGATCAGCAGCCCATAGGGCAGGCCCACGCAGAGGAGCACCGGCCAGTGCTCGGGGAGGCTGAGCCAGAGTGTGTGGCGCACCTCGGCGGTGTCGCCCAGTAAAGCCTGGATATCGATGGCGCTGAGCGGCTCGCCGAAAAAGCTGAGGTTGCCCAGCTGCAGCAGCTGCATCAGCGCGAACCCCAGCAGGATGGCCACCGCCAGGCGTGGCAAATGGCTCAACCAGAGCGCCAGGCTGAACACCCAGAGCGCGGCGACATAGCCCGCCTCCAGCTCGGCGCGGTTGTTGGGGGTGAAGCCTTGCTGCAGGAAGTCGTCGGCCAGCAACAGCAGGCAACTCAAGCTGCTCAAGGCCAGCAGATTGCGCCAGTGCCGCCAACCCGTGGCGCGGGGGCGGGAGAACGTCGCGAGCAACATCAGGGGGCCCTGCGCAAGCGCAAGGGGAAGCGAAGGCGAGCGGCCATGAGCGGGCTCCAAGGACAGGAAGCCGCTACCCTGAGGGGCGAACCTTAATGAAGTCTTAGTGACTCATGCGCGGTAACAGATGACCAGGCGGTCAGCCGGTAGCCGGCCGGCTTGACCCTGAAGTCACTTCAGGCTTCAGGATGGTCACAGAAAGGCTATTGCCCGCTGCCTCCTCAACCCTTCGGAGACCTGTAGATGAGTGGCTCCACCCCGCACCACGATCACGATCACGATCACGATCACGATCACGATCACGATCACGATCATCAGCATGGCCACGATCACGGCCATGGTCACGCCCATGCCCCGCGGGTCACCGCCGACAACGAGCGCAAGCTCAAGCTGGTCTTCGTCCTGACCTTTGGCTACGCCATCGTCCAGGCCGTGGGCGGCTGGTGGTCCGGCTCCCTGGCGCTGATCGCCGATTCCGGGCATATGGTCTCGGATGCCGCTGCCCTGCTGCTGGCCCTGGTGGCCTACCGCGTGGCGGCCAAGGCGGCCAATGCCCGCTTCACCTATGGCTTCCACCGGGTGCGTATCCTCGCCGCCCTGACCAATGGCGTCGCGCTGTTGCTGCTGGTCCTGTGGATCGGCTGGGAAGCCATCATGCGGCTGCGCGAGCCCACCGAGGTGCTGTCCGGCCCCATGCTGGTGGTGGCGGTGATCGGTCTGGTGGTCAATATCGTCGGCTTCCTGGTGCTGAACGGCGGGCACAAGGACGACAGCAATCTGCGCGGCGCGCTGCTCCATGTGGCCGGCGACCTGCTGGGTTCGGTGGGCGCCATCGCCGCCGCCCTGGGCATCCTCTGGACCGGCTGGACCTGGCTGGATCCGGCGCTGTCGATCCTGGTCGCCCTGCTCATCGTCAAATCGGCCTGGACCCTGGTGCGCGATGCCGGCGCGGTGCTGTTGCAGGCCGCGCCAAGGGAATTCGACACGGCCGGTGCCACGGCGGCGGTCCGTGCCCTGCCGGAGGTGGCCGAGGTGGGTCATCTGCACGTCTGGACGCTGACCGACGAAACCCGCATCGCCACCCTGCACATCACCCCGGCGCCGGGCAGCGATCCGCTGCGGTTGCCGACCCTGGTGGGCGAGCTGCTGCGCAGTCGCCATGGGCTGCAGCACGTGACGGTGCAGGTGGATCCGCCGGGCACCCTCGACGGGCACTGCGCCTAGGCTCTGAACAGTGCCTGCGCCAGCTCAGGCTGCGTTAAAAATCCGCTGGGTCGGAATGCTCATTTACCACTCGTAACTTCGCGCGCGAGGCCGATCCGCTTCCTCCTGGATTCGCTTCGCTGGCGCTCACCCTTCGGGTAGCCATTGGCTGTTACTCCCGTTGGTCGTTGCGCCTCGCCTGATCTTCGCTCGGCGACTGTTCAGACCAGCCTCGGCATGCAACGCCCGGTAACAGTCGCCCTCGCCGGCGCCCGGTCTTCGCGGCGATGATGACGGGCTGGCGGCATGGCAGAGCGAGGAAGACAGGCGTGCGGGTACTGCTGGTGGAAGACGATGCGGCCCTGGCCCAGGGCATCCGCATGGCCCTGCGCGGCGAGGGCTATACCCTGGACTGGGTGGCCGACGGCCTGGCCGCCGAGCACGCCCTGGCGTCCGAGCGCTTCGACCTGGTGCTGCTGGACCTGGGTCTGCCACGGCTGGACGGCCTCGAACTGCTGCGCCGCCTGCGCAGCCAACCCGACGGCCAGGTGCCGGTGCTGGTACTCACCTCCCGCGATGCCAAGGCCGATCGCATCCAGGGCCTGGATGCCGGCGCCGACGACTATCTGGTCAAGCCCTGCGACCTGGACGAACTCAAGGCGCGCCTGCGGGCCCTGATCCGCCGCAGCTGTGGCCGAGCGCAACCGCTGCTGGAGCACGCTGGCATCAGCCTCGATCCGGCCAGCCAGGCAGTGCACTATCGCGGCGCCGAGGTGATGGTGACCCCCATGGAGTATCAACTGCTGCACCAGCTGCTGTTGCGACCGGGCGCCGTCATCACCCGCGAGCGGCTGAGCAATGCGCTCTATGGCTGGCAGGAAGCGGCCTCGGGCAACACCCTGGAAGTGCTCATCCACAACCTGCGCAAGAAGCTCGACAGCGGCCTGATCCGCACCGTGCGCGGGGTGGGCTATCTGCTGGAGCGTCAGCCATGATCGCCATCCGTACCCGCATCCTCGCCCCCACCCTGGCCCTGGTGCTGGCCGGCAGTCTGGCCCTCGCGCTGCTGGCCCTGCGCGACAGCCATCGCGAGATCGAGGGCATCTACGACGCCCAGCTGGTCCAGGGCGCGCGCCTGCTGGAAGGCCTGCTGCAGGCCGGTACGCCGGCGGCGGATCGCTGGCCGGAGCTGATCCGGGTGTTCGACCGGGCCATGCAACCCGTTCCCGGCAGCGTACCAGCGCACCCCTACGAGAATCAGCTGACCTTCCAGATCTGGAGCGCGGACGGCCAGTTGTTGGCCCGGTCCGGCCAGGCGCCGCGGTTGGCCGAGGTGCCGCCCGAGGGGCTGCACGAGGTGTTCGACAACGGTCGCGAATGGTGCGGAATGCTGGTGCGTACCGCCAATGGCGGCCTGCGCATCTGGGTCGGCGAGCGCGAGGACCTGCGCCAGGACCTGATCCAGCGCATCGTCAGCCATACCCTCTGGCCGACCCTGGTGGGCCTGCCGCTGCTGGTCGGGGTGCTCTGGTTGCTGCTGGGCTGGGGCCTGCGCCCGCTGCAGCACTTCGCCCGCAAGCTGCGCGAGCGCGACCCCCACAGCCTGGCGCCGCTGCCGGCCGGACCGTTGCCGCCGGAGTTGCAGCCCATGCGTGGCGCCCTGGATCACCAGCTCGCCCAGTTGCGCGCCCTGCTCGAGCGCGAGCGCCGCTTCATCGCCGACGCCGCCCATGAATTGCGTACCCCCCTGGCGATCCTCGATCTGCATGCGCAGAACGCCCAGCACGCCGAGACGGCGGAAGAACGCGAGGAAGCCCTGGGCTATCTGCGCCAGGGCGTCGGTCGAGCCACCCGTCTGGCCAGCCAGTTGCTGACCCTGGCGCGGCTGGAACCCGGCGCCGCCCAGGTCCAGGCGCTGGACCTGGAACCCCTGGTGCGCGAAGAGCTGGCGGAATTGACGCCCCTGGCACTCAAGCATCAGGTGGAACTGGTGCTGGCGGCCCAGGCCGGACCACCGGTGCTGGGCGATCCGGATGCCATCGCCATCGCCCTGCAGAATCTGGTCACCAACGCCCTGGCCTTCGCCCCTGCCGGCAGTGCGGTGGAGGTCGGCATCGAGGCCAGCCAGGACAACGGCGTGTTGCTGCGGGTGGAGGATCGCGGCCCCGGGGTGGACGAGGCCGAGCTCACGCGGCTGTGCGATCGCTTCTACAGTGCCGGCAATCCCCAGGGCGCCGGGCTTGGGCTGGCCATCGTCGAGACCATCGCCCGCCGGCTGGGCGGTGCCCTGAGCTTCAGCAATCGCGCCCGGGGCGGCCTCCGGGTGGAGTTGCGCCTGCCGCGCGCGGTCTAGGTTTACACGGCTAGGCCTGCTGGCAGCCGCGCGCCAAGACCGGCCGCGCGGGTCGGGTCAGACGCAGACCGAGGCCCATCAGCAGCACCACGCCCACCGCCATCAGCAGCCAGGCGTTGGCCAGGCTATCCAGATGGTCGCGCAGGATGCCGGCGGCCAGCGGCGCCAGGCTAGCGATCAGATAGCCACCGCCCTGGACGAAGCCGAGCAGGGCCCCGGCCTCGGCGGGATCGCGCACCTGGTCCATCGCCAGGATCAAGGACAGCGGAAACAGCGCGCCGATGCCCAGACCGAGCAGGATGGCGGTGGGCACCGCCAGTTGCAGCGGCGCCAGCGCCAGACACAGCAGTCCCACCAGCACCACGCCGAGCACGCCCAGCACCAGCGGCCGGCGATTGCGCAGCCGGGCGATGGTGGCCGACAGCAAGAGACCGGCGCTGACCTCGGCGAGGCTCACGCCGCCCAGCAGCAGACCGCTGTCGGCGGCTTGCCAGCCGAGGCCGGTGTAGTACGGCGGCAACCAGGCCAGCACCAGAGTGTAGGCCGCGGTGCCGATGCCGAAGAAGGCCAGCAACAGCCAGGCCTGGCGCTGACGCCAGGGTTGTGCGCGAGGTGCAGCATCCTGCGCCGGCGCATCCGGACGGGCCAGGGCCAGCCAGATGCCGAGCGCCAGCAGCACCGGCAGGGTCCAGAGCGCCAGACCCTGGGCCCAGCCCCACTGCTCGGCCAGGGGTGCCGCGGTGGCCGCCGCCACGGCCGCGCCGCCCATGATGCCGGTGGTGTAGAGCCCCATCAGGGTGCTGGTGCGCTGCGGATGGCAGCGGCGGATATAGGCCGGGATCAGCGCCTGTACCAGGGCGATGCCGACACCGCCCAGGGCGGCGGTGAGGATCAGCCCCAGGCCGCTCGGCTTTTCCCAGCGCAAGGCATTGGCCAGGGCCAGCAGCAGCAGGCCGAGGGCGATGCCGCGGCGCTCACCGAGCCAGACCTGCAAGCGCGCGCCACCCAGGGCGCAGAACCCCATGGCGGCGATGGGCAGGGTGGTCAGCGCCCCGGCGCCACTGCCTTCCAGGCCGGTCGCAGCCTGAATGCCATCCAGCAGCGGACCGATGGCGGCTAGGATGGGCCGTAGATTGAGGCCGACCAGCAGCACCAAGAGCACGGCGAGGAAAGCATCCTGGCGCGGTGCGGGCGTGGTCGGGGATGATGATGACGCGGAAAGCATGGACAATCTCCAAAATGACGCGGTATTTCTCTTGACGAGAAGTATCTTAACATCAAGATATATTCCTGAGGTAAGCCGATGGCCGATCGCGCCGAATTCGCCGTGGACCAGTGGCACCGCGAACGCCCCGACCTGGATCCCCTGCCCATGCGCCTGGTGGGTCGTCTGGGCGAGGTGGCCCAGGTGCTCAGTCGCGATGTCCTGCAGCCCTTCTTCGACGAACACCGGCTGCACTATGGCGAATTCGACGTCCTGGCGACCCTGAGGCGCGCCGGCGAGCCCTATGCCCTGAGTCCGACGGTGCTCTATGAATCGGCCATGATCTCCTCGGGCGGCATGACCAATCGCCTCGACCGCCTGGAGCGCGCCGGCCTGATCGAGCGGCGCAAGAATCCCGGGGATCGCCGCAGTACCCTGGTCGCCCTTACCGCCGCGGGCTTCGCCCTGATCGACGGGCTGATGGCCGCCCACGTCGACAACGAACGCCGCGCCCTGGCCACCCTCAGCGAGGCCGAGCAGCGGCAGCTGGATGCCCTGCTGGGCAAGTGGCTGGCCGGCCGCGCACCCTGCTGATGACCAGGCTCATCGACTTCAGCTCATGCAACGGCCTGCACGCCGTGGCCCAGGACTACGCCCATGGCGAACGGGTGCCGCCCCATAGCCATCGCCAGGCGCAGCTGATCCATGCGCTCTGCGGCGTGGTCATCGTCAATACCGCCCAGGGCCGTTGGGTGGTGCCACCCGGACGGGGGGTCTGGGTGCCCGCCGGCGAAGAGCACGACCTGCACCTGCTGGGCCGGGTCGAGGTGCGCACCCTGTTCGTCGATCCTGGGGTGCGCGCCGAGCTGCCGACGCGCTGCCAGCTGATCGCCGTCTCGCCGCTGCTGCGCGAACTCATCCTGGCCGCCCTACCCCTGCCGGTCGACCGACCGGCCGAGGGTCGCGCCTGGCATATCCTGCAGCTGATGCTCGACGAGTTGCAGGGCTCGCCCACCGCCGGCCTGCACCTGCCCTGGCCGGTGGATGCCACGCTCGCCGACCTCTGTCGCCACCTGCGCCAGTACCCGGGCGAGCGCTGGACGCTGACCCGGGCCGCCACGCGGCTGGCGGTCAGCGAACGCACCCTGAGCCGGCTGTTTCTCAAGGAGACCGGCCTGAGCTTTGGCCAGTGGCTGCAGCGGGCGCGACTGGATTCCAGTCTCACCTCGCTGGCCGCCGGCCATGCCATCGTCGACGTGGCCCTGGACCACGGCTATGCCAGTCCCAGCGCCTTCGCCACCCGCTTCCGCCAGGTGCTGGGCGTGTCGCCCTCGGCCTATCGGGGCCAGACGGAACTGCCCGTCGTCCCTAGCCCGCCACCCGGCCCAGCTCGGCTGGATCGATGAGCCCCAGGGCCGCGCGCTGCGCCGAGCTGGCGGCCAGGGCCAGACGACCACCATAGGGATGGCGCGGGTGGATCGTCAGCTGGTTGCAGGCCTCCACCACGCTGGCCACCTCTTCCAGGCGGGAGAAATCGATCCCCGGCGCGATGCCCTGGCTGTAGAGGTTCAGCGCCAGGGTCACCAGGTCCACGTTGCCGGTGCGCTCGCCATTGCCGAACAGGCAGCCTTCCACCCGCGTCGCCCCGGCCAGCTGGGCCAGTTCGGCGCAGGCGACCCCGGTGCCCCGGTCATTGTGCGGATGGACGCTGATGGTCACATGGGGCGCCGGCCCCAGGCCGCGGATGAAACCCTCGATCTGATCGGCATAGACGTTGGGGGTGGCCACCTCCACCGTCGCCGGCAGATTGAGGATCAGCGGGCGCTCCGCCGACGGTTGCCAGGCCTCGCGGACCGCCTGGCAGATCTCCAGGGCGAAGTCCGCCTCGGTGAAACAGAAGGTCTCCGGTGAATACTGGTAGGTCCAGGCCGTTTCCGGCTGGGCATCGCACCGGGCGCGCACGCGTTGGGTCCCGGCGACCGCCATGGCCAGGGTGGCGGCGCGATCCTGGTCGAACACCACCCGACGGAACAGCGGCGCGGTGGCGTTGTAGAGATGCACGATGGCCCGGGGTACGCCCACCAGGGCCGCGAAGGTGCGGTCGATCAGCTCATGGCGCGCTGGCGTCATCACCTGCAGCCAGAGATCGTCCGGCAGCCCGTCCGCCGTGACCAGTTCGCGCACGAAGGCGAAATCGATTTGGGACGCCGCCGGAAAGGCCACCTCGATTTCCCGGTAACCCACTGCCAGCAGCAAGGCGAAGAAGCGCCGCTTGCGTTCCAGTCCCATGGGCTCGATCAGCGCCTGGTTACCGTCGCGCAGATCGGTGGAGCACCAGCGCGGCGCCTCGGTCAGTTGACGGCCCGGCCATTGGCGATCGGGCAGGTGGGGCGCGGCGAAGGCTTGGTACTTGGTCTGGGGTTGCTTGAGCATGGGAGACTCCAGGGCTAGGCCCCAGAGTCTGACCGGCCACCCTGGCCGCTGCGCTCGCGAGCAGGACAGCGCCCTGCGCGATCCGGACAGCCACCGGCATGAAAAAAGCCGCCGGGGATGACCCGGCGGCTGTGTGTGCCTCGGACGCTAACGATCAGTCTACCGAGATGCGCTCCAGCGGCACCGGCTTGAGGCGCGGCGTGAGCACATGGATGACCACGATGGCCACCAGGTAGGCGCTGCCGGCCACGATGAAGATCGGCTGGTAGGACTTGAAGATCTCCAGAATGTAGCCGTTGTAGGTGGTCATCAGCATGCCGCCGATGGCACCGGCGGTACCGCCGATGCCGATCACCGAGGCCACGGCTTCCTTGGGGAAGAGATCCGACGGCAGGGTCATCAGGTTGGCCGACCAGGCCTGGTGGGCCGCGGCGGCGAGGCCGATGATACCCACCACCAGCCACAGGCTGGAGACGAACTGGGCGGTGACGATGGGGATGACCGCCAGGGCGCAGAGCAGCATGGTGGTCTTGCGCGCCAGGTTGGCGCTGCGGCCGAGCTTCATCTGCTTGGAGGAGCCCCAGCCGCCCATCACCGAGCCGATATCGGCGAGGATGTAGATGGCGATCAGCGGCGGACCGAAGGATTTCAGATTCAGGCCATAGGTCTTGCCGAGGAAGTCCGGCAGCCAGAACAGGTACAGCCACCAGATCGGATCGGTGAGGAACTTGCCAGCGGCATAGGCCCAGGTCTCACGGAAGGTCAGCAGCTTGAACCAGGAGATCTTGGTCTCGACGGCGGGCTTGGCCGATACCGGGGAGCCGTCGTCGGCCTGGATGTAGGCCAGCTCTTCGCGACTCACCTTGGGGTGCTCGTGGGGACGGCGATAGATCAGCAGCCAGGCGATCAGCCACAGGGCGGTGACCAGGCCGATGGAGATGAAGGCCGCGCGCCAGCCCCAGGCCAGGGTGATGGCCGGCACCAGCAAAGGTGTGATGATAGGCCCCATGGCGGTGCCGGCATTGAACAGCCCGGTAGCCTGGGCGCGTTCCTTTTGCGGAAACCATTCCGAGACCGCCTTGAGGCTGGCCGGAAAGCTGCCGGACTCGCCGAAGCCGAGGGTGAAGCGCACCAGCACGAAGTGGGTGACGGTGTGGGCAATGCCGTGGCCGATGCTGGCGATGGTCCAGATGGTGAAGGCCAGGGCGTAGCCGATGCGCACCCCGACCTTGTCGATGATGCGGCCAAAGGTCAGGAAGCCGATGGCATAGGCACACTGGAACCAGAACACGATCTTGGCGTAGTCGGTCTCCGTCCAGCCCAGGTCCGCCTGCAGCGTGGGCTTGAGGATGCCGATCATCTGGCGGTCGATGTAGTTGATGCCGATGGCGACGAACAGCAGGGCGCAGATCAGCCAGCGATAGCGGGTGAAACGAGAGGTTTGCGAGGTAGCGGCGACGGGCGTGTCCTGCGGCCGCAGGGCGGACTCCGTCTCGGGAGTGACCTGGATAGTCATTGAATGGGCTTCCTGACTTGTTGTTATTGACCGGGGTGAACCGGGGTCGTTGGAAAGCTGTTACCAGATATTCATATGACATCGTATGAGTGACTTTCAAAGGTGTCAATCCACCCAAAGCAGAGTGGTCAGCCCTCTCGTCTGGGGGTAAACACCCTGCCCGACTCCGTCCTCCCTGTGCCTCGAATGGGCGCGGGCAGGCGAGAAATATGAGGGCGAAGGATCTGTGACGCGCCTGGCACTTTCTCGCCCGCGGACGTCTAATGCCCCATCTTTGAAGCGAAGCCGTCGCCTCATCTTTTCTGCCGAGCCTGCCGTGTCCTTCGCCGATACCCCCTCCCTGTTGGCGCGCCTCGCCGAGCTGGAGCAGAGCAATCGTCACCTGCGTCAGCAGCTGGACGCGTGCGCGGCGCCCCGGGAAGGCGCCGCCACCTTGGCCAACGAGCGCTACCAGTTCCTGTTCAATGCCATGGACGAGGGCTTCTGCGTCATCGAATTCATCGATGGCCCCCATGGACCGCTGAGCGACTATGTCCATGTCGAGGCCAACCCGGCCTATACCGCCCATGCCGGCATCCCCGACGTGGTCGGCCAGAGGCTGCGCGACATGGTCGGCGACGAGGCCCAGGCCTGGCTCGATCGCTACGGCCATGTGCTGCGGACCGGCGAAGCCATCCGCTTCGAGCAGGAGTTGGTGGCCACCGGCCGCTATCTGGACGTCACCGCCTTTCGCATCGAGCCGGCCAGTCGCCGGCAGGTCGCGGTGCTGTTCCAGGACATCACCCCGCGCAAGCGGGCCGAAGCGGCCCTGCGGCAACTCAACGAGACCCTCGAAGAACGGGTACAGGCCGCCCTGGCGGCCAATCGCATCCTGGCCAACGTGGTGGATGGCGCCGCCGCCCTGATCCAGGTGCTGGATTTCGATTTCCGCTGGCTGGCGATCAACGGCTCCGGCGCCGATGTCTTCGAGCAGGAAATCGGGGTCCGGCCGCGCATCGGCGATTCCTTCAGCGAAAGCCTCAGGCAGCGGCCCGAATTGCGCGACGGCATCCTCGCCCACTGGCGCCGCGCCTTTGCCGGCGAGACCTTCAGCGAGATCATCTCGCTGGGCGAAGGGCCGGGCCGGCGCCATTACGAACTGCAATTCAGCCCGCTGCACGATGCCGAAGGACGCTCCATCGGTGCCTATCAATTCGCCTACGACGTGACCGAGCGCCTTGAAGAACAACAACGCATCCAGGTCATGGAAGAGGCCCTGCGCCAGTCGCAGAAGATGGAGGCCGTCGGCCAGCTCACCGGCGGCATCGCCCATGACTTCAACAACCTGCTGACCGGCGTCCTCGGCTCGCTGGAGATGCTCGACCTGCGTCTGCGCCAGGGCCGGTTGCAGGACCTTGATCGCTACACCGGCACCGCCCGCAGCGCCGCCCAGCGCGCCGCCGCCCTGACCCACCGGCTGCTGGCCTTTTCCCGGCGCCAGACTCTGGATCCGCAACCGGTGGCGCTGGAACGACTGGTGATCGGTCTGGAAGACCTCATCCAGCGCAGCATCGGCCCGCAGATCGCCCTGGAGCGCGAAGCCGATCCCCAACTGTGGCTGACCCACATCGACGCCTCCCAGTTGGAAAACGCCCTGCTCAACCTCTGCCTCAATGCCCGCGACGCCATGCCGGACGGCGGTCGCATCCGCATCGTCCTGGGCAATGAGTGTCTCGACGAAGCCCAGGCCGAGCACCAGGCGCTGCCCCCGGGCGACTTCGTGCGCCTGAGCGTGGGCGATACCGGCAGCGGCATGAGCGACGAGGTCCTCGCGCGGGTGTTCGATCCCTTCTTTACCACCAAGCCCCTCGGCCAGGGCACCGGACTGGGGCTCTCCATGGTGCATGGTTTCGTGCTGCAATCGGGGGGCGAGATCCGCATCGACTCCGCCCCCGGCGCGGGCACCTGGGTACACCTCTATCTGCCGCGCCATGGCCTGGCGCCGGTGGTCAGCCCCCCGGTCCATCCCGAGCCCGAACCCAACCTGCCCGGCCAGGGCGAGACCATCCTGGTGGTCGACGACGAACCGACCATCCGTACCCTGCTGGTGGACGCCATGACCGCCCAGGGCTACCGGGTGCTGGAAGCGGCCGATGCCGTCACCGCCCTGGCCCTGCTCCCGCCCGACAGCCATCTGGATCTGCTGGTCACCGACGTCGGCCTGCCTGGCGCGCTCAACGGTCGCCAACTGGCCGATGCCTTGCGTGGCCTGCAGCCGCAGCTGCCGGTGCTGTTCATCACCGGCTATGCCGAGGCCAATGTCATAGGTGCCGGGGATCTCGAGGCGGGCATGCGGGTGCTGACCAAGCCCTTCACCCTGGATACGCTGGAGCGACGCATCCAGTTACTGCTCGACGAACGCTGAACCCAGCCTGAGCGATTGCGAATAATGGCTTTTTGCTACTATTCGTCATCACTTCTTTCAGTGCCCTCTGTTGTCGAGAAGCCTATGGACAAGCGCTCTCTGGTTCACCTGTTGCTGATCTTTACCCTGATCGCCTGCATGGCCCTGCTGGCCTCGTTGATTCGCTAACCACGTTAAGCCAGCCATAAGCCGGACGATGGCAAGCTCTACCTCGTGCCGAAAGGCATCGTAGAAGCTGACATCTGCGCTTTCAGCCCGGGAGGATCCCGGGCTTTTTTTCGCTCCGACAAAATGCGCAACAGTCCACGGGTCCGCGCTTTGCCACTGCAGCGACATTCGCCGGCCCTGGCATCATGAGGCTCTCGTCCAGGAGGGACAGCCATGATCACCAGGATGCCGTCAGCCACCGCCTCGTCACTCGCCTTCGATGTCTGCCCCCTCGGCGCGGAGGCCCCGTCCCTGTCCATCGAGATGCTCCGGCAGGGCTTTCTGGCCCTGGATCATCATGGACAGCTCGACCTGAGCCGCACGATCAAGCGCCAGTTGCGCGAGCGCCTGGTTGAGCAGCTGGATGCCCAGCTGCCCAGCGTCGTAATCGACTCCCTGGACCGCTCCACCCCTCAGCCTCAGGCCTTGCCCCAGCGCCGCCTCCGCGGCGGCTGACCGCCCCGCTCAGTCCCGATAATCCGGCTCCAACCGCACGAGCTGGCGCTTCACGCTGTCCAGGTGCAGGCGCGCACTGTCGGCATTGCCCTGCAGCATCTGCTGGCAGGCGGCGTGGGCGATGGCCGGCGCCACCGGTTTGAGTGGTCGGCCGCTGGCCATGGCCTTGAGTTGCACCTCGGCGGCGCGCTCCAGGTAGTAGAGATCATCCCAGGCCTCGGCGATGCTCGGTCCCAGCACCAGGGGTCCGTGATTCTTCAGCATGACCACCGCCGCGTCACCCGCCGCCCGGGCGATGCGTTCGCCTTCGGTCGCGTCCAGCGCCAGGCCGTTGTAGTCCTCGTCCACGCTCAGGCGGTCATAGAACTTCAGCGCGGTCTGCCCAGCCCAGACGAAGGGGTCGCCTTCCAGCAGGCAGAGCGCCGTGGCGTGGGGCATATGGGTGTGGAAGGCCGCCCGTGCGCCCGGATTGAGCCGATGCAGCTGGGCGTGGATATGGAAGGCGGTGGCTTCGGGCGCGCCTTCGCCCATGACCACGCCGCCGTCGAAGTCGCAGATCAGCAGCGAGGAAGCCGTGACTTCGGCGAAGGCCAGCCCATAAGGATTGACCAGGAAGAGCTCGTCGTGGCCCGGCACCACGAAGGAAAAGTGATTGCAGATGCCTTCGCCCAGCCCCAGGCGGGCGGCCATGCGAAAGCAGGCGGCCAGATCGATGCGCGCCTGGCGGATGGCTGGGGTATTCAGATCAAGCTGATGGGCAGTGGCGTCGGTACTCTCGAAGGCGTGGGCCATGGGTTGCTCCTTGGGAAGAGGCCGGAACGCTGCACAAAGGATGCCGCTCCCTGCCATGGGACTATCATCATGAAGATTCAGCAGTCTCTTGTTATATATCTGCTGTCTTCGCTTCCGTAGAGAGCCCTGGCCCACCTGCTGCCCCTGGAGATCCCAGCCAAGGGGCAACTGGTCGGGTGCTCGGCGAGAGTCTGGAGGGCAACAAGCGGGTCAAGGCCAGCCACCAGGTGCGGCGTGCTGCGCCGGCGGCGAGCGGCCTGGTCGCCGGACTCAAGACCCAGAATGTCGGCAGCACCCGCTACCTCGATGCCGCCGGCTTCAAGGGACGCTCGGTCGGGCTCTGATCCGCGGTTAGAGGGTAAGGGTGCCGCGGATGCAATCCTGCACCGCGCCGCCCACCCAGATGCGGTCGGCGATGCGGGCCACCCGCACCCGACCACGGCGACCCATGGCCGTGCCCTGGCTGGCCAGGTAGCGCTCCGGGGCCAGGCCCGCCGGGATCAGCCACTGCGCCAGACTGGCGTTGAGGCTGCCGGTGACCGGGTCTTCGGCGAACTCCTCGCCCATCAGGGCGCGAACCTCGAACTGCGCCTCGGCAGCGCTGCCCGTCCAGGGTGCGATCAGGCCGACGTTGAGGCCTTCCAGCGCGGCGTAGTCCGGGCGGATCGCCAGCAGCTCCTCGCGACTTTCCAAGAGCACGGCGACCCAGCCGGGGCCATTGTCGGCCCATTGGCTGGCCTGGATGCGCTCGGGCGAAAGGCCGGTGCCACGGGCGATGCACGCCAGTACCTCGGGCGCCACCGGCCCGCTCCGCAGCAGCGGTGGCGCGGCGAAGGCCAGCTCTTCTCCGGCGGCGCGGATGGGCACCAGGCCGGCGCCGCACTCCTGGATCACCTCGCCGCCTTGGGGTCGTCCGCCCTCGCGCAACCAGACATGGCAGCTGCCCAGGGTCGGATGGCCGGCGAAGGGCAGTTCGCGGACCGGGGTGAAGATACGCACCCGGTAGTCCGCGGCTGGATCTGTAGGTTCGAGGAGAAAGGTGGTCTCCGACAGATTGGTCCAGCGCGCCAGGGCGGCCATCTGCTCGGTGGAAAGTTGATCGGCACCGCAGACCACCGCCAGGGCATTGCCCTCCAGGGGGTGCTGGGCGAAGACATCGACCTGATGGAAAACGAGGGACATGGCGGCAGGCTCTTGGGGCAAAGAGTCGATTGTCACCGGTGGAGCCCAGGCCGGACCAGCCACAGCCAAGCCGCGAAAGGTCCGTACAGATGGGTGTCGGAAGAGAAGCTGCCCGGCAGCTACTTGGCGGCGGTGAGGACGCGGAGTCGGACAGCGATCTATCGTTGGAACCTGGCCTTTCCGATCACCGAAAGGGGTACTGCCGCCTCGTTCAGGTCGCGCATTGTGTCGCGAAAAAATCCTTGCCTGTGAACCTGGCGGGGTCTAAACAATACGACCGACGGCCTGACCCATGACCATTGGCGGTCAGGCGATCCATAACAAAAGCCAGCCAAGAGGTCTCCCGCATGAGTCATGCAGGCAAACGCGTTCTGGTCACCGCCGCCGGCCAGGGGATCGGTCGGGCCACCGCCCTCGCCTTCCATCGCGCCGGTGCCGAGGTCATCGCCACCGACATCAATGCCGCCGCCCTGGACAGCCTGGATGGCCTGCAGACCCGGGTGCTCGACGTCACCGATGCCGCGGCCGTGTCGGCTCTGGTCGCCGAGCTGGGCAGCTTCGACGTGCTGTTCAACTGCGCCGGCTACGTCCATGCCGGCAGCATCCTCGATTGCGACGAAGAGGCCTGGCGCTTCTCCTTCGAACTCAACGCCACCGCCATGTACCGGATGATCCGCGCCGTGCTACCCGGCATGCTGGCCCAGGGCGGCGGCTGCATCATCAACATGGCTTCGATCGCCTCCAGCCTGAAGGGCGTGGCCAATCGCTGCGCCTATGGCGCCAGCAAGGCGGCGGTGATCGGCCTGACCAAGTCGGTGGCCGCCGACTATGTCGGCCAGGGCATCCGCTGCAACGCCATCTGCCCCGGCACCGTGGATTCCCCCTCGCTGCACCAGCGCATCGCCGACCAGGCCGCCCGCGAAGGCCGCAGCGAAGCCGAGGTGCAGGCCGCCTTCGCCGCCCGCCAGCCGATGGGTCGCGTGGGTCGGCCGGAGGAGATCGCCGCCCTCGCCCTGTATCTTGCCTCCGACGCCGCCGCCTTCGTCACCGGGACCGCCCAGGTGATCGATGGCGGCTGGAGCGTCTGACGCCGTTTTTCGTCCGCACCCTTTTCCCCCCATAGGAGCTCCGATGAAACTCTTGCGCTACGGCCCCCAGGGCCAGGAAAAACCCGGTCTGCTGGATGCCCAGGGCCGGCTTCGCGATCTCTCCGGTCAGGTGGCCGATCTCGCTGGCGAGGCGCTTGGCGCCGAATCCCTGGCCCGGCTGCGTCAGCTGGACCCGGACAGCCTGCCACTGGTGGACGGCTCACCGCGCCTGGGCCCCTGCGTCGGTCGGGTCGGCAAGTTCATCTGCATCGGCCTCAACTACGCCGATCACGCCGCCGAATCCGGGCTGGACGTGCCCAAGGAGCCGGTGGTGTTCAACAAGTGGACCAGCGCCATCTGCGGCCCCAACGACGCCGTGCAGATACCCCGCGACTCGACCAAGACCGACTGGGAAGTGGAGCTGGGCGTGGTGATCGGCAAGGCCGGACGCTACATCGACGAGGCCAATGCCCTGGATCACGTGGCCGGCTATTGCGTGGTCAACGACGTCTCCGAGCGCGAGTGGCAGATCGAGCGCGGTGGTACCTGGGACAAGGGCAAGGGCTTCGACACCTTTGGCCCGCTCGGCCCCTGGCTGGTCACCGCCGACGAAGTGGCCGACCCGCAGAACCTCGACCTCTGGCTGGAGGTGGACGGCCACCGCTACCAGAACGGCAACACCCGCACCATGATCTTCACGGTGGCCCAGATCATTGCCTACCTCAGCCGCTGCATGAGCCTGCAGCCGGGTGACGTCATCTCCACCGGTACCCCGCCGGGCGTGGGCATGGGCGTCAAGCCGCAGTCGGTGTACCTCAAGCCCGGCCAGGAAATGCGCCTGGGCATCCAGGGCCTGGGCGAGCAGCACCAGCGCACCGTCGCCGCCGACTGAAAGCTCCCTTCATCCGCGTTGACATCGCCGTGCCCGTTTTGAACGGGCACGGGGGGTGAGGAAATGGTCATGCCGATGAAGAGCACGCGTGGAGTAATCAGAGAACCTCACTACGTGGAAAACGCTGCGTAGTTTTCCACCCTACGCCAGACTAAACGTAGGTTGGCGCTGAGCGCAGCGAAGCCCAGCGGAGGGCGGCTGCCCTCACCCTAACCCTCTCCCAGAGGGAGAGGGGGGCGGCTCCGTGGATAGCCTTTAGGTTTGGCGTTAGCCGAGCGCAGCAATGCGTGGAAAACGCCATGCAGTTTTCCACCCTACGCCAGACTAAACGTAGGTTGGCGCTGAGCGCAGCGAAGCCCAACAAAGGGTGAGCACCCTCACCCCAGCCCTCTCCCAGAGGGAGAGGGGGCGGCTCCGTGGATAGCCTTTAGGTTTGGCGTTAGCCGAGAGCAGCGACGCGTGGAAAACGCCCTGCGGTTTTCCACCCTACGCTAGGCTCGACGTAGGTTGGTGCTGAGCGCAGCGAAGCCCAACGAGGGGCCGGCATCGTGGCACCTCGTAGCGTGGACAACGGCGCAGCCTTGTCCACGCGCCAAACACCAGTCCGCTACCGCTTGGGACTCAAGGGACTGTCGTCCAGGTCCTCGCGCTCTTCGGCGGTGGTGGTGTCCGCCGAATCCGGCACGTCGCCGTATTCGTCGTAGTCGTGGGGGGTCTGCTTGTCGTCCGCGGGTTCGGGATTCATGAGGTACTCCAATAAAAGAAGTGCCTTCGGTGGAGTCCGCCAGTCCCAGTGGCGTTCCCGCTAGACCAGCGCCACCAGACGTTCGGCGACCCGGTCGAAGGGTTCGATGCAGCGCTGCGCACGACACAGCGGAATCACCCCCTGCACCGCCGCTACCAGCAGCGTGGCCAGCCCCGTGGCCGCCTCGGCCGAATGCCCATGCTCGACCAACGCCACCTGCAAGCGCGCCTCCCAACGGCGATAGATGCCCGCCGCCGCGTCCAGCTCGCGCTGGGCGATCTCGTCCACCGGCTCTTCCACCGCCACCGCCATCACCGGGCAGCCGACGCGAAAATCCGAGTCCAGCAGGATGTCACGCCAGAGCCTTAGGAAGCCCTGGATCCCCGCCAGGGCCCCGGCCTGCAGCTGCCGCTCCAGATCGCGACTGACCTGGGCGCCCGCCAGCTCCACCGCCTCCACCACCAGCTGATGCTTGCCGCCGGGAAAGTGATGATAGGTGGACCCCAGCGGCGCCTCGGCGCGCTTGATGGTCTCGCGGATGCTGGTGGCATTGAGGCCGTGCTGCGCCAGCATGGCCGACGCGGCCACCACTACCCGTTCCCGCACCGTCGACTGCTCGGTCATTCATTCTCCTTGCTATGACAGTCGTCATAATCTACCGTCCAGGCATTATAACAACTGTCATAGGGACCACCCCATGCCCAGCGACGCCCTCGTCGAGGACCTGATCACCGCGGACGGTTATCGCCTCAGCACCAGTCGCTATCCCGCCCAGGAGCCGCTGCAAGGACGGCTGATCGTCGCCGGCGCCACCGCCGTGCCCCAGGGCTTCTACCGCCGCTTCGCCCAGCACGCCGCGGCCCGCGGTTTCGAGACCCTGACCCTGGACTATCGCGGCGTCGGCCGCTCGGCACCGGCCTCGCTCAAGGGCTTTCGCATGGACCTGCTGGACTGGGCGCGCCAGGACCTCGCCGCCGCCGTGGACGCCATGGCCCAGGGCGACGTCCCTCTCTACCTGGTCGGCCACTCCTATGGCGGCCATGCCTTCGGCCTGCTGCCCAATCACGCCAAGGTCGCCGGCTTCTACGTCTTCGGCACCAGCGCCGGCTGGCACGGCTACATGCCGCCGCTCGAACGCCTCAAGGTGCTGGGCATGTGGAAGCTGGTCTTGCCGGTGCTGACCTGGTGGAAAGGCTATTGCCCTTGGAGCGCCCTGGGCCTGGGCGAAGACCTGCCGCGCGACGTCTATCGCCAGTGGCGGCACTGGTGCAGCTATCCCCACTACTTCTTCGACGACCCGGCCATGAGTGGCATCGAGGCCGGCTATGCCGAGGTGCGTACGCCCATCGTCGCGGTCAATGCCCTGGACGATCTCTGGGCCACGCCGCGCTCGCGCGATGCCTTCATGCAGGCCTATCGCAACGTCGACCTCAAGCGCGAAGACCTCGACCCCCGCCAGCACGGCGGCGCCATCGGTCACATGGGTTACTTCCGCGTCGGCGCCCAGCCCCTGTGGGACCGCGCCCTGGACTGGTTCGCCGCCCTGCCCCGCTCACCGGGTCTGAGCTGAGTCCCAAACAGGCCGCCAACACGGCGCGCCTGTCGCTTTTCCAAAAGCTCCCCGTCGTTTCCGGACAGTCATCCCGCTGCCCCAGGTCCCATTGTGGCGGCACGAATAACAAGGAGTGACACCCGTGCTGATCGGCGTCCCGATGGAAACCGGTGCGGGGGAAACGCGCGTGGCCGCGACCCCCGAAACCCTCAAGAAACTGATCGGCCAGGGCCACCAGGTGGTGGTGCAACAGGGTGCTGGCGAGCGCGCCAGCGTGCCCGACGCGGCCTATGCCGCCATTGGCGCCCAACTCGGCGATGCCGCCGCGGCCCTGGGCGCCGACCTGGTGCTCAAGGTGGCGGCGCCCAATGCCGCAGAGCTGGCGCTGATGAAGCCCGGCGCCGTGCTGATCGGCATGCTCAACCCCTTCGCCCAGGAGACCCTGGACCAGCTCAACGCCCGCGGCCTCACCGCCTTCGCTCTGGAAGCGGCGCCGCGCACCTCCCGCGCCCAGAGCCTGGACGTGCTCTCCTCCCAGGCCAACATCGCCGGCTACAAGGCGGTGATGCTGGCCGCCGACCACTATCCGCGCTTCATGCCCATGCTGATGACCGCCGCCGGCACGGTGAAGGCCGCGCGGGTGCTGATCCTTGGCGCCGGGGTGGCCGGCCTGCAGGCGATCGCCACCGCCAAGCGCCTCGGCGCGGTGATCGAGGCCTCGGACGTGCGTCCGGCGGTCAAGGAGCAGATCGAATCCCTCGGTGCCAAGTTCGTCGACGTGCCTTTCGAGACCGAAGAGGAGCGCCAGTGCGCCGAAGGCGTCGCCGGCTATGCCCGGCCCATGCCGGCCACCTGGATGGAGCGCCAGGCCAAGGCCGTGCACGAACGCGCCAAGCAGGCCGACATCGTCATCACCACCGCGCTGATCCCCGGTCGCCGCGCCCCCACCCTGCTGCACGAAGCCACCGTGGCCGAGATGAAGCCCGGCTCCGTGGTCATCGACCTGGCCGCCAGCCAGGGCGGCAACTGCCCGCTGACCGAGCTGGACCGGGTGGTGGTCAAGCACGGCGTCACCCTGGTGGGCTACGGCAACCTGGCCGCCCGGGTACCGGCGGACGCCTCGGCGCTCTATGCCCGCAACCTGCTGGACTTCCTCAAGCTGGTGTTAAAGGACGGGGCTTTCCACCTCGACCTAGCCGACGACATCGTCGCCGCCTGCCTGATGTGCCACGGCGGCGAATTGCGCCGCAAGAACGCCTGAGCCCCAGCCCGGCCCCTCTCTATAAAGGACTGCCCCCATGGATCTGATTTCCGACGGCCTCTACAACCTGATCATCTTCGTGCTGGCCATCTATGTCGGCTACCACGTGGTCTGGAACGTCACCCCCGCGCTGCACACCCCACTGATGGCCGTGACCAACGCCATCTCCGCCATCGTCATCGTCGGCGCCATGCTCGCCGCGGCCCTTACCGTCACCCCGCTGGGCAAGACCATGGGCACCCTGGCCGTGGCCCTGGCGGCGGTCAATGTCTTCGGCGGCTTCCTGGTCACCCGCCGCATGCTGGAAATGTTCAAGAAGAAGGCCCCCAAGGCCTCGGCGGAGAAGCCCTGACATGAGCATGAACCTCATCACCCTGCTCTACCTCGTCGCCTCGGTGTGCTTCATCCAGGCGCTCAAGGGCCTTTCCCACCCCACCACCTCGCGCCACGGCAACGCCTTCGGCATGGCCGGCATGACCCTCGCCGTGCTCACCACCCTGGCGCTGATCCACAAGCTCGGCAGCGAGCTGGCGGTGCAGGGTATCGGCTACGTCATCGTCGGCCTGCTGGTGGGCGGCAGCGCCGGCGCCTACATGGCCAAGCGCGTGGAAATGACCAAGATGCCCGAGCTGGTGGCCTTCATGCACAGCATGATCGGCCTGGCCGCGGTGTTCATCGCCATCGCCGCGGTGGTCGAGCCGCAGTCCCTGGGCATCGTCGCCACCTTTGGCCAGTCGATTCCCAGCGGCAACCGCCTGGAGCTGTTCCTCGGCGCGGCCATCGGCGCCATCACCTTCTCCGGTTCGGTGATCGCCTTCGGCAAGCTCTCCGGCAAATATAAATTCCGCCTGTTCCAAGGCGCTCCGGTGCGCTTCGCCGGCCAGCACCCGCTCAACCTGGTGATCGGCCTGGCCATCCTGGCCCTGGGCCTGGTCTTCACCTTCAGCGGCAATCTCGGCGCCTTCGCCGTGCTGGTGGCCCTGGCCTTCGTCATCGGCGTGCTGATCATCATCCCCATCGGCGGCGCCGACATGCCGGTGGTGGTCTCCATGCTCAACAGCTACTCCGGCTGGGCCGCCGCCGGGATCGGCTTTTCGCTCAACAACTCCATGCTGATCATCGCCGGTTCGCTGGTGGGATCAAGCGGCGCCATCCTCTCCTACATCATGTGCAAGGCGATGAACCGCTCCTTCTTCAACGTCATCCTCGGCGGCTTCGGCGGGGCGACGGAAGCCGCGGCCAGTGGTGGCAGCGGCGAGCAGCGCCCGGTCAAATCCGGCTCGGCGGACGACGCCGCCTTCCTGCTGGGCAACGCCGACAGCGTCATCATCGTCCCCGGCTACGGCCTGGCCGTCGCCCGCGCCCAGCACGCGCTCAAGGAGCTGACCGAAAAGCTGGTCCATAACGGGGTGACGGTGAAATACGCCATCCACCCGGTGGCCGGCCGCATGCCCGGCCATATGAACGTGCTGCTGGCCGAGGCCGAGGTGCCCTACGACCAGGTGTTCGAGATGGACGACATCAACTCCGAATTCGGCCAGGCCGACGTGGTGCTGGTGCTCGGCGCCAACGACGTGGTCAATCCGGCCGCCAAGAACGACCCCACCTCGCCCATCGCCGGCATGCCCATTCTCGAAGCCTTCAAGGCCAAGACGATCATCGTCAACAAGAGATCCATGGCCAGCGGCTACGCAGGTCTCGACAACGAACTCTTCTACCTGGACAAGACCCTGATGGTCTTTGGCGATGCCAAGAAGGTCATCGAGGAGATGGTCAAGGCGGTCGACTAGGAGATGTGGCTCGCCACTTGGTGGCTTGGCTCCTCAGGCGGCGACGCGGAAGCCGAGCGGGATGCGAGCCGTTTCTCTTCCAGAGAGCTCTCAACCCTCTCCGCTCTCTACTCATTGGCAAGCCAAGCCACCGCGCGTTTCACGATCCGTCCGTCATTGCCCAGTGCAGTGGCCAACCGAGCCGGGAACGCCCTCGGGTTTCGCTCGGCCCGGGTGCCCGGATTCGCTGGACCACTACACCTTGCTCAATTAGCAGTAAGCGGCATGCGGCCGCAGGATCAAAACGCTACTTGTCATAGTTCTGTACGCAAACAGCATAGGTTTGGACAACGCATGACTGGGGTTCGGATGGGAGGGTAGGCGTGAGTCCTCGGCTTTGGAAAACGAACCTCATGTACCTCAATGCGGAAGAACTTGCCTACGCTTTGCCCTGGCCGGAATTGATCGACGCCCTGGCGAACGCCTTTACCAGAACCGTCGAATCCCCCGTCCGTCATCACCACCGCATCGAGGTTCCTGGCGAACCTGATGCGATGCTGTTGCTCATGCCAGCCTGGATAGAAGGTGCCTACCTGGGTGTCAAGCAGGTCACGGTATTCCCCGGCAACAACGCGCGCGGCCAGCCAGGTCTCAGTAGCCACTACCTGCTGAGCAGTGCGGTCGACGGCCGTCCGCTGGCGCAATTCGAGGGCAACGAGCTTACGGCGCGCCGTACCGCGGCGGCCTCAGCCCTGGCCTCACGCTTTCTTTCCCGACCGGACTCGAGTCGGTTGCTCATGGTGGGTGCAGGGCGGATGAGTCGCTACCTGGTGCGCGCTCACCGGACCGTTCGCACCCTCGACAAGGTTGCCGTGTACGATCGTTCAGCGGTAGCGGCACAGGCCTATGTGCAGGAGCTGCAGCGTGAGGGTATCGAGGCACAGGCCGTCGAGCAGGACGATCTGCCCACCGCCGTCGGGACCGCTGACATCATCAGCTGTGCGACCTTGGCGACCGATCCCATCATCCAGGGTGAGTGGCTGCAACCGGGTGTGCATCTGGATCTCGTCGGCAGCTTCACGCCCCGGATGCGCGAGGCGGACGATACCGCCATCCAGCGATGCGTCCTCTTCGTCGATACCCGCAAAGGCGCCCTCGCTGAGACGGGCGACCTCATCATTCCACTCGCGGCGGGGATAATAGGACCTGAGCACATTCGGGCGGAATTGAGCGAGCTATGCGGTGGACGCCATCTCGGGCGCCCCGCCTTGACGAACCCAGACACGGCGCTGACCCTATTCAAGTCCGTAGGCGCCAGCCTGGAAGACCTGGCTGCCGCCATCCTTGCCTACCAGCGCAGTACCGGCGAGCCTACGCCATGAACCCGACCTCGACGGACGCGGTGGCGGTGATCGGTGCCGGACTCCTGGGGCTCTGTACGGCCTTGCAACTGCGTCGACACGGCCAGGACGTCGTCCTGATCGATGTCAATTCGCCGGGCTCCGGGGCGTCGTCCGGCAATGCGGGTTTTCTGGCCACGGAATCCATCGATCCCTTGTCGACCTGGACGACGCTCAAGGCAGCACCAGGGCTCCTGTTACATCCGCACGGCCCCTTGAAAGTGCCGCCCGGCAACCGGCTGGCGGCCTTGCCCTGGCTGGCACGCTTTCTCCAGGCGGCGCAGGGAGAGCGGGTGGCTGCGCACCGAGACGCTCTGGCCGCCTTGAACAGCAGGGCGGTCCAGAGCTGGATTGACTGCTTGACCTTCATCGGGTGCCAGGATCTGCTCGTGCAGTCGGGCTATCTGCTGGCGTGGGAGAAGGCCCAAGGCATGAGCGCTGCCCGCAGCGAATGCGCTCATCTGGAGCGCTGGGGGCTGGAGGTGGAGCTCGTCGAGGCTTCGGCCATCGACATGCTGGAGCCCGCCATGGCGGGGCGCTTTCACCACGGGTTGCACTTTCGCCAGGCCTGGCGGATGCGTGATCCCAGTTGGCTCTGCACGGCGTTGTTCGAGGCCTTCATTCGGCATGGCGGGACCTGGCTGCAGCAGCGGGTGGAGCGGCTGGAGCTCGGAACGGCGGCGCCACGGCTGTACCTGAATGGGCGCTGGGAGCCCTACGCTAAGGTGGTGCTCTGCGCAGGTGCCCAGAGCGCTTCGTTACTGGCACCGTTGGGCATCCACATCCCGCTGATGGCCGAACGGGGTTATCACCTGCAGTGCACGCGCAAGGGCGTCATCAATCGCCCCATCTGTCCTGTGGAGCGAAGGATCTTTCTGAGCCCCCTGGACAGTGGACTCCGCGTCGTGGGAATCAGCGAGCTGGGGGGGACGCGATTGCCCCCGCAGCCGGCGCGGCTGGATACGCTGAGACACCATGGCCAGGCCTTGCTGCCACAACTCGAGGAGGAACTGCGTGATGCCACACCCTGGATGGGCATGCGCCCTACCCTGCCGGACTCGCTGCCGGTCATCGATGTGGTGGCGGACCGACTGGGCCTCGCCTTCGGGAACCAGCACCTGGGCCTCACTCAGGCAGCGATCACGGCCGAGTTGATCGTCAGCAGGCTATTGGCAACGCCGTCAGCCGTCGATTGCCGACCGTTCCGGGTGGCACGATTCAGCGGAGCGCGCCACGGCTATTGACCTGAGGCATGGCGCGGATGACCTGGCTGACCCAGGTTGGCTATAGTGCGGTCCAGGCCTTTCGCTCTCCATGAGGTGCATCGTGCAGACCTCGCTTCACATCAACGCCATTGCCCAGACCTCGGGCGAGCACGTCCACGACTACCAGCAGCTGATGATCGGTTTGAGCGGACGGATGGATTGCGAGCTGTCCACCGCGTCAGCCCCTCTGATGCGCGGCTCCGTGGGTTTCCTGCCCCAGGGAGCGCGACATCGCTATGCAGGACGTGATGCCGACTGCCGCGTGCTGGTGCTGGATTACCACCTGGATGATCCTTTCATCAGTGCGCTGTGTCAGGCGTCCGGCGCTTCGGCTGAATGCCTGGGCCTGCGTGCCGAGGCGAATTTGTCCAGGCCATCCGCCGCCTTGATCGGCTTGCTGGACTGGAATGCCGCTCAGGGCCGCTTCGACCGGCTGCAGGTACCGGCGGTGCGCAACCAGTTGATCGCGAGTCTGCTGACCGAAATCGTCGTGGGCGATAGCCTTCCGATGAGGGAAACCCTGCAGCGTTCCAGGATCAGCCTGGAGGCGCTGCATGCCTGGGTGGATGCCCATCTAGCCGAACCTATAGGTGTCATCGATCTGGCAGCGGCGTTCTGTCTGAGCGAGAGCCATAGCTTCGTGGCCGTCAAGACGCTGGTCGGTTGCTCGCCCATGCAGTTCGTGACGCGGCGTCGAATGCGATTGGCCATCGAACTACTTCGCGGCTCGTCCCTGCGGCTCGAAGAAATCGCCCTGCGGGTGGGCTATGCCGAGCTGAGCAGCTTCAGCAAAACCTTCCGGCGTCATGTCGGCGTAGCACCTGGCTCCTATCGGAAAGAAACAGGCGCTACCGGGGTGCAGATCGCGTCCGAGTGACTCTGTAGCCCTGCAGGCCCACCAGGCGTTTCGAAAGCCTTGCCTAAGCCTCAATGGCCAGCGCCGCATACGGCTTGCCCGGCAGCGCCCAGCCCATGGATAGGCAGATCCAGCGCCACCGCCAGGTAATACCCTGACCAGCGATTGCCGTGCGTCCCTGAAGGGCATCAGCGCACACGGGAAAGAAGCGCCCTGACCACGCGCGTTGACGCTCTCATGCAGCGTCACCCAGATCCTCCGTGACGAGCGCCAGCCTTCGCGCTAACGCCGGATGCGCTGCCACTATGGCGCCGTGCCTCGGGCACAAGAGCTGGCTTCGGCTCCGCGGGGCATGGTGTCGGCCGCCTATCTCACCCAGTACAAGGCAGGGCGAGAGCTAACTCCCGTGCGTACCTCTTCTTCATTCTCCTTCAGCGAAAGCCATTGGGTTCCTAAGTCGGACGGCAGTGGTTCCTGTTTGGCTGTTTGGGATGTGCATGGCAACCGAATTCACTACGGCAGTCTTGCCAGGAACCACCGCAAGGGTTCGGTTGAGTATCAGGAGTGTAGAAAAGGGGCGAAGCAGTGGTTCAAATATGAATATATAAAATTATAAAAGCGTTAAGGAGCGGGGACTATTGAGAGAAACGCATCGCCCTGCAGCAGAGGGGTTTAGAGCAATGAATTGATTGGAGAGTCAGTCTCTGCACCCCATATCGCCAATTGCCCATATCGAAAAAAGATTAGAAAACTAGAGCCTTTTATAGACTGCAAAAAAACAATAACCAGCCAGCTAAAATAAAAACAACCAATTGATCCATAACCAGACAGAGCGAAAGTAAACCTTTAAAACCTTGCAACCCACCGCCAAAAACTCTCGATTTTAAAATCACTACTCCTACCGATTGTGCGTTTAGCCCCACCCGTTAAATTGATCCCTAAGGAATTCCTATGCTCCTCCCATTAATACGACCAACCCCTCACAAGGACCGTCCCCATGCAAACCTCCCGCTCCCTCATGGTCGCGTTGCTGCTGGCCAACACCGGCGCTGCCTGGGCCGAATCTAATACGGCAACGGTGCAGCAAGACGGTGGCTTCAACAGGGTTAACCTGAACCAAGGCAGCGAGCTGTCGGCGCGTAACAAGGCCGATATCCAGCAGAGCGGCATCTTTCTCACTACCCAGGTCACCCAGCAGGACGATGCCGATGACAGCGTGCGGGTGGTGCAGGACAGCGCCAGGAGCTATGCCGAAGTCAACCAGACCTTGGGTTCGCAGCGGCGGGTGGATATCGAGCAGCTCAATGCGGGCTACGGGCGGGTGCAGGTCGATCAGGGGCCGGGCAGTGGCAACGAGACGGTGGTGCGGCAAAGCGGTCTGCGGCTGGACACCTTTGTGCAGCAGGATGGTGGCTTTCACCGCATCGACATCGATCAGACCAGCGACCGGGCAGGTGGTAATACCCTGACGGCACGGCAGGACGGCCTCAACGGCACCCTGGAGCTGGGCCAGCATGGCGATGCGCTGGACCTGCAGGTGGTCAGCTTCGGACTGCGCAATAGCGCCTGGGTGAGCCAGAACGGCAACGACTCGACCACCCTCATCGAACAGCGCGGCAACGACAACTACATCGGCCTCAAGCAGGCCGGCGAGCGAACCGACTCCACCGTGGTGCAACAGGGTAACGGCAACGATGCCCGGGTCCGGCATTCCAGCGGCTATTCGCGGCCCAGCACCGTCGACATCGCCCAGCGCGGTGACCTCAACCGTGCGGACGTGAATTCTTATGGCGTCGGCAGCCAGCTGACCCTGGCGCAGAGCGGTAACGGCAATGGCGCCTCCGCCACCGTCTCGGGCGAGGGCAACCAGCTGGATCTGGTGTCCAATGGCGACGGCAATGGCATCACCGCCTATTACCTCGGTAACGACGGCCAGCTGAAGGTCGATCAGCAAGGCAACGACCTCGGGGTGACGGCCTTCGTGCAGGGCAACGCCTCCAGCATCACCGCCAACCAGATTGGCTACCAGCACACCGCCAATCTGACCCAGAACACGGCGGGCAATGCCATCAACATCACCCAGAGCGGCTTCTCCAACCACGCCGTCATTACCCAGTAACCTGAGATCAGCGGGGCCGGGCACCGTGCGCGCTGGCAGCGTATGCGGGTTCCCTTTGCCCCGCCCGCTCTCAATCTTTGCCTCACGCGGCCGCTATCCTTGGGATGTACCTTTCAAGGAGTCCGCGATGTCCAGCACGCTGTCGGTGAATGGCATCGGCCATGGCATCTTGCGCCCGGCCACGCTCACGCTGAGTGGCGCACCGGCCAAATCCACTGCCGAAGATGAAGCGGCCAAGGCCACGCAAGCCAGCGAGACCAAGGGGATCGGCAAGCCCAATTCGCTGAACCAGATCAAGGACCAGGCCGAAGCCGACGCCACCTCTGGCGGCGAGAAGAGCAGCACCGGCAACAAGACCCTGGATACCCTGCAAAAGGCCATCGACATGGCCAAGCGGCAACTGGAGCTGGCGCAAAAGCAGTTGCACGCGGTGGAGGCCCAGAGCAAGGGCGAGGGCAAGGCTGACGAGACCAGCCAGGCCGCGCGCGAAGCCGCCCAGGCCAATGTGGCCGCCGCCAGCGCGGCGCTGATGAACGCCTATGCCGCCTATACCGAAGCCCTGAAGAAGGCCGGCGACAGCACCGGCGGGGTCAGCGCCCGGGCGTGATGCTGGCCCCTGACCCGACCGCCTGGGCTACCCTCGGAGGCTAGTCACGATCTGGAGGGCGTGCTCGTATGGCAGCCAAACTCAGCGGCAAGACCGCCCTGATCACCGGCGCGGCCCAGGGCATAGGCGCCGCCATCGCCCGGACCTTCGTGGCGGAGGGTGCCTTCGTCTATGTCACCGACCTGAACGCTGACCTCGGCCGCGCCGTCGCCGCCGAGCTGAGGGATGGTGCCTGCTACCTGCCCCTGGACGTGCGCCTGGAAGCCGACTGGCAGCAGGTCACGCGGCAGATCCTCGCGGAGCGCGGTAGGCTGGACGTGCTGGTGAACAACGCCGGGATCACCGGCTTCGAGCAGGGCCTGGTGGCCCACGATCCGGAAAACGCCAGTCTCGAAGACTGGCACGCGGTGCATCGCACCAACCTCGACGGCGTCTTTCTCGGCTGCAAATACGCTATCCGTGCCATGCGCCCGGCAGGGGCTGGCGCCATCATCAATATCTCCTCGCGCTCCGGGCTGGTGGGCATCCCCGGCGCGGCGGCCTATGCCTCGTCCAAGGCCGCCGTGCGCAACCACAGCAAGACGGTGGCCCTCTATTGCGCGGAGCAAGGCCTCGCGATCCGCTGCAACTCCATCCACCCCGCCGCCATCCTCACGCCGATGTGGGAGCCCATGCTCGGCGCCGGACCGGACCGCGCGGCCCGCATGGCGGCGTTGGTGCGGGATACGCCACTACGGCGCTTTGGCCGGCCCGAGGAAGTCGCCGCCGTGGCATTGCTGCTGGCCTCCGACGACGCCGGCTACATGACCGGCAGCGAGCTGAATCTGGATGGCGGCCTGCTGGCCGGTTCGGCGGTGACGCCCGCGACGGCGGAAGCGCCCTAGCCGTTGAGTAGGCAAAGATCGCGGTTTGGCATTCGGCGGGCGGGCGGCCACGCCGATGTCTCAGAGCGCCGTGTCTTCCTGCCGGTAGAGCCGCAACCCACGCGCCTGGTAGTTGGCTAGGGCGGCCGGGTGATCCAGGGTGCAGGTATGCACCCAGACGCGCTCGGTGCCAGGCCAGTCCCAGGCGGAACGCAGGGCATGGCTGAGCAGCGGGCCGCCGAAGCCAAGGCCCATGAAGGCACCGACCAAGCCGAAGTAGCGGATCTCGGCATTGCGGCCATCGGGGCGGTACAGCTCGTAGTAACCGGCGATGGCGCCGCGGTGATAGGCGACCCAGGTACGGTGGCCTTCCTGCTCCACCAGTTCGCGCCATTGGGCATCGCTCCAGCTGTCGAGATCGCTCCAGTCCCACGCCTGGCCGACCAGGGCATAGAGGAAGCGATTGAGTTCGGGTTGCGGCACCTCGCACTCGACGATCTGCAGGTCAGGCCGTGGCGGCTTCTCGCGCAATTCGGTCGGCGCGGTCATCTCCAGGTAGAAGGTGGTGTAGCTCTGCGTCATCGGCTGATTCCTCTGTAACGTCAGGCCCGATTGTGACCAGAGCCAGGGGGATGCCGCCAGCCTGATTGCGACCTCTGGCACGCGGCCTGAGCGCGATAGCGAGACCTTGCCCTGGAGACCTGAGGTGGTATTGGATGAGTGCCCTACCTGTCGAGGATGACCATCATGCCCCTCTCATCGCGGCTGACGCCCCTGTCCGAACAGAACACGACGGCAGAACAGCAGCGCGTGCTGGCCGAGATCCAGAGCGGTCCACGGGGCAATCTCGACGGGCCCTTCCTGGCCTGGGTCCACAGTCCGGCGCTGGCCGATCATGCTCAGCGCCTGGGTGCGTTCTGCCGCTACGGCACGCGACTGGAATTGCGCCTCACCGAACTGGCGATCCTCACCACCGCGGCCTGGTGGCGCTCCCAGGCCGAATGGCAGATCCATGAGCCCATCGCCCGTCAGGCGGGTCTCCCTGACCAGGTGATAGAGGCACTCAGGCAAGGCCGCGTGCCGGTCTTCGCGACGCCCGAGGAGGCTTGCGTGCATGCCATTGGCGTCGCGCTCTACGACACCCGGCGCATCCCCGATGACCTCTACCAGCAGGGCGTCGCGCTGTTCGGTGAAGCGGGGATGGTCGAGCTGATTGGCGTCTATGGCTACTACAGCCTGGTGGCCATGACCCTCAACGCCTTCGCAGTGGATCGGGGCGGCGACGCGCCCCTGCCCTTCGCCGAATAGCGCCGGCTGCTCGTGGCTACCCGGCCACCGCCGTACCGGTCGCCCGACCGCGCCAGGCCAGGATCAGGGCCATCGCCAGACCCAGGGCGGCCATGCCGGCGCCGGCCAGGGAGATGGCCGGATAGCCGAGACCGGCGTCGATCACCGCGCCGCCCAGGGCCGCGCCAAGGGCATTGCCCAGGTTGAAGGCGCCGATGTTGACCGCCGACGCCAGGTTGGGGGCGTCCTTGGCGGCTTCCATCACGCGCATCTGCAGCGGCGGCACCAGGGCGAAGCTGGCGATGCCCCAGACGAGGATCGCTACGGCAGCCGCCAGCGGCCAGCGCATCAGCACGCTGAAGGCCAGCAGCACCAGGATGAGCACGCCCAGGGAGGCGATCAGGGTGCGATCGATGGATTTGTCCGCGGCCTTGCCGCCCCAGAGATTGCCCAGGGTCAGGCCGACGCCGAACAGCACCAGCATGGCGGTGATGAAGGCCGTGGAGCCATGGGTCTCGCTAGCGAGGATGGGCGCGATATAGGTGAAGACGGTGAACATGGCGCCCGAGCCGACCACGGTCAGCCCGAGGGCGGCCAGCACCGGCGGACGACCCAGCACGCGGATCTCGGCCAGCACGCCGTCGCTGGGTGGCAGGGCCACGTTGGGCAGGGCGAACCAGAGCGCGGCCATGGTCAGCAGGCCGAGACCGGCAATGCCCCAGAAGGCCTGGCGCCAGCCGAGCAGTTCACCGAACCAGGTGGCCAGGGGCACGCCGCCGATGGTGGCCAGGGTCAGGCCCATGAACATGGCGGCGACCGCCCCGGCGCGCTTGTCCGGTGCCACCACGCTGGCCGCCACCAGGGCGCCGACGCCAAAGAAGGCGCCATGGTTGAGGGAGGTCACCACCCGGGCGATCAGCAGGCTGGTGTAGTCGGTGGCCAGCGCCGACATCAGGTTGCCCAGGGTGAAGATGGCCATCAGGCCGATCAGCAGCTGGCGGCGCGGAATGCGGCCGGTGGTCAGGGTCATCAGCGGCGCGCCGATCAGCACGCCCAAGGCATAGGCGCTGATCAGCAGGCCCGCCGCCGGGATGGAGACGCCAAGATCGGCGGCGATGCCGGGCAACATGCCCATGGGCGCGAATTCGGTGACGCCGATGCCGAAGGCGCCGGTGGCCAGGGCCAGCAGGGGTGGATTGATACGCATGGGAAAGGCTCCTTATCTATGCGTTGAATGCTAAGCTCCTCGCTCGAACGCCGGTAGACGGCGGTTTTGGCATGCACCTTTGCTCTGGAGTCACAAGTGGATTTGACTGGTCGCTCGGGAGAGATGGCGGTGTTCGCCCAGGTGGTCGAGGCCGGCAGCCTGTCCGCTGCCGCCAGAGCCCTGCGCCTGACGCCTTCGGCGGTGAGTCGCTCCATCGCCCGCACCGAGCAGCGCCTCGGTACGCGGCTGCTGCTGCGCACCACCCGGGCCATCACCCTGACCGCCGAGGGCGCGGCCTATCTGCGCGCGGCGCGGCGCATCCTGGCGGACCTGGCCGAGGTGGAAGACGCCATCGCCGACCAGGGCGTGCCCAGAGGGCGACTGAGGGTCAGCGCCGCCCTCGGTCATGGCCGCATGACCCTGGTGCCGCTGGTGGCGGCCTTCAGCGCCCGCTATCCCGACATCGTGGTGGACCTGGCACTGGGTGACGAGGTGGTGGACATCCTCGCCGGCCAGGCCGACGTGGCCATCCGCTTCGGCCAGTTGGCCGACAGTCCCCTGAGCGCCCGCCCCATCGGCGTCACCGGGCAGGTGGTGGTGGCTTCGCCCGCCTACCTCGCCCGCCACGGTACGCCCCAGGTGCCGGAGGACCTGCTCGACCACAACTGCCTGAGATTCAACTTTCGCCGCGCCCTGCCCGACTGGCCCTTCGTCCGCGACGGCCAGGCCTTCGCCCTGAAGATCAGCGGCAACATCGAGTGCAACAGCGGCGAGGCCCTGGCGCTGCTGGCCCGGGAAGGCGCCGGTATCGCCCGCATCGGTGAATTCAGCGTGGCCGACGACCTGCGCAGCGGCGCCCTGGTGCCGCTGCTGGAGGCCTGGAATCCGGGGGATCTGGAACCCATCCATGCGGTGTTCGTCGGCGGCTCGACCGTGCCAGCGCGGGTGCGGGTGTTCGTGGATTTCCTGGTGGAGCGGCTGGGCCACTGAGGCCCTCAGGCGAAGCGCCCGTCCCGCTTGAAACGCTCCGTGGCTTCGATCAGGGCACTGGTGGTGCCGGGCTCCGTGGGCGCATGGCCGGCGTCGTTGACGATCTTGAGCACCGAGCCGGGCCAGGCCTTGTGCAGCCGGTAGGCAGAATTGGGTGTGGCGATCATGTCGTGACCGCCCTGCACCAGGTAGCAGGGCAGTTGGCGGATGCGCGCCAGGCCCTGGATCAACTGGTCTTCTTCGAGAAACAGCTGATGCTTGAAGTACCAGGCGTCGAGCACGGCCATGCCCAGGGTGGTCTGCTCATCGGCGGCCTGGGCCTCCACGCCTTCCGGATCGTGGCGCAGCAGGGAGCAGCTGGCCGAATAACGTACCCAGGCCCGGGCGGCCTCCAGGCGCGCCTGCGGGTCTGCGCCGAGCAGACGTTCGAGGTAGGCGTCCAGGGCGGCATCGCGCCGCTCTTCCGGAATCCAGCTGACGAAATCCTCGTAGGCACGGGGGAAGAAGCGGCGCATGCCATGCAGGTACCAATGCACCTCGTCGGCGGTGCCGAGAAAGATGCCGCGCAGCAGGAAACCCAGGCAGCGCTCGGGATGGGCCTCGCCATAGGCCAGCGCCAGGGTGGTGCCCCAGGAGCCGGCGGTGAGCAGCCAGCGCTCGATGCCCAGGTGCTCACGCAACCGTTCGAGGTCCTCGATGAGGTGCTGGGTGGTGTTGTCGCGGGTCTCGGCCAGGGGGGTGGATCTCAGGGCGCCGCGCTGATCGAACAGCACGATGCGGTAGTGGTCCGGATCCCAGAAGCGCCTCTTGCTCGGCTCGGCCCCCTCGCCCGGTCCACCGTGCAGGTAGACCACCGGCACGCCCTGGGGATTGCCGCATTCCTCCCAGTAGAGTTCGTGCAACGCGCTCACCCGCAGTCGACCGCTGCGGTTGGGCTGCTCGATTTCCGGAAAGAGCTGGTAGGTGACGTCACAGGGTGCATCCATGGTCGTTTCTCAGGCGGGCTTCGAGGTAGCTGAGCCAGCGCCGGCTGCCCGAGTTCCAGCCGAAGCGGCGTCGAAAAACAGCAGCCCGCCGCACCTGCGCCGGGCTGCACAGGCAGCGCCGGTGGGCTTGCGCGGCTCAAGGCGGGCACTCCGAGAAAACCCCTTGCGCCGCGCCAGCGGCGCGGCCCGTTGGTCGGATCGGAACTGCTGTGAGCCCTGGGGAACTCCAGCCAGCATCCCCGCCCTAATCCCCCACGCCTGCACTCGTGGCGCCCCTTCGCTGACTCGAAACGTTGCATTCGTTCGCTTCGCTGGCCTGGGGGCGCCCGGTTCGCCGGCCCCTTTCGTGTCTTGCCAGGATCCCGCTCTGCCATGTCCGCTTCCGCTTCCCCCGCCGTCGACCCCGACCAGAAGGCTTCGGCCCGCCGGCTGATCTTCATTACCGTGCTGGTCGCCACCATGGGCGCCCTGGCCTTCGGCTACGACACCGGCATCATCGCCGGCGCCCTGCCCTTCATGACCCTGCCCGCCGACCAGGGCGGCCTGGGCCTCAACGCCTACACCGAAGGCCTGGTCACCGCCGCCTTAATCGTCGGCGCGGCCTTCGGCTCGCTGGCGGCGGGCTATCTCGCCGACCGCCATGGCCGGCGCACCACCCTGCGCCTGCTGTCGATCCTCTTCGTCGTCGGTGCCCTGGGTACCGCGGTGGCGCCCTCGGTGGAGCTGATGGTGGTGGCGCGCTTCGTGCTCGGCCTGGCGGTGGGCGGCGGTTCGGCCACGGTGCCGGTGTTCATCGCCGAGATCGCCGGGCCCAAGCGGCGTGGCCGGCTGGTGAGCCGCAACGAGCTGATGATCGTCAGCGGCCAGCTGCTGGCCTATGTACTCAGCGCGCTGCTCGCCTGGCTGGTGCACGACAACGGCATCTGGCGCTACATGCTGGCCATCGCCATGGTGCCGGGCATCCTGCTGTTCGCCGGCACCTTCCTGCTGCCCACCTCGCCGCGCTGGCTGGCGGCCAAGGGCCGTATCGAGGAAGCCGAAGCCGTGCTGGAGCGCCTGCGCGACACCCCCGAGGAGGTCGAGCGCGAGGTCCAGGAGATGCGCGAGAGCGAGGAGCAGGCCAAGCATCGCCCACCCCTGCGCGAACTGCTCGGCCAGGGCTGGGTGGTCAAGTTGCTGCTGCTGGGCATCGGCCTGGGCTTCGTCGCCCAGTTCACCGGGGTCAACGCCTTCATGTACTACACCCCGATCATCCTCAAGAGCACCGGCATGGGCACCAGCGCGGCCCTGACCGCCACCATCGGCAACGGCGTGGTCTCGGTGATCGCCACCCTGCTGGGTATCTGGGCCATCGGCCGCGCTGGGCGCCGCACCCTGCTGCTGGTCGGCCTGGTGATCGTGGTGCTGGCGCAACTGGCGCTGGGCAGCGTGCTGCTGTGGCTGCCGCAGAACCTCACCCAGAGCTACCTGGCGCTGGCCTGCATCCTGGTGTTCCTGCTGTTCATGCAGATGTGCATCGCGCCGGTGTACTGGCTGCTGATGTCGGAGCTGTTTCCCAACCAGGTCCGTGGTCTGCTGACCGGGGTGGCGGTGGCCGTGCAGTGGCTGTGCAACGCCACCGTGGCCTTCAGCTTTCCGGTGGCTCTGGAAGCCATCGGCAACTACACCTTCTATGTTTTCGCCGCCATCAATGTGGGGTCACTTCTGTTCGTCTATTTCTGCTTGCCGGAGACCCGTGGCAAGTCGTTGGAAGAAATCGAACGCCATCTGAAGAAAGAGTTATAGCGGGTCGTTAGCTGACCGATCGACGATTTTCCGGCTTGCTGCGGACCAAATGGAATAATTTTTCTTGCCGTATCAAGTCGGAATTATCCAGGCCGATGCAGAGTGAAGGCATGCTGCCGTCACTCTCCGCGCCAGGGCGCGACCGGGGCTTTCGATGAACATCAAACAAAAACTCACATCGCTTTTCGCGGTAACCGCCTGCCTCCCGGTGATCCTGGTGGCGGGCGTGGTCATCATGAACGTGCGCAGCCAGGCCACCGGGGACTTCCTCGACGGTAGCGGGCGCGAAATCCGTCAGATCGATCGCAACATCCAGCAGTTCTTTGCCGGCATCCAGCAGAACGTCGACTACCTGGCCAAGGAGCCGAGCATCCTGGCCCTGGATGGCCTGAAGAACTACCAGGGCGCGGATGCCGCCCAGCAGCCGCAGACCGAAGCCGGCCAGCAAGCGGTGAGCTATTTCACCCGCTTCGCCAAGACCCACCCCACCACGGCCTATCTGTCGATCGGCCTGACCGATGGCAGCTACGCCAGTTGGCCGGACGACGCCAAGCTGGCCAACTACGACCCGCGCGTGCGCCCTTGGTACCAGGCGGCCATGAACAATCCGGGCAAGGTGGTGCGTACCCCGGCCTACTACTGGGCGACCGACGACGTCTCGCTGATGGGCATCGTCCGGACCATGGAAGACGCCAGCGGCAAGGTCCGCGGTGTGGTGGGCCTGGATATCTCGCTCAAGCAGCTCACCGATCTGGTCAAGAGCATCACCCTGGGCCAGAGCGGCTACCTGATGCTGGTGGAAGAGAATGGCAACGTGCTGGTCGACCCGCGCGATCCCAAGCACAACTTCAAGCAGCTCAAGGAGCTGGGCGACGCCTACCAGACCCTCAGCGGCATCCAGAGCGGCCTGGGCGAGGTCACCCTCAATGGCACCGACTACATGGTCAACGTCTATCAGGCCAAGGACCTCGGCTGGAAATTCATCGGCCTGATCGAGCGCAACGAGGTGATGGGCAAGGCCACCGCCCTGACCTGGCAGATCGCCGGCATCACCGCCGTACTGGCGCTGTTGTTCGCCGTGCTCGGTGCGGCCTTTGCCGGCATGATCGTGCGACCGATCCGTGGCGTCTCCGCAGGTCTCGAATCCATCGCCCAGGGCGAAGGCGATCTGACCAAGAGCCTCAACGTCCAGGGCAAGGATGAAACCGCCGCCCTGGCCGGCTGGTTCAACCAGTTCCTCGCCAGCATCCGCCAACTGGTGCAGCGTATCGGCCAGGCCTCCACCGACCTGCAGCAGGCGTCGCAGACCACCACCCAGGCCGCCGCCAGCATGAACGAGGTGGCCGGGCGCCAGCGCGAGGCCGTGGAAATGGTCTCCACCGCCTTCAACGAGATGGTCGCCACCTCCAACGAAGTGGCGCGTTCCTGCAGCCACGCCGCGGCCTCCGCCGACGCCGGTCACCACCGGGTGCAGGAAGGCTACGGCCAGATCGAGAAGGCCACCGGCAACGTCAATCGCCTCAGCGGCAGCCTGGCCGAGTCGGCCCAGGCCATGGCGGTGCTGGAGCAGGACAGTCACAACATCAACACCATCCTCGACACCATCCGCGGCATCGCCGAACAGACCAACCTGCTGGCGCTCAACGCCGCCATCGAAGCGGCCCGTGCCGGTGAACAAGGTCGTGGCTTCGCGGTGGTGGCCGACGAGGTTCGCGCCCTGGCCAAGCGCACCGCTGATTCCACCGGCGAGATCGACGGCCTGCTCGGCAACCTGGCGCGCAAGACCCAGGAG
This sequence comes from Pseudomonas sp. MS15a(2019), assembly GCF_013277805.1. Lineage (NCBI taxonomy): Bacteria > Pseudomonadati > Pseudomonadota > Gammaproteobacteria > Pseudomonadales > Pseudomonadaceae > Pseudomonas > Pseudomonas sp. MS15a(2019). Next base: position 339,978 of record NZ_VBTN01000009.1, read on the forward strand.
GTCACCCGCCAGATCGAGACCAGCCTGGAGCTGTCGCAGACCAGCGTGGCCTCCATCAGCGAGGCGCGTGGCAGTTTCGAAGGCATCCGCCAGTCGGTGGACGAGATCCGCGATCAGGCGCTGCAGATCGCCGCGGCAGCCGAGGAGCAGCACCAGGTGGCCGAAGACATCAACCGCCACATCGCCCAGATCCAGGACGATGCCCAGCAGGTGGAAGGCCTGGCCCAATCCACCACCCGCGACTCCTCGCGCCTGTCGCAGCTGTCGGGCGAGCTGGATGGACTGGTGAGACGCTTCAAGGCCTGATGGCTGGTTGAGCGAGCGAAAGCCCCGCGGGTGATCCCGACGGGGCTTTTTTGTGTGGCCGAATGGGGCAGAACGTACCGTTGGGCTTCGCTGCGCTCAGCGCCAACCTACGGTGCTGCACCCGTAGGTTGGGTTGAGACGGCCCTATCGTCGAAGCCCAACCCCCCTCACCTCAAGCCCCGGACGGCGAACCCTGGTCGCGATCGCCGCGCAGGCTGCTGTGGGCCGCCTGGCAGATCTCGCGCAGGCCGCTCTTGAGGCCCTCTTCGAGGGTGGGGTGATAGAAGGGCATGTCGAGCAGCGAACTGGCGGTCTCGCCATGTATCAGCGCCAGCACCAGCAGGTGGCCGATATGGTCCATGCCCGGCCCGACCATGGCGGCGCCGGTGAGCTTACCGGTGCCTGGCTCGGCATAGAAGCGGGCGATGCCCTGGTTGCGCGCCTCGACCCGGGCGCGGCCCTGGTCGTGGTAGGAAGAGGTGCCGATCAGGCTGTCCTCATCGGGCGGACTGCCCAATACGGCCACCGGCGGATCGGTGAAGATCAGCGAAAACAGCGGCGATCTCGGTGTGGGCCGTACCTCGGGATAGCAGGCGGCATTGTGCCCGGCGATGGCGCCCTCGTCGGAGGCTTCATGGAGAATCGGCCGGTCATGGTCGGCATCGCCAGCGATGAAGATCGACGAGGACCCGCACTGCAGTGTCTTGGGGTCGTAGACCGGCGTGCCATGGTCGTCCAGCTCGATGCCGGTGGTTTCCAGGCCCAGGCCCTTCAGCCGCGGCGGACGGCCGGCGGCCACCAGCACATAATCGAAGTCGCCCTCGCCAGTCGCGGCACCGGACCAGGACAGCCGCACGCCCGCGCCCTCACGGCGGGCATCCACCTCTACATTCAGGTACAGGGTCAGGTCCTGCGCCAGGATCCGGTGCAGCTCGGCCTTGACCTCGGCGTCCTTGAGCGCGCCCAGGCCGTCGTCCTGGCCGAACAGGGTGACGGCCACCCCGAGCCGGGCCATGGCCTGGGCCAGCTCCAGGCCCACCGGACCGGTGCCGATCACCGCCAGGGAACGTGGCAGATCGGCCAGCTCGAAGAGCGTCTCGTTGGTCAGGGCCCGGTCGCCGAGCGCATCGAAAGGCTCGGGGACCAGGGGATAGGAGCCGGTGGCGATGATCACGCTACGGGCCTTAACAGTCTTACCATTACTGAGCTGCAGTCGATCCGGCGCCACGAAGCGGGCGGTGGCGTGCTGGGCGACACCCTCGGGTAATTTCTCAAAACCTTGTTTGGTTGCGGCGACGAAATGATCACGCTCACGTCGTACCCGCGCCATGACGGCTGCGCCATCGACGCCCACGTTGCCCACCTCGATGCCAAAGAGGCCGGCGCGCTGGACGGCGTGATGGGCCTCGCCGGCGACGATCAGCAACTTGGAAGGCATGCAGCCCACCGAGGCACAGGTGGTACCGGCCCAGCGGTCATCAATCAACAGGGTGCTGGCGCCCTGGCGCCGGGCGGCGCGTTCGGCGGCGAGGCCCGCGGTTCCGGCGCCGATCACGGCGACGTCGCACTGCAGATCGGCGGGGGTCGAAGCGGCTACAGGGTCACTCATCTCATCACCTGAGGTTACGGAGGGTCACCCGACTCGCGCCAGGACTCCAGCTAGTGACCCCAAGCGCAGCGTTGAGGTTGCATCCTCAAGGCGTGACCCACTTCGACAAAAAACCGACAATTCTTGTCAGGACCGTCAAATTCTATGCCACTCGTCACCTTATACTGGCGATCTGGAACCATTGAGGCTTCATATCCTCAATTAGCCAACTTATATGGACGCAGGCATTCACATGGAACGTGACATCAGCAAGATTCCGCTCATCAACGATTGGTCCTACCTGATCGCTCTGGAAACCGGTCTGTTCACCCGTGGTGAACTCAGCGGTACGGTGCTCAAGGCGCTCAACGACCAAGCCCGCCTGCTCTCCCGTCGCTACCTGGTGCAGAAGTCCAAGCTGGACGTACGCAAGCTGTCGCCGGCCGAGACCGAGATCCTCGATACCCTCAGCGACACCGCCGCCAGTCTGAGACGCCGCCAGCGGCTGCCGCACAACATCGTCAAGAGTCTCAGAGCCGGCGGCCTGATCGCCGCCGTCGAGCGTAGCGTCTGCGCCTCGGGCATCCTGCAGTGCCACAACGGCTTCTATGAAGACGGCCTGGAGCCGGGCGCCTTCGAACGGATCGTCATGCGCCACCCACAGGAATTCGGCGACCACGCCCGCCAGAGCGCCGCCCTCTATTTCGCCCAGGAGCCCTTCGCCCTGGAACAACCGCAAGAAGCGCACGACCAGCCGCTGCAGGCCAGCGCCTGATGCACGAGGCGCGCGCAGCGCAAGGGGCGGCCGGGAGGCCCCAGACCCCGTTCGCCTGCGCGCGTCTCGTCGCCCCCGTCGCCTCTCGCGGTACCGCTCTCCCGGAGTCCTGGCGCATGACGCCCGCTTTCGCGCCGCTCAGCCCCCCATAGCCCCTGCCCTCGCTGGCTGGCCGATCTCGCTGATCGCGTCGGCTGTCGCCCTTTCGTTGCCGGTATGGCCGGCAGCGGCCTTTGCCTGCGTCCGTCGCGCTGACGGGCGTTCCCGCCGATGCCGTGTGCGTCGCCGTCCGCCTGGAGTCCGCTCCCGGGCAGCGGCCGCGGCATGGGCCACGGCTGCGAGGAGCAGACATGACCACCGCCCACGTCCCCCAGGGACGCAACAACTTCGATTTCCTGAGATTCGCCGCGGCCTCCACCGTGGTGATCGGCCACGGCTTCTGGCTCTCGGGTCACATCGGCGCCGAGCCGATCCTCAACTTCACCGGTTTCACCGACGCGGCCAACATCGCCGTCTATGTGTTCTTCGTGATCAGCGGCTTCCTGATCACGGCGTCCTTCCAGCGCAGCCGCAATCCGCTGGATTTTCTCGCCAAGCGCGCCCTGCGGATTTTTCCGGCCTTGATCGTTTCGGTGCTCTTCTCGGTGCTGGTGGTGGGCTGGCTCGCCACCAGTCGCGAGACGAGCGCCTACTTCAGCGATCGCCAGACCCTGGGCTTCTTCAAGAACATCCTCTTGATGACGCGCTTCGAACTGCCCGGCGTCTTCACCGGCAATCCCTTTCCCGACACGGTGAACGGCAGCTACTGGACCCTGCCCTACGAGGTCTTCATGTACCTGTCGCTGCTGATCATCGGGGTGCTGGGGCTGCTGACCCGCTCGGTGGTCATGGCCACCCTGGTGGTGCTGGTGGTGGGCAACTTCCTGCTGCTGCCGCAGATGGGCATCGCCAGCTTCGTGCTGCACAAGGTGTTCAGCCTGGGCATGTTCTTTTTCGCCGGTGCCCTGCTGCAACTGGCCGGGCCGCGCATCCCCTGGCGACTGGACCTGGCCCTGGCGCTCTGTCTGCTGTCGCTGGCAGCCATCGTCTGGCACGTGCTGCCGGTGATCCACCTGGTGTCCCTGGCCTATGTGATCATCTACCTGGCCCAGGTACAGGTGCCGGTGCTACACGGCTTCGGCCGCTTCGGCGACTATTCCTACGGCCTCTACCTGTTCAACTTCCCGGTCCAGCAGTTGCTCATGCACTGGTTTCCCGACAGCTTCTCGCTGCCCGGTTTCCTGGTGGTGAGCTACGTCCTGACCCTGGGCCTTGCGGTGCTGTCCTGGCACCTGATCGAGGCGCCGGCACTGAAATTCAAGCCGCGGCGCCAGGCCCCCACCGCCCCGGTGGCCCCCGTCTGACGGGCAACGGCCGGTCGACTCAGCCGAGGCGACCGGCCAGGGCGAACCCGGCCAGGGTCAGCAGCAGCGATCCCAGCACATGGGCGGTGATGGTGAGCGCCGCCCAGCCCAGGCGACCGCTCTGCAGCAGCGTCACCACCTCGGCGGAAAAGGTCGAGAAGGTGGTGAAGCCGCCGCAGAAGCCGGTCACCAGAAGCAGTTTCCATTGCACGTCCAGCCCTGGATAGCGAGCGAACAGCCCCAGCGCCAGACCGATGACGAAGCCGCCGACCAGGTTCACCAGCAGGGTGCCCATCGGCAGCAGCGGGAACAGTGCATTCAGCCGCAGACCGACCCACCAGCGGCAGGCGCTCCCCAGGGCACCACCGAACATCACCGCGAACAGCGCATAGGGCATCTCGAACTCCTCTCAACGACGACGGGCGGCGACCAGCAGCACGGCGATGCCGGCCAGGGCTGACAGCAGCGAGCCCAGCAGCACCCCGATCTTGACCTCGTCGACCAGGAAGGGCGCACCCGGAAAGGCCAGGGCACCAATGAACAGACTCATGGTAAAGCCAATCCCGCAAAGCAGGGCCACGCCATAGAGCTGCAGCCAGCTGGCACCCTCCGGCAGCCGCGCCAGGCCACTGCGGATAGCCAGCAGCGCCATCAGCGAGATGCCCACCTGCTTGCCGAGAAACAGCCCCAAGGCGACGCCCAGCGGCACCGGGTCCAGCAGATTGCCAAGGGAAATGCCGGCCAGGGAGACCCCGGCATTGGCGAAACCGAACACGGGCACGATGAGGAAGGCTACCCAGGGATGCAGCACGGATTCCAGCCGGAGCAGCGGCGAGGCGTCGTCGGCCGCGCTATCGCCCAGGGGAATGAACAACGCCAGGATCACCCCGGCCAGGGTCGCATGGATGCCCGAGCGCAGCATGCAGAACCACAGCAGCGCCCCGACCAGCAGATAGGGCAGCAGGGCGGTGACCTTGAGGCGGTTGAGCACGAACAGCACCGCCACCAGCCCTGCCGCGGCCAGCAGCATGCTGGCGGAGAGATCGCTGGTATAGAACAGGGCGATGATCAGCACCGCGCCGAGGTCGTCGAGGATGGCCAGCGCCGAAAGGAAGACCTTGAGCGATACCGGCACCCGCGACCCCAGCAGCGACAGCACGCCGAGGGCGAAGGCGATGTCGGTGGCGGCGGGAATCGCCCAACCCGAGAGGGTCTGGGGATCGTGGCGATTGACCAGGGCATAGAGCAGCGCCGGCACCAGCATGCCGCCCAGGGCCGCGAGGCCCGGCAGGGCGCGATCGCCCCAGCTGGCGAGTTGGCCGACCGCCATCTCGCGCTTGATCTCCAGGCCCACCAGCAGAAAGAAGAGGGCCATCAGGCCGTCGTTGATCCAGTGACCGACAGAGAGCCCACCGACGTACCAATGCAGGCTGGCGAAGTAGCCCTCGGCCAGCGGCGAGTTGGCGACGATGAGGGCGATGGCCGCGGCGACCATCAATACGATGCCGCCGGCGGCCTCGGCGGCGCAGAAGCGCTGAACGAAGGCCAGGGCCTTGATGGAAGGTAGGGGTGACATGGGCAGCAGGACTCCGCGCGGCGGCCCGACCTGCGCTCGATTCAACCTGTCCTACCGCGCGACTGCGGCGACACCCAGCCGATAATCCTACTACGGCGGACGGCCCCTCGCAGTAGAAAATCCACCTGGGGCGGCAGACGCTCTGGAGCGCTGCCTGACCGCTGGAAGAGGCGGCACAGGGGCCGGTTCGGTCTTGCCAGGGCGGCGTACAGGGAGGACCATCAGCGCCCTCGTTCTGCCTAGCAGCTGCTTTCCCATGTCCCAGGAACCCCTTACGCCGTCCCCCTCGCCCTCCCTTTCCGCGCGCCTGGCCCAGGGTCTGCGCGCCTTCTGGCCCGCACCGCTACCCATCGACGGGCGCGAGCGACTACGCGCCAGCCTGGGCGCCGGCCTCGGCATCCTGCTCGCGGCGCTGCTGGCGGCCTGGTGGCTGGAAGGCCAGCCGGTGCATCAGCACGGCGCCCTGGCACTGGCCCTGGTGGCGCCGCTGGGCGCCAGCGCCGTGCTGGTGTTCGCCCTGCCCTCCAGTCCCCTGGCGCAGCCCTGGTCGGTGGTGGGTGGCAATACCCTGGCGGCGCTGATCGGCATCGCCTGCGCGCGGTGGATTCCCGAAGCCAATCTGGCCGCCGCCGTGGCGGTCGCCCTGGCCATCGCCGCCATGTTCACCTTGCGCTGCCTGCACCCTCCGGGTGGCGCCTCGGCGCTACTGATGGTGCTCATCGGCGCCCAGGACTTCAGCTACGCCTGGAGTCCGGTGGCGCTGGATTCGCTGCTGCTGGTGAGCGCCGGTCTGCTCTACAACAACCTGACCCGGCGCCCCTGGCCCCATGTGCCTCGCCCGGCCGAGCCGAGCAGCGAGACGCGCCTGCAGCGTGCCGACCTGGACGCCGTGCTGGCGCGCTACAACCAGGTGCTGGACATCAGCCGCGACGACCTCGCCGAATTGCTCGAACAGGTGGAGGCGCGCGCCTACCAGCGCAAGATGGGCGAATTACGCTGCGCCGATGTCATGAGCCAGCAACCGGTGACGGCCCGTGCCGAGATGCCGCTGCAGGAAGCCTGGGCGCTGATGCGCGCCCGGCGCATCAAGGCGCTGCCGGTGGTGGATCGCCAGGGCTATCTGCTGGGCATCGTCACCGTCGCCGATTTCATGCGGCAGATCGACCTGGACGTGCACGAGGGCCTCGGCTGGCGCCTGCGCTCCCTGGTCCGGCCGAAGGCGCGCCAGGACGAACACAGCGTCGGCCGCATCATGACCCGTACCGTGCGGGTGGCCAGCGCCGATCGCCTGCTGATCGATCTGGTACCGGTGTTTTCCGAGAACGGCCACCGCCACATCCCCATCATCGACGGCTCGCGCCGCCTGGTGGGCATCATCACCCAGTCGGATCTGATCCGGGCGCTGTACCAGGCGGTGCGCGTCTAGCGGTTCAGACCTGGAAGCGATTCACCAGCCCCTGCAGATCCACCGCCAGCCGGGACAATTCCTGGCTGGCGGCACTGGTCTGGCGGGCTCCGTCGGCGGACTGGGTGGAGAGATCGCGGATGTTGACCAGATTGCGATCCACTTCCCGGGCTACCTGCGCCTGCTCTTCGGCCGCGCTGGCGATCACCAGGTTGCGCTCGTACATCTCGCCGATGCGACTGTTGATCTCGTCCAGCGCCACCCCGGCGGTTTCCGCCAGGGCCCGCGTGGCCTGGGCCCGCTGACTGCTGCTGTGCATGGAACCCAGGGCCTGACTGGCGCCGCTGCGCATGCCCGAGACCATCTGCTCGATCTCCAGGGTGGACTGCTGGGTACGGCTGGCCAGGGCGCGCACCTCGTCGGCCACCACGGCGAAGCCACGCCCGGCCTCACCGGCCCGCGCCGCCTCGATGGCGGCATTGAGCGCCAGCAGGTTGGTCTGCTCGGCGATGGCGCGAATGACGTCGAGCACCTTGCCGATGTCCTGGGACTGCTCGGCCAGGCGCTGGACCACCGTCCCGGTGGCCGCGACCTCGTCGGACAGCGCCTCGATGGCGCCCAGGGTTTCCGCGACGCGGGTCTGGCCCTGCTGTGCGGCCTGGCTGGAGGCCCGCGAGGCCTCGGAGGTGGAGACGGCGTTGCGCGCCACCTCGTCCACCGCGGTGCTCATCTCGGTGACGGCGGTAGCGGCCTGTTCGATCTCCTGGTTCTGCTGCTGCAGGCCCTGGCCCGCGGCCTCGGTGACCGCATTGAGCTCTTCGGCGGCGGTGGCCAACTGGGTGGAGGAGCCGGCGATGCGCGAGAGGGTCTCACGCAACTGCCCCTGCATCTGCTGCAAGGCGCGCTGCAATTCGCTCACCTCGTCACGCCCCTGCACCGCCAGGGTCTGGGTCAGGTCGCCCTGGGCGACACGGCGGGCGGCCAGCAGCGCCTCGCGCAGCGGTCCGACGATGCTGCGGGTCAGCAGCCAGGCCATGAGCACCGTGGCCAGGGCGGCCAGGACGATCACCGCGATGACGATCAGCCGTGAGGCCTCATAGCGGTCCGCCGAGACCTTGCCATCGCGTTCGATACCCTCGGCATAGAGGTCGCCCAACTCGCCCAGCTGCTTGCCGGTGCCGTCCACCACCGGTTTCATGTCCACCAGGGTCAGTTTGTTGAGCGCGACGGTATCGCCCCGCCGCGCCAGGGCGAAGGACTCGGTCATGCCCTGCTGATAGGTGGCGAAATCGCGCTTGAACAGGTCCCAGCGCTGGTGCTCCTCGGGGGTGTCGACAAAGACCTCATAGGCCTTGATGCCCTCCATGAGCACCTTGTTGCGCGCCTCGTACTGGCTGACATAGGTGTCGATGTTGCGCGGTTCCGGGTCCAGCGCCAGCCGCAAGGAGATGGTGCGGATGCGCAGCATGTTCTCGCGGATGGCGTCCACCGCGCGAATGCTCGGCACCCAGTCGCGCTCCGTCACCACCTGGCGTTCGCGGATACCCGCCATCTGCGCCAGGGAAAACAGGCCGAGAAAAGCCACCATCAGGGCGATCAGGCCGAAGCCTAGCGCCGCGCGGGGCGCGATGTTGCAATTGCGTAACAGCATGGAATCTCCGTGGCCGCTGGCCCTGTTGTTGTCTGACAACGTATATCGGCCAGGACACCCTGCCCTTTAGCGCAGCGGTTGCAGCGAACCTCGCCGCGTTTTCGTCGTCTCACAGGCACTGTCGCCCATTCCGGGCGACCTGCCAGGAATGTTCGGATGAAAACCGGTCCCTCTCGCGCCTCCCCGTTCTCCGCGCCTCGTGCGCTGCTCGCCAGCCTGGTCCTGGGTGGCGGTCTGCTCCTCGCGGGCTGCGCCGGCAATCCGCCGACCGCGCAGATGGCCGTGACCCAATCGGCCGTCAACGAAGCCGTGAGCGGCGGCGGCAACCAGTTCGCCCCGATCGAGACCAAGTCGGCCCAGGACAAGTGGACCCAGGCCCAAACGGCGCTTTCCAACGAGAAATACGACGACGCCAAGCGCCTGGCCGAGCAGGCCGAGTGGGATGCCCGCCTGGCGACTCGCAAGACCCAGGCCGCCAAGGCCACGACGGCGCTGCAGGATGCCCAGAACAGCATCCAGCAGATCCGCGAGGAAGGTCAGATCAACCTTCAGCTGCAACAGAATCTACAGAAAAAGGTGCAGCAGTAAGGCTGCCCGCTCTCTTGAAGGACGAAACCCATGCGTAAACGTTTTCTGCTTCCAGTACTGTCGGCCCTGACCCTCACCCTGGCCGCCTGCGCCACCCCGCCCAACCCCAATCTGGAAAAGGCGCGCAACGACTACGCCGCCCTCGAATCCCAGCCCCAGGCCACCCAGCTGGCGGCGCTGGAAACCAAGGATGCCGGCACCTGGCTGGCCAAGACCGACAAGGCCTACAAGGACGGTGAGAACGAGCGCACCGTCGACCAGCTGGCCTACCTGACCCAGCAACGCATCCAGACCGCCATGCAGACCATCAAGCTGCGCATGGCTGAGGCCGAGCTGAAGAAGGTCGATGCCCAGCGCGGCGAAACCCGCCTGAACACCCGCACCGAGCAGCTGCAGCAACTGCAGAAGGCGATCAAGTAAGGCCATGGGCGCAGGACTCCTTCGGGAATCCTGCGCCCGGCACCGTGGTCCTCTACAGACCCGCGAGCGTCCTGCTCGCCATAGTCCGGAGGATCTTTCATGCACGCCATACGCCTACGCAAACCCGGTGGTCTGGATCAGCTGGAACACTGTGAACTGCCCGATCCCGGTCAGCCCGGAGCCGGCGAGATCCGCGTGCGGATCAAGGCCAGCTCGCTGAATTTCCATGATCTGGGCGTGGTGCTCGGCAAGATGCCGACCGCCGATGGGCGCATTCCCATGTCCGATGGCGCCGGGGTGGTCGAGGCCGTGGGCGCAGGCGTCAGCGAATTCGCCGTGGGCGATCAGGTGGTCTCGACCTTCTTTCCCCAGTGGCTGGACGGCGAGCCGACAATCGACGATTTTTCCACCACGCCCGGCGATGGCATCGACGGCTTCGCCTGCGAGGTAGTGGTGCGCCCGGCCACGGCCTTTACCCGCGCGCCCAAGGGCTACAGCCATGCCGAGGCGGCGACCCTGACCACCGCCGGGCTCACCGCCTGGCGTGCCCTGGTGGTGGACGGCAATCTCAAGGCCGGCGACAGCGTGCTGGTCATGGGCACCGGCGGGGTGTCCATCTTCGCCCTGCAGCTGGCCAAGGCCATGGGCGCCACGGTGATCGCCACCTCTTCGTCGGACGAGAAGCTGCAGCGTGCCTATGCCTTGGGCGCCGATCACCTGATCAATTACCGCGACGAGCCGGAATGGGGCGCCAAGGTACAGGCCATCACCGGGGGGCGCGGCGTCGACATCGTGGTGGAAGTGGGCGGCCCGGCGACGCTGGCGCAATCCATCCAGGCCGCGCGTATCCATGGTCATCTGGCGCTGATCGGCGTGCTCACCGGCGTCGAGGGCCAGGTCCCCACCGCCAATCTGATGCGTCGGCACCAACGACTGCAGGGGTTGATCGTCGGCAGTCGCCGCCATCAGCAGGAGATGATCCAGGCGCTGGAGAGTAACGGGATCAAGCCGGTCATCGATCGCGGCTATCCCCTGGCCGAGATCGCCGAGGCCTTCGCCTTCCAGAAGGACGGCAGCCATTTCGGCAAGATCGTCTTGGAGATCTGACAATGGTCAGACGAAAGCCAGACTGAGACCGACAGGGCTCTGCTAGACTTCCGGAATTGCCTCATCGCGTTCCGGATGTCCCGATGACTTCGTCTACCGCCCTGCCCTATGCCGTCGTCATCGAAGACAACAGTCTGCTCGCCGAGCTGCTGGGCAATCATCTCGAAGAACAATTGCAGTGGGCCTGTACCCGCTTCGACAATGCCGACGATGCCCTGGTGCATCTGCTGCAATGCCAGGAAGCGCCGGCCCTGGTCGTTACCGATCACCTGATGCCCGGCCAGTTGCGCGGCGGCGAGCTGGCGCAGATGCTGCTGCAGCGCTGGCCCGAGTTGCCCATGGTGATCACTTCCGGCTACGGCTACGAAATCACCACCACGTTGCCCCCTCAGGTGATCTTCCTGCAGAAGCCCTGGACGCTGGATGAGGTGGATTCGGCGGTACGCCTGGCGCGAGCGCGTCAGGCAGGCGACTAGACGCCCAGCTGCCCGCAGGCCTTCAGCAACTGGTCGATGGTCCAGGGCTTGGGCAGGAACAGCGCCCGGTCTTCGCGTTCGGCATATTGCTGGCCGGTGTATCCAGAGGACACCAGGATGGGCAACTGTGGAAACCGTTGGCGGACCTGTTTGGCCAGGGCGAGCCCGTCCAACCGACCGGGCATGCGCACATCGGTGAACAGCAGATCGGGCGGCAATGGATCGGCTTCGAACCAGCACCAGGCGGCATCGGCGGTGTCGAACGACTGGACGGCGTAGCCTTCCATTTCGAACACCTCCGTCGCCAGCGAGCGCAGTACGGGATCGTCTTCGACGACCAGCACAGTGGTAACGGCTGCGGAAGAAACTACATCGGTCATGGCAACGCTACTTCATTAGTACGACTAAATAGACCGAAATTACTCGAATTGGATCACAACCCTCGGATGGACGGCTGGCCGGTTGGTACTGGCACTTGTCTGATGCCGCAGCGGCTACTTAATTCCCTGTCTGTCGGAAAAAGGTGCCGGCAGATCGCTGGCCGGCGCCCGACTCTCCTACTCTAAGGCTCTCGCTGGACGTCACCGCCGTCTGCTTTCGCTGCCCACCTGTTCGAAAGATCCCATGGCTGAATCCGCTCTCTCTCACGCTGAACTCCAGGCCGAAGTACGCCGCCTGCGCGCCGCGCTCGACCAGTGCACCGCGCTGCCGCCCCAGGACGCCCAACGGCGCCTGGCAATCTTCGATGGCGCCATCGATTTCGCCATGATCGTGCTCGATCCGGCCGGGGTGATCGCCGACTGGAACAGCGGCGCCGAACGCCTGCTGGGCTGGACCGCCGCGGAGATTCGCGGTGCACCGGCGGAGCGCTTCTTCACCCCGGAAGACAACCAGAGCGGCCGAGCCGCGCTGGAAATGCGGCTGGCCCTGCAGGACGGCCGTGCCGAGGATGAGCGCTGGCACCTGCGCCGCGACGGCACTCGCTTCTGGGCCAGTGGCGAGATGCATCCGCTGCACGACGACGCCGGCACCCATACCGGCTTCGTCAAGATCCTCCGCGACCGCACGTCCCAGCACCTGGCCGGCGAGGCCCTGCGCGACAGCCAGCGCTACGTGGGCGAGGTGCAGCAGCAGCTGGCGGAGAGCGAGCGCTACTGGCGCGGCCTGTTCGAGCAACTGGACGAGGGCTTCATCCTCGGCACCATCCTGCGCGATGACCAGGGCCGCGGCCGGGACTGGCGCTATGACCAGGTCAACCGGGCCTGGTGCGCGCACTTCGGCTTGAGTGCGCAACAGGCGGTCGGCCAGACCGCGCGCAGCCTGTTTCCCGATCTCGAAGACCTCTGGGTGGAAGACTTCACCCGGGTGGTGGATACCGGCCAGTCGTTCAGCTACGTGCGGCAATTCCAGCACAACGGGCGCTGGTACGAAGGCCATGCGCACAAGGCCGGTCCCGACAGCTTTCTGGTGCTGTTCCTGGATGTCACCGAGCGCGAGCAGGCCGCCCAGGCCACCCGCGACGAAGAGCGTTATCGCAGGGCCCTGGCCGAACTCGGTGAAGGCTTCAGCCAGCTGGGCGACATCGAAGCCGTCACCGACCTCGCCTGCGCCACCCTGGGTACCAGCCTGGATGCCCACCTGGTGGGCTATGGCCTGGTGGACGCCGAGGCCGAGACCATCACCGTGGGGCGCGACTGGACGATCCCGGGCGCCCGCAGCCTGATGGGCACCCTGAACTTCCACGACTACGGCAGCTACAGCGAGTCTTTCAAGCGCGGCGAAACCGTGGTGATCGAGGATGTGCACGCGGACCCGCGCGCCCGTGACAACCTCGCGGCGCTGCAACGCCTGGAGACCCGCGCCCTGGTCAACCTGCCGCTGTTCGAGCACGGCAACCTGGTGGCCCTGCTCTATGTCGGTTCCAGTCAGCCGCGGCGCTGGACGCCGGCCGAGTTGCAATTCATCCGCGAGGTCGCCAATCGCACCCGCTCGGCGACGGCGCGGCTGACCGCGGAACGTGCACTGCGCGACAGCGAACTCAATCTGCGCCTGGTGGCCGACACCCTGCCCTGCCTGATCGCCTTCGTCGATCGCGACCTGATCTATCGCTTCGCCAACGTCGAGGCGCCCAAGTGGTTCAAGGATGCGCCGCAGAGCATCCTCGGTCGCAGCATGGCCGAGGTCTTCGCGCCGGAGCTGTTCGCTGCCCGCCGCCCGGCCATCCAGGCCGCCCTGGACGGCACCCCGGCGCGGCTGGATCTGCCCTGGGCCTGGCCGGACGGCCGGCGACGCATCGCCGACATCCACTATCGGCCGCGGCGGGATGGGCGCGGCGCGGTGGACGGCTTCTATGTCTTCGCCCAGGACGTCACCGTCCAGCGCGACGCCCAGGCGCTGATCCAGGCGCAGAATCTCAGCCTCAGCCAGGAAGTCCAGGCGCGCACCGCGGAACGCGACCGGCTCTGGGCGCTCAGCGAGGACCTGCTGCTCACCGCCGACTTCGCCGGGCAGCTGCTGCGGGTGAGTCCATCCTGGTCGCGCGGCCTGGGCTATTCCGAGGCCGAGTTGCTCAGCCGCCCCTACACCGAACTCATTCACCCCGACGATCTACCGGGCGTGCTGGTAGCGCTGGACGACCTGCGCCGCAGCGGCCTGCCGACCCGGGTGGAGAATCGTGTCCAGGCGGCGAATGGCAGCTGGCGCTGGCTGTCCTGGACGCTGTCGCTAGATACCGATCAGGAGCACGTCACCGGTGCCGGGCGCGATATCACCCGCGAGAAGGACGCCGCGGAGACCCAGGCGCTGCTGGAAGAACAGCTGCGCCAATCACAGAAGATGGAAGCGGTCGGCCAACTCACCGGCGGCCTGGCCCACGACTTCAACAACCTGCTCGCCGGCATCGTCGGCAGTCTGGACCTGCTCACGGTGCGCATCGGCCAGGGTAGGCTGAACAATCTCGAGCGCTACACCACCGCCGCCCAGGGCGCCGCCATCCGCGCCGCCGCCCTGACCCACCGGCTGCTGGCCTTTTCCCGCCGGCAGACGCTGGATCCCAAGCCCACCGACGTCAATCGCCTAGTGGCCGGCATGGAAGACCTGATCCGCCGCACGGTGGGTCCGGCGATCCAGATCGAGGTGGTGGCCAGCAGCGAACTCTGGTCGACCCTGGTCGATCCGCCGCAGCTGGAAAATGCCCTGCTCAACCTCTGCATCAACGCCCGCGACGCCATGCCCGAGGGTGGCCGCATCTTCATCGAGACCGCCAATCGGGCGCTGGATGCGCGCATGGCCCGGGTCCGCGACCTGGAGCCGGGCGAATACATCGCCCTCTCGGTGACCGATAACGGCTGCGGCATGCCGCCCGAGGTGATCGCCAAGGCCTTCGACCCCTTCTTCACCACCAAGCCGATCGGCGTGGGTACCGGGCTCGGCCTGTCGATGATCTACGGCTTCGTGCGCCAGTCCGGCGGCCAGGCGCGCATCCATTCCCAGGTCGATGAGGGCACCAGCGTCACCCTTTTCCTGCCGCGCCACCGCGAAACGGCAGCGGGTGTGGACCTCATCGCCAGCCAACCGGCGCTGCCACGCCAGGGTCACGGCGAGACGGTGCTGGTGGTGGATGACGAACCCACGGTACGGATGCTGGTGGTGGAGGTGCTGGAAGAACTGGGCTACGCCGCCCTGGAAGCGGCGGATGCCGGCTCCGGGTTGCGACTGCTGGAATCCGATGTGCGCATCGACCTGCTGATCAGCGACGTCGGCCTGCCCGGCGGCATGAACGGCCGGCAGATGGCCGACGCCGCCCGCCAGCGCCGCCCGGGCCTCAAGGTACTGTTCATCACCGGCTACGCGGAGAACGCGGTGGTCGGCAACGGCCATCTGGAGCCCGGCATGCACGTGATGACCAAGCCCTTCGCCATGGACGCCCTGGCGGTACGCATCCGCGATCTGATCGAGGGGACCTGACTCCGTAGGTTGGCGCTGAGCGCAGCGAAGCCCAACGGTGCCGAGGTTCAGCCGGGGGCCTGTTGGGCTTCGACGATGAAGCCCTCTCAGCCCAACCTACGTCGGCAGCCACCGCAGTTCGACCTCTCATGTAGGTTGGTGCTGAGCGCAGCGAAGCCCAACGGTGCCGAGGTTCAGCCGGGGCCCTGTTGGGCTTCGACGATGAAGCCGTCTCAGCCCAACCTACGTCGGTAGCCACCATGGTCCGGCCTCTCGCGTAGGTTGGCGCTGAGCGCAGCGAAGCCCAACGGTGCCGAGGTTCAGCCGGGGCCCTGTTGGGCTTCGACGATAAAGCCCTCTCAGCCCAACCTGCGTCGGTAGCCACCACGGTTCGGCCTCTCGCGTAGGTTGGCGCTGAGCGCAGCGAAGCCCAACGGTGCCTCCCGCCCAACCAGTCGCGACGGGCTAACGCCTCCTTGTCCAGCGTTTCGGGTTGGCCCCGCCCGTGGAAAACGCTACGGCATGGGATCCCGGCACCCGGGATAGCCCAGAGCGCTCAGGCCAGGTAACGCCCGAACCAGTCCAGGGTGCGCTGCCAGGCCAGCTGGGCAGCCGCCTCGTCGTAGCGCGGGGTGGAGTCGTTGTGGAAGCCGTGGTTGGTGCCGGCATAGCGCTGCACCTCGTAGGTCTTGCCGGCCGCCTTGAGCGCCGCTTCGTAGGCGGCGGCGCCCTCGTTGATGCGCGGATCGTTTTCGGCGTAGTGGATCAGCAGCGGCGCCTTGATCGCCGCCACCTCCTCGGCGCGCGGTTGACGTCCATAGAAGGGCACCGCCGCGGCCAGCTCGGGATAGGCCACGGCGGCCGCGTTGGCCACGCCACCGCCATAGCAGAAGCCGGTGATACCGACCTTGCCGGTGCTGAATTCGTGGCTCATCAGGGTTTCCACGGCGGCGAAGAAGTCGTTCATCAGCTTGGCCGGATCGACCTGCTGCTGCAACTCACGGCCCTTGTCGTCGTTGCCGGGATAGCCGCCCATGGACGTCAGGCCGTCCGGTGCCAGCGCCAGATAGCCCGCTTTGGCCAGACGCCGGGCCACGTCTTCGATATAGGGATTGAGGCCACGATTCTCGTGGGCCACCACCACTGCCGGCACCTTGCCGCTGGCCTTGGCCGGCCGCACCAGATAGCCACGCACCCGCCCATGGCCCTTGGGCGAGGGGTAATAGACGTACTCGGCGATGATGTCCGGGTCGGTGAATTCCACCTGGCTGGCCAGGGCATAGTTGGGGCTCAGCGCCGCCAGCACGCCGGTGGCCGACAGCCCCAGCACCGCGGCACAGGCCCCGGCGCGGTCGAGGAAGTCGCGGCGGCTGATGCGACCGTGGACATAGAAGTCATAGAGTTCGAGCAGTTCGGGCGAGAAATCCTGGGCGGTGAGGCGGGTCATCGCAGCGCTCCTCTGGCGGGAAAGGGGACCGCCAGCCCAGCTGGGTAGGCGCCCCGGTGGCCCCCGAGTGTGCCGCGAATCGTCTGACTATGCCATGGCCTCGCGCGGGTGCCGCGCTGGGCGTGCAGCTCGGCGATCAACGCTTCGAAACGACCGCCCTGTTCAGAACAACCCCATCTGCCGATCCAGCAACCGGTCGAAGCGGTCGCCGACGAAGGGCAGGATGGCGTCGGCCACCGGGGCCAACTGGCGCTGTACATAGTGATCGTATTCGGGTGGTGCATGAGGCAGCTCGACCGGCTCGGCGCCGGCGGTGGTGATCAGGTAGCTGATCCAGCCGCCACGGCGAAAGCGGCTGCGGCGTCCCAGCCGGGCGTTTTCCGCCTCCAGCAGGCGCGCCGCGCGTACCTGGGGCGAGAGATTGCTCTGGTACTCCTCCAGCGGTCGGCGCAGGCGCTTGCGATAGACCAGCAGGTCGTCGAGGTCGCCGGCGCGGGTGCGGGCGACGAAGTCGCGCACATAGTCCTCATGGGGCTCACCGGTGAAGATCAACAGGTACAGCTCGCGCTGGAAGCGCTGGGCCAGCGGCGACCAGTCGCTGCGTACCGTTTCCAGGCCCTTGAACACAAGCTCGGGCTGGCCGTCGGCTCCGGGTCTGAGCCCGGCGTACCGCTTCTTGCTGCCCTCCTCCGCGCCGCGAATGGTAGGCATGAGAAAGCGGCTGAAGTGGGTCTCGTACTGCAGCTCCAGATGGCTTTCCAGCCCCAGCTCCGCCTGTAGCCACTCGCGCCAGTGGGCGTTGACCGCCGCCACCAGCTCGCGACCGATACGCTCGGCCTCGGCCTCCTCATGGGCAGCCCCGAGCCAGACGAAGGTGGAGTCGGTGTCGCCATAGATCACTCGATGACCACGCGCCTCGATCAGCTCGCGGGTCTGGTGCATCACCGCGTGGCCACGCAGGGTGATGGACGAGGCCAGGCGGTGATCGAAGAAACGGCAGTGCGGCGTGCCCAGCACGCCATAGAAGCTGTTCATGATGATCTTCAGCGCCTGAGCCAGGGGCGCGTTGCCCGCGCGCTTGGCGGCATCGCGCCCCTCCCAGACCCGCGCCACCATCTCCGGCAGGCAGTGCCGGGTGCGGTGGAAGCGCGCGCCACGAAAGCCCGGCACCGTCTCGTCCTCGGGCAATGCCAGGCCCTCCACCAGCCCCACCGGATCGATGAGAAAGGTGCGGATCAGCGAGGGATAGAGACTCTTGTAGTCCAGCACCAGCACCGAGTCGTAGAGCCCGGGCCGGGAATCCATGACGAAGCCACCGGGGCTGGCCTCGGGTGGCTGGGCACCGAGATTGGGCGCGACGAAGCCCTGGCGGTGCATCAACGGCAGATAGAGATGGTAGAAGGCGGCGATGGAGGCGCCATGGCGCTCCAGCGGCAGGCCGGTGACGCTGGCCCGTTCCAGGAGGAAGCGCAGCAGCTCGGTCTTGGCGAAGATGCGGGTGACCAGTTCGCAATCCACCAGGTTGTAGCGCGCCAGGGCGCTCTTTTCGCCCGCGAACATGCGATTGATCGAGGCCATGCGGTCGTGGGGATTGTCGATGGCCTTGCCTTCGCCCAGCAGGGTACGGCTGACGTTCTCCAGGCTGTAGGAGGGAAATACCCAGGTCGCCGACTTGAGTGCCTCCACCCCGTCGATGATCGGCCGCCCGGCCAGCAGCGCCTGGAAGGGCCGGCCCTGGCCGCCGGGTTCGTAGTGATCGTCCTCGGGGGCACCACGGCCCAGGTGCAGGGGCACGCCCAGCTTGCGCGCGTGTTCGTGGAGCACGCGGATGTCGAACTGCAGCACGCTCCAGCCGATGATGACGTCGGGATCGTGGCGCGCCAGCCAGGCATTGAGACGCTGGAGCAGGGTGGCGCGGTCGGCGACGTATTCCAGGTCGAAGTCCACCGCCGCATCCTCCCCGGTGGGCGGGCCGAGCATGTACACCTGGCGCTGGCCGCAGCCATGCAGGCCGATGCTGTAGAGCTCGCCGCGCTCGCTGGTCTCGATGTCCAGCGACAGGGTGCGCAGCGAGGGGCGATAGTCGGGATCGGGCCGCAGTGGCCCGCCGTCTGCCGTGGGCAGCGTCACCGGCGCGGTGATGAAGCGCTCCATGAGAAAGCGATCCGCCGGGGCGATGTCCGTCTCGTAGACCTCGATGCCGGCGGCGGGGAGGCGCTGCTCCAGTTCGCGCAGGGTGCGATAGCGCGGCGCATAGAGCCCCAGGACGGGGCGCCGCTGGAAGTCCTGCAGCGCCAATTCGCGGATCTCCACCTCGGCCGGCAGCAGGCGCTCGATGTCCGCCCGTCGCGCGGCCGGGGCGAAGGCCACGGCCTGTTGCGCCGGCACCCGCAGCTGGCGCGGACCGCTGTCGGTGGCGAACCAGAACACCAGCTCCATCCCGGTGGAAGTCTCGCGCCAGAGGCGTGTCAGCAAGAAACCCTGGACGGCGGCCAAAGCAGCGGCGCTCCTCGACATGGATGAAGGCCCATTCTCGCAAGGCCAGACCGCGCGGGCGACCCCGGCGCGCCGGGTGGTCCGCTCGTCGCTCCCGCCGAACGGCCTGTGTCCTGTGGCGATGATCTTGCATCGAATGCCCACACCCGTCGTAGAGCCGATTCCCCGGCTCTTGGGCGCACCCTTTGTTTCAGCTGTCAGGCCGTGTCATGAATTCCTTGTCGTCGTCTTTTTCCACCGCTGCCTTCACCGGCTACAACGCCCAGCAAATGCGGGTGCGCGAGCAGGCGCGTCGCTGGCTGGAGCAGGACGTGCTGGTGCTGGATACCGAGGCGACCGGTCTAGGGGAAGAGGCCCAGCTGATCGAGGTGGCGGTGATGACCCTCGGTGGCCGGGTGCTGCTCGATACCCTGGTGCGCCCCAGCATCGCCGTGCCGCGCGAGGCGACCCTGATCCACGGCCTGACCGATGCCCACCTGAGCCAGGCGCCCTCCTTTCCCGAGGTGTTCGCCCAGCTCTGGCCGCTGCTGCAGGGCCGCACCGTGCTGGCCTATGGCATGGCCTTCGACTATCGCCTGCTGGGGCACGATGCCCAGCTCCACGGACTGGCGCTGCCGCCGGAACTGGAGCGGGAGACGCCGCCGGTGCAACTGGTGGATGGCACCCGCCTGCACTGCCTGATGCAGCTCTATGCCCAGTTCTGGCAGGAGCCGAGTCTGGACAGCCGCAGCCAGGACGGCTGGCGCCGCAAATCCCTGGCCATGGCCGCTCGCCAGCAGGGCGTCGCCGTGCAGGAAACCCACCGCGCCCTGCCCGACTGCCGCCTCAAGGCCGCCCTGGTGCAGGCGCTAGGCGAGGACGCACCGGCTACCTGGAGCGGGCTGCAGGCCCTGGCAGGCTAGCCGAGCGGCAGTCCGCCGGCCGCACCGGCAAGCAGACAGGCTAAATTCGCGCGGCTTGCCATACTGGAGGCGTCATCCAGCCCGAGGCCCCGCCATGAAAGCTGTCGTCTACGAAGCCTTTTCCGCGCCACCCTGCCTGTGCACGGTGCCGGACCCTACCCCCGAGCCGCACGGCGTGGTGCTCAAGGTCATGGCCACCGGCGTCTGCCGTAGCGACTGGCACGGCTGGGTCGGCCATGACACCGACATCGAACTGCCCCATGTGCCGGGCCACGAATTGGCCGGGGTGGTCGAGGCGGTAGGCAAGGACGTCAGGAGGTGGCGGGTCGGCGACCGGGTGACGGTGCCCTTCGTCGGTGGCTGCGGCGCCTGTCCACAGTGCCACGCCGGCCACCAGCAGGTCTGCGACCATCAGTTCCAGCCCGGCTTCACCCACTGGGGCTCCTTCGCCCAGTACGTCGGCATCCACCAGGCCGATCTCAACCTGGTCAGCCTGCCCGAGCAGCTGGACTTCGCCACGGCGGCGAGCCTGGGCTGTCGCTTCGTGACGTCCTTTCGCGCCGTGGTCGACCAGGGCAAGGTCAGCGCCGGCCAGTGGGTAGCGGTGCACGGCTGCGGGGGCGTCGGGCTCTCGGCGATCATGATCGCCAGCGCCCTGGGCGCCCAGGTGGTGGCCATCGACATCACCGCCGACAAGCTGGCCCTGGCCCGCAGCCTCGGGGCCGTGGCCACCCTCGATGCTACCCAGGTGGCCAGCGTGCCCGAGGCGGTGCAGGAACTCACCGGCGGCGGTGCCCACGTCTCTCTCGACGCCCTGGGCCACCCCACCACCTGCTTCAATTCCATCGCCTGCCTGCGCAAGCGCGGCAAGCACGTTCAGGTCGGGTTGCTGCTGGGCGACCAGGCGACGCCGGCGCTGCCGATGAATCTGGTAATCGCCAAGGAGCTGGAAATCCTCGGCAGCCACGGCATGCAGGCCCATCGCTACGACGTGCTGATGGCCATGCTGCGCCAGGGCACCCTGGCACCGCAGCGGTTGATCGGCCGCGAGATCAGCCTGGCCGAGTCCAGCGAGGCCCTGATGCACATGGACAGGTTCGAAGGTACCGGGGTGACCGTCATCACCCGCTTCGACTAGCTCGCTAGCCGGACTCCGCCGCCTGCAACACCCAGCGCAGCCCCTGCAGGTCCTCGGCGGACAGGGTTGCGCGCAGGCGGCAGAGGCGATAATTGACCCGGGTATTCATGGCCACCCATTCCAGGTCCTGGCGGCTGGGCTGGCCGATGAAGTACTCGCCGTAGCGCTCGTCCAGCCCGGCCATGCGGTACTGGCCCTTGAGTGGCAGGTAGAGCTGGCCGTTCATTTCCCAGCGACTGGCGCTGCAGCCGTGGAAGCGCACCTTGTCGCCAAAGGTGGACAGCTGGGTGCGGAAATCGGTGGTGGCGTTGCCGGCGCTGGTCTTGAACTGGCTGGCGATCACGCTGAAGACGATCCCGTCGGTCGAGGGCGCCCCACGCCATTCGATGACCCGACGATTGAGCGCCGTGTCGAACTTGTCGGTGAAGATGCCGGCGGCCTGCGCCGTGAGCGTTGGCAGGGTCAGGGCACCCAGCAACGCCATCATTGTTTTCAAAACAGACTCCTGGTGGCGACCCGCACACCCAGCCTGAAGCAACAGGCAGAGGCGGCAAAGGGCCAGCTTCAGTCTTTGGAGATCCGATTGGCTGAAAGGTGCCCCCAGAGGTCCGGATAAGCGGTATCTTTCACAGTCTAGGCTCTGTACGAAAAGTGCCTGTGCTCGGTGATGCTGCGTTAAAAATCAGCTCGGAATGCTCATTTACCACTCGTAAACTCCGCTTCCTCGCTGATTTTTGCCTTGCCTGACCTTCGCTCGGCGACTTTTCATACAGAACCTAGCGACGAGCCCGCCTCGTCCACCCCTTTTAACCGTCGCCGGTGAGGCGTACGGCCCGACCACGAAACGACCGGCCAAGCCGCCGGAGAGCACTGCGAGGATCTATGAGCGCTGCGGACATCGATTGGAAGACCCTCGGTTTCGACTACATCAAGACCGACTTCCGCTATATCGCCACCTATCGCAACGGCAGCTGGGGACCCGGCGAGCTGACTCGCGACAACCAGTTGCACATCAGCGAAGGCTCCACGGCCATCCACTACGGCCAGCAGTGCTTCGAAGGCCTCAAGGCCTATCGCTGCCAGGACGGCTCCATCAACTTGTTCCGCCCCGACCGCAACGCCGCGCGCATGCACAAGAGCTGCGCCCGCCTGCTGATGCCGCCGGTCCCCACCGAGATGTTCATCGATGCCTGCCAGCAGGTGGTCAAGGCCAACGAGGCCTGGATCCCGCCCCACGGCACCGGCGGCGCCTTCTACCTGCGGCCCTTCGTCATCGGCGTGGGTGACAACATCGGCGTGCGCACCGCCCCCGAGTTCCACTTCGTGGTATTCGGCATCCCGGTCGGCGCCTACTTCAAGGGCGGCATGACCCCGCACAACTTCGTGATCTCCGGCTATGACCGCGCCGCGCCCCAGGGCACCGGTGCCGCCAAGGTCGGCGGCAACTACGCCGCCAGCCTGATGCCCGGCGCCCAGGCCAAGGCCGAAGGCTTCGCCGACTGCATCTACCTGGATCCCCTGACCCACCGCAAGATCGAGGAAGTCGGCTCGGCCAACTTCTTCGCCATCACCGGCGACGGCAAGTTCGTCACCCCGCGCTCCGAGTCGGTGCTGCCGGGCGTGACCCGTATGTCGCTGATGGACCTGGCGCGCGAGCGGCTGAACCTGGAAGTGGTCGAGGGCGACGTCCATATCGACCAGCTCGACCAGTTCGTCGAAGCCGGCGCCTGCGGCACCGCGGCGGTCATTACCCCCATTGGCGGCATCCAGTACGGCGAGAAGCTGCACGTCTTCCACAGCCTGACCGACGTCGGCCCGGTGACGCGCAAGCTGTACGAGGAACTGACCGGCATCCAGACCGGCGACAAGCCGGCTCCGGAGGGTTGGATCGTCAAGGTCTGACTTGGGTTGGTTTAGTGTGAAAAAGGCGCCTCAGGGCGCCTTTTTCGTTGGAGGAGCAGGCTGGCGGTAGGTTGGGTTGAGCGCAAGCGAAGCCCAACGCTTGGGGGCTGAAGTGTTGTACTGGCTGATTATCGAGCGATCTACCGAAACTTGTTTCATCTCGTCGGCAACTCACCTATCGCGGCCATGGGCCGCTCCTACAGATAGCCAGCTGCCGTAGGAGCGGCCCATGGCCGCGATTCCAGCGAGGTTCAGGTCTACGCACCGTTGGGCTTCGCTCCGCTCAACCCAACCTACAAAGCCTCCCCCCTACACCCCCTCCCGCCGCCGCAACACGGCGCGGGCGCCGATGAACAGCACCACCACGCAGATCGCCGCCGCGATCAACCAGTGCGTCGACACATGATGCTCGGCGAAGAAATCCCGCAGGATCTCCCCAACCGCATAACCGATGCCGGTCATGACGAAGCCCCACAGCAGGGCGCCGATGATGTTGAAGAACAGGAACCGCCGCGGCCGCACGCCGCTGGCGCCGATCAGCAGCGGGCCGATCAGGCGGAAGCCATAGGCGAAGCGGATGCCGATGATCCACAGGGCCTCGTGGCGATGAATGCGGCTGCGCAACCAGTCGATGCGCGCCTGCTGGCGTTTGAAGCGGCCGAGGATGCGGTCGCCATAGCGACGGCCGAGATAGAACAGCGTCTGATCGCCGATGAAGCCGCCCAGGGCCACGCACAGCGCCGTGAGCGGAAACAGCAGGTAGCCGTGGCGCGCGGCGATGCCGGCCAGGATGGCGACGCCGTCGCCTTCCACCAGAGCACCCAAAACCGCCGCGCCGTAGCCGTAGTTGCTGATGACCTCGCTGTCGATCATGGCACCGCCCTAGAGACCGAGGATGGTCAGCATGATGAAGGTACCGAACAGTACGAAGTGGGTCATGCCCTCGATGGCGTTGGTCTCGCCGTCGTTGAGGTTGATGGCGGCGACGATCAGGGTCACGGCCATCATCACCGTCTGCACCGGCGTCATGGCCATCTGGATCGGCTGGCCGTTGTACAGGGCGATGGCCTCCACCACCGGTACGGTGAGGATTACGGTGGACAGGCTGGCGCCCAGGGCGATGTTGATCACCGACTGCATGCGATTGGCCATGGCCGCGCGCAGGGCGGTGAGGATCTCGGGGCTGGCGGAAATCACCGCCACCACCAGCGCCGGGACCAGGGCCGGCACGGCCAGACCTTCCAGCCCGGTGTCCAGCGACTTGGACATCACCTCGGCCAGCGCCCCGGTGGCGACGATGCCGACGATCAGCATGGCGATGGACAGGGTGGCGCTGCTTTCACCATGGCCGGCGGTGGCGGCTTCGCCCTCGACCGCCGGGCGCTTGCGCTTCTTGTCCGGGTAGTTGTAGCTGAAGAAATAGCTGTGCGGGCCGGTCTGCATGCGTAGGAACAGGGTATAGAGCAGCGCCATGGCGCCGATGGTGAAGAAGGAATAGACGTGCCACTGGGCCGAGGGAATGAATTCCGGTACCAGCATGGAGATGCTCACCGCGGTGATGATCATCACCCCGTAGCTGCGGCTGGAGTCGTCGTTGTAGGGCTGCTCGCCGTGCTTGAGGCCCCCGAGCAGCGCGGCCAGGCCGATGATGCCGTTCATGTCCAGCATCACTGCGGCATAGATGGTGTCGCGGGCCAGGGTCGGCGAATGGTCGTGGCTCATCATGATCGCCAGGATGATCACCTCCACCAGCACGGCGGAAAGGGTCAGGATCATGGTGCCATAGGGATCGCCGACCTTTTCCGCCAGCAGTTCGGCGTGATGGGCCACGCGCATGGCCGCGCAGATGATGGCGGCGATCAACCCGCCGGCGGCGATCAGCGCCAGGGTCTGGCCACCGCCGAGCAGGGCGTGTTCGAACACATAGGCCAGCACCGTGGCACCGATGGCGACCAGCAGCAGGGTTTCGTCTTTGAGGGCGGCGAGCATGGAAAGGGGCGTCCTTGGTTGAGCAATGCCTTGTTACGACCGCCCTGGAGGGCAAAAGGCTCGCATCCTGTTACACCCCGGCGCTGGCCACCCAGGCTACCGCCGCCTGACAGGCCGCTCAGCCAACCCGAGCACGCGGTGCCAGGCGCTTCCACACGGCCTTGGTGCCGGTCGCGCAGGCCTGGCGATAGCCCAGGGCATGGCGTTCCACCAGGAACCAGGACACCACCGCCAGCGGCAGGGTGATGCCGATGGAGAGCAGCACCATGGTCCAGGCCTCGATGCCGGGGATCACCGCCGCCAGGGTCTGCTGCACGGGAAAGGAGTAGATGTAGAGGCCGTAGGAGTAGTCACCCACCTCGTTGAAGGCACGGATGCGGCCGGCCGGCACGAAGGCGAGATAGAGCAGCACATAGCCCAGCGTCAGGTTGTAGACCAGGTAGAAGCTGTCGCGGTCGGGCATCGCCACCGCCAGCAGCGCCACGGCGGCGGCGAAGGCCGCCCGCGTCAGGGGGATGTAGCCACGCAGCACATAGAAGGCACCGCCCAGGAAGAACATCTGGAACAGCCGCAGTAGGTGCGATTCGCTGGCGAAAAAATAGTAGGCGAACAGCTTGAACAGCGCCGCGCCCACAGCGAACAGCAGGATGGCGCGCTGGAAGTGACGACTGTCCAGCCGCAGCCAGAGCACGAACAACCAGAGCAGCGCCAGGGCGCCGTACATGCCCACCTCGAAAGGCAGCGTCCACAGCGAGCCATTGACGATGGTCTGCAAGGGATTGCCCTCGAACAGCCCGGGCAGGTCGAATTCGGCGCCAGCGATCAGGCCGGTGTTCTTGAACAGATAGAACCAGGTCTGGGGATCGCTCAGGTAATCCTGCAAGGGTGCCCGGGTCAGCCAGGCACCCAGGCCCAGCACCGTCAGCACCAGCATCACCAATAGGCCCGGTACCACGCGCAGGGCGCGGCCCCAGACGAAGTCGATGATGTCGGCGCGGCTGAGCAGACTCTTGGTGACCAGGAAACCGCTGGTGATGAAGAAGATGTCGACCGCAATGTCGCCCAGGGTCATGCCCAGGCTCTCGCGTCCCGGTTCCGCCGTGGCCGTGCCACTGGAGATAGCGAAGCTGTGACTGAAGACCACGGCGAGCGCCGCGATCATGCGAATCAGATTGAGATTGTTGTTCTTGCCGCCAACGTAATCCTGAACGGTCTGCACGGATACCTCACGCCTGGTGTTTGGAGCCATGCGTCCCGATTGTAGTCAGATCCAGACCCAATGCAGGCGTTATGGCCCTTTGCTGGCCCAAAGCGTGGAACGCTGGGAATTTCTGACCGCCCAAACCACCGTACATCGGTCAGCGGGAACCCGGATGCCTGCGGAAAACCCGGCAAAGCGTGCGACAATCGTCCATCTTTTTCTGATTCAAGCTATCCCGAGGCTCCCATGTACGACTGGCTCAATGCCCTGCCCAAGGCCGAACTGCACCTGCACCTGGAAGGCACCCTGGAGCCCGAGTTGCTGTTCAAGCTGGCCGAGCGCCATGGCGTCGCCCTACCCTGGGGTGATGTCGAAGCCCTGCGCGCCGCCTACAACTTCGGCAACCTGCAGGAATTCCTCGACCTCTACTACGCCGGCGCCGACGTGCTGCGCACCGAGCAGGACTTCTACGACCTGACCTGGGCCTATCTGCAGAAGTGCAAGGAACAGAACGTCATCCACACCGAGCCCTTCTTCGATCCCCAGACCCACACCGATCGCGGCATTCCCTTCGAAGTGGTGGTACGTGGCATCACCCAGGCGCTGAGCGACGGCGAGCGGCAGCTGGGCGTGACCAGCGGGCTGATCCTGAGCTTCCTGCGTCACCTCTCCGAAGACGCCGCCCAGGCCACCCTGGACCAGGCGCTGCCGTTTCGCGACCACTTCGTCGCCGTCGGCCTGGACAGCTCGGAAAAGGGTCATCCGCCGAGCAAGTTCAAGCGCGTCTTCGCCCGTGCCCGCGCCGAGGGTTTCCCGGCCGTGGCCCATGCTGGCGAGGAAGGCCCGCCGGAGTACATCTGGGAAGCCCTGGACCAGCTCGGCGTGGTGCGGATCGACCATGGCGTGCGCGCCTTCGAGGACGAGCGCCTGATGGATCGCCTGGTCGACCAGCAGATCCCGCTCACCGTGTGTCCGCTGTCCAACACCAAGCTGTGCGTGTTCGACGACATGAGCCAGCACACCATCCTCAAGATGCTCGACCGCGGCCTCAAGGTCACCGTCAACTCGGACGATCCGGCCTACTTCGGCGGCTACGTCACCGAGAACTTCATGGCCCTGCACGAAGGCCTGGGCATGACCCAAGCACAGGCCCAGCGCCTGGCACAGAACAGCCTCGACGCCCGCCTGGTGAAATGAGCATGAGCCTGACCGCTGCCGAGATCTCCTACTACGAACGCTTCGCCGAGCGCCTGGCCGACGCCGCCGCCGTGGCCATCCAGCCCTACTTCCGTGCCCAGCTGGCAGTGGACGACAAGGGCGACGCCGCCATCGCCGGCCGCCGCTACGACCCGGTGACCATCGCCGACAAGGCCGCCGAACGGGCCATGCGCGAACTCATCCAGGCCGAGCACCCGGATCACGGCATCCTCGGCGAGGAAGAGGAAAACGTCGCCGGCAGCAGTCCCCTGAGCTGGGTGCTCGACCCCATCGACGGCACCCGTGCCTTCATCACCGGCCTGCCGCTGTGGGGCACTCTGGTGGCGCTCAACGACGGCAACCGTCCGGTGATCGGGGTGATGAACCAGCCCTTCACCGGCGAGCGCTACCTGGGCACCCCGGCCGGCGCCTGGCGCAACGGCGCGGCCCTGCGCACCCGCGCCTGCGCCAGCCTGGCCCAGGCCCGGCTGATGTGCACCAGCCGCGACATCTTCGACACCCCCGAGCGCCTGGCGGCCTTCGACGCCGTGGCCGCCGAGGTGCAGCTGGCCCGCTTCGGCGGTGACTGCTACGCCTACTGCATGCTGGCCTCGGGCTTCGTCGACGTCATCATCGAGGCGGGCCTGCAGCCCTACGATGTCCAGGCGCTGATCCCCATCATCGAAGGCGCCGGCGGCCGCATGACCGCCTGGGACGGCGGCGACGCCCAACAGGGCGGCGCCATCCTCGCCTGTGGTGATCCGGCGCTGCATGCGCAGTTGGTGGAACGGTTGCAGCACCTGGCCTGAGGCTTGGTAGGCGGGTCCGTAGGTTGGGTTGAGCGGAGCGAAGCCCAACTTTGCGGATGTTTGGCCGGGATGCCTTGGCTTATCAGTGCCTTGGCTATTTATCGAGCTTTGCTGGTATCTCTTGTTTCGCCCACCCGGGCGACTCACTTTTGCCAGTCGCGGCTACGCGCCCCGGACAAAAGTAACCAAAACCGCTGCCCCCACGTTTCGGCCCTCCGCTGCGCTCCGGGTCCCCTCGCTCCGGCGCCGCTCCTGGGGCACGGCACGAAGGGGCGTCCTGCCCCTCGCGCCTCGCTCGGCATCTTGCCTCGCATCCCCCTCAGCGACACCTACACTCGGCCTCACTGACGGGGACGGGAGGCCAGCCTGAGACTACGGTGTTTACAGGCAAAGCCAGAGCGATTCGTAGCGTGGAAAACCGCGCAGCGTTTTCCACTGAGGGAGTAAGGCTTAACGCGTGGACAAGGCTGCGCCGTTGTCCACCCTACCGGTTTGCACCCAGGCATCAGGCTAGCGAATCGCCCCGTTCAGGAGGGCGAATGCCGGTGTCGTGGAGTGGGTCGAGCCGCATGGATGCGGCGAGAGGCCTAACGGGCCATGGACGGCCCGTGTAGGCCGACCCCGGAACGGCGCTGGCGTGAGCGGATCCGCAGCGCAGCGGAGGGCCGGATGGTCGGGGCAAGCGTTTTTGCTTATTTTTTTCGCGACTGAAAAAAGTGAGTCGCCCGGGTGGGCGAAACAAAAACCTTCAAAGCGCTCGATAACCAGCCCTGGTACCAATACCAGCAATCGCGGCCATGGCCGCTCCTACAGGCCCAATCCAGCCTGTAGGAGAGGCCGCGATTGGCTCTCATGGCAATCATCCCCCGCTAACCCCTTAAGCCCCCTCTAAGCCAACTCCCGTATACCGGCAGGATTCCGCCAAGAGTCCCTGCCGTGCTCTCCTCTTCTTCCCCCTCCTCCCCCAGAGCCGCACAGCTGGAGCGGGCCTTGCTGCTCGGCTGCCTGGCCGCCTACCTGCTCGCCGGCCTGTTCGGTCGTGGTCTGTGGAAGGCCGACGAACCCTACTCCTTCGGCATGCTGTGGAATTTCCTCACCACCCCGGACTGGCTGGTCCCCCGGGTCGGCACCGCGCCCTTCATGGAAAAGCCGCCGCTGATGTACTGGACCGGCGCCCTGGCCGCGCGGCTGTCCGCGCCCTGGCTGAGTGCGCCCGACGGCGCGCGGCTGGCGGTGCTGGGTTGGATGCTGGTGACCCTGGCCGCCCTTGCCTGGCTGACCGAGCGGCTGCTGCCCGGCCGCCGGCGCGAGGCCGTGCTCGCCTTGCTGGGCATGCTCGGCGTGGTGCAGCATAGTCATCTGCTGATCGCCGACGTGCCCCAGCTGGCCGGCGCCACCCTGGGCCTCGCCGGGCTGGCCGCGCAGCTGCACGACAACCGCCATCCCTGGCGCCGGGGCCTGCTGTTTGGCAGCGGCCTGGGCATCGCCTTCATGAGCAAGGGCCTGCTGGTCCCCGGGGTGCTGGGCCTCACCGGACTGCTCTGTGCGCTCTGCTGGCCGCGGCGACTGGTCGAGCCGGAAGGACGGCACTGGCTGCTCGCCGCCGGCCTAGCCGCCCTGCCCTGGCTGCTGGTCTGGCCGGCGCTGCTCTGGCACCGGGCGCCGGAGCTGTTCCATACCTGGCTGTGGACCAACAACATCGGCCGTTTCTTTGGCCTGGAGGCGCGCAACAGCGATACCGACGGTCTGGCCTCCAGCCTGGCGGATCTGCTGGCGCTGTCCTTTCCCACCGGGCTGATCCTGCTGGGCGCCACGCTCTGGCAGCTGTATCGCCGTGGCGGCAGCCCGCTGAAGCGCCTGGGTCGGCATCCGGGACTGGCCACGGTGGTGCTCTATGCGCTCGTCTGCCTGGCGGTGCTGCTCAAGTCGGCGGTGTTCCGCAGCCTCTATCTGCTACCGCTGTTTCCGGCCCTGGCGCTGCTGGCGGCGCGGCTGCAGCCACCGCCCGCGCTCGCCGCCCTCGGGCGCACCCTCGGCCTGGCCTTCTGGACGCCGATCATCGCCTTGCTGGCCCTGGGCGGTTTCGGCCTGGCGCTGGGCTGGCCGCTGCCCTGGCCCGCGCTGGTCCGGGACCATCTGCCGCTCGCTGAACGACTGCCGGTAGGCCTGCTGGCCTGGATCCTCGCCGCGCTGGCGCTGCTCGGCTGGGGACTGGCGCTAGGGCTGCACAGACGCCTGGCACCCAGCAGTCTCTGGTTCGTCGGCCTCACCGTGAGCTGGAGTCTGGCCAACAGCCTTTGGCTACCCTGGGTCGACCTGGGCAACAGCTATGCCCGGCCGTTCACCGCGCTGCAGCGGGTGCTGCCACGGACGGATTGCGTGGCCAGCTACGGCCTGGGCGAATCGGAGCGCTCCATGCTGCACGTCTACGCCGGCTATCCCCCGGTGGAGCTGACCGCGCTGCGCCAGGTGCCCTGCCAGGTGCTGGTGGTGCAGGACGAATGGCACGAAGCCGTGGCGGTACCACCAGGCTGGCAGCTGCTCTGGCAGGGCGCACGGCCCGGCAATCTCAAGGAGCGCTTCCGCGCCTTCATGGTGTCGCCCCAGGTGCCTTGAGACGTTGGGCTTCGCTGACGCTCAACCCAACCTACGGTAGCTTCAGCTCCCACGTAGGTTGGGTTGAGACGGCTCCATCGTCGAAGCCCAACACGCGGGATCTGGCCTTGGGCACCGTTGGGCTTCGCTGCGCTCAGCGCCAACCTACAAGAACCCAATTCCCTTGTAGGTTGGGTTGAGGCAGCTCCACCGTCGAAGCCCAACGTGGGACTTGGGCACCGTTGGGCTTCGCTGCGCTCAGCCCAACCTACAAGAACCCATTCCCCCTTGTAGATACCATCTCTCCCATCAATCACAACAGGTCCTCTAAAGGGCCTGTCGTGGTTGATAAGGTC